>NZ_JBHXNJ010000008.1:189526-265974 GCF_042719655.1 Nocardia sp. NPDC058518
GCCGGTTAGCGCTCGAAAGCGCTGAGCCGAAGGCTCTAGTCTCGAGCGCTAACCGGCGGCCCTTTGGGGCCGCGGACACGCGCGCGCCAGCGCGCCGATAAACACAGCGTCAAACCTGCCTGGGACTACCGGCCCCCGACCACCCGAGAAGGCCTACAGAGTCCGCATCCAGCCGTGGTTATCGGCGAACGTACCGCGCTGAATTCCGGTCAACGTGTCACGCAGCGCCATCGTCACCTCACCCGGCTCCCCACCGCCGATGGCGAATTCGCCCTCAGCCGACTTCACCCAGCCGACCGGCGTGATCACCGCGGCCGTCCCGCACGCGAAAACCTCACTGATCTCGCCGGATTCGGCGCCCTTGCGCCATTCCTCCACCGAGATCTTGCGCTCCTCCACCTGGTAGCCGGAGTCGGCGGCCAGGGTGAGCAGCGAGTCGCGGGTGATACCGGGCAGCAGTGAACCGGACAGTTCGGGGGTCACCAGTCGTGCCTCGGAGCCGGTGCCGAACACGAAGAACAGGTTGTTGGTGCCCATCTCCTCGACGTAGCGACGCTCGCAGGCATCCAGCCAGACCACCTGGTCACAGCCCTCGTCGGTGGCCTGCGCCTGCGCGAGCAGCGACGCGGCATAGTTGCCCGCCACTTTCGCCTCACCGGTACCGCCGGGGGCCGCGCGCACGTATTCGGTCGACAGCCACACCCGCACCGGCTTCACACCGCGCGGGAAGTAGGCACCGGCGGGCGAGGCGAGCAGCAGGTACTTGTACGCCGAAGCGGGCTTCACGCCGAGGCCCGCCTCGGTGGAGAACATGAACGGCCGCAGGTACAGCGAATCCTCACCACCGGCGGCGGGCACCCAGTCGGCGTCGACGTCGAGGAGCTGGCGCACGGATTCGACGAACAGCTCCTCGGGCAGCTCCGCCATCGCCATGCGCGCGGCCGAGCGGCGGAACCGCGCGGCGTTGGCATCGATGCGGAACGTCGCGATCTCACCGCCGGGCTGGCGGTAGGCCTTGAGCCCTTCGAAGATCGCCTGCCCGTAGTGGAACACCATCGTCGCCGGGTCCATCGAGAGCGGGCCGTACGGCTCGACGCGCGCATTGCCCCACTGACCGTCGACGTAGTCGATCGACACCATGTGATCGGTGAAGAACCGTCCGAAACCGGGAGCCGCCAGTACCTCGTCCCGCTGCTGCGCCGGAGTGGGCGCGGGGTGCGGAATACGGGTGAACTGTGCGGCGACTGTCATGATGCGATCCTATCCGGGCCGATTCTGTGCTGTCTCGCCCCCACTACGGAGGAGTTACTTCGTCTTGGTGTCGACGAACGGCGGCTTGACGACCGTCGCGCGCAGCTTGCGTCCGCGCACGTCGACCTCCACCTCGTCGCCGGGTTCCAGCTTCGCGCCGGTGTCGAGCAGGGCCAGCGCGATGCCGACCTTCAGCGACGGTGAGAACGTCCCCGAGGTGGTCTCGCCCACCGGCTCACCATCGCGCAGCACGGTCTGGCCCTGCCGCAGCACGCCGCGATCGAGCGCTTTGAGCCCCATCAGCATGCGGCGCGGGCCGTCGGCCTTCTCCTGCTCGAGCGCGGCCTTGCCCCAGAACTCCGGCTTCTTCCAGCCGACCGCCCAGCCGGTGCGGGCCTGGTTCGGGGTGATGTCGAGGGACAGTTCGTGCCCGTGCAGCGGGTAGCCCATCTCGGTGCGCAGAGTGTCACGCGCGCCGAGCCCGGCCGCCTGGCCACCGGCCGCCTCGACCTCGGCGATCAGGGCGCGGAACACCGGCTCCGCGTCAGCCCACTTCGGCAGCAGCTCGTAGCCGTGCTCGCCGGTGTAGCCGGTCCGGCATACGCGCACCGGGCGGCCCTCCCACTCGGCGTCGGCGTAGGCCATGTACTCCATCTCGGTGGGCAGGCCGAGGGCGGCCAGCACCTCGGTGGCCTTGGGTCCCTGCACCGCGAACACCGCGTAGTCGCGATGCTGGTCGGTCACGGTGATCCCCGCGGGCGCCACCTTCCGCAGCTGCGCGACCACCGCTGCCGTATTCGCCGCGTTCGGCACGAGGAACACCTCGTCGTCGCTGACGTAGTAGGCGATCAGGTCGTCGATCACGCCGCCGTCTTCGGCACAGCACAGCGTGTACTGCGCCTTTCCCGGCCGGATCCGGCCCAGGTCGTTGGTCAGCGCCGAGTTCACGAACGCCGCGGCACCGGGCCCCGCGACCGTCGCCTTGCCGAGGTGGCTCACATCGAACAGCCCGACCGTGGTGCGGACCGCGGTGTGCTCGCCGACCGTGCCGCCGTACTGCACGGGCATCTCCCACCCGCCGAACGGAGCGAAGGTGGCTCCGAGCTCGACATGAACAGCGTGGATGGGGCCCTCTAGCAGCGCGGTGTCGGTCATGGGCAGAGTTTATCGGGCGACACCACCACCGTGTCCCGCCCCCGCGATCGGGGTGAACGGGTGCGGCTTTCCGGGTCGAAACATAGTGACGCCCAACGGCGGTAGGGTTCTGTCTGTGAGTGATTTGCCCCGCGCCCGGTTCGGCCATGTCGCCCGGATGGACGACACGATGAGCCGAGCGGTGTCCCGGATACCGGAATCGGCGGTCGATCGCGGCATGCTGCGGTTGACAAGGTCGGCCAACACCGGCGGGCTGTGGCTGGCGGTGGCGGCGGCGCTCGCCGTGAAGCAGGGTCCCCCACGACGGGCCGCGCTGCGCGGCGTCATCGCGCTCGGCGGCAGCAGCTTCGTCGTGAACCTCGTGCTCAAGACGCTGATCCCGCGACGGCGGCCACCGGCCGAACTGATGCCGCTCGGCCGCAGGCTGGTCGCCGCGCCGGTGTCGTCGTCCTTCCCGTCCGGCCACAGCGCCAATGCCGCGGCCTTCGCCACCGCCATCGCGCTGGAGAGCCCGCGGACCGCGCTCGCCATCGCGCCGGTGGCCGCCGCCGTCGCCTATTCCCGCATCCACACCGGCGCGCACTGGCCGTCCGACGTGCTCGTCGGCGCGAGCGTTGGCACCGCGGTGGCACTCACTACCCGCCGCTGGTGGCCGATCCGCGAATCCGACGAGGCCGACGCGCACGTCGTGCACGACGCCCCGATCATCGCCGACGGCAAAGGTCTGCTGCTGCTGGTGAATCCGCGCTCCGGTGACTCCAGCTACGACCCCACCGCCGACATCGCCGAGGCGCTGCCCGCGGCGACGCTGGTGCGCACCGAGCCCGGCCGTGACGCCGTCGAGCTGCTGCAAGAAGCCGTCGACGCCGTTGTCGGTGGGGCGGAAGGCAACGACACCGCGGACCGCCCGACCGATGATCGCGATATCGCGGGGGGCCTCACCTCGGTCCTCGCGGTCGGCGCCGCGGGCGGCGACGGCACCATCGCCGCGGCGGCCGCCGTCGCGGTCCGCAACGATCTGCCGCTGGTCGTCATCCCCGCGGGCACCCTGAATCACTTCGCCCGCGACCTCGGCGTCTACGACCTGCGCGAGGTAGCCGACGCCACCGGCACCGGCGAGGCGGTCGAAGTCGACATCGCCGCAGTCGAATTCGGCACCTCCGACGGCCCGTACACCCACCACCTGATCAACACCGCGAGCATCGGCGCCTACCCGGAGCTGGTGCGCCTGCGCGAGAAGTGGGAAGACCGCTGGGGCAAGTGGCCCGCCTTCGCCGCCGCCCTCGTCGTCACCCTGCGCCGCGCGGAACCGATCCACATCCGCCTCGACGACCGCTGGCACGACCTGTGGTTCCTGTTCATCGGCAACGGCCCCTACCACCCGCACGGCGCCGTCCCCGCCTTCCGCTCCCGCCTCGACGAGGGCCTGCTCGATGTCCGCTGGCTGCGCGCCGACGTCCGTTTCTCGCGCACCCGCGCCGTCATCGCCCTGATGCTCGCCGCCATCGGCCACAGCCGCGTCTACGGCGAACGCCAGATGCACGAACTCACCGTCACCTCGAAGACCCCCGTCGCCGTGGCCGCCGACGGCGAAGTCGTCGGCATCGCAACCACTTTCCGCTTCTCGATAGCGGGCCGGATCCCGGTCTACCGTCGCAACGAGGACAATCCCCGCTGGGAAAACCGCCCGCGCCCCCACCACCGCCGCCCCCTGGCCTGGCTCACCGACCGCAGGCGCTGACTTCCTCACAAACCCGTCTCGTCTCGATCACCATCGCCCACAACAACCTTGCGCCCCGCGCCACCGGTGCCGAGGATGGATAGATGAGCTCGCCGGACGGTGGACGTCCGATCACCGCAACCGAAGCCGACCGTCGCTGGGACCCGTGGACCCCGAGCGTGGTCGCCGCCCGCCTCGCGACCTGCCCCGCACCGTGGGCCGTCGCGGGCGGCTGGGCCCTCGACCTGTTCGCCGGCGCCATCTCCCGAGCCCATGACGACATCGAAATCACCGTCCCCCGAACAGATTTCCCCCAGATCGCCGCCGCGTTCCCCGAATACGAGTGGGACATCGTCGGTGACGGCATGCTCTGGCCCTATTCTTCGGCCGCGACCCGCCCCGACCTCCACCAAACCTGGCTCCGCGACCCCTTCACCGGCGCGTTCCATCTCGACGTGTTCCGCGAGCCGCACGACGGCGATACCTGGATCTGCCGCCGCGACCCCACCATCACCCTCCCGTACACCGAACTCATCCGCACCACGACCAATGGGATCCCGTATCTGATTCCCGAGGTCGTGCTGCTGTTCAAGGCAAAAGCCAACCGGCCCAAGGACGACAGCGACTTCCACCGCGTCGTCCCATTGCTCCCGGAGCACCGGCTCGCCCGCCTGAACTCCTGGCTGACCCAGCTCTACCCGGACCACCCGTGGTCGACCGAGATCCACACACCCGCCATCAGCTCGTCACCCACCGAATAGTGCGGCAGGCCCGATCCGAATTCAGCCGGCCATCCGACACCAATCTCGTCGATAGTCGGCCCAATCCTGTGGTGTGGCAGCGAAATCCACGTACAGAGCCACACCGAAGTTCGCTCGGTCCACGTCGGTCCGGGTCAGGCCGAGGCGAATTCCCCGCACCGCCGCGGCGACGGTCTCCGCGGCTCCGTGATGACCCGGATCGTCGGCCCAGAACGCGGGGGCGCCCATCAGCAGGTCGACACCATCGGGTGTCACCTCGGCGGCCAGTTCGGTCTGCTGCGCCACGTACCCGCTGTACAGCGCCCGCGTAGGCATCGCCGTGTCGTAGGACATCACCGCCACCTGATCGGATCGTCGCGCCACCTCGGCGAAATAGGCCTGGCTCCACCATTTTCCGTGATCGGCGACCGCCAGCCCCACCGAATGCAAACCCGGCAGCGGATCGATCACCGGTGCCGACACCGACAGCGGAACGTGCGCCGCGGAAGTCACGGCCCGCGTCGCGTCGAGCAGCGCGAGAAACCCCGGCGACCCCGACCGAACGGGTTCGAGGTCGTAGTGCACGCCGTCGAATCCGTAGGCGAGCACCCGCCGTGCCGATGCCACAACACGCTCACGCGAGGCCGCCGATTCCACATCCAGCCCATCGAATTCGGGCTGCACGATGTCGCCCAGCCACGACTGCACCCGAATCCCCGGTAATCGCGCGTGCACCGCGTCGACGAACCATTGCGCCCGCGGCGCCAAATCGTCGCGCAGACTCCCGTCGTGCTCCAACGGCCCCGTGTGCACGTACAGATCCCGGACTCCGGTACCTGCCAGCAACTTCACGAGCCCGTCGATATCGGCATCGGTCTTACGCCCGTCCACCCAGGCATGCCCCAGCCAGACCGCGTCTTTCCCCCGGGTCCGCGCCTGTTCGGACTGATCGCCGATGTTGTGCACCAGCAGGGCCGTCACCACCCCTGCCACCGGTAAGGACAGCACGACAACCAGCACGAGCGCGATCACCGCACCACGCACCCACCACGACCACGCCCGCCATTTCCCCCGCATCATTCCCCCTTGTTCGAGATCCCCCGATACTACCGACAGGTACCGACAAGCAAATTTCCGACAAATCACCCAACCGTGAAACACTGTGCGCCGCTATAAAATTGAATGGAGCACAATGAAATTCGCCGTAACCCTGGGTTCCGCCGCCATCGCGGCCTTCGCGTTCGCGATCGCCACACCGACTGTGGCGGGAGCGCAGCCCTCGAACTGCCACGACTCCTACACCCCGTGCCTGCCCATCGTCAGTGATGTCGACTGCGAGGGTGGCAGCGGCAACGGCCCCGTCTACACCGGCCGGGTGAAGGTGATCGGCCCCGACGACTACGGCCTCGACCGCGACGGGGACGGCATCGGCTGCGAGTGAACAGCACGAGGGGCGTGCGATGAACCACATCGCACGCCCCTCGCCGATCAACTCCTCAGCGGTTGCCTTCAGGTCCCCAGCCCTGATCACCGGGCTTGCCGAGATCGGGACCGTCGGGGTACCCGGAACCCGGACCACCCGCGCCCGGACCACCGTAACCGGGCCCACCAGCGGGTCCGCCGTAACCCGGCCCGCCGTAACCCTGTCCACCTCGAGGACCGCCGTACCCGGGGCCGTAACCCTGTCCGCCTTCCGGACCGCCGTACCCCGGCTGCCCACCGAATCCACCTGCGGGCCCGCCGTACTGCTGCGGGTAGCCCGGCTCCGGAGTGGTCGGCGCACCGGCGACCGGCCCACCGGTGACAACCCGGTACGCATAGGTCGAGGCGATGATCGTCAACGGGACGGTGACGAGCAGGCCGAGACCGCAGAGCAGCGCACCGACGATATTGATACCGAACAGCGCCAGTGCCAGCAGCAGCAGCGTGCCCGCATTACTCGAGATCGCCGAGAAGCTCGACTTGATCGCGGTGACACCGTCCTGGTCGCGGTCGATCACGAACTGCATCGTCCACCAGGTGAAGAACGCGACGACCAGGCCCGGAATAATGCACAGCAGCAGGCCGATACCGGTCGCCAGACCGACCAGCAGGCCGGCCACGATCACCGCACCCACATTGGTGAACTTGAAGAACGACCCGAATCCGGGCTTGTTCCCATCGGTTTCGTGCAGCGCGCCACGCACGAATGCCGCCGAGATCAGATATCCGATCACGGTGCTCACGATGGTGCCGAGAATCTGCAAGAGCCCGAACCCGAAACTGACACCGCCGTCGGAATCGGTGTCGCCGGTGTTTCCGAGCCCGAACAGGAAGCTGATCAACGCCTGGATCAGGAAGGCGATGACCACCATCCCGATCCACACGAGCGCGTTGTCTTTGAATTTCGTCCACCCGTATCCGATGGCGTCACCGACACTGAGCGTCGGTCCCGCCGGGGGGTAACCGGGTTGCTGCTGTCCATATGTCATCCGAATCGCTTCCCCTCATCGTTCGAGACGGCCGCTGCCGCTCATATGAGTACTCCGATCCGACGTCACGGTCACGCCGACACAGCCGATCATGACATATGGAAAACGCTACTTGTCGGTGTTCTCGCGCTTCGGGAGTTTCCAGCCGGGGCGCGGAAAATGGCAGGTGTAGCCGTCGGGGTAGCGAATCAGGTAGTCCTGGTGCTCGGGCTCGGCGTCCCAGAACGTGGCGGCTGGGGTCACCTCGGTGACGACCTTGCCCGGCCACAGCCCCGAGGCGTCGACATCGGCGATGGTGTCGAGGGCGATACGGCGCTGATCGTCGTCGAGATAGAAGATCGCGGAACGGTAACTGTCACCGAGATCGTTGCCCTGGCGATCCTTGGTGGTCGGATCGTGGATCTGGAACAGGAACTCGAGCAACGCGCGGTAATCGGTCTGCGCCGGGTCGTATTCGATCTCGACGGCCTCGGCATGGCCCGGATGATTGCGGTAGGTGGGATTGTCGTTGGTCCCGCCGGTGTAGCCGACCCTGGTGGCCAGCACGCCGGGCCTGCGACGGATCAGATCCTGCATGCCCCAGAAGCATCCACCGGCCAGAATCGCCTTACGAGTGTCGCTCACACATCCTCCTTCATGAGGGCTCAACGGTCGCACAAATCGGCCACAACCGCCTCTATGGAACACCGGTTTCAGCGACGGAATTCCCGTCAGTATTGTTGCCGCCCGAGCGTTACCTCAGCAATGTCGAGTGCACTTTCATGTCCGGCGAGAAGCAGGAGGAAGACGGCGCTATGCCACGGTTTGTCATTTCCCAGTGTTTGGCGATCGGCTTGGCAACAACAGCTCTGATGGGGTCGGCGGTGGGCAGCGCGGTGGCGCACCCCGGCGCCGACGACTCGATCGCGCAGGACGCGGCGCCCTGCGAACAGGTACGGCAGGCGCGTCAGAACGAGCGGGGAGTCCGCGCGGCTACCCCGGCGGCAGCGGGCCAGATCGACGCGGTACTGATCACCGCGACCGGCCGCAAGCCGATCGCGGGCGGAAAGATCGTCCTCACCGGCTTCGACGCGTGTGGCGACACCATCCACCGGCACATGTCCACCGGTGCCAACGGCCAGGTGAGTTTCCGCGGACTGCAACCCGGCCGCTATCAGCTCACCGCATACCGCAACGACTCGGCGGCGCGCTCGATCACCAAGGCCGATGTCGACCTGGCGACTCCGTCGCTGAAAACGATCCAATTCATCGCCGACTGATCACCACGGTCGGGCCGGGAATACGCTGCCCAGCCCGAAACCCGTTGACTCCCAGCGCGGTCACGTGTCCCGTGATAGAACTCACCCCAGAGTGAAAAGGGGTGGTTTCCGCATGGAACCAACAGCCGAACAGCGGGCCGCGCTGGGCACGATCTGCGATACGTTTCTCCCTGGCGACGGACTCGGATTGCCCGCCGCGACCGAGATCGGCGCGGTCGACACGATCTTTCGCATCCTGGCACGCAATCCCCGCGAGGCCGAGACGAAGCAGCTGGCGATGCTGTTGGGACTGTGGGACTCTCGCGTCTTCGGCCTGCTCACCGGCAGCGGCCCGCGCCGGTTCTCCACGCTCTCGCAGCAGCAACGCGAGGCAGCCCTGCTGCGCCTGGCCGACTCCGGTCTCGCCCCGGCCCGGGCGATCTTCCAGGCGCTCAAGCAGGCGTCGCTGCTCGCCTACAACGTGAGTCCCGGTCCCACCGGGGCGAATCCGCTGTGGAAGGAGATCGGCTACCCGGCGCCGGTCGGCCGCCTCGAGACCGCCCCGAAGCCCCCGCTCTCGCCACTGCGATTCACCGAATCCACCGCGCTCGACTGCGATGTCGTGGTGGTCGGCTCCGGCGCCGGTGGTGGTGCCGCGGCGGCGGTGCTGGCCGAAGCGGGCCTCGACGTGATCGTGCTCGAGCGCGGAAACTATTACGACGACCAGGATTTCGGCAACGGTGAGCTCGACGCGCTGACCACCCTGTACGCACCCGGCCCCGCCGCGTCGGCGGAAGGCCAGATCACCCTCGTCGCGGGCACGTGTCTCGGCGGCGGCACCGTGGTCAACTGGAGCACCTCGCTGCCGACCCCCGACTCGGTCCGCGCCGAATGGGCCGAGTCCGGCGTCCCGCAGTTCGCCTCCGACGAATTCGGTGACGCGCTGGCCGCGGTGCAGAAACGGATCAGCGTGACCGACCGCAAATCCCCGCTCTCGGCGCGCGACGGCATTCTCGAACGCGGCGCGCGTGCGCTCGGCTGGGACGTGGATACGTTGCCGCGCAATGTCAGCGATGCCTGCGATGCCGGAATCGAGTGTGGACGTTGCGGTTACGGCTGTCGCCTCGGCGCCAAGCAGTCGGCGACCAAGACCTGGCTCGCCGATGCGGCCGAGCACGGCGCGCGCCTGGTGGTCGACGCCGATGTCCGCGCGATCACCGTGAAAGCGGGTCGGGCCGAATCGGTTTCGGCCGTCACCGCCACGGGAATCGAGATCACGGTCCGCGCCAAGGCGGTCGTGGTCGCCGCGGGCGCGATCCAGACGCCCGCACTGCTGCGACGATCCGGTCTGCGCAACAAGAACATCGGACAGCATCTGCGTCTGCATCCGGCCGCCGCGGTGTTCGGCGTGTTCGATGAGGAGATCCGGCCGTGGGAGGGCGCGCTGCAGGCCCGGATCAGCAGGCATCACGCGAATCTCGACGGCAACGGGTACGGCGTCATCTACGAGACCGGGCCCAACCACCCCGGCCTGGCGACCGGGTTCATGAGCTGGCGCGGCGCGGCCGAATATCGCACCCGCCTGCTCGATTTCGCGCGGACGAGCTCGGTCGGCGTCATCACCCGCGACCGGGATCCCGGCACCGTGTCGATCGACGGCAGCGGTGAACCGGTGGTGAAGTACCGGCTGTCCGACTACGACGCCCACCATCTGCACACCGGCATCGTCGGCGCGGCCTCGGTGCTCGAAGCCGCGGGCGCGCAACGGATCTACTCGGGACACCAGGCGGGTGTCTCGTTCGAGCCGGGTACGCGCGGCTCGCTGGCGGAGTTCGACGCCGCCGCCGCGAAGGCGGGCTACGGACCCGGCCGGTGTTCGATGGGCGCCCTGCACATCATGGGCTCGGCCAGGATGGGCGGCACGCCGGAGCTGTCGGCGACCGACCCGGACGGCGCCACCTGGGATGTGCCGAACATCGTGGTGGCCGACGGGTCGAGCTTCCCCACCGCCCCCGGCGTGAACCCGATGGTCACCATCGAGGCGATCGGCTACATGAACGCGAAGCGGCTCGCGGCCCAGCTGAGCTAGTGATGTGTAGCGGACACGTAATATGGTTGGTACACATGTGGTAGATCCGCCCGTGGCCGGACAGGTGCGATTTCGCGGAAAGGGCTGAGATGGACAAGGCGACGCAGTTGGTCGAGTTCGAGACCATGCTTCTCGGCCGCCACAGTCTGCGATCGCGTCGTGGGCCCGACGCCATGGACCGCAGCGTCTATATCCTGCTGAGCCGGCTGCGGATGGGTGGACTGATGTCCATCGGGCAGCTCAGCGACGCATTGGGCTTGGATGCCTCGACCCTCAATCGGCAGACCGCCGCCATGATGCGGACCGGAGTCATCGAGCGGATTCCGGACCCCGAGGGCGGGATGGCGCGGAAGTTTCGGGTCACCGTCAAGGGCGAGCGCCGGTTGAATGCCGAACGGTCGTTGATCGTCGACGCCCTGGATTCGATCCTCGAGGACTGGGCGGCCGAGGATGTCGCCGCCTTCGTCGGCTACCTGCGACGCTTCAACACCGATATCGAACGCCGGTCGGGTGAGTACTGGCCACGGCCACTCGCGACCATGCCCGCGGATCACTAGCACTCGCTGCGACCAACGTCACGATTCCTCGAGCGAGTCCGCGCGCCCAGCGATGTGTACGATACATATCAATTGCAGTATGCATATCTTGTGCTCTGTACATAACTTTCCGGTTTGTCGATAGGAGCGGTACGTGGGGATTTCGGAAAAGACGGCCCGGCCCGGAGTGGTCGTGGGCGTCCTCGCGTTCGGCGGCACCGTCGCCGCGATCACCCAGACGGCGGTGGTGCCGATCATCGGCGAACTGCCGGGAATACTCGGCACCAGCGCCGCCGACGCCTCCTGGGTGATCACGGTGACGCTGCTCGTGGGAGCGGTGTTCACCCCGGTCGCGGGCAAACTCGGTGACCTGTACGGCAAGCACCGCATGCTGCTGGTCTCCGGTGGATTCCTGATCGTGGGCGCCGCGATCGCGGCCATGTCCTCCTCGTTGGTGCCCATGCTGATCGGACGCGGAATCCAGGGCATGGGTGTCGGCTTGATTCCGTTGGGAATCAGCCTGATGCGCGATGTGCTTCCCGCGGAGCGGCTGGGTTCCTCGATCGCGCTCATGAGCGCCTCGCTCGGTGTCGGTGGTGCGCTGGGTCTGCCGGTGTCGGCCGCGGTCGCGCAATATGCGAGCTGGCGGGTCCTGTTCTGGGCCGCGGCGGCGCTCAGCGCGCTGGTGATCGTGCTGATCATGACCCTGGTTCCGGCCGAGGCGAAGCGCGGTGACGCCGGTGGACGGTTCGATTTCGTCGGCGCGGTGGGACTGGGCGCGGGACTGGTATTCCTGCTTCTGCCGGTATCGAAGGGCTCCGGGTGGGGCTGGACCAGCGCCACGACGCTCGGGCTGTTCGCCGCCTCCGCGGTGACCCTGGCCGCGTGGGGATGGTGGGAACTGCGGACCTCCGACCCGCTCGTCGATCTGCGCACCACGGCGCGGCCGCAGGTGCTGCTGACCAATGCCGCATCCGTACTGGTCGGCTTCGCCATGTACGGCCAGGCGCTGATCGTGCCGCAGCTGATGCAGTTGCCGACGGCCACCGGCCACGGCATGGGACAAACGATGCTGGGTATGGGCCTGTGGATGGCGCCGGGTGGCTTGATGATGATGGCGTTGTCACCGGCGGGCGCGAAACTGTCGGCCGCGCGCGGACCCAAGGTCACCCTCGCGGTCGGGGCGCTGATCATCGCCATCGGCTACGGCTCCTCGGCCGTGCTGATGGGTTCGACCTGGGGCCTGATGACGATGGTCTGCATCACCAATATCGGTGTCGGCCTGGCCTACGGCGCCATGCCCGCCCTGATCATGGGCGCGGTGCCGCTGTCGGAAACCGCCTCCGCCAACAGCATCAACACACTGATGCGCTCGCTCGGTACGTCGGTGTCGGCCGCCGTCGTCGGTGTGGTGCTGGCGAATATGACGACCGACTTCGCCGGGCATGCCGTGCCCTCGGAGACCGGTTTCCATGTCGGCCTGCTGATCGGCGCCGCGGTAGCGCTCGTGGCGGCCGGTATCGCCCTGACCATTCCGCGCCGAACGGCCGATCCGACCGATCTCGACGCCGAACTCGCGACACTGTCGCCGCAGCCGGTGTCGGTGGCGAAGGCCTGACGAATCCCGGCCGGCCTAGGACCGTTTGATCCCGGCGAGCACCGCCCGCAGGACGTTCACGTCCGGGGCGGTGCTCAGTTCGTTCCGGGGTGCGCGGGCATGGAGCCGACCCTCGTCGATCAGGTCACCGATGAGGACCTTCGTCGAGGTCAGGGGCAGGTGGAGGTGGGCGGAGACCTCCGCGACCGACAGTGGGGTGCGGCACAACTCGACGATCGCGTCGTATTCGGGCGCCAGCAGCCGTGAGCGGGCGCCGGAGCGCGCGTCGACGAGCAGCGTGGTGAGGTCGAGGTCGCGGCGCTGCGCCTTGGCGCGCCCGCCGGTGACGGCGTAGAGGCGGACCAGCGGGCCCGCCTCGTCCTCGTACCAGTGTTCGCGCTCGTCGCTCATGGTCGCGGCGAGACGGCGGGGAACTGGCCCGAGATCGCCGACTCGGGATCGCTCGCCTCGGCCAGCGCCGTCGGGATCAGCACCACGACCCGCACGCCGCCGTACACCGATTCCGCCATCCGCACCGAGATCCCGTGTCTGCCCGCCAGCGTGGCGACGACGAACAAGCCGAGCCGGGAGGTTCCGGCCAGCGTGCCGACGCTGAAGGCGGGCGGGTCGGCCAGCATCGCGTTGCGTTGCGCCAGGTCGGTCTCCGACATACCGAGACCCTGGTCGGTGATCTCCACCGCGACACCACGACCGACCACTCCCCCCGACACCACGACCTGGGTCTCGGGTGGGGAGAAGGCGGTCGCGTTGTCCATCAGTTCGGCGAGCAGGTGGATCACGTCGGCGACGGCATGCCCGGAGATCCGCACCTCGGGCAGCTGCTTGGCCGCGATCCTGGTGTAGTCCAGGCTTTCCGCGATCGCGCCGCGCACCAGTTCGAGCAGCGGAACCGGGTTGCGCCACCGGCGGCCGGGCTGTTCGCCGCCGAGGATGATGAGGTTCTCGGCGTTGCGCCGGGCCCGGGTGGCGAGATGATCGAGCTGGAACAGCAGATCGAGCTGATCGGCGTTGCTCTCGTCGCGCTCGGCGCGATCGAGCAGGGCGAGCTGGCGGTGCACCACCACCTGGCTGCGGTGCGCGATGTCGAGGAAGACCGTGCTGATCCCCGCCTTGGTCTGTGCTTCGGCCACGGCGGCCGACATCGCCGCGACGTGTGCCCGGTTGAACGCCGCGGCGACCTGACCGAGCTCGTCGGTACCGAAGTCCAGCTGCGATGCCTCCGTGGTGGTATCGACGCTCTCACCGGACGCGACCCGGCGCATCACCTCGGGCAGACGCTCATCGGCGAGTTCGAGGGTGTCGTGGCGCAGCCGGTGCATCCGCGCGATGAACCGATTCGCCATCACCAACGCGATGAGGAATGCGGCCACCGCGGCGAACGCGATCAGCGCACCGCCGAGCAGCGCGCTGTCGGTGTCGCGTTCGCCCTGCTTCCGGGCGATCACGTGGGCGTCCCCGCTCTGGTCTTCCCACAGTTTCTGCAAGGCCAGGCCGACGTACCTCGACGCGTCCTGCCAGGCCGCCAGCTCGATCGGAAGTTCTGTCTCCCTGTCCTTTTCGGATACCGGTCCGCGCAGGAGCAACGCGTCCTGCATCGCGATCACCTGCTGCCACTGCGGACTCGCGGTGATCTCCGAAAGCTGGGCAAGGCGGCGGCCTTTCAGCACCGTCGCGGAATAGGCGGCCTCACCCCGGAATTCGCCGACCCGGCGGCCGAATTCGATCACCTCGGCGCTACTCATCTTTCCGGCGGTCAACGCGACGGAACCGAGAGTGTCGGCTTGCGAGAGTGCCTCGGCCGCACGCAATTGGTCCACGGCATAGCCCAATTCGATACCGACCTTCGCCTCGGGCGCGACCCGGGCGGCCAGCATCGACGCGGCGATGATCGTGCCGATCACCCCGGTGTAGAACGCGAACACTTCGTCGGCGGAAATCTGCGTGGTTTCGACGCCGTTGCGCACGACCGGCACCATGGCGAAGAGTTTGTTATAGCCCTCGATATCCTCGCGGGAACCGTCGGGATTCAGCGCGCGGGCGGCGTCACCTTTCGCGATCACCGCGGCGAGCGCCTCATCGGAGCGCTGTTTGGCGGTGACCAGCGCTGGTGCCGACGGCACGTCACCGGCCAGGCGCAACAGCGATAATCTGCGCTCTTCCTGGAACGCCGACACCATGAGAATCGCGGGCGTGGTGGTGCTGCTCGCCAATTCGGCCCATTCGGTGGAATCCCTGGCCGAATTCACCAGATAGACCGCGCCACCACCACCGACCACCAACAGCATGACGCTCGAGATGAGCACCATCGACAGCAACCGGATACGCACACTGACCCGGCCACGAACACCGGTACGCCTGATTTTCAATTCTGATTCTTTCCACTCCCCGGAACGCCCCGGCGCCCCGCTGCGTGCAGGCGTCGTCAATGGGCCACCACCACGCGTGTCTCGCCGTGAGACTAACCGACTACCCGACCCTGCGGGTGATGTCGCCGAATGTCGAAACATACGGTGTATCAGGCAAACTCGCAGCGTCCGAAATCGCGGCCGACCAGCCTCGCTATTGCGCCGCCGCGCGGACGCGATGGCTCGACAGGTGACTCAGCACAGCCTGATTCGCCTCCCAGCCGTCGGGGAACTTCACCGGGACCCCGAGATGGACCGGGTCGGCGGAGGGGTGCGCGTCGAGGAGTTCCGGAATTCCCGCACGGCCGACGAGGATGCAGGCGTGGCGGTGCCGGGAGGCCAGCACGCAGAGTCGGCCTGCCTCCAGGTGGAAAGCGCTGGCGTCGCGGCGCCCCGAGAGTGGGTGCAGCACCAGGGTGACGTCATATTCGCGACCCTGGAGTCGGTTGGCGGTGTCGACGGTGACGGGTTCGGCGCAGGTACCGCGCAGGGCGGTGCGGATGGCGTCGGCCTGGTCGCGGTGCGCGGTGCCGATCGCGACCCGGTCGGTGGTCACCGGATGGCTGCCGGATTCGGAGTGGGCGTTCGCGCCGCGTTCGATCAGCCGGGCCGCGATCGCGGCGATCGCGGCAACGGCTTCCCGGTCGGTGCGCAGGGTGTGCCGGGCGGGCAATTCGTACCAGCCCCAGCCCGATTCGGCCGCCTCCTCCAGCACCGCGTCGATCGGGCCGCCCATGCCTCGGGTGGTGAAATCCATGCGCCGGTCACCGAAACCGGTGCCCGACTGGAATTCGGTGAAGGGGTAGAACGCTTTCGACACCACCGGCGCCGCGGTAGCGGGCAGGCGCCAGGACACCGGCAGCCGGTGGGTGGGAATGTGGTCGTTGTTGGCCAGCATCACGCTGACGGCGCTCATGGTCGGATCCCAGGTGAGACCGGCCCAGCGCGCGGTCTCGACGGTCGCGAACGGATCGAGCTGCCCCGGATCACCCACGAACAACCCACGATCGAACCGATTCGCGATGCGCAACAACATGTCCGAGCGCATCTGGTACGCCTCGTCGATGATCGCGTGCGACCAGCTGCCCTCGGTGATGGTGGCCCACTTGGCCGCGGTGCCGATGACGATGGTGCGATCTTCGAGGTCGCCCGGCTGCTTGGCGACCCGGACATTGCCGTGCCGGTCGACACGGTCGCTCACCACATAGGCGGCACTGGACAACCGCCCGATCCGCAGCTCGGGGTCGGCGACGGCCAAGCGGTCGATGAGGTCGTCGACCTGCTCGTTGGTCTGCGCGACGATCATCCGCTGATCGCCGTCCTCGGCGAGCTGACGGGCCGCGCGCACGACCAGCGTGGATTTGCCCGCTCCCGGCGGGGAGTCGACCACGATCGCGCGATGGCTCTCGTCGCGCAGATCGGTGAGAATTCCCGCGACGGCCTCGTCCGGTGTGGTCACTGGAGTTCTTCCCCCTCGTCGTCGGTCGGCGGCGTCCATTCCGGCGGCGGACCACCGTGCGTCCACGGCGTCTCCTCACGCGCGGGCAGATTCAGCATCCCGTTGAACGGCGTCGGTTTGAAGCGGGCGAAACCGAGGTCATCGCCTTCCTCGGGGACGCTGCCCGGTTCGGCGACAAGTTTGCGTCCCATCCCGCCGGACAGTTCGAGAACCATGCTGTCGCCCTCGATTTCGACAACCAGCCCGGTCTGCTTCGGCCGTTCGACGCACGTCAGTTCCTCACCGACCACAGCGATGAACGGATCGGTGGTGCGAAGGTGGATGTGCGGGCGCAGTTTCGGACGCGACCCCGACCGGTCGAGGCGCTCCGGTTCACTGTGCACGACGGTGCCACGGAAAGCGGCGCCACTCACACGATGTTCGAGCATGCGCAACGGATCATCGAAAGCACACTGCCCCTGCAAGGCTTCCAGAGCCCGTTCACGCTCGAGCAGCCTGCGCACCGCGGGAACGGCGGAATCGCGGCGGGCCTGCGGAATCCCCTCCGCGACATCGGCGGCGAAGCGGGAGAAGGCGCCGCGATCATCGGTCCACCGGTTCTCGACGCTGGCGCCTTCCGGCAGTGCGCTCAGCAGCTCGATCGAGCGCCACATCAGCTGCCAGGTGGGTTCGAGCTGGCCACGCAGGGAGCGCTCGAGCCGTTCGGCAGCGACAGATCTGGCCGCGTCGTCGAGTGCGGCGTTGTAGGCGGCGATCAACGGCGCGAGTTCCTCGTTGTCGAATCCGGGATCGGTGGCCGGACCCGCGGGCGGCGACAGCAGCGGATCCTCCGCCAGGGCAGCGGCCTGCGCGCCGGTGAACCCGGATGGCGGATCGATCCAGCCGAGCAGCGCCGCGAGATTGCCGTCCTCGAGCGTGGATTGGCCCGATGCCCAGTGCGCCGACAGCGCCGCCGTCATCGCGGGCAGCACCGCCGAACCGGGATGTTCGGCCCGATCACCGAACCAGGTGAGCCAGCGCCCGAGCAGCGGAATCGACTCCGGCACCGGGTTGTCCCCGTCGACACGGTGAAACCGCACCGAACGCCCGAGCAGCTTCAGGAAATTCACGCCGCCGGGATTGGGTGTCCACATCTGCGGTGCGTCCAGGCACCGGGTGTAGGTCTCGCCCGCCTTGCTGGTGAGCTCCTCGGTGTCGACTAGAAATGTCGAAAGATAGGGCAGCACGACATCGGCCAGCTGCTCGATGAACCGCAACCGCAGTACCCGGTCGCGAGGCTGCGGCACCGTCAATACGTTCTGATCTCCGGGCGAGGTGCCGATCATGATCGCCACCGGCGCCGCCGCCTCCCCCGCCAGCCGCAACGGCACCGCGACCAGCGGCCGCTCGGCGAGATGGAGATGGCGCACCGCCGCGGTCGCCTGCGCACGGCCCGCCCGCACGGCCTCGGCCTTGGCCAACGCCGCCAGCACGCTCATCCGGCGATCTCCCACCGCAGCCGGTGCGCGGTCCGCAGCATCGCGGTGATGTCGGCGTGCTCGGGTCCCGGTTCCAGGGTCCCGTCGGCCAGGCCGAGAACCGTGTGGATGTTCTCGATGCCACCCACCACATCGCATACCCCGCGCCCGAGCGCGTCCACCGAACCACAGGTGCGGGCCTCGTCGCGGCAGGCGAACGCGAGCTCACAACTCGACATGCACTCGGGCGCGTAGCGAGCCGGAATGGCGGCGATCGTCTTCTCGAGGTTCTCGCCCGGCGCGAAGGTGGCCTCGGGCGGCAACAGGTCGAGCAATTCGGGAATCGCGGTGAGCCGGGTCAATTGACGCGAGACCACGGCGAGCTGCTTGCGGAGATCGACGAGTTCGGCGGTGGGCCGATTCGAGAAATCCTTCGCGCAGACCAGAATCACATTGTGCGACACGATCTCCGGTGACTCGCCGATCTCGGCCATCAACTCGCGCAAGGCGATCACATACACCGCCGACTGCCGCGCGGCCGCCGCCACCTGTGCCGGATCGGCCTGCCCGTCGATCACCGGGAATGCCTTGACCTCCACCACGTGGAACTTGCCGTCCAACTGCACGGCCACCACATCGGGTTCGAGATAGGCGGTGGCACCGGCGATATCGAGCCGAAGCATGGGGTGATCGAACAGGGTGCCGTCACCCGCCGCGATCGTGCTCTTCAGCAATTGCCTGGTGCGTTGATAGCGCACCGCGTTGCCGGTGTTCTCACCCACCGAATTCAGGTCGTGGTAGGCGACTTCGGGAATCGTGAAGCCCAGTTTTTCGCGCAACAGGGCGAGCAATTCCGCACAACCGTTCGCTTTGACCATCGACTCGAAAGCATTACCGCGCGTGATGGCGAACTGGGACTGACCGAATTGTGGCGGGAATCCCAGCGATTGGGCGATCACGGTCTTGTCCACCGCGGCCGCGTCGAGCAGGGCGCGGCGGGCACATCCCGGATTGGCCGTCAGCGCGGCGATGGTGCGGGCATTGTGCCTGGTCGCGGGGGCTTCACCGCGCAACTGATCCAACTGTGCTGCGAGAGTGCTCATTCCACCTCGATTCGTCGCCGATCGGCTACGCCGAGCCGAACACCGAATAGTTGTGCGGCAGGATCCGCCAGCTGATCCGCCGCCCGCCGCGCGGCCGCGCGGCGCTGCCGCGCGTCCTCGTCCTCGTGCACCGCCAGCTCACGCCGCGCGGCCTCGATCACCTGCACCGGGTCGAGCGAATCCGGGGCGGTGGAGATGCCAGGAATCGACACGGCGAGCCGCCACAGTACGCGCAATCCAGACGTTTCCCCCGCAGGCTGCGCCGAAAGATGTTCGGCCAAACGAATAGCCGAAACCAGCAGCCCCACCCGCGGACTCAGCGGACCGACCATCCGCCTTTCCAGTGGCCACGAACTCACCGCCATCAACCCACGCGCAGGCGCGAGCAGATCGGTGGTGAGCGCGGCGCACAGGTAGTACGGGCGCGCGTACGGCGCCGACCGGAAGGAACGTTCCTCGTCACGACGCAAACTCGTCAGCCGGGCGGGCAGCAGCTCGCCGGAAAAGAACGCGTCATGTGTGGCGAGCACCAATTTCGGTGAGGACGGCACCGACAGCAAGGTCAACGCGCGATGCACGTGTTCGCGCACCGGCACCCCGGGCGCCTCCGCGGCCTCGTCCGGAATCGACCCGAGAACCGCAGCGTCCCAAGCTGATTCGGCCCGACGCAATTCCGCGCGCAATTGCCGAGCCCCCGCCCGATCCCCACCGGCAGCGGCCCGTCGCACCTCGGCCCGCAAACCGGAGATGCGCACCTCCAGCTCCTCGGCCGAGTCCGTCACGAGTCGGAGCGTATCCACAGCTACCAGTATTGTCCAGTAATTCCCAGTATTTCCGCGACAGCCGGCCACGCGCACCGCACACCCGCACACCCGGACTCGTGATGCGAGCACCGATAGCGACCGAATAACCTGGGGCAATGACAGCTGTTGCAGATCGTTCACTCGGACCGGAATTGGCGCGCACCGAAACCATCGCCCCGGACACCGACGTGCTGGTGATCGGGTTGACCTCCTCGGAGAACGGTCCGGCCATCGTCCCCGCCGACCTGTTCGGCGATGTGCTCACCGCCGAGGTTCGCGCGGAACTGCTGGACGCTCTCGGCTCGGTCGGCGCCAAGGGCAAGCCCGAGGAACTGACCAGGGTGCCCGCGCCGGCGGCGCTGGCCGACGTCACCAGCGTGCTCGCCGTCGGGCTCGGCGCGGCCGACAAGATCGACGCCGAACAGGTGCGCCGCAGCGCCGGTGTCGCCGGGCGCGCGCTCAGCGGTACCGAACTCGTCGCCACCACCCTGTCCGGGATCGATCTGGGTGCCGCGGCCGAAGGTTTCTACCTCGGCGCGTACACCTTCTCCTCCTTCAAGTCCAAGAGCGCGCCCAAGCCGGACGAGCGGCCGGTGGTCCGCCTCGAATTGCTGGTTCCGGAACCGGGATTCGGCACCCTCGACCTGCTGCGCGCACAGCTGGTCGCCGAAGCCATCGCCACCGCGCGCGATTTCGTGAACACCCCGCCGAGCGCGCTCTACCCCGCCGAGTTCGCCGAGCGGGCCCGGGTACTCGCCGAGGCGGCGGGCCTCGAGGTCGAGGTACTCGAGGAAGAGGCGCTCGCCGCAGCCGGTTACGGCGGGATCATCGGCGTCGGCCAGGGTTCCTCGCGGCCGCCGCGGCTGGTGCGGATCACCTACGCGGGCGGTCCGAAGAAGATCGCGCTCGTCGGCAAGGGCATCACCTTCGACACCGGCGGCATCTCGATCAAGCCCGCCGCCAACATGGAGAACATGACCTCCGACATGGCGGGCGCCGCGGCGGTCATCGCGACCGTGCTGCTGGCCGGGCGCCTCGGCCTGCCGGTCACCGTCACCGCGACCGTCCCGATGGCCGAGAACATGCCTTCGGCTACCGCGCAGCGCCCCGGCGATGTGCTCACCCAGTACGGCGGCACCACCGTCGAGGTCATCAATACCGACGCCGAGGGCCGCCTCATCCTGGCCGACGCGATCGTGCGCGCGGTCGAGGACGAACCCGACTACCTGATCGACGTCGCCACCCTCACCGGTGCGCAGATGGTCGCGCTCGGCACCCGGACTCCGGGCGTGATGGGCACCGAGGAGTTCCGCGACCGCGTCGCCGCGATCTCGCGTTCGGTCGGCGAGAACGGCTGGGCGATGCCACTTCCCGCGGAGCTGCGCGCCGACATCAACTCCAAGGTCGCCGACCTGGCGAATGTCGCACCGCACCGCTGGGGCGGCATGCTCTCGGCCGCACTGTTCCTCAAGGAATTCGTGCCGGAGGGCTTGCCGTGGGCGCACCTGGATGTCGCAGGTCCGGCCTACAACACCGGTGGCCCGTTCGGCTATATCGGCAAGGGTGGCACCGGGGTTCCAGTGCGCACGCTGATCACCGTGATCGAGGAGATCGGCGCGGAGTAGTCACTCCCCCAGATCGGCTTCGCGAGCCCGCCGCTCCTGGATGCGGCGGCGGGCATCGAAGTCGCGCATGCGTTGCGGGTAGCCGGTGCGGTTGACGTCGTAGACCGGAATCTTCAACGCACCGGCCAACCGGCGCGCGCCCTTCTCACCCACGATGCGGCGGGTCCATTCACCGTCGGCGGCCACCAGCACCGCTGTGACATCAGTCACAGTAGTTTTGGGTTCGATGAAGGCTTCGACTCCACGCCGCGTCCGCGCCCAGTCCGCCAGGGCACTCACCTCCGACGCGCTCTCGCGAGCGCCTGACCTGCTCGCACCGCGCCCACCACGGAAACGATCCAGCAAACCCATCAGGCTCGACCTCCTACATTCCGGCGGAATTCTGCTCACCGCCGTACATTCCATGGTGCCAGCTTCGCCCGGATCGCCGCCCTGCGCTACACCCGCGACGGACGAGTGCAAGGATGGTTGCCGGAACAAGAACCAACGTTTCCCGGGTGCTCCGCCGAGACCGGTGGGGTGGACGAAAGCCGCGACCCGCGACGGATGTCCGCCGGGTACACACTCAGAGGAGTCAGAGGACATGGCCTTCTCCGTCCAGATGCCAGCCCTTGGTGAGAGCGTCACCGAGGGCACGGTGACCAGGTGGCTGAAGCAGGAAGGAGACACGGTCGAGGTCGACGAACCGCTGCTCGAAGTCTCCACCGACAAGGTCGACACCGAGATCCCGTCGCCGACCGCGGGCGTGCTCTCCAAGATCGTCGCCCAGGAAGACGACATCGTCGAGGTCGGCGGTGAACTCGGCGTGATCAGCGATGCCGGCGAAACCCCCGCCACCGCACCTGCGCCCGCTTCCGCACCTGCCGCCCCCGAGCCGACCCCGGAACCCGAGCCCGCTCCTGCCGCGCAGGCCCCCGCCGCCGAGGCCCCCGCCCCGGCTGCCGCGCCTGCCGCGTCCGCCGGATCCGGCACGCCCGTGAAGATGCCCGAGCTGGGCGAGTCGGTCACCGAGGGCACCGTTACCCGCTGGCTCAAGGCCGTGGGTGACACCGTCGCCGTCGACGAGCCGCTGCTCGAGGTGTCCACCGACAAGGTCGACACCGAGATCCCTTCGCCGGTCGCGGGCACGCTGCTCGAGATCACGGCGCAGGAAGACGACGTCGTCGATGTGGGTGGTCAGCTGGGTGTGATCGGTAGCGGTCAGCCCGCGGCCGCCGCCCCTGCACCGGCTCCCGCGCCTGCGCCCGAGCCCGCTCCGGCGCCTGAGCCCGCACCGGCTCCCGAGCCTGCCGCGGCGGCTCCGGCGCCCGCGCCGAAGCCCGCTCCGGCACCGGCTCCCAAGCCCGCTCCGGCGCCCGCCCCTGCCGCTGCTTCGGGCAACGGCAGCACTCCGTACGTGACGCCGCTGGTCCGCAAGCTGGCCGACGAGAACAACGTCGACCTGTCGTCCATCACCGGTTCCGGTGTCGGCGGACGCATCCGCAAGCAGGACGTGCTCGCCGCCGCCGAGGCCAAGAAGGCGCCCGCCGCCGCACCGGCTCCGGCTGCTGCCGCCGCACCCGCACCCGCGGCCAAGCAGTCCGTCGCCCCGAAGCTGGCCGCCCTCGTCGGCACCACGCAGAAGGCCAGCCGGATCCGCCAGATCACGGCGACCAAGACGCGCGAATCACTGCAGGCCACCGCGCAGCTGACCCAGGTCCACGAGGCCGACGTCACCAAGATCGCGCATCTGCGCCAGCTCGCGAAGGCCTCGTTCAAGTCGCGTGAGGGCGTCAACCTGACGTACCTGCCGTTCTTCGCGAAGGCCGTCGTCGAGGCGCTCGGTGTGCACCCGAACGTGAACGCGTCCTACAACGAGGACACCAAGGAGATCACCTACCACGCGTCGGTGCACCTGGGTATCGCGGTCGACACCGAGCAGGGTCTGCTCTCGCCGGTCATCCACAACGCCAGCGACCTGTCGCTGGCCGGTCTGGCCCGCGCGATCGCCGACATCGCCAACCGCGCGCGCACCGGTGGGCTCAAGCCGGACGAGCTGTCCGGTGGCACCTTCACCATCACCAATATCGGTAGCGAGGGCGCGCTCTTCGACACCCCGATCCTGGTCCCGCCGCAGGCGGCCATGCTCGGCACCGGCGCGATCGTGAAGCGCCCGGTAGTGGTGACCGACGAGGCCGGTGGCGAGTCCATCGGCGTGCGCTCGATGGTGTACCTGCCGCTCACCTACGATCACCGTCTCATCGACGGTGCCGACGCGGGCCGGTTCGTCTCCACCATCAAGCACCGGCTGGAAGATTCGGCGTTCGAGGCCGATCTCGGTCTGTAGCCGAGGAATTCCATGAAGGTGGTCATCGCCGGTTCGTCCGGCCTGATCGGGACGGCGCTCGTCGCGGCACTACGCCGCGACGGGCACCAGGTCTCCCGTCTGGTGCGGCGCACCCCTGCCGCACCGGATGAATTCGCGTGGGATCCCGCGCGCGCCCAGCTCGACGAGCGGGCGTTGCGCGGGGCCGACGCGGTCGTGAACCTCTGCGGTGCCGGCATCGGCGACAGCCGCTGGACCGGCACGTACAAGCAGTTGTTGCGCGACAGCCGCATCACCCCCACCGACGTACTGGCCACCGCGGTCGCCGCCGCCGGAGTGCCGACGCTGGTCAATGCCAGCGGCGCGCATTACTACGGCGTGGACACCGGTGACGCCATCGTCGACGAGAGCTCCCCTGCCGGAACAGATTTCCTGGCCACGCTGTGCCGGGACTGGGAAGCCGCGACCGAACCGGCAGCAGAGGCGGGCGTGCGCACCGTACTGATCCGCAGCGCCGTGGTGCTGGCCCGCAACGGCGGCCTGCTCAGCAAATTGCACCCCCTGTACTGGGCAGGCCTGGGCGGACGCCTCGGTAGCGGCCGCCAGTACTTCCCGTGGATCTCCCTCGACGACGAGGTCGGCGCCATCGTCTTCGCGCTCACCCACCCCGAGATCTCCGGCCCGATCAACGCCACGGGCCCCGCCCCCGTCACCAACGCGGAGTTCAACCGCGCCCTCGGCCGTGCGCTGCACCGGCCGACCCCGTTCATCATCCCCGGCTTCGCCCTGCAAGCCCTGGTCGGCGAGCTGGCCGACTCGATCCTGCACGGCCCACGCGCCATCCCCTCGGTGCTGGAAGATGCCGGGTACACCTACCAGCACCCGACCATCGGCGCCGCGCTGGCCGCCGCCGTCGGCAGGGGGTGAGCCGATGCTGATCCGCGATGCCGACAAGGCCGACCTCCCCGCCGTGCTGGCCATCCACAACACCAACATCGCCGAGTCGACCGCCATCTGGGACACCGACGAAGTCGACTTGGACGACCGCCTCACCTGGTTCGCCACCCGCACCGCCGCCGCCATGCCGATCCTCGTCGCCGAGATCGACGGCGAGGTCGCCGGCTACGCCTCCTACGGCCAATGGCGTCCCAAATCCGGCTACCGCTTCACCGTCGAGAACTCCGTCTACGTCGACAACCACTTCCAGCGCCGCGGCGTAGCCACCACCCTGCTCACCGAATTGATTGCACGCGCAACAGATTCCGGCCGGGTCCACGCCATGATCGCCGCCATCGAATCCAGCAACACCGCATCCATCACCCTCCACGAACGCTTCGGCTTCCACACCGTCGGCGAACTCCCCGAGGTAGGCCACAAGTTCGGCCGCTGGATGGACCTCACCCTGATGCAGCGCACCTTCCCGGTCGAACCGTGACACCGTCCTTTGGCCTCGCCGGTCCCCCGGCGTAACGTCGCAATGGTGAACGACACGCGCCCCACCGCGTCCGCGCGATTCGATACGACCCCGATCGTGGTCGAGAATCTCGGACTCATCGAATACCACGCCGCCTGGGAGCTGCAACGGCAGATCGCCGATCAGCGCGCCGCAGGCGAAGGCTCCGATCGGCTGCTCCTGCTCGAGCACCCGTCGGTCTACACCGCGGGCCGCCGCACCGAGGCAGAGGATCTGCCGATCGACGGCAGTCCGGTGGTGCAGGTCGACCGCGGCGGCAAGATCACCTGGCACGGTCCCGGCCAGCTGGTCGGCTACCCGATCATCCGCCTCGCCGAGCCTGTCGACGTCGTCCACTACGTCCGGCGCCTGGAGGAAGCACTGATCCAGGTCGTCACCGGGCTGGGCATCACCTGCGGCCGCATCGAAGGCCGGTCCGGGGTGTGGCTGCCCGCCACCGAGCTGTTCGCCGAACGCAAGATCGCCGCGATCGGGGTGCGGGTGCAACGCGGTGTCGCCCTGCACGGCATCTCCCTGAACTGCAATTCCGCCCTCGACGGCTTCCAGGCGATCGTGCCCTGCGGCATCAAGGACGCCGGCGTCACCACCCTGACCCGCGAACTCGGCCGCGAAGTCACCGTCGCCGAACTCGAGCCCCTCGTCGCGGCCGCGATTGTTGCCGCGCTCGACGGCGAAATTCCCGTCACGCCCCATGACATTGATCGCACCACCGCACCGGCGAACCCGCAGGCCCCGAGCGTAGAGTCGGTCCGGTGAGTTCCGTAGACGCCTCTGCCCCCGCCGGACGCAAGCTGCTGCGCATCGAAGCGCGCAACGCGGAGACCCCGATCGAGCGCAAACCCAAGTGGATTCGCACCCGCGCCACCATGGGCCCCGAATACACCGAGCTCAAGAGCCTGGTGAAATCCGAAGGCCTGCACACCGTCTGTGAAGAAGCGGGCTGCCCCAACATCTTCGAATGCTGGGAAGACCGCGAAGCCACCTTCCTCATCGGCGGTGAGCAGTGCACCCGCCGCTGCGACTTCTGCCAGATCGACACCGGCAAGCCCGCCGCCCTCGACCGCGACGAGCCCCGCCGCGTCGCCGAGAGCGTCCAGTCGATGGGCCTGCGCTACTCCACGATCACCGGCGTCGCCCGCGACGACCTCGACGACGGCGGGGCCTGGCTCTACGCCGAGACCGTGCGCGCCATCAAGGCGATCAACCCCGCCACCGGCGTCGAACTGCTCATCCCCGACTTCAACGCCGACCCCGACCAGCTGGCCGAGGTCTTCTCCAGCCGCCCCGAGGTCCTCGCGCACAACCTGGAAACGGTGCCGCGCATCTTCAAGCGCATCCGCCCCGCCTTCCGCTACGAGCGCTCCCTCGCCGTGATCACCGCCGCCCGCGAGGCGGGCCTGGTCACCAAGTCCAACCTCATCCTCGGCATGGGCGAAACCCCCGAAGAGGTCACCGAAGCGATGCGCGACCTCCACGAAGCGGGCTGCGACATCCTCACCATCACCCAGTACCTGCGGCCTTCTCCTCGCCACCACCCCGTCGACCGCTGGGTGAAGCCGGAGGAATTCGTCGAACACTCCAAGGTCGCCGAAGAACTCGGCTTCGCCGGTGTCATGGCAGGCCCCCTGGTCCGCTCCTCGTACCGAGCGGGCCGCCTCTACGCCCAGGCGATGACCCACCACGGCCGCGAGATCCCCGAAGCCATGTCCCACCTCGCCAAGGAAGGCACCGCCTCCCAGGAAGCCAGCTCGGTCCTGGCCCGCTTCGGCAGCTGAAGCGGCGGTGCACCCGGCTAAGCTGGGGAGCATCACTCGTGACGGGCCCTGCAAGGAGACGAGATGGCGATCGATTTCGACGCACTGATGCCACGCCTGCGAGCGCTGTGCGAAAAGTACGACGTCGTCGAACTGTCGGTATTCGGTTCTGTGGCCCGAGGCTCGGATGGGCCGGACAGTGACGTCGACTTGCTCTACCTTCTGAAGCCTGACACCCAGATCGGGCTGGAGTTCTTCGGATTTCAGGAGGAGCTGGAGGACCTCCTCGGCCGCAAGGTTGACGTCGTTCCGAAGAAGTACCTGCACTGGTTCATTCGCGATGCTGTACTGGCGGAAGCGAAGGACCTACATGTCGCGGCGTGAAGACCTGTACCTCGCCGACATCGTCACCGCCTACTACCGAATCGCCTCCTACCTCGGAGACCTCACCTTCGCGGATTTCCAGAAGGACGATCTCCGCCAGGATGGCGTGATCCGCCAGCTTTCGATCATTGGCGAAGCCGCGTCGTCGCTCGCTCCAGCAACCCGTGACGCACAGCCGGAGATTCCATGGAAGCTGGTGCGGGGCATGCGAAACATGCTGGTTCATCAGTACTTCGACGCCGACTTGATCATCGTGTTCAACGCCGCCACGAAGAGCGTGCCGGAACTGGCCGACCGCATCCTGGCGATCCTGGCACAACGCGACCCGGATGAGGCCGAGCGCGTGGTTGCCCAGAAGCCCCCATCGCTAGACTGAGCCTCCCCTAACTAAAATTGTGGAAGGACCTATGTCGAAGTTCGAGAACGTCTCCGTCAGCAAGAAGGCCAACGTCTACTTCGACGGCAAGTGCGTCAGCTACAGCCTCGAGTTGCCCGATGGCGCCTCGGTGTCGGTCGGCGTGATCCAGCCGTCGTCGCTCACCTTCACCACCAGCGCTCCCGAGATCATGGAGCTGGTCGCGGGCCAGGCCAACGTGACATTGGCCGGTACGACCGAGGCCGTCACCTACCGCGCGGGCGAGTCGTTCAAGATCCCCGGTGACAGCTCGTTCGACATCGAGGTCGTCGACACCATGCACTACGTCTGCTACTACGGCTGATGAACCGGAGCCGGGGCGACCAACTCGGTCGCCCCGGTTCGCCGGTCTACTTCACGAGGAACTCGTCCTTGTACAACCGGTTGGGCCGCGGGGCGGTCGCCTCGCTCAATTCCGCCTGAAAGTCGCTCTCACGCTTGGTCCTCGGCCGGTAGCTGCCACCGAAGGTGACCATCACCGACCCGCCGACGCCGGTCGTGCCACGAGCCGAAATCGTCTCCCGGCCCGCGTTGAACACCGTCGCCACATCGCGCCCGTCATTGCCGACCGCGATCTGGCCGTCATGGAAGAACTGCACGAACGTTCCGTTGTCCGCGCCGACGGTCGCGGCGACCGTGTGACCCTTTTCCGGGTCGAGCTCGAACTCCGCGTCGCACTGCTGACGCCGGTCCACAGGTCCGGCGGTTCCGAGGGTGCGCCCGATCCCGAGCAGCACGGTCTCGCCGAGGGCATTGTGCCGCTCGCGACCTTCTTCGGTCCACAGGTGGGTGGTCGACCAAACCTTCACGCGCCCGTCATCGAAAAGCGACACCCGGTCGTCGGTGCCGTTGCTGATCAGATATTTCGCACTGTTGGGGGCCATCTCTCCATCTTCCTCGCTTTCGCGCGCCGAGATAACACGTTCGGGTGAGCTGATCGCCCATCACGCTCTGCGCGCCAGGTCAGAAGCTTTTGTGCGGTACACCGACGGTGAGACCACCGTCCACCACGAACTCCGCGCCGGTCGAGTACGAGGATTCGTCGGATGCCAGATACGCCACCAGCGCCGACACCTCATCCGCCTCGGCTGCCCGCGCGAGCGGAATCTGCAAGAAGTCCGCCGGAATTCCCTCGGTCATCGGCGTGGAGATCAGCCCCGGATGCACCGAGTTCACCCGAATCCCCTGCGGCGCGAGCTCGAGCGCCGCCGACTTGGTGAGTCCACGCACCGCGAACTTCGTCGCCGTGTACCCGTGCAGACCAGGGCTACCCCGCATCCCCTCCACCGAGGAGATGTTCACGATCGACCCGCCGCCGGAATCCTTCATCGCCGGAATCGCCGCCCGCATACCGAGAAACGTGCCGGTCAGATTGATATCGAGGATCCGCTGCCACTCGTCCAGCGCGAAATCCGCCAGCAGATTCCCATTGACGATCCCCGCATTGTTCACCAGCACATGCAGGCCACCGAACTCCTCGACCGCGGCCGCCACGATCGCCGTCCACTGTTCCGGCTCGCGAACATCGAGATGCCGGTACGCCACCGCGTCCCCGAGCTCCTTTGCCACCGTGGCGCCTTCGTCATCGAGCACATCCCCGATGACCACCGAGGCCCCCTCGGCGACAAACCGCCGAGCATGCGCCGCCCCCATCCCCCGCGCCCCACCACTGATCACCGCAACCTTGCCGGCCAAACGTCCCATGTCCGCGTACTCCTTCGTAGAACCGAAACTCCTCACACCGTATGAGGACGGTCCCCTCGAAGGGGCAGTTTAGCTAGAACACGTTCTAATTATTCTCGATGGGCGGCGACGCGCTCACGCGAGCGGGAATCAGCAGGCGATGTTGGCCGCGCCCGACGACTTGAACGAAATGTGCACGTGGTCGTAGTGATTCTGCGTCGGGCTGCCGCGATCCTCCATGTAGGACCAGCCGCCGCCGTCGTTGTAGCGCTGCTGCCAGATCACATAGGTGACGCCGAAGCGCGCCTTGTTGGCCAGCACGAACTCGGCGATCGTATTGCCCAACGCGGCGTTCGATGTCATGACGTCGAGAGCTTGCCCCGCACCGTGGTCACCGTCGTAGCGACCGTGCGCACCACCGATGTCGGCGACCCCGAACATCTTCTGCAGCAGGTTACCGACCTGCGCCACATGCGGCAGGGTCCCGTTGAACTCCGTCCCGCACAGCACCTTGACCTTCAGCGCCGACAATGCCGCCAGCTCGTCATCGGCCCTGACGATCGGCCCTGGCTGCGGCTCATCGTGCGTCGGCGCGGCGGCGATCGGGTCGGGCTCGATGGCCGAGGTCGACAGCGGTTCGACCGAAGCCACTGCCTGGACCTCCGCACCCGGCCGCATCACCATCATCAACATGCCGGGAATAGTCGCCGCGAGACTGCATACGGCCAGCGGCATGCGGCTCTTGGGAGCCGACGGTTTGCGATGCGAAGCAGTCACGATGTAGATCACCAGTCATTGTCGAGAACAGGTCACTGTAAGATTACGAAACGGTCGCGGAAATGTCACGCCCACACGCACACTACACAGTCGGACCAGCATCTATCACCCGACGCGATCCCGCAATCCTTTCGCCGCGTGTCGTTACACCGACGGCCTGTCGCATCTGGTGATCCGCCGCGATCCCGCGCAGGCGGCCCAGTGCGGTCGGGCCGCGTTCCTCTACCCTCCGGCGGCCGGATATACCACCTCTGACGAGCACCGCGCCGAATGTCGGTGCCCCTTGCTACTTTTCGTGCATTCGATCTCCACGAGCTCAGCGAGGACGCATGACCGCCGAAACCACCTATCTCGAACTGTCCGACGACGCGGGCTCCTCGCACAAGTTCTACGAGGTAGTCGTCACCGGAACACATGTCAATATCCGTTACGGCCGCATCGGCGAGCAGGGCCAGTCCAAAGCGAGCTCGTTCACCACCGAGGACAAGGCGAAGTCGGCCGCGCAGAAAAAGATCGGCGAGAAGATGCGCAAGGGCTATGCCCCCGCCGTCATGGGCGCGCGCGAACGCCGCACCGTCACCCGCCGCAGCATCACCAGCCAGCGCTCCACCGCCAAGTCAGCCCCCGTCCTGTGGCGTTTCGACTCCGGTGCCGCCGCCTTCGGCATCTTCGTCGACGATCAGCGCTGCTGGGTCGGCAACGAGGAAGGCGAGGTCTTCACCCTCTCCCCCGCCGGCGTCGTCACCAACCGCTTCAAACTGCCCGACGCGGTGAAATGCATTGTCGCCGACGACTTCTGGATCTACGCGGGCTGCGACGACGGCCGCGTCTACGACCTGTCCGGCAAAGTCCCCCGCGCCGCCTACGACGTCTCCGCCGACGACGTCTATTGGCTCGACATCCATGACGGCATCCTCGCCGCCTCCGACGCCGCGGGTGGCCTGACCGTCATCGACCACGAAGAGGAATCCCTCTGGTCGGCCCGCAGCAAGGGCAATTCCGGCTGGATGGTCCGCGTCGACCCCACCGGCGTCTACCACGGCCACAGCGCCGGCGTCACCAAGTACCACCTGGAAACCGGTCGCTCACAGTGGAATTCGTCCACCCGCGGCGCGGTCCTGTTCGGCTGGCAGGAATCCGGCACCGTCTACGCGGGCACCTCCCACAACCAGGTCGAGGAGATCACCAAGCAGGGCACCGCCACCCGCACCTACCAGTGCGACGCCGCAGTCTTCTCCTGCGCAGCCTCCCCCGACGGCCGCTACGTCTTCGCGGGCGACTCCCACTCCTCGGTCTACTGCTTCGACGCCACCGGCACCCGCCTGTGGAAACTCGCCACCGGCTGCGGCTCCGCCTACTCCATGCAGTACCACGACGAAAAGCTCTACCTGGTCACCACCTCCGGCGCCCTGGCCTGCCTCGATGTCAGCGAATCCGCCATCCGCGACGCCGACCAGGGCGTCCTGCCTACCACCCGCTCGGTGAAAGCCCCCGAATTCTCCGCCGTAGCCCCCAGCACCACCCTCGAACTCACCACCGACGTCGGCACCGGCGTCATCGTCGAATGCCTCCAGCACGGCGACTCCCTGCGCGTCCACGTCATCTCCCCCGGCTACGACCCCGGCTGGAACGTCCAGTTCCCCCGCGACATCCGCCTGGCCGGCGCCCGCTACGTCGTCGACGCCGTCTCCGAATCCGCCCGCGGCGGCTTCTACCGAGTCCGCGGCGACATCCGCCGCCTGGGTTGACCGCCCGATGACACCGCCAGTCACCCATCGACGATGACCTGGACCCCGATCACCGATGCCTCAGACTTCGCCCGCATCCGGGTTCAACGCTGCCAGGGTGACGAAGATCGGCACCGCTGGATCCGCCGCGATCCCCCGCCCGCGCAGAAACGCATCGATCATCCCCCACACCAATTCATGCACCCTGCTCACGAATTCACCGGAATCCGGCTCCGCGTCGCTCAGCCACAGATCGGTCAGCACGATCATCACACCGACGATCGCTCGCGCCAGATATTCGATTCCCTCGGCATCCAAGGGAATCGAATCCGCGACCGCCCGAGCCCTTTCCGCGAAGCGACCCGCCACCGTACCGGCGAGGTCGTACTGACCCGTCACTCCCTCACGGTTCGCACTCGTCTGCGTCAGGAACCGGAAAACGTTGGGGTGGGCCAGAATTCCGACGGCATAGTCGGTGAGCGCACGATCGATAGCGGCACTGGGCGGCTGCAACAGCAGGGTCAGGTCGGTCCCCGTCGCGGCGAACGCCGAGTCGGCGAATCGCGTACCGATGGCCGCGTACAGGTCACCTTTGTCGGTGAACTGCCGATACAGCCGCGGCTTCGTAATCCCGGCCTCGACCGCGAAAGCATCCATGCTCGGATGCGGCCCATCCCGGTCGAGCACCCGGATCGCGGCCTCGACGATGGCATCCCGAGTCACCGGCGGAGGTCGTCGGCTGGCGCGGGTCACGGTCGGCAACGATACACGTACCAGCAGTACGATCGAAGTATTCACGTATTGCCAGTGCAGGGGTCTTTACATGAGACACACCGTACCGGCAGTATCGTTGCTCGTACCGGCAGTACGAACTGCCGGACATCGCATCGAAGGAGACGGTCCGTGTCGGATGCCCTGCGCCAACTCACCGCAACACTCGGCGCCCCACCGCCACCCGACTTCGCCACCCTCACCCCCGACGAGCTGGCACTCCTCGACGACTACGTCCGCGCCGCCCTCGACCACCGCAAGGCCGCCCTCGACGGAGCCCTCGACTCCGGCATGCGCCTGATCCCCCGCCTGGCCCGCCCCGCCGTGAAGAAGGTGCTCGGACTATGACCACAACCCACCACACCACCGTCGAACTGGTCAAACTGGCCCGCGTCCTCGACCGCACCCCCTCCGACCTGGAGTTCCTCGCCACCCTCCCACCTGCGGCCCTGCGCGAATTCCGCGACCAGATCACCGATCTCACCGCCCACCGCGAGGCCCGCCGCATGCAGCGCGTCGGCGCCGCCGCCAAGCTCGTCCCCGCCCCCATCGCCGCCAAGATCACCGAAGCCGCCTTCGGCCCCGTTCTTGCCGCCGCGCTCGCCGGCTCGGTCGACCCATCCCGCGCCGTAGCGATCGCCAGCGCGCTCTCCCCCAGCTTCCTCGCCGACGCCACCCTCACCCTCGACCCCCGCCGAGCAGTCGAACTGATCGCCCAGGTCCCCGGCCCGATGGCAGCAGCCGTCGCCAGCGAATTGATCACCCGCGGCGACTATCTGACGATGGGCAACCTCGCAGGCTCGGTCCCCGACTCGGTCCTACGCGCGGCCCTCCCCCACGCCTCCGACCTCGACATCCTCCAGGTCGGCTATTACCTCGAGGAAACCTCAGCAGCCGACCGCCTCCTCACCGTCGTCACCGACCGCGTCCCCGGTGTCATCCGAGCGACTCATGAAGCTGGCGAATGGCCCAAAGCAATCACCCTGCTCGCCCTCCTAGGCCCCACCGAACGCTCCCGCCTGGCCAACGTCGTAGCCGCCCAAGACGACGAGGTCATCGACGGCCTCCTCACCGCAGTAGAAGAACTCGATGCCTGGGACACCCTCCTCCCCGTAGCAGCAGGAATGGACCCGGAACGGCTACAACGCCTGGCCCAGCGCCCCACCATGCAAAACCCCACCCTCCTCACCAAAATCGCCGACCTGGCCCTAACCCAAAACCTCTGGCTCTCCCTACTCCCCCTAGCCACCCACCTCTCCCCCACCCAACTCCACACCGTCGCCGCCCGAGTAGCCGCGGAACCCGACGACTCCCTTACGACCCTCATAGAACAAGCCCACACCGAAAGTCACTGGCCCACCCTCCTCCCGGTAGCCCTCGCCCTCTCCACCCCCGACCGCAAACGCCTGGCCTCCCTCCCGGTAATGCACCGCCCCGCCTACCTCACCGCCGCGATCGAAGCCACCGCCACCCACAACCTCTGGCCCGAAGCCCTCCCCCTCCTCAACGACCTCCCCACCACAACCCACGACACCCTCGCCACCACCATAAACACCCTCACCGACAACCAATTCCGAGCCGCGGTCCAAGCCGCCCCCGCAGCCGATTGCACCACAACCCTGATACAAATCCTTCTCCGCCAGGACTTCTCCGCTCGATCCCGCTCCCTCACCCTCATCAACGAATCCGACAACCTGGACACCCTTGTCGGCACCATCACCACGCGAGATCCGGCCATCTGGCAAGGCTTGTCCGACATCCGCACAGAAATCCCCGAACAACTCCGCAACCTGCTCGCCGCGCATGCAACTCGATGCGGTCAACCAGAACTCGCGGACAATCTGACTGCCAGCTGATCGTCCGGGGACCTATCAGCGTCCTCGAGACTGTGGAAGTCGTGAAGGACGCTCGTGCGGGACACGCATTGCGGTACAGCGTGTTCCGCAGCGAAGCAGGGCCGGATGCCGACGGCCTTACCCTGACAGCCTCACTGCATCGGGATTGCGCAAAAGCCTGGTCATCGCGGTCGCGCAATCGGGGTTGTCGGCGTTGGAAAAGGAGTCGGATAGGGGACACGCTCGCCAGGGCCCGGCAGCCCGGATCTACGCAGACGCGGGTTCTCGGCAAGACGACATCCGGTCTGAGCGGTGATCGTCACGGTGAGTTGGTTCTTCCGGACAGAGATACGGGCATCGATAGTCCCGAAATAACCCAATCATGAAACCCCAGGTCAGATGCCGTCCTCTTGTGCGCCTATAGGCACATCGAACATAGGGACGCACGTAGGGCGACCATCTGCGCCAGCAACCACCCGGCCGCGGCAAGAGCCGTCAGTCCCGGCCTTCCGATCACCGACGCTCACATAGCCGCAATGGTTGCCACACAAAGCAATTCATCTTTTCCTGGCTCCGCTGCCTGCAACACTCTGGACGACCACCGATCACGCGCTCATCAGCATCTCAGGACGTACAAATGCTAGGTTCTCCGTCCGGCGATGTGAGCCGAGTGCGCCATCCACACCGACCCACACCCCTACACCGACCGCTCCACCAGCCCTGCGCGGACCACCGCGACTCCACATTGACCGGCCGTGCCACCTGCACCATCGCCCTACGCTCGCCCTGTCACACCACGGGCATCCGCACCAGCCGCCAGATTCGACAGCTCTCCACCACCCCCTCCTCACGCGGCCGAACAGCCGCGGACCCGGAGTCGTCAACCGACGCAGGAGGAAGAAGAAGAGATGGACCGGTACTACACAACCGGAAGAGCTGGCTGGAGCATTGAGACAGGACCCACCGTTGAGGACTGACTAGCGCTTCGGCATCGAGCCCTATCCACGCAGCCGGTACGCCGCGAGTCGGGCACGCCGACCGACACAAGGTCGCGTGTACGAAAGAAACGATCTAGTTGACGCACGTTCACACCGTAGGTATTGTCGTGCGTACACAAACAACTTGTCGCACATACACGCGGAGGTACACGGTGATAGCCGCCGACCGGGAGACTCGAGCACCCCGACTTATGGGTGTCGCCGAGGTCGCCGAGTACGCGCGAGTGAGCCGACAGGCGATCTCCAACATGCGGAATCGCGACGACTCCTTCCCCGCGCCAGTCGAGGAGCTGAGGAGCGGTCCGGTGTTCCTCGAGAGCGAGATCAGGGAGTACTTCGAACCACGAGGCGGTTCGGCTGGTCGATCCGCGCCGATGTCGGATTCGGTCGTTCGCCACGTTCCGGCCGAATTCGACCCACTCGACAAGGCCAACCTGGTCGCGAGCGTTGTCAGCGCGCTGTTCTCGGCGCCAGCCCAGCCGCTCGGACAGTTCGAGCCCTTCAACGGTTCCGGCATCTACTGCGTCTACTACTCGGGAGGCGACGAGCTGTACGCTCCGATCGCTGACGGCGATCCGTCCCGCCCGATCTACGTCGGCACAGTCCATGGCCGGACTCGCGCGAGTAGCGAGACTCTGTCGGCATCCAGTTCACCAGCGTTGGCCCGCCGCCTCAGAGGCCATGCCCAGAGCATCGAAGCGGTCGAGCGACACACCACACCCACGATCAAGCACCCGCTGTTCGTTCGAGACTTCTCGTTCAGATGCCTTGTGGTGGACGAGATGTGGGCGGTACCGGCGATCGATTCTGTCATGTCACGGTCCGCGCCGATCTGGAACTCCGTCATCCGCGGATTCGGCGCCCACACCACGGGCAGCAGCCGACGAGCAGTTAAGGCGGCGTGGGACACACTGCATCCCGGGCGCCAGTGGGCCGAGCCATACGAAGACGGATACTCGGTCGAGGAATTGGAGACTCTCGCCCGGAAACACTTCTCACGTTCGCTCGAGACGGGGGTCGGGATATGACGATGGACTGGACCATCGCGGTCGCGATGGTCGGCGTCCCGACCACTCTCGCGGCTCTAGTGCGCGGGAGCATGTTCTTCTACGCGCTGCGCGGAACTCATCCTCAGGACCGACCCGCGATCATTCGTGCCCTCGGGAGGATGCACAAGGACGCCCGTGTCGAACTGCCCGCCGTGGGCCGCCGGATGATGACGACTCCCGCGTCCGGAGTACCGGATTCGATAGGAGACCCGCGATGAGACACCCAATCGGGTGGGCGGCTTCGACAGGACGGTACCAGCCAGCGGCACTGGCTAGCATGGTCGGCCGCTGCCACCAGAAGACCCGATTGATCGCGAGCGACGTTTCCCGACGATCCAACTGCCGAACTTCGCGAACCAGGACGAGGAGCTGATCACGATGACTGACCGAGATGACGACATCGCCACCTACGAGGCTCGCCTCGCGCGAATCTACGCGCCCGAGTTGACATCGCTGAAGAATCGCTTCGACACGGTCGGCGCGATCGTCGACACCGGTGGCGGCTGTACCGCGATCGAGGCGGTCATCGGAACGGTCCCCGGTAGCGGACATCCGCTGCAGCTCGTCGTCACGACCACCGAACCCGGCCTGGCGGAGGATCGAGCTGACATCCTGTACTGGTCCGTCGGCCTCTATGACGGCGACGAAGGTGGCGACACTCTCGCGGATGGCCACGACACCGAGTCGTTTGACGCGGCGGTCGACTCGGCCGTGCGGAATCTGGAGAAGGAGATAGCCCCTACCTTCGACCACCTCCGCGACGGCGAACCCGAGTAAAGGTGCGGCCGCGACGAGTTTTAGGGTCACGCGGACCACGCTCAGTTCGCCGTGAGATCTTCGTGATACACCTCGACAGCTGGGTGCTGCCACTGTAGGCGCGGGTACTGCTCGATCTGCCATTCGATGTGTTCCATGGCCGCCGTGATCAATTCGGTCGGTTCGTGGGCGACTTCGCCGTACGTGCGGCTGCGCCCGTCGTGAACGGTATCCCACTTGGACTTGCCGCTTTTGCGGGTCTTCGCCCCTTGCTCGTGACTGCCGAACCCCGTGAGCTTGCTGTTCCACACCGGCTGGTAACCGACCCTCAGACCGTTCTCACCCAAATCCGCGTGCACGTCCGGCATGAGCAGGGCGCGGAACCGGAACTCCTTGATCGGGAGATCGCCCTCGATGATCGACTTTCGGTGCGAGCGGAGCCGCGAGGAGACAGGACGTGCCGCGCCGACGGTCTTTCCGGTCGCGCTGTTGCTGGACCGCGCCTGTCCCGCGTACACGGGGATCTGGAACTTCGAGAGGGGGCGATACAAGTCGATGCTGTCGCCACGGTAGTACAGCGCGTAGAGGCCGGCGCCGTCGAAGCGCGGGATCTCGTCCTCCATCGAGACCAACGGTTGCCGCTCGAGCATCTCGCAGATCGTGTTGGCGAGCCGGGTCGTCGACAGTGGGTCGAACGACTCGGGCGAGTACTTCGCGTCCACGTTCACCTGCTCGCCCGGGTATCGACATCACGTGGTGGGGACGAGACGCGCATCGGGTGCTTCACTCGTCGACATCCGGCGTGTCCACGGCGGCGTCCTCGGGAAGGGACTCCGGTGTCGCGTCGATGACTTCTCCCGCTCGGTAGTAGCGCCACGCGCTCCTGTACTCCTCGGTTTCCTTGTACATGATCACGTACCCCATCAGGGCTGTGATCTGCCAGCCCTCCGGCAGGGCGGCGGCCACGAGGCGGAATGCCTCGTTCGCGGTGAGATCCGCGCGGGCGACGTCGAGGATGCCCCCACTCGACTGGGATGGGAGCTTCTCGTAGCGGAACACGAAGGGTAGTCCGGACTTCAACGCCCCGAGGAACGTTCCGACCGTCGTCGCGCCCGCTTCGAGGCCGGGCACGGGCACGTCGAGGTTGATCGGGAACTCGACGTCGAAGTGCTTCTCCTTCAGGACCGTCCTGTCCCGCTGCCGTCCGGGATCCTTGTTGCCGAAGCCGTTGTTGTTCCAGGGGACGCCGCCCTTGCCCTTGTAGTGGCTGATCAGCAGCTGTTCCGGCGCCAGGGCGGAGAAGTCCTCGGCGACGTACAGACACGAGAAGGTGACCCTGGTGAGAGGGATGTCGCGGCGGCCGGCGATCTTGCGCAGGTGCTGAATCAACCGGTCACGGAGCGACTTGTCGGCCTTACCGACGTAGACGAACTCGCCGTCGAGATAGAGCTGGTAGACACCAGGGCGTTCGTCGACACCCTCGGTCAGGTTCGCCTCGGTCAGCGGGATGGCGACCAGCGTCGCGAGCGCTGCGGCGAGCTGATCCCCCAGCGCCTTGGTGATGCTGAGCCGGAAGTCGCTGTGATGAGGTCCCCCACCGATCGGCAACATGTGCTGACTCATCTCGGTTGCCCTTCGATCACGATAACGAGAGAACTCTATGGACTCGACTTCTGTCAATCGGACTCACCACGTCCGGAACCATTCCTGTCCGACCCCCGCGGTATGGTTCGCCCATGGATGACCAGCCGGGAAACGTGACCAGGACACGGACCAGCGTCGAGTTGTTCGCCGGTGGTGGCGGACTCGCGATGGCCGTTCATCGGGCCGGCTTCCGGCCCTTGCTGTTCAACGAGTTCAACAAGCGTGCCTGCCAGACTCTCGTCGCCAGCGCTCGCAAGACCCTGGGCACCGACGGCTTGGTCGAGATCGAGGACATTCGACCGAAGCCACCTGCGGTGGGGCAACCCGCGCCTCTCTACCCGGCTGACGTCCAGGACCTCGATCTCACCGCTTTCCGCGGGGAGGTCGACGTCCTCGCAGGTGGGCCGCCGTGCCAGCCGTTCAGCGCCGGTGGTGTCGCCAAGGGCGACGAGGACAAGCGCAATATGTTCCCGGCGATGTTCGAGGCGATACGCCAGGTACGCCCGAAGGCTGTCATCTGCGAGAACGTCCGCGGGCTCCTCCGACCCTCGTTCGCTGACTACTTCCAATACATCGTCAACGAACTACGGCTCCCCCACCAGCAACGCGTTGACTCGACGCGCTGGCAGGACCACGACGCGGAACTGCGGCGGATCCTCGCCACCCTCCCTGACAACGATACTGACGCCGAGCACTACAAGGTCGTCGTGGTACCCGTCAACGCCGCCGACTACGGCGTCCCGCAGATCCGTAACCGCGTCGTCATCGTCGCGTTCCGGGCAGACCTCGGCGTCGATGTCGAGGCGTTCGAGAAGCTCGTCAAGACACCCCGATACTCCGAGGCCGCGCTGTTCCGCTCGATCAGGAACGGCGACTACTGGCGACGACACCCCGACGTTCCGGCGCATGTGCGGGCCCGAGTCGAGGAACGCATACCTCGGGTCGTGAAAGAGGACGACTGCCTCCCCTGGCGTACGCTGCGCGACGCCATCGCCGGATGCGGCACCGACGCCACCCTGCCGAAGCTGCCCGCGGTCGATCTGAAGCGACTCGACGAGAAGTTCGACTTCGGCGACAAGATCGGTGTCCAGCATCACATCGGGTGGCCTGGCGCGCGAATCTACAAGGGCCACACCCCGAACGAACTCGACCGCCCCGCGAAGACGGTCAAGGCCGGAGTCCACGGCGTGCCTGGTGGCGAATCGGTCATGCTCCTAGACGAACGCGACCGCGACCCCGAATCGCCCGACGGCTGGACCTACCGACACCGCTACATGACCGTGCGCGAGACCGCCCGCGTGATGACCTTCCCCGACGAATGGCTCGGCTCCGGACCCCGCGGCGAGCAGATGCGTCAGCTCGGCAACGCCGTCCCGGTCGTACTGGGTCAGTTTTTCGCTTCGGCTGTCGCCGACGCCCTCACCGCTGCGGAGGCGACGGAGCCCGACGCCAGCGACACGCTCGTCTCGACCCGCTGAACATGCGCGAGCGGGCTGACGAACACGGCTGGAATCAGCACCTACCGTCAGCGCGGGCATACAAACGGCGCGCGGGAGCCGTGGCCCCGACAATCGAGCAGGACCGCGCTGCCGGCGGCCGTCACTGTCGGAGCGTCGATCTCGGGGACGGGCGCGTGGCGCGCGCGTCGGTCTCGCTCCGGGTCTATCGACGTACTCGCCGGATCCGCGCGTACCTGCGGTGGTCGTGTGATGGCAAATCCGTGGAACGGTACATCTGCGAGGTCACTCGCGACTCCCGCAAAGAGAATCTGGCACAGGCATGGCGAGAAGCCCACGCCCAGAAGCTAGCTGGTGACGCGCCGCTACCTTCCGAGTCGAGCGCGTCATCTCCCGCCGTGCGCGCGGTGATGCGCGCGAACCGCAGACGCGACACTGGACCGGAGATGGCGCTGCGGAAGGAACTCTATAGCCGCGGCCTTCGCTACCGGGTTGATGCCAGACCGCTAGCGGGACTTCGCCGTACAGCTGACATCGTCTTCACCACCGATCGCGTAGCCATCTTCGTCGACGGCTGCTTCTGGCATGGTTGTCCATCACATCATCGCCCAGCGATCAAGAACTCGGACTTCTGGCGCCGAAAGATCAACGCCAATCAGGACCGGGACCGCGATACGTCTACCAAGCTCCACGAAGCCGGTTGGACGGTCATCCGGGTATGGGAGCACGAGGATCCACAGCCGGTGGCCGAGCGAATCGAGGCCGTGGTTCTCGGCCATCGTCGACTATCCGATCGGTAGTCGAGCGAGAAGTCGGTTGAATGGGACACGAAAGTCCCACTCGCGGGCGCTTCCGCTCATGGCTGGTATCCACCCGTATACCCGCGACGGGTGTTCCCCTGACAAACGTCTGGCCACCTCGTTCTGCAACAGCACCCGAGCACTACTGAAACAACTTCGAACACCGACAGCCCCGCCCCGAAACTGCAGGCTCGAATGTTCTTTCGTTTCAGCACACCAAGACTTCACCCGCCAAGCCCTCAGCGCCGCGCAGGGGGTTTTCGTATGCGGAGGCGGAGAAGCGGGATATCCCTGAGGTTTTCGCTTCATTTGCCCAGTCTTTCGGGTTCCGCCGAACCCCCGGAGCTGTGGAGCTCCACGGTGCGGTGACGACCGCACCGGCGGAGGAGACAGGATGCCCTGAGGGGCACTGTGACTCGTCGACCTGTCCGCCGCGACCGAGTCGAGGAGCGGGCCGTCGGCAAAGTCGACCTAATCGAGCTCCACGCGACAGCCACGAGGGCGCTCCGTAAGGTCAACTGGGATGACCGTCGCGAACCGCTGAGCGCCGAAGAAGTGAGCTGCATTATCGACGCCCTAGGCCACCCAGCTTCGGAGGGGTTGGCCGTGAACAGCTGCGCGATCTGAGCCCAGTCGACCTCGTACGAGCTACCGGTAACGGTCGGAGGACTGCTGCCGTAATGCTGCCGCCAGAAGTCCCAGAACGATCGCGTGGAAATCCGCCGAAGCGACATCCGCTACGACGAGCAGGGCCTTCCGGGGTCCGCCCCGCCCCCACTCCCCTGACACTAGGCACACTTCGTCCCCGGAGTCCCAGCGATCGAAGCGGTACCGCGGAGAGCATGGACAAACGAGTGGATCCCGGGACCTCGCGGACCCGATACCGGGAAAGAGTAAGTGACTCAACGCCTTAACAGCCCAAAGCGTCTACAACCTGTCGGTGCCCACGTATAAGCTCCGATCCCAGCGGCGCGTCTCCATGAGGGAGGACACCGCCGGTGACCACCGCGATCCCGCGGGTCCACGGTCGTCACCGCCTACCCAAAGGACAGTTGGAGGGCCGAAGAGCCGTGAAGATAACCCCGTCCGCCCGTGTGCTGCGCATGCTGGGCGAGATCGAGTTCGACGAATGGCAATGCATCGCGGAGCTGGTGGACAACTCCTTCGACGACTTCACCGAGATCCGCCGCACAGACATCCCGTGGGTAGGCGGATACCACGTGAGCGTCCTCCTACCCAGCTCCCCCAGTGGGGAGCTGGTGGTGGAGGACACCGGTAGGGGGATGGACCGCGAGCGGCTGGAACGCGCAGTGCGGGCGGGTTGGTCCGGCAACGACATGCACGACAAGCTCGGACTCTTCGGCATGGGTTTCAACGTCGCGACCGCGCGGCTCGGAAGGCGGACCAGGGTTCTCACCACCCGACAGGGGGATCCCGAATGGATCGGAGTCGACATCGACCTCGACCGCATCGACGACGACTTCGAGGCTGAGGATCTCACCGAGCCCAAGGCCGATCCGAACGAGCACGGCACCCGGATCATCGTCAGTCGTCTCAACCCCGGTCGCGCCGAATGGCTCCGGAAGAACGGAGCCCATCTGCGAAACCACCTCGGCGGGGTCTACTCGTGGATCCTCGAGAACACACCATTCGATCTGACCGTCGGAGGAACCAGGGTCAAACCCGTCCGGCATTGCAGGTGGGGCGATGAGCGAGCCGTCGTCTACAACCGGAAGGAGCGGATCCCTGCCTACATCCCGATCGACAAAAGGCTCGAGGATGGGCTCGCGTGCGCCGACTGCGGTCAATGGCAACTCCCGGGCAGGATGGCTTGCGAGAGCTGCGGCGGTGACCGACTCCAGGTTCGCGAACGGCGGGTGCACGGGTGGCTGGGCATCCAGCGTCACCTCGACCGTAAGGAGTACGGGGTCGATTTCCTTCGCAACGGTCGGAAGATCCTCCGTTGGGACAAGCGGATATTCACCTGGCGTAATCCCGACGGGGAGGTCGGCAACGAGGAGGTCGAGTACCCAATCGAGATGGCCCATCAGGGCGGCCGGATCATCGGCGAGATCCACTTGGACCACGTGCCGGTCACGTACCAGAAGAACGCGTTCGAGTACGACGACCGTAGCTGGAAGTCCGCGATCGAGCTCCTCCGGGGGCAGGGTCCGTTGCTGCCACAACGAGCCAAAGACGCCGGATACGTCTCGGAGAACGTGAGCCCGCTCGCTCTACTCGTGAAGGGTTACCGACGAAACGACGCCGGCGAGCGGTGCCTCATCCCTGGTGACGCCAACGGCAAGGGACCGATCCACGTTGAGACCCGATCCTGGGGGCGCGAATTCCAGAGCGGCAATCCCGAATACCAGACGGACGCAATGTGGTGGCAGGCCGTTGTTGACTTCGAGGAGGCAAAGCGCGGCGGCAAACGCGCAAACGCGACGGCGAGCACACCTGATACCGCCGACGAGGCAGCCGTCCTCGATGCGCTTGGCCTAACCGGCATGTTGGGCGACATCACGAACGGTCCGGGTTCGACCACGGCACCCGACGCGGCCCAACATCCACGTCCCAACGCCACCGGACCGACGGTTCATCGGGAGACCAAACAGGAGAGGGTCGCGCGCTACGAGGCCGACTCGACTCCCTACCCGACACTCAGCAAGGATTTCGGCCACCCGGCGATCGGATTCGCGCAAATCGACGCCCGCCGGATCGCGAAGGGGATACTCGAGGACGACCACGGGAACCCCACTCCGATCCTCATGGATCGGCGGCGCGGGATGAACTTCGCCGCGTACATCGACACCGAACACGAGGTCTTCAAGCGGTTCGGGGTGGATTCGTCCGAGCTCCTGATCGCGGAAGTCGCTGCGTTGCTCAGGGTTCAGGCTGATCTCAGCTGGAGTCACTCGCGGACAATCGCCGAGATCCGCGCGACGTCCCTACCCGACACTGCCCTGGACGCGAACCTCATTCGAACGGAGGCGCAAGAACTCCTACAGGAGATACGGCGACGGATGGCCGCCGCGCTGGACCGGACGGGCGAGCCTGCCCGCGCGTTCGAACTCCTCACACCCGACGAGTTGACCACCGCCGAGACCGCGATGATCGCCGACGGTAAGGCCGCCCGCACGAGCGACCTCGGGACCAACGGGGATTTCCTCCTCTATGTCCCCGCGTTGTTCCTCACCCGCTTGCTGGAGCAATGGCCGGAGGCGTTCTTGGACGACAAGGTGTTCCAGGGCCTCTACGCTGGCGTCGCCTCTCTCGGTGCTCGTCGACTCAGCGTCGCGAGGACCGTCGGATACCTGGCTGATGTCGCCACCCACGCCAGCTACCCGGTCGCGAGCACGCCTAGACAGTTGGAGCGCACGCGGTTGAGCGTCCACCTACTCGCCGACGAGCTGTCGGAGGCGACATGAGCGCGGTCTTCTTGACAGCGGATGAACTGCTGCGTGGAGGCCCGACCGGACTGACGCACGCGGTCGAACGCGCGCTGTGGCACCTCGGGTTCGCGGATGTCCGATTGATTGACGGCGCTGGCGACAACGGCGCGGACCTGCTCGCAGTACGCGACCGTGAGCAGTGGGTGTTCCAATGCAAATGGAAGGCCAGCGGGCGGGTGGACCGATGCGGCATCGACGATCTGGAGCGAGCGCGGGTGCGCTACCGCGCAGACAAGTCGGTGTTGGCTACCAACACCGACGTCAACCACACCGCACGGGAGCGCCGGCAGGCATTAAGTGGAGTTGGCATCGACATCACGGTGTGGGACGGCGCGACGCTCGCCGCGATCGGCGCGCGCATGCCGACGAGTGTGCCCAGCCCCTACGCGTTGCGCCCCTATCAATCAGCTGCCGCCGACGCTGTCGAGGAGACCCTCTATGAACGGGGGTCCGCTCTCCTGGTGCTCGCCACGGGTCTGGGCAAGACCGTCGTCGGCGGCGAGGTGATCCGGCGCCACCTCAGTGCGAACCCCGAAGCACGCGTCCTCGTGGTCGCCCACATGAAGGAGCTCGTGGGGCAGCTAGAGAAGGCGCTCTGGCGTCATGTCCCCAAAGAGGTGCCGACCCGCCTGTTGACAGGAGAGAGCAACCCGGGTGGACTAGACGGCGTTCTCGTCGGAACCGTCGAGTCCGTACTACGGGTCGCTCGCCTTGGCTACCGTCCCGATCTCATCATGATCGACGAGACCCACCATGTCGCCGAGACCGGACAGTTTGCCGAGTTGCTGGATATTTGCGATTCAGCGCGGCAATTCGGCGTGACCGCCACTCCATGGCGCGGCGACAAGTTCGACATCACGGCGCGTTTCGGTGCCCCGTGCTTCAGGATGGGTATCGCGGAGGGGATGTCCGCCGGGTACCTCGCCGCGGTCGATTATCGTATCCTCGTCGACAACATCGACTGGGACACCGTAAGGAACGCCAGTTCACACGGGTATTCGATCAAGGATCTGAACAGATCCTTGTTTCTGCCGCAGAGGGACGAGGAGATCGTCGAGCACCTTCGCTCGGCGTGGCGAGATACACACGACCCGAGAGCGATCGTCTTCTGCCAAACCAAGGAACACGCCGAGCACGTCGCCCGGTTGCTCGCCAGTGCGGATTCCGCCTGGGGCAACGCCACATTCCTCCACAGCGGACTCTCGCGGCAGCGACGTCAGATCCTGCTAAACGAGTTCCGACTCGGCCGAGTGCCGCTGATCACCTGTGTAGACGTGTTTAACGAGGGCGTCGACGTGCCCGACGTCAACCTCATCGCGTTCCTCAGGGTCACCCACAGTCGCCGAATCTTCGTTCAACAACTCGGTCGCGGTCTGCGGCTCAGTCCTGGCAAAGAGGCGTTGCGCGTGCTCGACTTCGTCACTGACATCCGCCGAATCGCGGCCACCCTCGACCTTCGCCGAGCACTCGACGCGACCGAGACCGAGCACCTAGACCTCCGAAGGTCCCACGGCTCCCACATCGAGTTCAGCGACGAGACCATCGGCACCTTGATGGACCACTGGATCCGCGACGCCGCAGACCTGGAAACCGCCGCGGACGACGTCCACCTTCAATTCCCCGACACGACAGGAATCCAATGAGCAGGAGCTTCCCTATACCAGCGAACATCGAGATGGAGGTCGTCCGACTCATCTATGCCGAAGGCGGCGAGGAGGCCCGCAACCTCAAGGACATTGAGAGGACACAGCTCTACCAGAGTTGGACCAGCGACAAGAGGATCGGCGGTCGACTACTACCGTTCCTCGGCACTGACGACAACATCCGCGTGTGGATCAAGAACGGCCCAATGAAGGAACTCAGCCGCGCTCGGTCGGGCGTGGGCAAGTACAAGGACTTGGTGGCGAACCCCACCGCGAGCGTGGACCTGCTCGTCGAGAAGGCGTTAGGCGCCGGTTGGACCGTGAACGCCGACAGCCTGCAGGTGAAACCACTGCGAGTGTTGATCCAACGCGAGGACGACGAGGCGGACGAGCGATGGTTCGCTTGGGGGCCGGGCCGTGACTTCAAGCACCTTGTCTGGGCGGAGATCAAGACGCGGGCGGGTTTCGACCAGCACCCGTGGGTGCTCTGCCTCGTTGACACCTTCGCCAATCGCCCCAGATCCGAGGACGAGGCCTTCAATCAACGAATCGCCGACCGGCTCGGATTGATCGTCCGACACGTCACGGACAGTTGAAGGACGTCGCGATCATGGAACACCACGTGAGGGAAGGGGAGCTGACCTTCGGGAACGATTCTCCGGTGGACTGGCTCGGGGCCGCGTGGACGGAGTTGTCCGATCGGTCTCGGGCCGTTTACGTCGCCCGAAATGACGGAGCGACCCTCCAGGAGATCGGCGACCTCCATGGATTCACCCGCGAGTACGCCCGCCAGATCCTCGGGAAGGTCGAACGACATATCCGGGACCACGCCGAGATATCACTGCGGGAATGGCGGGATGCGTTGGTCGCGGCCTGCGCCGAGATGGCCACTCCCCAAGCCGAACTCGCGCGGGCGATAGGCGTCGCCAACCATACCGCAGTGAGGATCCTCGCGGAGGCCGCCGGCCTTCGCCCGCCCAGGACGTGGGCCGGTGACCTAATCGACTGGTGGTCCACCGATTCGACTGCGCTCGCACGGAGCCTGAAGAGGATCGTCGACGCAGCACCCTTTCGGAACCAAGCGTTGACCGCGCTCGCCACCGAGCATGAGATACCCGATGGCGCACCGCTTGAGACCCTCCTTACGCACAAGCGAAGCCCTCTCGTCCAGGGCATTGGGGAGGAGTGGTTGCGGAGACGCGCGCGATTCCGCGACGCCGCCTACCTGTGGTTATTAGAGCGGGGCTCCCCCCAACGGGTCGAGATGATCGCGCCCGCCATCCACGCCGAGAACCCACGCGCGATCGCCGAATCGATGCGCCGTGACGACCGCTTCGTCCAAATACGCCCCGAGGGAACCTGGGCTCTAGCTGAATGGCCCGGTCTCGACGGTACCGACTACCGCAGCGCGAGCGAGGTGGTAATCGATCTCGTCACCAAGTTTGGCCCGATCTCCAAAACCGATCTGTTCGCCCAGGCGATCCAGGTATACCCCGTGAGCAAATGGCGTCTGGAACAGTGCATGGTCCTCGACCAAATTGGTGAAACCTCTGATGGCCTAATCGATTTGATCGCGCGCGGTGCCCATTTCATCGAGACCACCGAGCCCGCGAAGCCAACTAACATGGCGTCGAACGACGACGGCACGATCTACGGCATCCGGATAACCGTAGACAAGGACATGATCCGCGGCAGTGGCGTCCTCGTACATCCATGGTTGACATGGCGCTTGGGTCTTCGACGCGCGCCGATGTCGATGAACTTCGACACCGACGACCTACCCGGCCCCATGATCGTCCGACGAAACGGAAGCGGCGCGCAACTTCCCAGCCTGCGCCATTTCCTGCTGAAACGAGGTCTAGTGCCCGGATGCGAGATAGTAGTCGTGCTGATGACCGAATCCAGGGTCTCGCGTATCCGGCATGCCTGCGGCAGTACTGCGAGTTGCCCAGCCCAAGGGCTCACTCAAGCGCACCGCGATCACAGATGAGGTCCCTTCACTCGGCTGCCTATACGCGTCTTCTACGTACACAGGAACACAGTCGGAACCACGTCCCAGGTGAGCGGGCCGGACCATCGGAGCGGAGGCCGCTTCGATGGTCCGCCACACCACGCTACGGAGCGCACAGGACATGACCGGCGCAGTTCCCGGACGCCTCACCCGTTGGTGCCGACCTATGCAGACTGCAATTGGATCGGTTCGAGCTCTGAACCGTGCCCACCACCGACTCACCAACTGATACCTCGGCCGCCGCGGCTACACCTACGGGTAGCCAAATACCGGGCCTCCGGCACTGACGATGCTCTCCGACCTCGGCGCCCTCGTCAACGGTTACCCGCTCCATCGCGCCGGAGTATCGACCACACACCCCGGCCTGGTGTACGTCGGGCTTGAGTTCCAGCGGTCGTTCTCCTCCAACACGCTGCGCGGGGTCCACCGTGACGCTGAGCACATCACCACCGCTCTAGCCGCCCATATCAACCGGGCACCGGCGAAGGTCGGCCTGTAGCCGAGCGCTACACGTCTAGGGTTTCGCCTACCAGCAACAACGACGCTACAGCCGAACAGATGTACGAATCAACGCGTCCATACCTACCGCTCAGCGCTGGACGAGCAATCGTCGTCGCGTAGCCACAGCGGGCGGAAAATTGCAGTACCCCACGCCGGGGTGCGGAAGTATTCGGCGCGCCGCGAAGGTCCTACGCTGAGGGGGAGAGCATGTTGCGCGCAGCTGCCACCTGTTCGATCGCTCGACAGTCGGCTTATACGCCTTCGTATCTCGCGCGAGCGTCGGCCATGCCAAACTGATCACACCGCAGCTAAGCAAAGAAAAGATGAGGGTGAGGTGCGATGCCAGTACGCGTCAGTGTTGCCCCCAGCCTCTTGGAGTGGGCTGTCGAACGTGCCGGCTGGGACGACGAGACGACACAACGCCGTGCCCCGAAGCTCGATGAGTGGATACGCGGCGACCGACAGCCGACTCTCAAGCAGTTGGAGAGCTTCGCGCAGGCGACTCACACGCCCTTCGGCCTGTTGTTCCTGTCCGAGCCCCCGAACGAGCCTGTGCCCATTCCGGACATGCGCACGGTCGGCAACGCGACGGTCCCCCGCCCATCTGTCGATCTGCTGGACACGATCTACATCTGCCAGACCCGGCAAGAGTGGTACCGCGACTACGCGCGGGATCACGGGGCGCCTCAGTTGGAATTCGTGGGCTCCGCGACGACCGATACGCCGCCGGTGGATGCGGCGCGGGCGGTCCGCGCTGCCCTCGACTTTGACCTGACCGAGCGCGCCGTCTTTGCCAATTCCGACGATGCGCTGCGGCGGCTGATCGACCGCATCGAGGCGATTGGCGTCCTCGTGATGGTGAACGGCATCGTCGGCGGCGACACTCACCGCGTGCTCGACCCGGAGGAGTTCCGGGGCTTCGCGCTGTCCGATCCGGTAGCGCCGCTGATCTTCGTCAACGGCGCCGACACTAAAGCGGCACAGATCTTCACGTTGGTCCATGAGCTCGCCCACGTCTGGCTCGGGCGCAGCGCCCTGTCCGACGCGGCGATGGTCGCGCAGGAAGGTGTTGCCGAGGAGCTGTGGTGCAACCGGGTCGCCGCCGAGGTCCTGGTCCCACTGGCTACTCTGCGCCGCGACTATCAGAGGGAGCTGACGCCCCAGGAGCTGACACGGCTGGCTCGCCGCTACAGGGTGAGCACGTTGGTGATCCTCAAGCGTCTGTTCGACGCGCGTTTCCTCGGCTGGGACCAGTACCGGGAGCGGTACGAGGTAGAGCGGGAGGCCGCCATCGAGTCGGCAAAGCGTGCCCGCGGAGCGAACTCCGGCGGGAACTACTACAACACCCAGCCGCTGCGCCTAAGCCGCCAGTTCGCGCGCGCCGTGGTCGCCAGTACCTACCAGGGCGACACCAGCTTCCGTGACGCCTTCCACCTGTTGGGAACCAAGAAGCACGAAACCTTCGCCCGCCTGGCCGACGAGATCGGAGTCGGTTGATGTACCTGGTTGACGCGAACGTTCTCATCGAGGCGAAGAACCGCTACTACGCGTTCGATATCGCCCCAGGATTCTGGGAATGGCTTGAGGGCGCGCATGCCGCTGGCGAAGTGTGCAGCATTGAGGCGGTGAAGAAAGAGCTGGTCGGCCGAGCCGACGAACTCTCGGCTTGGGCGCAGAGGAACAGTTCCTTCTTCCAGTCGATAGATCAGGCCACGACTGCTCACTTCCCGGCTCTCACAGTGTGGGCGGCGTCTCGTCCCTTCACTCCTGCAGCACTCGCGGAGTTCGCAGGCAACCAGGCTGATTACCAGCTGGTGGCTCATGCGCGCGGTCACAACCACGTACTGGTCACTCACGAGCGGGCGGACCCCAACTCGCGGAAGCGGGTGAAGATCCCTGACGCCTGCGCCGCGATCGGTGCCACGTGCATGGACCCGTTCGAGATGATGCGGCGCACCGGGGCGAAGCTGGAACTGAGCACCTAACCGACGACGGCCGTCCCTGTGCACAGCCCGACCGCTCAATCGCCATTGCCGTACGCACCGACCGTGACGCGCGGGAACTGATCAAGCGAGAGTCCGCGCGCGTACGCCAGGATCCGGACAAGCCCGAAACGGTGCTGGTCAATCTGCTGAACAGGCCCTGCACACACCGGGACCGGACGGCAGATGTTGCTGAACGCATAGCCAGTCCCCGTGCCTGGAGCGACATCATCGAATCGAATACGACTCCGCGATGACCAGGCGTTTTTCGGTTGTCCACGTTTGCGTATCCTGCCGAGGAATCGAACCTGCGACCGCCCAGCGGGCCACAGTGCGAACCGACCGCTCTCGCCTCCAGACATCGACCGCCGCACCATCAAGGTCGGCGACGGTCCGGCCTGGAGGCCGCGCTAACCTACCTGCGACCAGGTGGTCTGCTCACCGTGCAGGAGGCCACGCAGGTTTAGCGCCGACCCCGGACCTCTAGGAGCGAATGTTCATCGACCCGTTTGGCGTCGATGGTCAGCAAGCCGACGTGTCGGCGTTCGGTGGCCAGGCGCGGGACGGCGCCACATCGATCTACAGGACAAAGGGGCTACGGTCGGCCGTTCAGGAGAGCACTCTCGTTGTGCCACAAGATCTTTCCGAACAACTCTGGTGGATCTACCGGCTACTAAGGCCTTTTGGCGCAGATAGAACGCCGTCGGGGTGGTGCTACGGGTTCGGACACGCACCGCGCCTATGCCGAAGGCTGACCTTTCGGCACAAAGTTCTGGGAAATTGAGGTCAGCGTTGGGCGCTGCCGGGTTAACCGCAGGTCACTGTTCCTCAACCAATGGCTCACTTCCCGGATCGGCGAGGAGATCGGACCGCAGCAGACATTTTCGCGCTTCTAGGCCTACGTCGAACATGACAGTGGACAGAAAATGGGCGTACTGCTGCCGACGATCAAACGGCAGGCCGATCTCTACGAGGCTTGGACGCTAGCCGCCGACGACAAGGACCGACAGCTCACGACCGTCGAGATGTCGGTGTACCGCATGAAGGCCTTCGAGGTCGAACTGGTCAAGCCGATTCGGGTTTGCCTGCACGACCTAGAACGTGCGTTTACCGGCGACACCATCGACGGTGTCGTTGCGACAGTCGAAAGTTGGGTTGTTCGACGCATGTTCCTCCGCCTGACGACATCCGATTTGGGCAGCGTTGTCGCCGACATCACCCGCATCCACAACGATGCACCCGATGCCGAACTTGTCGACCGAGTTGCCAAGCCCTGTCCAGACTGAACGTCTCCAGCACATATTGGCCCGGCGACAACGAGATCCGTGCGGCGCTCGCTGCTGAAGCCGCCTACCGTCGCTTCAAGGTCGCGCGTCTGCGGGTCTTCATGGAAGCGATAGAGAACCAGTTCAGGCGGGTGACCAACCAGCCACAGGTGCCGCGACGCGGCTACCCGATCGAGCACATCCTGCCGCAGAAGTGGAAGGACAACTGGGCTATCGACGGACCCGAGGCCGAGATCGAACGCGGAGCGCATGTGCACCGACTCGGCAACCTGACCTTGCTCACCGATTCGCTCAACTCCAAGGTGCCCAACGGCGCTTGGGATCTCAAGCGGGACGCAATTCGAGAACACGACACCTGCTGCTCAACAGTCGACTTCTCAGCAGTATCGGCGACGAGCAGTGGGCAGAGGAAGCCATCGAGGCTCGCACCGAACGCATCATCGACGTGCTACTCGCCGTGTGGCCGGTGCCCCAAGGGCATACCGGGCAGGTGGTCGACCCCCGAGACAAGAGCCAAGACTGGGTCGAGGTGAAGGACCTCGTTGCGGCCGGACTCCTCACGCCAGGAACGATATTGACGCCGCGACAGGGAAACTGGCGATCGCGTGAAGCCCTCATTCGCGATAATGGCACGCTGGAAGCGGAGGGCCAATCATTCGGGTCACCCTCCGGAGCGGGTCGTCATGTCAAAGGCAGCGTGACCAACGGCTGGACCTTCTGGAGCCTCCCGGACGGAAGGCGACTCATTGACGTCCGGGCTGCATTCCGCGGTGAGAAGCCGACGGGCGACAACAAGACCACTGCACTCTCCGAAGCTGGCACTACCGAATGACCGCGGCGACTGCGCAGAGGTGGAGATCGCTACGCCGGGCGGATCGGACTGACCACGGGTAAGGCGATGGTGCGCGGTCGGTCAGTGCTGGCCCGGGCCCCTTTCGTTTGCCCATTGGACGTCCTGCCTTCTAGCTAGCCATCTCCAAAATGCCGAGCCCCAACGGGTCACAGCGAGGTGCTTCTATCAGGCGGGGGCGGATCGTTTTTGTAGGCCGATACCTTCGCGACACTCACGCTCCCCGCCACAACATTTAAGCGTGTCGTGGAATTTCCCGATGTCCAAGCGCGCACGGCTACCTTTCCATTACGGTCGATAGTCGATATATTAAGGTCGATCACGGATACAGTACTCAGCTCGGAAACCTCAACGCTTTCAACCGCATACAGACACAGTTCGACTTGAACCGTGTTGTAGCCGACGGCTCCCCACTTCCTAGGCGGATCAGTCGGAAACTCACGAAAATCGAACCGCAGATAGACACTTGGGCCGTCGCGGTGCAAGCGAATCTCGTGGAGCACAACGCCATCCAGCGATGGAGTGAAGGCCCCGAACACTCCTCGAATACTACGCGGCTCGTGCAGCGCATCAACCCAGCTCATCAGTGCATCCTATGTTTGGAAGGGATAGTGCCCAAGGGTTCCGGGCACTTTACCAGTTCGAGTATTTTCAATAGGCCGGACGTTGAAGTGGGGACCCTGGTCACCGACGCCATCTTCCCCATACCGGTGTCCCGCACTGTGATCTTGAATAACAATCCGGTTTCCATTTCCGGCAGTGAAATGGTACTCCTCGGTCATGATTTCCTGATAGTTTTCATCAAGGACTGCATGCCCCCACATATCCTCCATTCTTACACGCTCTACAGCGCTGGGCTGTTGGCTGGTCGGAATACCGGCGTCTCGCATTGCCTGCCGGAGCGCTGCGTGCCGAGTGGGCAATTCTTCGCTGTTGGAGTCCCCACAAGCCAAGCCCAGTGGATCTATCCATGACATCGGATTATGCGGATAGGTGTTCGGGTTGGGAGCCGGGTCGAGACCGAGCGGATCCTGAGTTAGGTATCGTCCCGTTTCGGGGTCATAATAGCGGTGGTGATTGTAGTGAAGCCCGCTCTCTGAATCGAATTGTTGCCCCTGGAAACGATGCGGCGTATCGATTCCTACCCAGGTTGTGGCACCCCACAGCGTGCTAGCCGAATGGGCCACAACCGCCCCTGTGTCAGGATCAACGAGATGGGTTGGACTGCCGTCCAGGCCACTGACGATCGCGTGGAACTGGCGATCGATTTCATGATTGTCGGCCGATTGAGTAAGCGGGATGTACGTGCCAGGATGGTACGACCACGCGGTGGTTGTGCGGCTACCATCCTCGCATACCGAAGCTTGTTCAGTGAGATGGGTACCATCCCAATTGAATTCGCTTCTACTGCGACCATTGACCAACATTTTCGAACGACGACGCCCGAAAGGGTCATACGTGTACTGCCACTGCTGGCCGTCCGGAGTTCGGACGCTGATCAGCTGATCGAAAGCATTGTATTCATAGTGCCACACAGCAGCTTTGCGAGAGATTCGGGTCTTCTCCTTCCGCAACAGCCTGCCTGCCGCATCGTAGTGGTAGCGGGTTCGGCCCGCGCGCGCAAGCAGATTGCGGCTGTACTCGAATTGAGGCGCGTCAGTCTCATCAGAGTCCATGCCTCTTCGACCGGCCATCGCGCCGGACTCGAAGATCAAGTTCGAGAGTGAATCGTAGCGGTACTCTTCGGCGATTGCCCCAGCAGCAGTGATACGCGCTACGCGACCGAGCGGATCTAGTGTGAAGTCTCGACGTTCGACGCCGGCCCGGTCAATCACAGAATGAGCCGAAAGGTAACCGTCCGGCCGCCACAAATATTCGTCGCGGTGAATTAGTTCTGATGGAATACTCGTCCGAGGATCTAGCTGAACGAGCTCACGGCTGACAGTTAAACCCGCCAGCCCGAAGGTGGAGTGCTGACCCACTCCCTCAGACCGCCAGCTGTTCTGGCGACCAACGGCATCATGGGTGAAATCGACTCGGCGCCCACATGTTCTAAGTGCCACGACCTTGTTCGAACGTCCGTACTCGAACTCCGTAGATACACCCATCGGCGAGGTGTGCGAGACACGGCGCCCATAGTTGTCATATCGGTATTCCGTCGGTATTTGACTGTCGATCTGCTGGCTCAGGAGTCTTCCGGCCGGCGAATGTCTAGATAGGAGGGAATGAGTGACAGTACGGGCTGATTCAGAGTTCAGTCCGTTTGCGGCCGTAGTTATCCTTCCCACGAGGTCATAGGTATATGAAACCCATTCGCCGGATTCGGCACGAGTACCAACAAGCTGCCCGAGTTGGTCGTAGGAGTTATAACGGCGAATCCCCGTCGGAGTCGTGACCACGGCGACAGCGCCCGACGGATTATAGGCGTATGTCGTTGTCGCATCGTTGTAATCTGTTTCGGAATAGACCTGCCCGGTGGGCCCATAGACATAGTGCCAGGTTTGTCCGTTCGGGTTCGATACGGACGTGAGTCGCCGCTCTGTATCCCAGGTGTACCGAGTGGTGTCGGTGCCGGTTGAAGCAAAGGACGCACAAAGGCTAAACGGGCCATAGACGTAGGTATCGATCCTGCCAGAGCGGTCGGTGCGTGCGACAAGGTTGCCCTCGCCGTCCCAATTCCATGTTTCGACAAGATCATCGGCGCCGGTGCGGCGCACGGGCTTACCCTCGTCGGACCAGTCATGGTGGACGGCCTGACCGAGCGGGTTCGTCGTCGTGGTCGGACGGCCGAAATGGTCACGAGCCACTGTGAGTATCCCGCCTACAGGGTCGATGGCGCGAACGGGAAGGCCCGCGGCGTCGACATCGACAGCTGTCGTCGCATCCGGGGAATCGGAAAATGTGTGGATGCCACCATTGGGGTGGTAGGTATACTGCCGGGAAATTCCGTCAGCATCAGTGACTGATGTTGCGTTCCCGGCATCGTCGTAGGTGTAGCGAGTGACTCCACCGTCGGCGGCCGTGATTGCGCTGGGACGGTGAAGGCTGTGGTATTCAAAGGTAATGGTTCGACCGTCTGGACGACGGACCATCGCGAGGTCGTCATTCATGTCGTATACGTATGTCGTCGTCGCTAGATCCGGCCCCACGCGGCGAACAGGTTTTCGACCGGCGAGATAATCGGTGCGGGTTGCGTGACCGAGGCCATCTGTCTCGATGTGGAGCCGCATTTGCGCATCGAATTGGTAGGTGGACGCCACGCCCAGCGAATCAGTCACTGTCGTAATAGCGCCTTGGCCATGCGGCAAGGTTTCGTAGGCAAATCGAGATGACCAAATGCCGTCGATCCCGTCCTGCGCGACAACGCGACCTTGGTTGTCGTAAGTGTTGGTGAACCAGGTATTGTTCGAGTCCCGCCACGACAGCATCCGATGGGAGTTGTCGTACGTGTAATGCGTTGTCGCACCAACTCCATTGGTGACTCCAACGAGATCACCTGACTGGTAAGCGAATTGACGGATTGCGGTCGATTCGCCGGTGCCAGAGCGGGCGTCGTCCACGGATATCGACGTCACTCGCCCCGAGCCGGTGGTGAAACTGATCTGGTAGTCGCCCGAGCTGGTGATCCTGGTTGGTGCACGGTCGAGGTCGTAGTGGAAGCGAATCCAGTTGTCATGGCGGTCGGTGATCGCGGTAATCGGAAAGTCACCGAGGACAGCGGATTCAGGATCAGGGGCCGCGAAGTACCAGGTGATTTCGCGGTCGGGGTCGTGGACTCGGAACGTGTCGGTGCTGGTGCGGGTCAGCGGCCACGGTGAATCACCATGTAGCGGAAGCACTGCCAGATCGGGAACGTCATGCGGGTAGGACAGCAGCATGCCGTCTTCGGCGACGAAGGTGACACCAGCGTGGTCGACGACTATCCGCAAGTCCAAGGCTGAGGACCACGACGGGCCGAACCATCGGCCGAATCGGTAATTGGAGCGGTGGCGACGCCACAGAACGACTGGCAGCACCCCCGGCAGGGTGATATCGACAACCGGCACGAAATACTCGCCGGTGGCGAAGTCCACCGGTTCGCGTCCGCCGCAGGTGCCTTTTGCGTCCTGGGTAGTCGCGGGGTCGCCGATGCGGGCCTTCTCCGGTGCGCCGTCGTTGGTCGTGGACGGCGACTCCGGCTTTTTCGCGTTGAGGTCAGGCGCGTTGGCTGGTGTGGTGTCTCCAGGGCTCGTACTTTTCGCGGGGGTGTCGGGTGTGCTGGCCGGATTCGTGGGCGTGTCAGGCTGTTTGGTGGTCGAGGGTGTTGTCGAGGTGTCGGTGTTCTTCGTAGCCGCGGGACTGGTAGTGGTGTTGTCGGCGTTCTTCGACGACTTCGACGGGGTCTTCTTGAACGCCTTCGCGATATTACCGAATGCCGACTTCAACTGCTTCAGCAACGGCTTCAGCTTCGCCATCGTCTTGGCCAATTTCGAGAACAACTTCGAGATCGTCGCCACAGTTTTCGCGATGTAGGCAGTGGCCTGGATCGCGACCAGCGGGGTCGCCAGACCTACCGAGAACACCAGCTCCGCCGCCCATACCGCGAGACGGCCAACGGTTTGGGCTACCAAGTCACGGACCGTTTCGCGAACCGCGGCCACGATCCCGCCGGCCATGCGGATCGCTGATGCTGCCGCGGTCGCGGCGGTGTTGGCGGCGGTGAGCAGGTTGGTGGTGTTGGACGCGGCGGATTTGTAGGCAGTGGCGGTTTGACCGGTCCAGTCCGAGACGTCTGCGGTGACCGCAGCGTTCTGTGCGGTGGCTACCTCGTTGATCCTGGTAGCGACGTTGTCCCAAGTTTTGGCATAAGCCTCGATCTGGGCGGGGTCACCGGCGATCCAGTCCAGGGCATCCTGGAGGGGTTGGCAGTGTTCGATCAGCCAACCGACGCCATAACCGGCCAGCGTGCCGAGGGGGTCGACGACCAACGAGACCGCCTCGGCACCGAGACCGACGACACCGAGACCGACCTCGATCCAGGAACCACCCGAGATCGCGTCAGAGAGATCGGTGACCGAGCTGACCAGACTGATGCCGGTGGACCAGTCGGTGGTGTCTTCCTTCGCTGCGATGAGCGGGTTCGTCATCAGACTTCGAGATTCTTCAGCGCAGCGGCATTGGTGGTGTCGCGGGTAGTGAACGCGTCGGCGACGGCGGTCAGGTTCGAGCTGGTGTCACCGAACGCATCGATCGCGGCCTGGATCGCGTCGATGCCATCGGTCTCGACCGAATCGACGAACAACGGACCGAGGAAAGCACACAGCTTCCCGAACGCGTCGGAGGGGGCTGAGACCGCCTGGGCTGCTTCGAGGGCTTGGGTCAAGCCGGAACCGGCCGAGGTGACGTTCGTGGCGTGGGATTTGATCTCGTCCGGGGAGACCCTCAGTTCCCCGCCTGCGCTTGCCATATTTTGGTGCCCGCCCCCTCGTGTGATGCCACCCCGAGTCGGCGGGCACACCCTGCCCGCGACTGCGGTGTCGAACCTGATCGAACAGGTCGCAACCCGAAGGTTCAGACCCGCGGCACGCAGTGCCAATGGCCGAGCGTAGCGGATGCGAGAGGGTTGGTACGTGCGGTGAAATCGATGGAACCGGAGGGGCCTTCGGTGCGTCTAAGGGTGCGAAGGAGTGCCATCTCCTTGTCGCAATGGGGCCGCCGATCGGGTCACACGGTTGAACATAGCGGGACTGTGGAGGTCTCACGGCGTGCAGCCTCGACAGGGCGAACTGGTGGGGTGGTGTCGTAGGCTGTGCGGAACGACGGGGTGGCCGGGTGCGGGGAGTACTTGGGTCGGCCGTTGGTTGGTGCGAGCTCGCCGCGTCGGTGTGGCTCGGTGATCGGGGAAGACGGAGGATGTTCGTGCGGCGACGGTCTGGGGTGGTGAGCGCGGTGTTGTGTGGGGTGCTTTCGGTAGCGGGGTGTTCCAGTACAGAGAGCGGGAATGCTCAGCCGAGTACGACCGACCCGGCGGCTGCTGCCGCTGCACTGTGGGACCCGTGCAGTCAGGTCCCAGATTCGATGCTGACCAACTTGGGGTTGGACGTCGCTTCGAAACGTTCTGGGATCCTGGGCGCGGAAGAGCCAGGGTGGAAGATCTGTTCCTGGGACGATGTGAACTTCCCGTCCGGCTTCGGAATCGGCGTCTTCTCGACGATCCGAACTGTCGACGAAGTACGAGCCAAGCCCACCAACATCGAGTTCAAAGACGTTGTGATCGCAGGCCGCAATGGTGTGCAGTTCCGGCAGAGCCACTACAAAGCGAACGAAGACTGCTCAATCGTTTTTCCGACATCCACCGGATTCGCCCAGCTGGACCTCCTCAACACCGGCACCAAGGCAAAGTCGGTGCCGCCATGCGAACGTCTACAGCCGATCGCAGAAGCGATCGTTCCGCTGTTTCCCAATTGAAGCGTCTGCAACCAAGGGGGGTGTCGTGGCTTCGAATGATGAGAAGTCCCGCTGGCAGTATCTGAACGAAGAGGCGAAAGCAGGCCGTCTGTACCTCGATCCTTCGGTTGCGACGAGCTGCCGTGATGCAAGTAACAGACAGATCGACCTCTTCAACACACTGAAGAATGAACTTCAGCACGTGTCAACCGTGACCGGTCTCGGGCGCTTCACTGCGGCCGACGAGCTGGCGAAGATGCTCGGCATGAAAGCCATTGGCGGAGAACGAGATTTCAAAACGGCCTTCGAAGAGCACATCGCCGTACTCGAACTGATCCGCGACACCATCGAGATCTCGGTGAAGAAGTACGAGGACCAGCAAATAGCCCAAGCGCAAGCAACGAACGCGTTGGGCAACGGCTACTGATCCACGATGGCCGCTGACCAGTCCACCCCGACGGGCAGGTCACATCCGCTCCGGTGCCGCGATTCCCAACTGCCCCAATCCGAGTTCCAGGGTGCGGGCAGCTAACTGGCACAATGCAATTCGGTTTGATCGGATCGGTTTGTCGGCCGCGATGACCGGGCACGAGTCGTAGAAGCCGGTGTAGACGCGGGCCAGTTCGTAGAGATAGCCTGCCAGCTGGTGTGGCTCCATCGTGTCGGCCACCTCGGCGAGGACAGTCCCGTAGCCGTCGAGGCACAAGGCGAGTTCACGCTCGGCTGGTTCCATCGGACCGGCGATATCCACGACCGCCGGGGTTGCGGCCTCGGCTTTGCGCAGGATCGAGCAGACCCGGGCGTGGGCATACTGCAGGTAGACACCGGTGTTGCCGTTGAGCGTGGTCATGCGGTCCGGATCGAAGGTGTAGTCCTTGACCCTGGATGTCGACAGATCCGCGTACTCCACCGCACCGATTCCCGCTTGTTCGGCGATGGCATCGACCTCCGCCGGTGACAGGTCCGGATTCTTCTCGGCGACAACCGCACGTGCACGCGCGACTGCTTCGTCGAGCAGGTCCATCAACCGAACCGTGCCGCCCGCACGGGTTTTGAACGGTCTGCCGTCCGGCCCGAGGATTGTGCCGTAAGCGACATGGTCGACCTCGATCGCATTGGTGAGCCAACCCATCCGCCGCGCCGTCTCGAACACCAGCTGGAAGTGCAGCGCCTGGCGCGAGTCGGTGACTTACAACAACCGGTCAGCGTATAGCGACGCGATGCGGTACCGGATAGTGGCCAAGTCGGTGCTGTCGTAGCCATAGCCACCGTCACGTTTGCGGACCATCAGCACCGACGGCTGATCCTCCAGGCCTTTGACCTGCTCGGACAGGACGACGATCGCACCGTCACTGTCGACGGCTACGCCCTTGTCGATGAGTTCGGCGACGGTATCAGCCAGTTGGTCGTTGTAGAAAGACTCACCGATGTAGTCATCGGGGGTGAGCAGGACGCCCAGCCGGTCATAGATCGCACCGAAGGCCTTCTCGGACTCGGCAACGATCTCCCGCCACCGCGCGACGGTGTCTGGTTCCCCGGCTTGCAGCGCAACCACCCGAGTTCGTGCCCGATCAGCGAAGGCAGAGTCGGAGTCGAACTGGGCGCGGGCAGCCTTGTACAGGCTGTCCAGAGCCGACACCGAACTCGTGTCAGCATCGAGTTCTTCAGTGTGCCAGGGTGATTCAGGATGATCGTCGATGTACTGGATCAGCATCCCGAACTGAGTGCCCCAATCGCCCACTTCCTGATGATCGACGACCCCGTCCAGTCGATGGACCCGACAAAGTCGACGGGTTGGCCCGAGTGCTCGCCGACGTCGCTCGCGCGAGGCAGGTGATCGTGTTCACCCACGCCCCGCGGCTTCCAGAAGCAGTGCGGCGCTTGCAGATTCCTGCAACGGTCCTCGACGTTCAGCGCCGGGAACGATCTGTAGTCGAATCCGGGTATCAATTGACCCGGTCCGTCGCTACATCGACGACGCCCGCGCCCTGAGCCTCACCCCCCTGGCGTTGCGGCACCGATACGGCGTAGCGCCACGATGGTGCACGACCCGAGCGCGGCCGACTTATGGATCAGGTATCGAGTCGGTTACCGACTGGATCGTACATCCGACGCCCATCCGGACCGAGCCAGTAACCTTCGTCATCCCGGGTATACAGCAGCGCGCCATCCTTATCGCGCCACACGCGGCCATCAGGTGACACGGTCTCGCCCCGCCGGTACGGGCCAGATAGGGATGGGTCTGTCTCTTCGATGACGTCACGTGGTGCGGTGGGATCCATTGCACGCAGGCGCACGCCCGCACGCATCTTCTCGAAATTCTCCAGTTTGGCCATTGCCTGCCGGAATTCTTCGTCGCCGTATTCCATGATTGCACCTTGCTATTGTTCGACCATCTGAACGACGGTCCTGCCCGTAGCGGGATCGACAAACTTGTTACCCACTATGAATTTGGTGTTGGACGGGAACAACACTTCACAGTCGGTGCCGAACGACTGCCCAGTGTCCGGGTCGGAGAATTTTCGCCCATTCTTGGATATGATCTGCATTTCCACATTCTTGCTGTCCGCGAACACATCAGACACGCCCTCCGGCTTGTTCGACGTGGACATGAACCCCGGATCAGACCACGACTTACCCTTCTCCATCGCGGCCAGGTCGTTTGCGTTCATATTGACGTGCCGCACAACCTCCCCCTCATGCTTGGGCAGCTTCCCCAATGCCTCATTCAACTTATCGATCTGAGCTTGCTGCTCCGGGGTCGGAGTCTCGCCATTTCGCACAATATTGTTGAGGTCAGCGCCGCGCTTGTCGGACGGACCCCAAGCCAAGACCTCGCGATCTGCCTGATCAAGCTTGCCGACCAGCCCTGACCGCCCAGGGCTCTTCGCCGGGTCCAGCTTCTGAAGCTCCTTCAACTTCTGTTTGTTCTGGGCCATATCGACGATATTGTCGAATTTGTGAATCAGCCCCTCATTCTTGAACAACACAACCAAGGGCCTGATTTTCGGACCGTATACCGACACGATGCGCGTGAGTCGACCGGCTGCGACAGCGGTGCCGACAGCTGCCGCGAGCCCGAAAGTAACGAACGACGCCGCGATCGAGACAAACGCCGTCACCCCGATTTGGATGGCGATCTCTTTGGCCATCTCTTCGAGGAAATTCATGATGCCCTCGCGCATCGCGACCAAAGCCGCTCGATGCACTTCGACACTGCCGGCAATATCGGAGAATCCGCCTATGATGGAATCCGCGGTGTTCTTCATCTCCCGGATATCCTCGTCGATCGAGTCGTACTCGTCGGCGGTGATTTCGGAGAACAAGCCAGCGATGCGGTGAAGTTCAGCGCTGAACCCAGTCACTGCCGCAGCGGTCGAGAGGTTCTTCCACACTGCACCGGCATTGGTGAGCTTGCCCACGTCTCCATCAGGCACGGTGATACCGACCTCGGAGGCCAGACCGATGACTTCTTCCAAGCCGCTACCGCGCCCACCAGCGGTCCCGATCGGGACGATATAACTGCCCCAGGTCCGCGCTTCCGGCATCTGAGGTCTCGGCGGCAGACTCGCGCCGAACTCGGTGGTGGCGAAGTGGTCCCCGAGTTCATGGTTGTACCCAGCCTCCATGAGCACGCGACCATAAGCGTTGGCTGCAAGGGCGAGCTCGTCGGCAGTGTGTAGTAGCTCGGCGGCCTTTGCGTCATACTTCGCGGCCCAGGCGGTGGCCTCTTGGTACGAGCCGCACATGTTTGCGCACTGGCGCAATGGATGCACCTGGTTGAAGATGGCGTCAGACCACGCGGTGGCTGCGGCGCACAGCTCTCGACCAGCGCTGTAATAGACGTTGGTGTCGACATCCACCATCGTCACGACAGATGCCCTTCGACGCTCACAGACCCGGAACCACGCCCGAAGAGCGCCCGATTCGCGTTGATGGTCGCCGTATAGGCGTCGTGGGCGCTGCGTGCCGCGGCCCGCATCTTCTCGATCCCGGCCTCAGCCGTGCGCGCTGAGTCGATCCACTCCACATGCGCGGTGTCGTAGGCGGATGCGGCCGCACCGTTCCAATCAGCCTGCATCTTCTGGACCCGCTCATCGATCTCGACCAATGACTCCTCGAGGAAGGTCTTCAACGCATGATCTGGACAACGGCATCATCCAGATCAGTCAAGTTCACCCGGTAGCGCATATATCCTTTCCTCCCCAACCTGGTGCGTAGGTGCCCCGGCGGTCACTCACAAATCCAGGGAGAACCCATCAGGCAGTCCCGACGCCCAATCCCAATCCTGTTGGGTCAGCTGCACAGTAGTAACTCCCAGTGCGTTGGCCATGTCGCTCAGCGCGTTTAGAACACCAGCGACACCCGTGCACGCTTCGGTCCACCCGGCCCGAAATGCCTCCGCCGCCGGACCCTGCCAACCCACCAACAGACCGTCCACATCAGCATCGGTGGCCCGCACTCCGGTCAGCAACGACTGCGCAGTCTGTTGGATGTAGCGGCCCGCGTCCTGGACATCATCGGGCGTGATCGAAAACGACCCCTCTGGCGAACTCACTATCCCTGCCTCTCCCGTTCATCAAGCTGCTCCCCCACGGGATTGTCCGTCGACTCGCGGGTTGTGATGCTTTCAAGCCGCAATTGACGCCGGGCCCAGGGTCTCATATTGGATCGGTGGCGTCCGGAACTGGCCTCGCCGCCGCCCTCCAGGATCGCTCGGTCCACGTCACGATGGCCAGTCCTGTAGGAACCTGGCCTCGACCTCAGGGACCTCGTCGACCCTGCCTCAGACAGATTTCTCTCCGCAGTCTTCAGGCCAGACGGCGCACGATGGTCAGCGACACCCCTCAGGGCTGTCGTCCGGCATGAGCTGGTCGTCGGCGAACTGCTGATCACCACGTGGATCGATGTACAGGTCATCGCCCCCGACGGGAGTCGAGATATCGGCCGTCGTCACGAACATCCAACCAGCTCACCACCCTCGGAGTCAGCGGCGCGACGGGCTGATCGAGGTGAGCCAGGCCGGTAACGGTTCGCGGGCGGCGAGCCACGCCTCGGGCAACCCGGTTCCAGTGGCGGCGCCGGTGTAAGCGGCGACGACTCCCCCGGCGATCGCGCAAGTGGTGTCGATATCGCCATCCGCTTCGATGCAGGCGGTGACGGCCGCCGGGTAGTCGTCCAAATACGTTGCGGCGACCCACAATGCGAATGGCACCGTGTCCTGCGCCTTCACCCGGGATCCGTTGCCCAGTTCGTGTGCGGCCTCGACGATGCTTGTGCCGAGCAGGGTACGAGCACGACGGACGCCGCGCGTTGTCTCGCCGGGTTCGAGACGGTCCAGGACAGCGGTGAGGAATTCTGTTGCAGTGGGCAGGTTTTGGGTGCGGCGTGCATGAGCTGCCTGCCCCGCAGCGATCGCCACCGCGACCGCGCCGATCACTCCTTCAGGGTGCATATGGGTGACCTGTGCCGACCGAACTGCTTCGGTGACAACCCGTTGTGGATCGTCGCAGTAGTAGGCCCCTAGCGGGGCGACCCGCATCGCCGCACCGTTGCCGCACGAACCTTGACCTTCGAACGCCGCTGCGGCTGCCTCTCGCCAGTGCGCGCCGTTGCGAATACGTCGAAGCGTCGTGACCGTCGCATGCCCGTAGTCGCGCTCCGGAGAGAAGCGGCGCGCGAAACCCGCGGCCAGCCGATCCTGGTCGGTGTGCTGATGGCGGCGCAGTTCCGCGACAAGGATGCAGGCCATCTCGGTGTCATCGGTCCAGTCCCACGGCCCTGGTGGAGGACTGCCCGACCGAAGATTCGGGAGCGACCTGCCCATGATGAAGAACTGCGCCCCCAGCGCATCGCCGACAGAGAGCCCATCGAGCGAATCGAGCATCAGTTCGACACGACCGATGGCGGGATCCGAACGCCGTCTCCATCCCATCACGTTATCGACAGCCCTCGGGGTCCGGCTGCACAGACCGGCTGAACTGCGCTTACCGTGGTGTAAGCGCGCACCGTGTTGTAAGGAACTGATCGAATTGCCGACTGGATCGAACACTCGGCGACTATCCGAGGCGACCAGACATCTTCGCTATCCCGGTGGTAGGCCAGCGCGCCGCTGTTCTCGACGTGCCTCCTTCGACGCTGCCTAGCGAATTGATCTTCGCCGTACGCGATCGGCACCGACCCAGGCTGTTCGCGTTCGGCGCGTTCGGGGTCCCGATAGTTGTCACGCCGTGGGCTCATACGGATGTCCTTACGCTCCAACAAACCGGCCAGCACGGGGATGGCAGCCAGATCAAACATCAGGCAATCAGATCGACCCTAGACTGGGCAAGTTCGGCGCTCGCGCTCCCGACAGTCGTACCGGCCTGCAGACTGTGCGGATCTCCCCAAACGTCGCTCACCACGGCGCCTGCTTCCAGGGCTAACAGAACGCCCCCGCTGTATCCCACGGCTTGTTTGCCAAGATCACGCAGGCGTCGGTTCTCCCCTGTGCCAACCACGCGAGGTCAAGCGATGCCGTACCGAGCATCCGAATGCGCTCAGCATGACCCGCAAGCGCCGCAGTACTTTGAGCCGTTCGACGTTCTTGCCAACCGCATCTGGGCCGACTGAGTAGTCGCCGATCGACACTATCGATGAGGAGATCTGCCGGACTCCGCTCGCAAAGATCTGCTCGTCGTTCACGTACGACCCGCCACCGAGGCTCGCATTATAGGAACGGTGCCACGATTGCCGCCACGACAGCCCTCTCACCGCACAGAAGCGCCAATGACACTGCGCACAAGGGGATTCCGTGAACGACGTTCGATGTACCGTCGATGGGGTCCAAACCCAGCGAAACTCGCCGCCCCTGTCCTGTCCGGCTGTCTCCTCGCCGAGGAACGAAAACCCCGGTGTATTGACGCGAGGTAGTTCCGGACTGCACGTTCGATCTAGGCGATTAACGATCCCAATATCGCAATTCAGTCACGTGACGCGTAGGGAAGCTGCAGGCCAGCTTTCTGCATCATATCCTCATACGAATTCTGCATTGCGGAAAATTGCAACAGCAATTCATGCGCGACGAATTTAGCTTCTTCGATGTCATCAGCGGAAAGGAGTTCTTCAACTTCGCGAAGATCGGACACGATAATACTCAAGGAATCACCCTGAAGGAGAAATCCGGGAAACTTTCGACCCGCCCACTTCACCAGGGAAAAATCACCCTGCGTTTCGATGATCTCAGCGGAATGCGTCATTTGATCCTCAGTTCGGATAGAAGGTTACGTACGGTGCGCCCTCAACGAGGCCTCCGGTAAATATATCAACCCTGCGCCCCACGCCCAACTCGTGAGATCCCTGCGGCAGCGACCCTTGTATCCTACTCCTCGTCCGGGAATTGATATCAGATATCACATAGTCCCAGTCAGAATATCCACCTGCGGTTCCTGTAGCCCGACTACCGACAACATTGATCTCGACCCCTCTCGAATTTGCCGCATTCTGAATTCTTCGAGCATCGTTTGGAGATATATTGTCAATGTGTCCGCCGTTGCCATACGAGGGCGGTCGAGGTTCAGACTGTGAACCGCCTCCCGCAGTTGAGCAGGAAAGCCCCAGCGGGTCGATCCAGCTAGTTGGATTGTGGGGATAAGTATTGGGATTGGGCGCCGGCTGCAACCCGAGAGGGTCCTGGGTCAGGTATCTGCCGGAGGTTGGGTCGTAGTAGCGTTGATAGTTGTAATGTAGCCCAGTTTCATCATCAACCTGCTGACCCGGAAAACGGATTGAAGTTCCACCCATTCCCGACCATTGAGCCCTTCCCCACAGGTCGACTTCCGCGGATGCAGAAATTTCACTCCGCTCCACATCGACCATTTCAGTAGGAGCACCAACGATATCAGTGACTATCGCATGAAAATGCCGACCTTGGCCAACCTGATCGATGTGGATAACGGTTTCAGAGATGGGAGTATACGTATCTGGCTGGTAATCCCAGGAGTTGATAGATGTCGGCGTCGATTCTTCGATGAGACGGGAGCGATCCCAGCTGTATTCGTGGAGCTTGATTACCGTTTCTTCGTCCGCCAGTAAAGTCTTTGTTGTGCGCCTGCCATGAGCATCGTAGGAATACCGCCACCACTGTTGGTCTGCCGTGAAAACATCGGTGAGTTGATCGAAGGCATTGTATCGAAAGTGCCAGAGTGAGGGTTTTCGGGATATGCGACTAGTCTTTTTCTGGACCAGTCGGCCGGCAGCGTCGTAGTAGTATCTCGTGCGGCCGCGCCGAGTCAACAAATTTCTATCGTACTCATGTTGCACGCCCTCGCTATTGACTGGAATAGAGGACGGGGATGTCAGATCGGCATCTTCAACTGATGTGATGTTGCTGAGTTGGTCGTATCCGAAGCGCTGCGTTCTAGTGCCGTTCGATGTTAGTGCGGTAACTCGGCCAACCGGATCGAGATCGTAGGCTCGGGAGAGCGCTCTGCTCTGGCCATGAAAGGTGTTGTGTTGGGTGATGTACCCGTCTGGGCGCCAAGTGTATTCGTCGTGGCGACTACCTTCGATTGGGGCACCGGCGAGGGATAGTGTGCGCGCGATGACCTGGCCGACAGAATTGTACTTCTGGGTGTGTTCGAATGCTCCCACTCGCCAACCAGTCTGGCGGCCGAGTGGGTCGTGGGTGAATTCGATCGTGTGGTCAGCTGTAGCGAGAGCCTTGACGCGGTCGCCGCTGTCATGAACCCAGTCAGTGGTTTTGCCGCTGGGATTGGTGCGGCCGACGCATCTTCCGTGTCGGTCGTATCGGTACGAGGTCGGTGGACGGCCGTCGAGCTGCTGACTCAGGAGCCGTCCACCGGAAGTGTGGGTGTAGCGGAGGGTGTGGGTGTTCACCTGTCCCCCACTCGTCGCGGTAGTTAGGTGTCCGGCCGGGGAGTACGCGTAGGTGACATGTTCGCCTGATTCCGCCCGTATGCCGATAAGCTGGCCGAGTTCATTGTATGTGTGATGGCGGGGTATCCCGGTTGCCGGGGTAATTGTGTCAACCAGGCCGGTACTGGTGTGGCGGTATTCAGTGGTCGAGTTGTTGTAGTCGGTTTCCGATGACACCCGGCCGACTTTGTCATAGGAATACGACCATGATTGTCCGATCGGGTTGGCGATTGAGAGCGGCCGTTCTTCAGTGTCCCAGCTGTAGTGCGTGACGGCACCGTCGGGTGCAGTGTGGGTTTGGAGTAGGCCGAACGGACCGTACGTGTAGCGCTGAACCTTGGCAGCACGATCGGAATGCTCCAACAGTTTTCCGTCGCCATTCCACAACCAGCTCTCTCCGTAGCCGTCGGCATCGACCCGAGAGAGCAGGTTTCCTTCCGGTGACCATGTATAGCGGGTGGTGTTACCCAACGGATCCGTGATCGCCATCGGTCGACCGAAATGATCGCGCGTGATGACGGTGATGTTGCCGTTCGCGTCAGTCAGCCGAATCGGCTGACCTGCCGTGTCGACATCGATTGTCGTCGTTGCGCCGCCTGGTTCGACGAAACGCTCGACTGCGCCGTTGGGATGATATGCACGGCGCACCACGACTTCATCTGGATCGATGATGGCTACAACATTTCCGGCCTCGTCATACTCATAACAAGTGACCGCACCATCAGCGTTGGTGATCGTGCTCGGACGGTTGCGAGCGACGTAGTCGATCGTGATCGATCGGCAGTCCGGGCGTTGAATGCGAACGAGATTGTCGTCCTCGCTGCGGTAGTAGACCGTAGTGGCGAGGTCGGAGGCGATGATCCGGTGCGGTTGTCGACTGACAGGGTCAGTGTAGTCGGTTCGTGTCGCTGCCCCGTTAGGGTCGGTCTCTACGAGTAGCCGCTTTTGGGAGTCGAATTCGTAGGACCAAGACGCGCCGGTGGAGTTGATGACGTGGGTGCGGGTTCCCCAGCCGTTAGGCAGTGTTTCGTAAGAGACTGTGGCGTTGAGGATCCCGTCTGTGCCTTCTTGGCGGACAATCCGGCCGAGGTTGTCATAAGTGTTGGCGAAATGCGTGTTGTCTGGATCTCGCCAGGTGAGCATTCGATGGACGCGGTCGTATGTGTAGTGAGTAGTCGCGCCAACGCTGTTTGTAACTGCGACGAGATCACCGGCTTGGTAGGCGAATTCACGTAGCAGGGTAGATACTCGATCACCGACTTCGTTGGTACCGTTGACGGTGATCGAAGTGACACGGCTGTCGTCGACGGTGAACGTGAGGTGGTATCCGCCAGATGAGCTGATGTGGCTAGGATTCCGGTTGTGGTCGTAGTGGTGGCGGATCCAGTTGTCATGGCGATCTGAGATGCCCGTGATCGGGAAGTCGCCGAGTGCCTCAGCTTCAGGATCCAAGGCAGCGAAATGCCAAGTGATTTCGCGTTCAGGATCGTGGATTCGGTAGCCACCATTTACGGAGCGGGTCAACGGCCAAGGGTGGTCACCGTGCACCGGCACGACCTGCGCGCCTGGCGTGGTGTGGGGGTAGGACAGAAGCATGCCATCTTCGGCGATGAAAGTGACCCCGGAGTGATCTACGACTAGGCGCATGTCTAGGAACGTCGACCAGGATGGACCAAACCAACGGCCATAGCGGTAGTTGGACCGGTGGCGCCGCCACAAAACAATGGGGAGGACTCCATGCAATTCGAGGTCGACGATCGGGACAAAGTACTCGCCTGTCGCCATATCGACGGGCTCGATGCGACCACAAGTGCCTTTCGCGTCCTGGGTGGTTGCGGGATCGCCGATACGAGCTTTCGCCGGGGCGCCGTCGTTGGTCTTGGACGGTGACTCCGGCTTCTTCGCGTTGAGATCGGGAGTGCTGGCCGGGGCTGTGTCGCCGGGGCTAGGGCTCTTCGCAGGCGTGTCAGGTGTGCTCGCCGGATTCGTTGGCGTGTCGGACTGTTTCGTGGTCGAGGGTGTTGTCGAGGTGTCGGTGTTCTTCGTGGCCGCAGGGCTGGTTGTCGTGTTGTCGGCGTTCTTCGACTTCGACGGGGTCTTCTTGAACGCCTTCGCGATATCACCGAATGCCGACTTCAACTGCTTCAACAGCGGCTTCAAATTCGCCATCGTCTTGGCCAATTTCGAGAACAACTTCGAAATCGTCGCCACAGTCTTGGCGATGTAGGCGGTGGCTTGGATCGCGACGAGCGGAGTCGCCAAACCCACCGAGAACACCAGTTCCGCAGCCCAGACCGCGAGACGGCCAACCGTTTGGGCTACCAGGTCGCGGACGGTTTCGCGGACCGCGGCGACGATGCCGCCTGCCATGCGGATCGCGGAGGCTGCCGCGGTCGAAGCGGTGTTGGCCGCGGTGAGAAGGTTCGTGGTGTTGGAAGCGGCGGATTTGTAGGCGGTGGCGGTTTGGCCGGTCCAATCCGTCACATCGGTGGTCACGGCCTTGTTCTGGGCGGTGGCTACCTCGCTGATGCGGGCAGCGACGTTGTCCCAGGTTTTGGCATAGGCCTCGATCTGGGCGGGGTCGCCCGCGATCCAATCCAGAGCATCTTGCAAGGGTTGGCAATGTTCGATCAGCCAACCGACGCCATAACCGGCCAGGGTGCCGAGGGGGTCGACGACCAGGGAGACCGCTTCGGCGGCGAGGCCGACGACACCGAGGCCTACCTCGATCCAGGAACCGCCCGAGATCGCGTCGGACAGGTCGGTGACCGAGCTGACCAGGCTGATGCCGGTGGACCAGTCGGTGGTGTCTTCCTTCGCGGCGATCAGTGGGTTGGCGGCCATTACAGACCGGACTGCTGGGTCTTGAGCGCTGCGGCGTTGGTGGTGTCGCGGGTAGTGAAGGCATCCGCGACAGCGGTCAGGTTCGAGCTGGTGTCACCGAACGCATCGATCGCGGCCTGGATCGCGTCGATGCCATCGGTCTCGACCGAGTCGACGAACAATGGCCCGAGGAACGCACACAGTTTCCCGAACGCGTCCGACGGCGCCGAGACGGCTTGGGCTGCTTCGAGTGCTTCGGTCAACCCGGAACCGGCCGAGGTGACGTTGGTGGCGTGGGACTTGATCTTGTCCGGGGAGACGCTCAGTTCCCCGCCCGCGCTTGCCATATCCGGTGCCCCGCCCCTCGTGTGGTGCCACCCCGGGTCGGCGGGCATTCCCTGGCCCGTGACCTGCGGTGTCGAACCTGATCGAACAGGTCTCGACCGCCGGAAGTTCCGGTACCTCAGACCTGCGGCACGCAGTGCCAATGGCCGAGCGTAGCGGATACGAGAGGGTTGGTATGTGCGGTGAAATCGATGGAACCGGAAGCCTCTTCCGTGCGTCTAAGGGTGCAAAGGAGTGCCACTTTGTTGTCGCGATGGGGTCACACGGTTGATCCTGGCAAGGCTGTGGAGCTCTTACGGGATAGAGGCTCGCCACGGGGAATTGGTCGGGTGGTGTCGTAGGCTGTGCGGAACGACGGGGTGGCCGGGTGCGGGGAGCATTCTGGTGGCCGTGGGGTTGGTGCGGGCTCGGCCGGACGGTGTAGCTCGGTGATCGGGGAAGACGGAGGATGCTCGTGCGGCGACGGTCTGTGGTGGTGAGCGCGGTGCTGTGTGGCGCGCTTGCAGTGGCGGGATGTTCCAGCACAGAGCGCGGGAATGCGCAGCCGAGTACGTCTGTCGACCCGGCGGCGGCTACTGCGGCGCTGTGGGATCCGTGCAGTCAGATCTCGGATGGCACTCTCGTCGGGCTCGGATTGAAACCGTCGTCGGAGGAGTCTGGAATCTTCGGCGTAGAGGAGCCGGGATGGAAGATCTGCCGGTGGACAGAGGATGAGGTCCCGGCGAATTTCAGCATGGCCGTGTACTCGACCGTGCACGCCCTGGACGAGATCCGGACGAAGCCTGGCAACGTCGACTTCAAAGATGTGACAGTCGCCGGGCGAAGCGCTGTGCAGTACCGAGACTCGGTCCGCGCGGCCGACGAGTTCTGCCTTCTCGCATTCGCGACCGCCAGCGGCTTTGTTCAACTCGATGTCATCAATCGGAGCGCCCAGGCAAAACAGACTTCCCCGTGCGACCGCGCGAAATCCGTTGCCGAGGTGCTCGTTCCACTTTTTCCGAAGTAGTTTCACGAATACGGGGGTCTTTTGAGATGGCACCATCAGATGAGAAGTCGCGCTGGCAGTCCCTGAAGGACGAGGCCTCAGCTGGTCGGCTGTATTTGGACCCGACCGTGGCAACGACCTGCCGTGACGCGAGCAACAAGCAGATCGACCTTTTCAACCAGCTGCGTGACTCACTCACGACGCTGTCCGTTGTGACAGGCCTCGGTCGTTTCACTGCCGCCGACGAACTTGCGAAAATGCTCGGCATGAAAGCCATTGGTGGAGAACGTGATTTCGACACAGCCCTCAAAGAGCACATCGAAGTTCTCACGCTGATCCGCGACACCATCGAGATCTCGGTGAAGAAGTACGAGGACCAGCAAATAGCCCAAGCGCAAGCAACGAACGCGTTGGGCAACGGCTACTGATCCACGCCGTCCGCTGACCAGTCCACCCAACAGCCGGGTCACATCCGCTGCGGTGCCGCGATTCCCAACTGCCCCAATCCTATTTCCATGGTGCGGGCAGTCAACTGGCACAACGCGATTCGGTTTGATCGGATCGGTTCGTCGGCCGCGATGACCGGACACGTGTCGTAGAAGCCGGTGTATGCGCGGGCAAGATCGTAGAGATAACCTGCCAGCCGGTGTGGCTCCAACGTGTCGGCGACCTCAGCGAGAACAGCCCCGTAGCCGTCGAGGCACAAAGCGAGTTCCCGCTCGGCTGGTTCCATTGGTCCGGCGATATCCACGACCGCCGGGGCGGCGTCGGCTTTGCGCAGGATCGAGCAGACGCGGGCGTGGGCATACTGCAGGTAGACACCGGTGTTGCCGTTGAGTGTGGTCATGCGGTCCGGGTCGAAGGTGTAGTCCTTGACCCTGGATGTCGACAGATCCGCGTACTCCACCGCACCGATTCCCGCTTGTTCGGCGATGGCATCGAGCTCCGCCGACGACAGGTCCGGGTTCTTCTCGGCGACCACCGCACGCGCACGCCCGACAGCTTCGTCGAGCAGATCCATCAACCGAACCGTCCCGCCCGCACGAGTTTTGAACGGTTTGCCATCCGGCCCGAGGATGGTGCCGTAAGCGACGTGAGCGACCTCGATCGCCTCGGTGAGCCAGCCTGCTCGCCGTGCCGCCTCGAATACCAGCTGGAAATGCAGAGCCTGCCGCGAGTCGGTGACATACAGGAGCCGGTCCGCGTGCAGTGAGGTGATGCGGTACCGGATGGTGGCCAGGTCGGTGCTGTCGTAGCCATAGCCACCGTCGCGTTTGCGGACCATCAGTACTGCCGGCTGATCATCGGGGCCTTTGACCTTTTCGGACAGCACGACGACTGCACTGTCACTATCTACCGCGACGCCCTTGTCCAGCAGTTCGGTGACGGTATCGGCGAGCTTGTCGTTGTAGAACGACTCACCGAAGTAGTCGTCCGGAGTGAGCAGCACACCGAGCCGGTCGTAGATCGCGCCGAATGCCTTCTCGGACTCCGCGACGATCTCCCGCCAACGGGTCAACGTGTCAGGGTCACCGGCTTGCAGAGCGACCACACGAGTCCTGGCCCGGTCCGCAAAGCCTGAATCCGAGTCGAATTGTTTCCTGGCCGCCTTGTACAGGCTGTCCAGCGCCGACACCGAGCTGGCGTCTTCACCGAGTACCTCTGTATGCCAGGGTGATTCGGGGTGCTCGTCGATGTATTGAATGAGCATGCCGAACTGTGTACCCCAGTCACCCAGGTGGTTCGCGCGGACGACATCTGCGCCGAGGAACCCGAAGACCCGGGCCAGGCTGTCACCGATGATGGTCGTCCGCAGGTGTCCGACGTGCATGTCCTTCGCCACGTTCGGCGCCGAGTAGTCGATGACGACTCGTTGCCCGTCTTCGGCGGTGGGGACGCCGAGCCGGTCATCGGCCAGGCGCGCTGCGACGGATTGCCACACCGCTGTATCGGCCAGGGTGATGTTCAAGAACCCTGGGCCCGAAACTTGCACATCATCGATCACACCATCGGCAAGGTCAATCTGCGTGACGAGCTCAGCGCCGAGCTGAGTCGGCGGGAGACTCACCCGCTTCGCCAACGGCAGCGCGGCATTGGATTGGAAATCGGCACGATCGGAACGTCGCACTACCGGGTCCGCATCCGCCGCTTCGGGACGGACTCGGGCGATCGCCTCCGACACAGCGGCAGCGACACGTCCGAGCAGCGGCACAACACCGGCAGAGCTCACCTTGATTCCTCTCGATGGGGGATGGTGAACCCATTGTCGCAAGCACATCAAGCGGATATCAGCTGCTGCCGATCAGCGGCGACCCGGTCGCCGCAATCGATGAGACAGACATGACCTCGAACTTTGTGCATCAATTGCGCCGTGTCGTTTCCGGGTGCGGCACGCGCAATAGTTGTCGCAGCGAGGCTGATCTCGAGTTGTCTACTCGACAGATCGCGCTTCCGAGAGGACCGCATCGATGGCGGCGCGGAGGTCGAACACCACCTTGTAGCGGCGGACCGATTCCGGTCCCGTCAGTTCGATGTCTCGGCCGGTAGCCCGCCATACATCACGGATCGAGCCGTCACCGAGTACCTCGTAACCTTCGGATTCGGCCCAGCGATTGACGTCGCGCGCACGCATGGCGAGCGCGTCCGCGGCGTCGCCCCTGTCGCGAAACGCCTGGACGTCTTCCCAAGACAGGCCCATGCACCCTCCCCTCGACCGAAGTCAACAATTGCCGATGCCGATCTTTGCAGAGTCGGATAGCCAAAGGCAGGGCTGGTTGGATGCTCTCCACACGAGTTCACAGAGTTCGGTCACGAAGCCCAGGAACGCGCAGGTGCTGTCGGTGGGGCGGCGTAGTGTCACGCATATCGGCGTTGCGGGTGACCAACCGGAGGTTCGCGATGGACGTGCTGCTCGGGATCGGAACACGTAAGGGTTTGTTTTTGGCTCGTAGCCGGGATGGGCGGGCCAGTTGGACTGTGTCGCCACCGCAGTTTCCGGTGGCTGATGTGAAGGCGTTGGCGATTGATACTCGGCGGGGGACGCCGCGGGTGCTCGCTGGGGTGTTGAACAGTCATTTCGGGCCCACGTTGGTGGTCAGTGATGATCTCGGGGAGACGTGGAGTGAGCCGGATGATGCTCCGCTGAGCTTCCCGGAGGACACCGAAGCTGCTCTGCAGGGCGTTTGGCAGATCGCGCCGGCGACCGATGCCGAGCCGGATGTGGTTTATGCGGGTGTCGAACCTTCGGCGTTGTTCCGGTCGACTGATCGTGGTCGGACGTTCGAGCTGGTCAGGGGGTTGTGGGAGCATCCGCATCGGCCGCAGTGGGAGCCGGGTGGTGGTGGGTTGGCTTTGCATACTGTGCTGCCGCATCCGGTCGATACGCAGCGGGTGGCGGTGGCGATGTCCACTGGCGGGGTCTATCAGACTGCCGACGGTGGGGAATCGTGGACGCCGACGAACAAGGGGGTCACCGCGGACTTCCTACCCGGTGAATTGCCGGAATGGGGGCAGTGCGTGCACAAAGTTGCCCTCGATGCCGAGTCGCCCAGCACCATGTACCTGCAGAACCACGGCGGTGTGTTTCGGAGTACCGATGCGGGTGTCAGCTGGCAGTCGAGGGGGGGGGGGGGGTTGGTGGGGGAGGTGTGGGGGGCGGGCGGGGGGGGGGCGGGCCACCCACGGCGGGGGGGTGAGACTACCCGCGTGTGGGGGGGGGTGAGGGGGGGA
>NZ_JBHXNJ010000008.1:265984-273855 GCF_042719655.1 Nocardia sp. NPDC058518
CCACACACAGAGCCTCCCCCTCCGTGTGTGTGTGTTTGCGCGTGTGAGTGTGTGTGGGGTGGGAGCCCCGCGTGGGGGGCCGCCCCCCCCCCCCCCCCACTTCGGGTTCCCGATCGTCGCGCATCCGCACAAGCCGGGGGTGATCTACACCTTCCCGCTGGTGGCGGACATGGAGCGCTTCCGTTTCCCGCCCGATGCCTGCTGCGCGGTGTATCGCAGTGAGGACGGCGGCGAGACGTGGTCGAAGCTGAACGATGGACTCCCCACTGTCCCGTTCTGGGCCGCGGTCATGCGCGATGCCATGTGCGCCGACAACGCCGACCCGACGGGGATATATTTCGGCACCCGCAACGGCGAAGTGTATTGCAGCGCAGACGAAGGCGACCATTGGCAGCTCGTTGCCGACAAGCTGCCGGACGTACTGTGCGTGCGTGCCGCGGTCATCGGATAGCGCGATGGCTCGTGTCTGCCTGCCCTCCATGCTCCGCCCTTACGTCGACGGTGCCAAGGAACTGGACGTCGACGGTGCGACCCTGCAGCAGGTTCTCGATGCGCTGCGTGAACGATCGCCCGGTTTGGAACGCCGACTGCGTGACGAACGCGGGGCATTGCGCAGATATGTGAACTTCTATGTCGACGGTGACGAATGCCGTCTGCTCGACGGCCAGGACACCGCTGTCGGTGCACGAACCGAGGTGATGATCATTCCATCGGTCGCTGGCGGATGACCCTGTTCCGTTGGGCCGCGACGATTTCCCGACTACCGGAAGTAGGGCGTGGCCTGCACCCAATGGAACCCCCGCGAGACAGCCGGGTAGTGCGCAAGGTCGACCTGGCCCAGTTGCATTCGCACCGGCTTGCCGCCGAGCGCGCCCTCCAGAATCAGCCGATCTGCTTGTGGCTGAACGTAACTGAATGTCGCGAGCTTCCATTGGTGCGCTGTGTCTTTCGACAGCGTGATGGTGTGCTGGTCGGTGTCGATTCGAGCAGGGAAGGAGACGAGTGAATCGTCCAGACGCTGCATGGTCATGCCCTGGGGGATATCGAAGATGATGCGGCGGAATCGTTCAGTGACGCTCGGCATTCCGCTGGCAGGTGATTCGCTGAAGTCGACCAAGGCGGGTACCTGCTCGCCGGCGACCGAGAACTCGGTGACGTTCCAGATGCCGTAGAGCGGCGATTTGGGCCGTGCGTTGCCGTAGGTGTGCCAGCCGTCGTAAGCCTCGACAGTCGTGGCGCACAGTAGCCACACTCCGATCAGCGCCTGGGCTGCCAACAGGATTCGGTTGCCACGCGCCGTGGGCAGCAGTGGCGTCGATGTTCGAGCATCGACGGCCCGGCCGAGCATCGCCCGAACGATGCGGATGATGTCGGGTGCGGCCAATACCGCTGCGTACAGGAACAATTGCAGGGCGAACAGCTTCACCGGCACATCGAAGGCAAGATTCATCAGGAGCACCTGCATCGCCACGATGACGGCGAGTACAGACCCGAGCCCGGCTGTCATCGGCAGGATCAGCAGCAGCGCCGCAGCGACTTCCGCCGCACCCAAGGCCATCTCGTACGGCTCCGACAGCGACGACTGTGCCCACAGCACCGCCATCGGGCTCATATCGCCGAACGGTTCGACCAGCCGCTCGAGGTTGAACGACATCTGCGTCGGCAGCACTTTGATCATCCCGTACAGCAAAAGGGCGCTGACCAGGGAAATGCGCAGCAGCAGCCGGAACCACTCATACAGTCGCGCGTAGTTCGGGCGACGCCGGTCAAGGACCGACCAGGCGGTGGTGACCGGAACCGCGACCAGGAGCAGGGTGAAGACAGCCACCCATTTCGCTGCGGTATCACCGCTGCCGGTGACCGTGTAATCGATACGTACATCGAAGATCTGGGTGCCGACCCAGTCGGTGAGCGGATGCAACGCCGTCCACTTGGCGACACCGGTCACCGTCTCCTGCGGCACACCGAAGGTGCGCAGCAACGCGTGCAGCAGCCACACCCCCGCCATCCCGACCCCGACAACAACGAACCCGAACCGGAAGAGCACGCGGACCGCCGGGTGCCACCGCTCCACGGCCTCCGACTCGACGTCAACGACCTCGAGCTCCCGCTGAGCCAACACCCCTGTAACCATCCATCACTCCTACGGTCGAAAGCCGTGCGGGTGAAACGCTATGGGAGAGACAGTGACTCGGAAATCCAGCAAAATCGTTGCCCCGAGTGTTCGGGTCACGCGTCAATTCAAAACTGTCCACACATTGCTATCCGGCCCTTGGCCGAGACAGAACATTTCCTCACCGTCGGGCGACGTCGCTACTCCCGAACCCACTTCACAGGGAGTTCCCGGAGTGCGGGTGCCGAGCAGCGGCGCCGATTGCACCCATTTCGCGCTCGGCCCACCCGCCTTGGTGCATTTGAGAGTGCTGCCGTCATCCGCGGTGGCGTAATTGTCTCCGGGCGGTGTGCAGGGGACGCCGACTGCGGGAGTCGCCTTCTTGGGCGCGGGTTTGGTGGTAGTCACTGCGGCGGTAGTGCTTTCGGGCACGAATTCCGGGGTGCTGGCGGCGGAAGTCGGTGGAGCGGCGGCCGATGGCTGAGTCGTCACGGTGGCGGGTGCCGGAGCCGCCGCGAGCGCGATCGTGATATTCGCCGGTGCCGGGGTGACGAAACGCGGCGCGTCCATCGGTGCGCTTTCATCTTGGACCAGCGGAACGAACTGCAGCGCGACCATTTCGGGTAGCGCTTGCACCACGGACCAGCCCTCGACCTTGGTTCCCGCCTTCGGAGACGCACTGTACGAGTACGTCTCGAAACAGTCGTCGGTGAGGATGGCGTGCTCGGTTCGCTGGGTGATGCCGGCGCGGTCCACGGTGCTGAGCAGCCACTGGTCGGGTCGCGACATCCGGCTGGTGCCGATGCTCTCGATCTGGGCGCGAACCGCCAAAGCGACACGCCCCGGCAGCAGCTCGGTCACGCACTCCGCGGGTGCGAGCGCCACTTCGGTGAACGTGATGGTGCCGACCTTCGCTCCACTGGACGCGTCGGTGAACGCGAAGGCAGTGCCGAGACCTGATATCGGCGCGGCACTGGCCGAGGTGGTGGCTGATGTCGGCGTCTCAGCGCTCCCACACCCGGTTACGCCGACTAGAACGGCCGAGACGGCGATAGGCGCCAGATAACGCTGCATGGATGAAATCTCCTCGTATGGAAGCGAACCGGAAAGCATTGCACGGCGCGGCACCCTGCAGGAAATGCGCCAACTACATGACCGCGGCCGTGGCCGAGCCCGGAGCTCGGCCATCCGATCCGCATGCCATCCCAGGCGAAGTCAACTATGTTGGTACTCAACGCATTACAGCTCCACCCGCTGTACGGAGCTGAGGTATCCGGAGGGGGATCGATGCCGAATATTCATCGCGAGCGGGTTGCACGGTGGGCGGAGCGCACACTCGCCGAGCAGCGACAGTTGACGCCGGATCAGCGGCGGTTCCTCGCAGCGCTACTCACTGTGCGCGGCTGGCATGTGCTCGTGGACCGCGGTTCGCCCCTGCCCGACCGGATCGCGGCGTTCGCGCTGGGACGCACGGGCGTTTTCGCACTCGTCTTCACCGACGCGCTGCCCAGCTCGGCCGATGTCCTGAAGATCCGCGGCGATGCCGAGCGGACGTTCGCCAGGTTGGTTGTCGGCGGCGCCCAGTTCGTACCGCATTCCGTCGATGTCGTGCTCCTCATGCCGCGCGGCTCGCGGGCTACCGCAGACGGCCGTTATCTCGTGGTCGACGAGTCCAACTTCGTCGACACACTGGTGCGTCGTGAGAAGCGGATGCGCGCTGAGCGGGTCAGTGAGCTCGCGGCGACCGCTGCGGAAAAGCTCTCTTCGCACAGATACCTCTGCGCTGACGACGCTCCAGAAGCCGAAACTGTCGACGCCGGTGGCCTGTTCGACCAGGACGACCTCCGCGCCGACGCGAGGTCATCCGCGCTCGCCAGACCGTTCAGCGACTGGATGACATTCCTCGATCCCGATCAGCTCTCGCTCGTCCACACCACCTTCACCGGTCCCGCCCGGTTCAGCGGCCCGGCCGGCACCGGAAAGTCGGTCGTCGCGCTGCACCGGATGGCGCATTTCGCCAAGCGCAACCCTGGGCGACTGCTCTTCACGACGTTCGTCAAGAGTCTGCCCGCCTACCACGAGCGAGGTTTCGCACAGCTCGCGCCACACGCCACCGAGCGTGCCGAGTTCACTGGGCTGCATGCGTGGGCGAAGGCTTTCCTGGTCCGCCGCAAGGTCCAATTCAATCTGGACGACAAAGCGATACACGCCGGATTCGCCAAAGCGTGGCAAGGCGCCAGAGGGGTGTTGGGCCGGGTCGAGGGCACCGACCACGGGTACTGGCAGGACGAAATCGATCGGGTGATCAAGGGCCGCAGGATCACCGATCTGGAGTCGTACAAGCGCGTGCAACGGGTGGGTCGCGAGGGGATCAGCCTGCGGTCGACCCGCCGTGAATTCGTCTGGGAGAACTGGTACCAGCCGTACCAGGAAGTCCTGGATGCGCGGCATGCCCACGATTTCAACGATGTCATCTCACTCGCCGTCGACGAACTCCGAGCCCGTCCGCTCGACAGCACCGAGGCGTACGCCATGGTCGTCGTCGACGAAGTGCAAGACTTCACCCTCATGCAATTGCAGCTGGTGCACCAGATAGCGGGCGGCGGTTCCGACGCCCAGCTGCTCCTGGTCGGCGACGGACAGCAGCAGGTCTACGCCGGCGGCTGCACCCTGTCCGAGGCGGGGATCCCGCTCGCCGGTGGTCGTGGCCGTGTCCTGCGCACGAACTACCGCAATCGTGAAGCGGTGCTGCGGTATTCACAACGAATCGAGGCAAGTAACACCGTCGATGATCTCGATGGCGGCGCCGGCATCATCCTTCGTGACAGCGATCCCACTCTGCCGGACGGTCGGGCAGCCGACGTTCACGTCTCCCGTCGAGATATCGAAGGTCTACTCCCCCGCGCCCTCCGTGAGGCACAACTGGCGCCGGGTTCCGAGATCGCCGTGATCGTGAACTGGCCGAGCGAGGTCACGCGATATCTGCGGGTGCTGCGCCGGGCGGGCTTCAAGGCTGTCTCGTTGGAGAACTACGACGGCTCGCAGGTCGGGCCGGTCAAGGTGGGCACGGTGCGCCGCGCGAAGGGGATGGATTTCGCCGCGGTCTTCCACATCACCGAGGAACCGCCGAGGAACCTCGATGCACTGTCCGGCGGTGCCAGGGATCGAGCCGAGATGCTCGCCAGACAGCTGCTCGTCGCTACCAGCCGCGCCCGTGACTATCTCTGGGTCGCCTACCTGTCGGACTGAACTGGGAGGATCAGGACTGTGCACGACCATCCGCTCGCGTGGCTCATCCGGTCCGGCCGCGACGGCCAACGTGAACAACGCGCGCTCGACGAGGGGCTGGCCATCGTCGGCTGGGACGACATGGGCGACCTCAGCCGGTACCGAACCTGGGAAGAACTCAAAGCGGCACTGCGCGAGAACTACCCCCTCGCCACGCCCTCTGTGGTCGGCAACTGGGCCGGGCAACTCTGGAAATTCGACACCGATATCGCGAACGGCGACTTGGTCGTCATGCCGCTGAAGCTCCGGCCCGAGCTGGTCGCGATCGGGCGAGTTGTCGGGAAATACGAGTTCCGTGGAACCGAACCCGAGCAGTTTCGCCAGGTCAGAAAGGTCGACTGGCTGCGCACCGACCTGCCGTGGGAAGTGATCCGGCCTGACCTGCGGGCCAGCCTCGGCTCGCTGCTGACCGTGTGCGGGCTCCATCGCCACAATGCCGCGGCACGCATCGCCCACCTTGCCGACTTCGGGACAGACCCCGGGTTCGACGGTGACGAAGCGGGCACCGGCGCGGCCGAATTGCTCGCCGATGCGAGTTCGCGTGCAGCAGGCAACCCACGTCAGCTCACCACCCGCAGCTTGCTCGAGCACTGGGAATTCGAGCGCCGCACCGCTGCTGCGATCGTGGTGATCAAATCCGCCCTCGCCGAGAACGGGCTTACCACCCGTCCGCCGTTCACCGAGGGTGCGCTCAGCGATGTCGTTGCCATCGTGCCGCTCGACACCGAACCCGACACCGCGGCAACGCACACCGCGGCTGCTGAAATCTGGCCGAACGACCCCGGAGCGGTCGAAAATGTCTCCGATCCGGAACCGATGACCCGCCGGTTGGGCGATCTACCCGCCGCGTTGAGGTCCGTACCGTCGAACGTGAGCCTCACCGTGGCGAAGACGACCATGGTGCGTCATCAATTCTCGCAACTGGCCGTCATCGACCGGGACGGGACGTACCACGGCGCGATCACGTGGGAATCGATCGGCAGGGCCCATATCGCGGGTGACCATCCGACCCTGGCCGAGGCAACCGTGCCCGCCGTGGTCGTCGACCACGATGCTCCGCTGCTCGACCAGATCGACACCATCTACGACAACGGATTCGTCTTCGTGCGCAACACTGATCGCATGCGGGTGACCGGCATTCTCACCGCATCGGACCTCACCCGCCAATTCGGCATGCTGGCAAAGCCTTTCGTGCTCATCGAAGAAGCAGAGAACAGGCTGCGCCGAGCCGCCAACGATCATCTCGATCCCGACGACATCAAAGCCGCGGCTCCCAAGAACAGGCGGGCCCACATCACCGAAGCGGCGCACCTGACCTTCGGCGGTTACGTGTACCTACTGCAAGACCCGGTTCGCTGGCGCAAGCTGGGCTGGCGTCTGGATCAAAGTCAGGTCCTGGAGCTGGTCGAGCAGGTCCGCGACGTACGCAATGAGCTGATGCACTTCGCCACCGACCCGCTGTCGGCCGGTCAGGAGGCCGCGGTGCACGGTCTCCTACAGCTCCTGCGCACCGCCGAACCTAATCCCTGAGCACAGACCGGGTCCGGCCGCTACCCGCTGACGGAGAAGGGGAAGGTCGGCAGCTTCGCCAGTTGTTCGCCTGGTTCGAGGACGAACGACTGCCCACTGCAGTCACCGTTCTCCCAGAACGTCTGCGGGACACTGCTGCCGTTGACGATAGATCCGGCGCCCCTCGGACCGTGGCTCGCTACGCCCAGCTCCAAGCAGTTCTCCGGGCTGATCGCCGGCACTTCACCGTGCGGCAGCGAGTGAAGTAGGTCCTTGAAGTCGGGCATACTCCACCAGCAGACCGTCTCGGCGGGACACGGTTGCGACAGCACCGCTGTCGGCGTGCGGACCGAGATCGTTGTCTTCGTAGTCGGTTTCGCTGCGGTAGGCGGAACCGGTGTGGTGGCATCGGCCGCCGCGGTCGGTTGGACGACCGATGTCGAGGGAGCGCTCGCGGCAGGGACGCCACCATTGGCGTCGGGCTGGAATGCCAGGAAGACGAGCGCGGCGCCGACCGCCCCGGCTACTAGGAAACCGGCCGCCACCATCAATCTCACAGTGCGGCGCTTCTCTTTCGTACCCTCGCGGCTCACCTCGGCGTCGCGCCGCCACACACCGAAGTTGGTGCTGGACCGCACTTGTCGCGTGTACGACTCGTTCTGCGAGCTGCGATGTTGGGCATCGAGGCTGGCACGACCATGAACGTGCGCCCTCGGCTCGCCCTCGTTGGGCGGGAGTTCTCCACTCACACGCACAGGCTAGCCCCAGACAGCCAGACAGGTTGGGAGAAGCCAGGATCGGCCGATCCGGTGCTGGTTCTGGAACGCAAAAAGGCCCCCAACCAATGGTTGAGGGCCTTTCGCAATGATGTTCCGGCAGTGTCCTACTCTCCCACACCCTGTCGAGTGCAGTACCATCGGCGCAGGTGGCCTTAGCTTCCGGGTTCGGAATGGGACCGGGC
>NZ_JBHXNJ010000009.1:0-76334 GCF_042719655.1 Nocardia sp. NPDC058518
ATATGAGCCGGGTTTTCACGCACCTGCTCACCTCACAATCGCCGCTACCCCACCCCCCCCGCCCGCGCGCGCCCCGTGGGGCGCGGGGGGCGGGCGTCGATTCGGTGCCGCTAAGCGGCCGCGAACAACATGACCGGACCGCTCAGGCGCCGCGCGCGACCGCGGGTGCGGCCGGGCAGCCGCCGGTGCGGGCGTGGGCGAGCAAGGGTGCCTGTTGCCAGAGTGCGGCGAAGCCGCCCTTGGCCCGGATGGTGCCGACCGGTGGTGCCGGGCGGGGCACCGGGCAGGCGAACACCAGGCCGGTCGCATCGATGCGGCAGGTGTCGATGCCCGCGCCGCAGGTCTCGGCGAGGTCGCCGGTGAGGTGCGGGCCGAGGCGGATCTCGCCGCCGTGGGCGCGCAGCCAGGCCGCCAGTGCGCGGCGTTGTCCGGCATCGGGGGCCGAGTCGGTGGGGCGGTCGCCGGTCAGCCGGAGTCGGGCACCGAACAGGTCGGCGACACCGGCCAGCGCGTCGAGGTGATCGGCCGTGTGCCGGGTGAGGGGTGCGGTGACCTCGAACTCGTAGTCGCCGGTTGAGGCGAGCAGTTCCATGGCGCGCACACTCGCGCGGTACGCACCGGCGCCACGCACTACGTCGTCGGCGGCCGAAGTGGCCGCGGACAGGCGGATCCGGGCGGTGAGCCGGTGGTCGCCGGCCAGGCGCCGGGCCACCGCCGGGGTGATCCCGGTGCCGTCGGTGTCGAAGGCCAGGCTCATCCCCCGCTCGCGCACGCGGTCCACGATCGCCCAGAAGTCGGCGCGCTCGGTGGGTTCGCCGCCGCCGATCTCCACCGCGTCCACCCCGATCCGGGCGAGATCATCGATCAGCTCGAAGCAGGCGGTGGTGCCGAGCAGATGATCGCCGGGCACCACCGGCCGACGCCGGGCGGGGTCGTCGCGACGGGTGGCGAGTTCCCAGACGACCGAGGTAGGTGGGTCGAGCGGCACCGAACCCGCTCCGGACAGATACCGACGAGCCGTCATGCGCCCTCCAGGTGAGAATGTCATTCTTTTCGGCCATGTTACCCATCAGTGCCGGAAACAGGCCATTATCGGCCCACCGATCCTCCCTACCTTCAGTCCGATCACCGTTCTCGTGCGGTATGATTTTCCAATTGCGAGAATTTCATTCTCGCTAGGTGGGTCGCCTGTTTCGATCGTGCGATCCCAGCGCAGCACCTGACAGAGCGAGGAGTCCCGTGAACACCGACGACCTGATACTCGTGAGCATCGACGACCACGTGGTCGAGCCACTCGATATGTTCGACCACCACGTCCCCCGCAAATGGGCCGATTACGCACCGCGGGTGGTCGCCGACGAGAAAGGCATCGACCACTGGATCTACCGGGACCGGCCGACCGGCGTCGCCGGGCTCAACGCCGTGGTCACCTGGCCCGCCGAGGAGTGGGGCCGCGACCCGGCCGGGTACGCGGAGATGCGCCCCGCCGTCTACAACGTGCACGACCGCGTGCGCGACATGGACGCCAACGGCGTGCTCACCTCCATGTGCTTTCCCACCTTCACCGGTTTCAGCGCGGGACATCTGAGCCGCGGCGGCCAGGACGAGATCACCGTCGCGATGATCTCGGCCTACAACGACTGGCACCTCGAGGACTGGGCGGGCGCCTATCCCGGCCGCTTCATCCCGATCGGCATTCTGCCCATGTGGGATCCGCAGCTGGCGGTCGCCGAGATCGAACGCCTCGCCGCCCGCGGCTGCCACTCGGTGACCATGCCCGAACTGCCGCATATCGACGGCCTGCCCAGCTATCACGACATCGACTACTGGGCGCCGGTGTTCCATGCGCTGCAGGACAACGACACAGTGATGAACCTGCACATCGGCCAGGGCTTCGGCGTGCTGCGCCTTGCCCCGGACGCACCGATCGACAACCTCATGGTGCTGGCGCCGAGTATTTCGCTGATCGCGGCCCAGGATCTGCTGTGGGGACCGGCTTTCCGGCAGTTCCCGAAGCTGAAGGTCGCGCTGTCCGAGGGCGGTGTCGGCTGGATCCCGTTCTTCCTCGACCGCTCGGACCGGCACTACACCAACCAGCGCTGGCTGCGCCGCGACTTCGGCGGCAAGATGCCCAGCGACGTCTTCCGCGAGCACGTGCTCGCCTGCTACGTCACCGACCGGACCGCGCTGAAGTTCCGCCACGACATCGGCATCGACAACATCGCGTGGGAATGCGACTACCCGCACTCGGATTCGATCTGGCCCAACGCGCCGGAGTTCGTGCTCGAGGAACTCCTGGCCGCGGGTGCCGACGACGACGACATCCACAAGATCACCTGGGAGAACGCCTGTCGGCACTTCAACTGGAATCCGTTCGGGCACATCCCGCGCGAGCGGGCCACCGTGGGCGCGCTGCGCGCCACCGCCACCGACGTGGATGTCTCCACCCGCTCGCGCGCCGACTACGCGGCCGCCTACACCCGCCTGCACGGCTGAGGACTGCCATGACAGCTCGACTGATGGTATTCGCCACCCCGCACGACGGGATGGACGACGAGTACAACCGCTGGTACACCGACGTGCACATCCCGGAGATGCTCACCATCCCCGGTGTGGTGTCGTGTGAGCGGCACAAACTGGCCAGGGGCGGACCGGAGGAGGCCCGCTACCTGTCGGTGTTCGTGCTCGACGGCGAACCGTCCACCGTGCTCGCCGAACTCGGTGCCCGCGCCGCGGACGGCCGGATGACCGTGACGGCGGCGGCCGACTCCGCCCGCACCCGGCTCACGGTCTGGCATTCCCTCTGACCACCACGAGAGCCCGGTCCCCGTTCGGGGGCCGGGCTCTCGTGTGTCGCGCCGGACTCAGCGGGCAGGGCCCTCGAGAATCGTCACCGCGGCGACCGCGGTCGGCCCACCCAGGTTGTGCGCCAACCCGAAACGCGCGCCGTCGACCTGGTTCACCGCGCTACCGCGCAATTGCTCGAACAGCTCGACGCACTGGGCGATGCCGGTGGCGCCGGGCGGGTGCCCCTTGGTTTTGAGACCACCGCTGGGATTGACCGGCAGCGCACCGCCGACCGAGGTCGCTCCGGTCTCGAGGAGCTTGTGTGCCTCGAATTTCTCGGCGAAGCCGAGATCCTCGTAACTCATCAGCTCGATGCCGGTGAAGTAGTCGTGTACCTCGGCCACATCGATGTCGGCCGGGCCGAGACCGGCCATGGCGAACGCGCGGCGGGCCGCCCGCAGGGTCGCCGGGAAGGTGGTGAGATCCGCCCTGTGCTGCACCATGATCGAGTCCAGCCCCAGCCCGACCCCGCGCACCCACACCGGCGCGTCGGTGTAGCGGTCGACCACGTCCTCGGCGACGAGCACCAGCGCCGCGGCACCGTCGCTCTGCGGCGCGCAGTCGTACACCCCGAACGGGTCGGCCACGATCGGCGCCTGCAGCGCCTGCTCCATGGTGATCTCGAAAGGCAAGCGCACCTTCGGATTCCGCGCACCGTGCCGGTGGTTCTTCACCGCCACCATGGCCAGGTGCTCGCGGGTGGCCGGTGACTCGTGCAGGTAGCGACTCACGTGCAGGGCGAAGCCCGCGGGTGCGAACAGGCCCAGCTCGTAGTCCCAGGCGCGATGCCTGGTCATCGACTCCCATTCGCGGAGCATGTCCTTCTCCGCAGTCTCGCGCAGCTTGTCCGCGCCGATCACCAGCGCGACGTCCACCGCACCGGAAGCGATGGCGTACAAGGCATTTCGTACCGCGTCGTTGCCGGTGGCGCACGAGTTCTCGATGTGGGTCACCGGCAGGTCGGGCAGGCCGAGCGCTTCGGCGAGGATCCCGGACGGGAACCCGTCGGTGGTCCGCAGCGCGCCGAACCACGCGGCCTCGATGTCGTCGATGCGCAAGCCCTTGTCGACGGAGGCTGCGCATTCGGCGAAGGCCATCGGCAGCAGATCGCTCAGACCGAAGGCGAAGTGTTCGGCGAACGGGGTCATCCCCGCGCCGACGACGGCGACTCTTCTCATACCGTTTCCCTTTCCGGCTCGAACGCGTATCCGTAGTCCGGGACGCCCGAACGTATCGCCACCCGGCGCAACACCATTCGGCCCCGCACCCCGATCCCGGCGGTGCCTGCGTCGGCGCCGGTCACCTTCGCCAGCGCGCGCACGCCGATGTCGTCGAGTTCGACGACCACCAGCGTGTACGGGCTCTTCTGACCGGGCACGGGCATGCGCACGGTGGTCGCGGTATAGACGGTGCCGGTGCGCGGCAACGGCACCAGGGTGTAGGCGGTGGCGAGGCTGCCGTCCGCGCCCAGCCGATAGCGGGGCGGGAAGTCCAGCTCGTCGGTGCCCTCGTGTCTGCCCGCCTCCCAGCGCACCTTGGCTTCGAAGGCGCGCTCGTAGGCGGCCAGCGAGAGCGGCAGGTCCGTCCCTGGTTCGATGACGCCCTCCAGTTGCGGGCGCGCGGGCGGCTCGAGCCGCCGCAGCGCCAGCGGGCCGGGCACCACCGTGACACCGGACAGGCTCGCCTGCTCCACCCCCACCAGCAGCCCCGCGGCATCCCGTTCCGCCATCGCGGCCAGCGCGAACAGCGCCGACGACGCGCCCGTGGTCGGCAGCTGGGGCGGCGTCCCGCACAGGGCGGCCGCCTGCTTGTACTCCACTCCGGCGACCGCGACCGGGGTGTCGAGCCAGGCCGCTGACAGCGACGCCACCAACCCGCGCTCGCGCAGCAGCCGGGGATCGCCGTAGTCGTGGACACCGTCGGCGTGGCGGGTCCGCACCGGCAGACTGCGCGCGACCCTGGCCGTGGTGCGCACCTGCACACCGTTGCGGTCGGAGATCCACGCGGCGGCCGCACCGGCGGGCTCGAGATCCACGCCGATCACCAGCGTGCGCGGCCGGGCCGAACTCAGCGCGTCCAGGGTGGCCGGGGCGCCACCCAGCCGCTCGGTCACCTCGAGCTCGGGATCGAGACCGAGCCCCGCCAGCAGCACCGCGGTATTGCTGCTCTCCACCAGCGGCAGCTCGCGGCTGACCAGCACCACCCGTTCCACCGGTTCGCCACCGGCGAGCGCGGCCCGGCCCGCTTCCACCGCGAGGGTGACCGCGTCCTCGTCGTCCCCGGCGACACGATGATGCCGGTCCCCCCAGCAGGGTAGATACGTCCCCATCGACGCGACGTTCGGCATATCGATTCCTTCCGGACGACTAGGTGACCGCGCCCGCGGTCTTGAGCGTGATGATGCGATCCCAGTCGAGCCCCAGTTCGAGCAGGATCTCCTCGGTCTGCGCGGCGAACTCCGGTCCTGGCCGCAGCTGAGGCGGCGCCACGTCGAACTGCACCGGGCTGGAGACCAGCTCGAGCTCGCCCGCGGGCAGCAGATAGTCGTTCGCCCTGATCTGGGCGTCGGCGAGCAGCTGGACCGAATCCTGTACCGGCGCCCACGGACCCGCCAGCGTGGCGAACCGTTCGGTCCACTCGGCGAGGGTGCGCCCGCCGATCACCTCGCGCAGGATCGCCACCGCCTCGGCGGTGTGCTCCGCGATCGACGCGGCGTCGGCGAAGCGGGGATCCTCGGCCAGCTCGGGCCGGTCGACGTGGCGGCACACGTCGGCCCAGAACTTGGCGGGCTGCAACATGACGAACGACAGGTAGCGATCGTCGGAGGTGGCGTAGAGGCCGGAGAGCGGATTGGTCGGCGCGCCGTGCACACCCGGTCGCGGCGCGCGCATCGGCTGCTGCTGAGAGGCCGACAGCGCGATCGTGTGCCCGAGTGCCCACAGCCCGCTGCCGAGCAGCGACACGTCGACCACCGAGGTCTCGCCGGTGCGTTCGCGTTTGAGCAGCGCGGCGGCGATACCGCCTGCCAGGTTGGTGCCCGAGATGGTGTCGCCGAAGGCCGGGCCTGGCGGCTGGATCAGCCCTTCGGTGCCCTCCGGGGTGATGGTCGCGGCGATCCCGCCGCGGCACCAGAAGGCGGTCATGTCGTACCCGCCGCGGACGGCCTCGGTACCGCGGGGACCGAGCGCGCTGCCCCTGGCGTAGACGATGTCCGGGTTGACCGCGCGGATGTCGTCGACGTCGATGCCGAACTTGGTCCGCGCGGACGGCAGGAAGCTGGTGAGGAACACATCGGCGTTCTTCGCCAGCGCCGTGATCACCTCGCGGCCCTCCGGCACGGACATGTCGACGCCGATACTGCGCTTGCCCCGATTCGCGTGCTCCACATTGGGATTCGGGTCGCCCTCAACGGTGAAGGCACCCACCCGGCGCAACCCGCGCTGCGGATCGCCCCCGCTGGCGTGCTCCACCTTCACCACATCGGCGCCCCAGTCCGACAGCACGGCCCCGGCCGACGGCACGAACCCGTACATCGCGACCTCGAGCACGGTGATGCCCGTGAGCGGCCCGCTCACGCGAGGACTTCCGCGAGGGTCTTGTGCTCGAGGAACTCCTCGAACCCGGCCACGCCCATCTCCCGGCCGATACCGGATTGCTTGTAGCCGCCGAACGGCGCGTCGGGGTGGAAGTAGTTGCCGCCGTTGATGCTGAAGGTGCCGGTGCGCACCCGTCGCGCCACCGCCTTGGCCCGGTCGGCGTCGGCGCTGAAGACCGCGCCGGACAGCCCGTAGATCGAGTTGTTGGCGATGCGGACCGCCTCGTCGTCGTCGGAGTACGGAATCAGCGCCAGCACCGGGCCGAACACCTCCTCCTGGGCGATCTCGCTGTCGGGGTCGACATTCGCCAGCAGGGTCGGTGCGTAGAAGAAGCCGGGATCCAGCTTCTTCCCTCCGGTGACCAGGGTGGCGCCCGCGGCGACCGCGCGCTCGACCATCGCGTGCACCTTGTCGCGCTGGGTGGCGCTGATCAGCGGTCCCATGTAGGTGGTCGGTTCGTTCGGATCACCGTGGCGCACATGGGCGAAGTTGGCCGCGACCAGCTCGGCGACCCGGTCGTGATCGGCGGCGGGCACCAGCAGCCGGGTGGTGAGCGCGCAGCCCTGCCCGGCGTGGGTGACGACGCTGAACGCCGCGAACACCGCCGCCTGGGTGTAGTCGGCGTCGTCGAGCAGGATCATCGCCGACTTGCCGCCCAGCTCGAGGAACACCTTCTTGAGGGTGGCGCTCGCGGCCGCCATGATCTGGCGTCCCACCGGCGTCGACCCGGTGAAGGTGACCACATCCACGTCCGGATGCGTGGTCATCCGCTTGCCCACCTCGATGTCGGAGGACGCGAGGACGTTCACCACCCCGGCCGGGATCTCGGTGTGCTCGGCGATGAGCTCGCCCAGCGCCAGCGTGGCCAGCGGGGTGTCCGGCGCGCCCTTGAGCACCACCGTGCAGCCGGCGGCCAGCGCGGGCGCGAGCTTGGCCAGGGCGAGCTGATGCGGATAGTTGTAGGCGGCGATCGCGGCGACCACGCCTGCCGCTTCCTTCTCCACCCACCGGTGATGCTGCTGCCCGCGGATCTCGACATTGCCGAGGTCCTCGGTCCAGGCGTAGCTGTCGAGCAGATCGGTGTAGTAGCGCACGATCTCGAACGGGGTCTCGAGCTGATTGCCCGCGGTCAGCGCGCGCGTCGCGCCGACCTCGGCGATCGTCAGCGCGCGCAGTTCCTCCACGTTGTCGCGCAGTGCGCGGTAGAGCTGGCGCAGGCAGCGCGCGCGGAACCGGGGATTGGTCGCCCAGGTGGTCTCGTCGAACGCGCGGCGCGCGGCGGCGACGGCGTCGTCCACGTCGGCCACCCCGGCTTCGGGCGCGTACCCGTACACCTCGCCGGTCGCGGGATCGAGCGAAGCGAGCGTCTGCCCGGTTTCGCGCAACTGCCCGTCGACGAGCAATCGACGTGTCACCGTGCCCGCCACTTCCTGCGTTGACATCCCGCCTCCTAGCTGGGACCCATGTCCCGTGGAAATCACATTCTCTCAAGTGAGAATGCTACATGCAACAAGCGGGACGGTAGCAGGGATCGGCGAGCGAATCGGCACATTTCGTCCACATCATCATCGGGTGCCCGAATTCGGCCGCAGCCCTTGCTAATCGAATCGAGGCGAGAGTACGGTTCTCACATCCGGAAGGGAGATTCTTGTGAAAACAGCGGTGGTCACCGGGGGCGCGTCCGGCATCGGGCTCGGCATCGCCGAGCGGTTGCGCGGCGACGGATTCCACGTCGCCACCCTCGACCTGAACCCGTCGGCCGACGACGACTACGCCTTCCAGGCCGATGTCACCGATCCGGAACAGATCGCGGCCGCGCTGGACGCGGTCCGCACGAAGTTCGGCCCGGTCGCGGTGCTGGTGAACTCGGCAGGGCTCGACGGCTTCAAACGTTTCGGGAAGCTGTCGTTCGCGGAGTGGCAGCGGGTGATCGATGTGAACCTGCACGGCGTCTTCCACACCATTCAGGCCGTGCTGCCGGACATGGTCGAGGCGGGCTGGGGCCGCATCGTCAACATCTCCTCGTCGAGCACGCACTCGGGCCAGCCGTTCATGGCGCACTATGTCGCGGCCAAGTCGGCGGTCAACGGCCTCACCAAAGCCCTTGCGCTGGAACTGGGTCCGTCCGGCATCACCGTCAACGCGGTGCCGCCCGGGTTCATCGACACCCCCATGCTGCGCAAGAACGAACAGGCACAGCGCCTCGGCGGCACGGTCGAGGACCACATCCAGCGCACGCCCGTCCGCCGGGTCGGCACGCCGGCCGACATCGCCGCGGCGTGTGCCTTCCTGATCTCCGAGGAAGCCTCCTACATCACCGGGCAGATCTTCGGGGTCAACGGCGGACGCAACACATGAGCATCGAACACCCCGAACGAGAGGAACTCCCATGGGACGCGTAGCAGGCAAAGTCGCCTTCGTCACCGGAGCGGCACGCGGCCAGGGCCGTAGTCACGCGGTCCGGCTGGCCGAAGAGGGCGCCGACATCATCGCCGTGGACATCTGCCACGACATCGACACCATCGGCTACGCGCTCTCGCGCCCCGAGGACCTCGAGGAGACGGCGCGACTGGTGGAGAAGGCCGGGCGCCGGATCCTGACCAGGCAGGTCGATGTGCGCGACGCCGCCGCCCTCAAGACGGTCATCGCCGACGGCGTAGCCGAATTCGGCCACCTCGACATCGTGATCGCCCAGGCGGGCATCGCCGGGATGAAGGGCACGCCGCAGTGGCAGGCCTGGTCCGATGTCATCGACACCAACCTGATCGGCGTCATCAACACCATCCAGGCCGCGCTGCCGCATCTGCGCGAAGGCGCCTCCATCATCGCGACCGGCTCGGTCGCGGCGCTGATGGACATCGCCAAGGTGGACCAGCCCGGCCGCGATCCGGGCGGCATCGCCTACGTCGTCGCCAAGCGGGGTCTCTCGGAGTACGTGCACCATCTGGCCCTGCACATCGCGGCACAGCGCATCCGCGCCAACGTGATCCACCCGACCAACTGCGATACCCCGATGTTGCAGAGCGAGCCGATGTACCGCTCGTTCCGCCCCGATCTCGAGCACCCGACCCGCGCGGACGCCGAGCCGGCTTTCGGTGTCCAGCAGGCGATGCCGATCCCCTACGTCGAGACCCGCGACATCAGCGACGCCGTGCTGTTCTTGGCGTCGGACGAGTCGCGGTTCATCACCGGAACGCAGCTGCGCGTCGACGGCGGCGGCTACCTGAAGTGGTACGAGTACCACATCTGAGAGGAAGATTCATCGTGAAGGTCCAGGTCGATGCGCAGCGCTGCCAGGGGCACACGCTGTGCGCCATGATCGCGCCGAAGGCGTTCGAACTCAGTGATATCGACGGACACTCCTCCCCGGTCGAGGAGCGGGTGCCCGCCGATCAGCAGGAGCAGGTGCGCGAAGCCGCGCACTCGTGCCCCGAGCGGGCCATCTCGCTGGCGGAGCAGTGACCGCCGACGACACCCGCCACCAACCCCGGTTCCACTTCGACCGGTACGCACCGCAATACCGCGAAGAGTTCCAGGACATCACCGAGACGATGCAGCGCGAGTGCCCGCTCGCCTGGACCGACACCTACGACGGGCACTGGGTCGCGGCGGGCAACCGCGAGGTCTTCGAACTCGCGCGCTGCCCGCACGTGTCCAACGACCACGATCCGCACGGTGTCCGCACGGGCTACCGCGGCATCTCCATCCCGCCCGCTCCCCGGGCGCGGGGGATCCGCGGTGGCATCCTCGAGATGGACGAACCCGAGCACCGGGAGCTGCGTTCGGCATTGAACCCGTACCTGTCCCCCGCCGCCGTGCGACGGTGGGTGCCGTTCGTCGACGAGGTCGTGCGCGCCGCGATCGATGAGCACATCGAGAGCGGCCGGATCGATTTCGTCGACGACCTGGCCAATGTGGTGCCCGCCGTCCTCACCCTCGGCATGCTCGGTGTGCCGCTGGCGAAGTGGACCATCTACAACGAACCGGTCCACGCGGCGGTCTACACCCCGCCGGATTCCCCGGACTATCCCCGCATCGCGGAGATGCACCGGACCATGGGATTGGATCTACTCACCAACCTGGCCGAGATCAGGGCGACGCCGCGACCCGGCCTGATCCACGCGGTCGCGACGGCGCAGGTCAACGGGGAACCGTTGCCGGACATGGAGATCCTGGGCATGCTCAGCCTGCTCATCGGCGGCGGGTTCGACACCACCACCGCGCTCACCGCGCACGCCCTGGAATGGCTGTCGGACAATCCCGACGAGCGCGCCTCGCTCAGCCGCGACCGCGAGGCGCTGCTCGATCCGGCCACCGAGGAGTTCCTGCGCTACTACACCCCGGCACCGGGCGACGGGCGCACGCTCGCGGCCGATTGCGAGGTGGCGGGCGCGTCCTTCCGGGAGGGCGACCGGCTGTGGTTGTCGTGGGCGATGGCCAATCGCGACCCGGCCGTGTTCACCGACCCCGAGCAGGTCGTGCTCGACCGGAAGGGCAACCGGCACTACAGCTTCGGGCTCGGCATCCACCGCTGCATCGGCTCCAATGTGGCACGCACGGTGTTCAAGCGGATGCTGGTCGCGGTCCTGGACCGGATGCCCGACTACCGGGCCGTCGCCGAGGAGACCGTGCACTACGACACCATCGCGGTGATCCAGGGGATGCGGCATCTGCCCGCCACCTTCACCCCGGGCCGGCGGCTCGGTCCCGGCCTGGACGAAACCCTGGCGAAGCTGCAGACGGTCATCGACGAACAGCGGCTCGCCGAGCCGGTCACCCAGAATCGCGCCGACGCGCAGATCTGATCGAGGAGGAAACCTGTGGCGGCGGACAGCACACCCGCGTCCGGGCGGCCGCTGCCGCAGCTCGGCCCGGACAACGAATTCTTCTGGACCGCGGGCGCCGACGGCGTCCTGCGCGTTCAGGAGTGCCGCTCCTGCGCCGCCCTGCTGCACCCGCCGCAGCCGGTGTGCCGCTACTGCCGCGGTCACGAACTCGGGGTCCGTGAGCTCTCCGGTCGCGCGACGCTGATCGCGTTCACGGTGAATCACCGCTTCGCCGTCCCCGGCCTCGACCCGCCGTACGTGGTGGCCACCGTCGCGCCGGTCGAGGACACCCGGGTCCGGCTGACCACCAATATCGTGGCGGCCGAACCGGATTCGCTCGAACTCGGCATGCCGGTCGAGGTGAGCTTCCAGCCCGACGGTGACGTGTGGCTGCCGCTGTTCCGCCCGGTCCCCGGCGAACCGGTCGCGCTGCCGGTGGACGAGATCGCCCCCGACGCCTATGCCGCGCGCATCCGGCCGATGGTGCGCAGCGACAAGTTCGAGGACCGGGTCGCGCTCACCGGCATCGGGATGTCGCAGATCGGCCGCAGGCTCATGGTGCCGCCGCTGTCGCTGACCGTGGCGGCCTGCGAGCGCGCGGTCGCCGACGCCGGACTCACCTTCGACGATATCGACGGGTTGTCGTCCTATCCCGGCGGCGGCAATCTCGGCGGGTTCGGCGAGGGTGGGGTGACCGCGCTCGAAGCCGCGCTCGGCATCCGGCCGACCTGGCACAACGGCGGTATCGAAACCTTCGGCCCCGGTGGCTCGGTGATCGCCGCGATGACCGCGGTGGCCGCCGGGCTGGCCCGGCACGTGCTGTGCTTCCGCACCGTCTGGGAGTCCACCTTCGCCGAGCACATGAAGGCGGGCCGGATCACCCCGAGCGGCGGCCGCACCGCCAGCTGGCTGGCCCCTTTCGGCGCCACGTCCGCGGCGCACACCCTCGCGCAGAAGGCGCAGCGCCACTTCCACGACTACGGCACCACCAGGGAGACTCTGGGCTGGATCGCGCTCAATCAGCGCGCCAACGCCGAACTCGACCCCACCGCGGTCTACCGCGACCCGATGACGATGGACGACTATCTCGCGGCCCGCCCTGTCACCAGCCCGTTCGGGCTCTACGACTGCGATGTCCCGTGCGACGGCGCGGTCGCGGTGATCGTCTCCGCGGTCGACACCGTCGGCGATCTGGCGAGCACCCCGGTGTTCGTCGAGGCGGTCGGCACCCAGATCGTCGAGCGCATCGAATGGGACCAGAGCACCCTCACCCACGAACCGCAGGTCCTCGGCCCGGCCGCGCACCTGTGGACACGCACCGAGCTGCGGCCCCGCGATGTCGATGTGGCCGAACTCTACGACGGCTTCACCTTCAACTGCCTGTCCTGGATCGAGGCACTCGGGTTCTGCGGAATCGGCGAGGCCGCGGACTTCCTCGACGGCGGCAAGAACATCGCCCGCGACGGGCTGATCCCGGTGAACACCCACGGCGGGCAGCTCTCCCACGGCCGCACCCACGGCATGGGTCTGCTCCACGAGGCCATCGCGCAGTTGCGTGGCGATGCCGGACCACGACAGGTGCCCGGCGCCCGGGTCGCGGTGGTGTCCAGCGGCGGGCTCACCCCCGGCGGTGCGATGTTGCTGCGCGCCGGGTGACGAGCGCGAAGGAAAGCGAGACGATGTGACCCTCACCCGATCCGAACTCCATACCGTCGATGACGACGCACCGGCGACCGTCGTCACCGACGTCGACGGCATCGCGGTGTCCGCGCTGTTCGCCGAGTCGCCCGCGCCACGCGCGGTGCTGATCGCCCTGCACGGCGGATCGACGACCTCGGCCTACTTCGACTGCCCGGGGCATCCGGAGCTGTCGCTGCTGCGGGCCGCGCACCGGCTCGGCTACACCGTCCTCGCACCGGACCGCCCCGGCTACGGTAGTTCCGCGCCCCACGCCGACCGGCTGATCCCGGCCGCGGTCCGGGTGGACCTGATGTTCGAGGCCGTCGAGGCCTTCCTACGCGATCGTCCGCGCGGCGCCGGGGTGTTCCTCACCGCCCATTCGGCCGGCGCGGAGCTGGCGATGCGGATGGCGGGCGATCCCCGGTTCGGCGATCTGCTCGGTGTGGAGCTGGCCGGCACCGGCTACCGCTATCACCCCGACGGCGCGGGCATCCTGCGGACCGTCGGCCCCGATTCCCCGCGGCCGCCGGGCGTCGGCGACCTGATCTGGAATCCGCCGCGGCTCTACCCCGCCGACGCCCGCCGGGGCGCCTCGATCGCCGTGCCCGCCCCACCGTCCGAGACCGAGGCCGTCGCCGACTGGGCCACGCAGGTCTTCCCGGCGCTGGCCGCCGGAATCCGGGTGCCCGTGCGCTTCTCCGCGGGTGATCACGAGCGGGTCTGGTGCAACGATGTGGCCGCGCTGGCCGAGGTGGGCGCGCTGTTCACCGCCGCGCCGCGGGTCGTGCTCAACCGCCAGCCCAACACCGCGCACAACATCAGTGTCGGCAACACCGCCGCGGCCTATCACCTGGGTCTGCTCGCCTTCGCCGAGGAGTGCCTGGTGGCCGCCGAACACGGCGAGTTCACCGGTCCCACTACACAATTGGACGGCGGCACGGTGCCGCCGGAGAGGTGAATGCGATGGACTCGACCGATACTGCCCTGCTCCTGCTGCGAGTCGTGGTGGGCGCCACCATGATCGCGCACGGGGTCAACCACTGGCTCGGCGGCGGAAAGATCGCCGGTACCGCCGGGTGGTTCACCGGGCTCGGCCTGCGCAACGGTGTGCTGCAGGCATGGGCCAGCGTGGTCACCGAGATCGGCGCGGGCGTGCTGCTGGTGCTCGGACTCGGCACGCCACTGGGCGCGGGCGCGGTGGTCGGCGTCATGCTGGTGGCCGGGCTGCTCGCGCACCGGAAGAACGGGTTCTTCGTGTTCAAGGAGGGCTACGAGTACATCCTGGTGCTCGCCGTGGCGGCGATCGCGCTGGGTGCGCTCGGGCCAGGCCGTGTCTCCCTCGATCACGCCTTCGACATCGCCGTCACCGGCTGGGCGGGCGGACTGCTCGCACTCGGACTCGGTGTCGCCGCGACCATCGGCCTGCTCGCGGCGTTCTATCGCCCGGCACCGGCGCACGTCGTCGGCAGGGAAGTCGACAGAGAGGAGGCGCGCTGATGCGCGTCGGATTCATCGGATTGGGCAGTCAGGGCGGGCCCATGGCGCGGCGCATCGTCGAGGCCGGGTACCCGACCACGCTATGGGCGCGCCGGTCGGCTTCGCTCGAGCCCTACGCCGATACCGCGGCGAGTACCGCCGACTCCCCTGCTGCGCTGGGCGCGGCCGCTGATCTGGTGTGCGTGTGCGTGGTAGGTGACGCCGATGTCCGCGAGGTCGTCACCGGTGAGCACGGCGTGTTGGCGGGTATGTCCGCAGGCTCGGTACTGGCCGTGCACTCCACCGTGCATCCGGACACCTGCCGCGAATTGTCGGAAATCGCCGCGCGCCAGGGTGTCTCGGTCGTCGACGCACCGGTGAGCGGCGGTGGGCCGGCCGCCGCCGATGGCCGGTTGCTGGTGATGGCGGGTGGGCCCGGCGACGCGGTCGAGGCCGCCCGGCCGGTGTTCGCGACCTACGCGAACCCGATCGTGCACCTGGGCGACGTGGGCGCCGGACAGTTCGCCAAGCTGCTCAACAACCTGCTTTTCACCGCGAACCTCGCGACCGCACAGGGCACGCTGCGCCTCGGCGCCGACCTCGGCCTCGATGTCGCGCGGCTCGGGGAGGTCATCACCCACGGCACCGCCGACAGCTTCGCGCTCGGCCGGGTGGTGGCCTCGGGCGGCACCCTCGACGGCCTGGCCGTGCGCGCCGGCGATCTGCTACGCAAGGATGTCGGCCTGCTCGCCGACCTGGCCTCCGCTGCGGACGCGGCACCCGGAATCGAGCTCGCCGCCGCCGATGCCGCCCTCGCGGTGATGAATCGGGAGCGACAGGTGCTGCCCCACTGACGAATCCGCGGGCTCACCGGTCCGGCGAACAGCCGACTGCGCCTCGGGCTGCACCGTGATCGATCGGCTCACCTAGTCGCCCCGATCCCCGAAAGCGCGTTGCGCCGGCCCACCGATCCGGCGGACAACGAACGAATCCCGTTGTCGGTGTGAGGCACCGGTGAAGCCTCTTCGGCCTCCTGCCGCCCGATCGACTGTCACCAACGGCGAAAACTGTCACCTACAGAGAAGAGAGCACAGGATGCGTGTGGGTTTCGTGGGCGCCGGCCGGATGGGTATGCCGATGATCGTCCGTCTCGTCGATACCGGGCACACGGTACGAGCCCTGGCACGGAATGCCGAGGCGCAGGCCGGGGTAGCCGCTGCCGGCGCTACCCCCGTACTGTCCACCACCGAGGCGGCCCTGGGCGCCGAGGCACTGATCGTCTGTGTGTTCAGTGACGATCAAGTGCGCGAGATCTGCCTGGACGGAACACTTCTCGCCGATCTACCCACCGGCGCCCTCGTCATCCTGCACACCACCGGAAGCCCGGAGACCGCCGCTACCGTCGGGACCGCGGCAGCTCGGCGGGGTATCGACGTGGTCGACGCACCGGTCAGTGGCGGCCCACACGATATCGCCGCCGGCATACTCACCGTCTTCCTCGGTGGGTCCGACGCCGATGCTCACCGCGCGACCGAAATTCTCGGCGCCTATGCCGATCCGGTCCTGCACGTCGGTGGGATCGGCGACGGTCAGCGCGTGAAGCTGGTCAACAATGTCCTGTTCGCGGCGCAGATCGGACTCGTCGCCGACGCGGTGCGGCTGGGCACCGTCCTCGGCCTGTCCGAGCCTGCCCTACTGGCCGCGCTGCCCCACGCGAGCAGCAGCGGTAATGCGATCACCCGGATCGCCGGCCGGGGGTCGGTCGACCAGTTCCGCACCACCGCAGGCGAATTCCTGCGCAAGGACATCGCGGTCGCCACCGAGGTCGCCACAGCACTCGGCGCGGACCTCGGCCTCCTCGAAGCCGCGATCCGCGCCGGTCTGACACCATCCGCGCCGGTCTGACACCGTCGGCGCCGATCACCCCGTCCCGAGCCCGGGTCACACCCGGAGAGGGGTTCCGCTGCACCGCAACGAAACCCCTCCACCTCACTCCACGACGATGGCCTGCTCCGGGCAGGCCGACACCGCTTCCTCCACCGCGCCGACCAGATGGTCCGGCACCGCACCAGCGGCCGTCTCGGCATAGCCGTCCACGTTCAGCGTGAAGACCTCAGGGCACAACCCCAGACACGCACCGTGGCCACGGCAGCGGTCCGCGTCGACAGTCACCTTCATCAGGCCTCCTCGGTGTCGAATTCCAGGTGCAGCGAGGTGAGCCCACGCAGGATGAAGGTCGGCAGGTAGTTGTACCGCCGCTCCTGCGCGGGCCCGTGCACCGTCTCGTCGATCCGTAGGTCGGTGGTGCGGGCGAGCAAGCGCTCGATGGCGATCCTGGCCTCCGCGCGCGCCAGCGGCGCACCGGGGCAGGTGTGCGCGCCACGTCCGAATGCGATGTGCTGGCGGGCATTCGAGCGCGCCGGATCGAAACTGGTCGGATCGTCGAAGCGGCGCGGGTCGCGATTGGCGGCACCGTTGACGACCATCAGCACGGTCCCCACCGGGACCTCGGTCCCGCCCACCGTGGAGGTCTTCTTGGCGAGCCGGAAATCGCCTTTCACCGGGCTCTCCATCCGCAGCGACTCCTCGATGAAGTTCTGGATGTGGCTCTTGTCCGCGCGCAGGTACTCCTGGATGTCGGGCCGTTCGGCGATCAGTTTCAGTGCCGAGCTCAGCAGCCGGACGGTGGTCTCCTGACCGGCCGAGAAGACATTGGCGGCCACCCGCACCACGTCGAGTACCTCCGGCTGCGATCCGTCCGGGAACGTCGCGGTGGCCAGGCTGGTGAGCACGTCGTTGCGCGGGTTGCGGCGGCGATCCTCGATATAGGCGGAGAACCTGCTGTACAGGAACTCGATCGGGTTGTGCGACATGCCTTCACCCTGCGTGGAGCCCACGCTGGCACCCTCGCGGTGCGGGTCGCGCTGCAGGGTGTGCAGGAACTCGTCCTGGTCCTCCCTCGGCACGCCGAGCAGGTCGGCGATCACGTACAACGTGAAGGGACCGGCGAATTCGCGCATGCAGTCGCCGCCGGTGACCAGGTAGTGATCGAGCATGCGGTCGGCGATCGACCACATCGCCTCCTCGTTCTCCTTCAGCCGCTTCGGCGTGATCAGCCGCATGAGCAGCGCGCGGTGATCGGTGTGGGTCGGCGGATCCAGCGTCGGCAGCTGATCACTCATCGGCAGGCTGTCGCGATGCTCGGCGATCACCGCGTCGACATCGCTGTTCTCGTCCAGCGGAACCGGGAATCCGGGGAACGGACCGGTGACGGCGATGCACGAGGAGAACCGGTCCACGTCGTTGTAGACCTCGAGCGCCTCGTCGTAGCCGGTCACCATCATCACGTCGTGATGACGCTCGCGGGTCACCGGGCATTGCTCGCGCAGCGAATCGAAGTACGGGTAGGGATCTGCGACCAGCTCCTGTCCGAGAAAGAAGTCCAGATCCTGGAAGTTGTTCACCACGCGACGGGTCCCTTCGAGATTCCGGTCGACGCCACCCATCGGATGTTGGTGCCAGTCGACTTCCGTGATTGAGAATAAGCCTCTCACATGTGAGTATGAGATTTCCACATTGCTCGCTGCGCGTCAACCGGAGGACCGACCCCATGCCCCACGATCCCACCGCGGACCAGCGGTTTTTTCAGATGACCACCCGTGAATTCCTCGCGGGCACCGTCCCGATCGAGACCGTGCGCGCGCTCGCCGACGCCGGAACCGGCTTCGATCGGGACTGGTGGCGACGCGGCGCCGAACTCGGATGGACGGCGATGCTGGCACCCGAAAGCCTCGGCGGCGGTTCGGTATCCGGTCACCCGATGACCGAGCTGGCCCTGGTCGCCGAGGAACTCGGCAGGGCCGCCGCGCCCGGCCCGTTCGTCACCGTCACCGCGGCGCTGGCTGGCCTGCGGGCCACCGCCGACCACCTCGCCGAGACGGTCGCCGCGATCGTGGCGGGCACACTCGTCGTGACCTGGGCGGTGTACGAGCCCGGTGCCGGTTTCGGCGTGCTCACCGGCGAGTTCGGTGGCACCAGGGCGGTGCCCGCCGGTTCGGGCTACCGGCTGACCGGGGTCAAGGACCGGGTGGAGGCGGCCGATCAGGCCGACCTGTTCCTGGTCACCGCGACCGGTCCCGACGGCCCGATCCAGCTGCTCGTGCCCGCCGAAGCGCCGGGCGTGACCGTTCGCCCCACCTGGACCATCGATCTCACCCGGCGCACCGGCAAGGTCGTGTTCGACGATGTCGTCGTCGGTGCCGACGCGGTGACCCACACCGGCGCCGCGGCAGTGGCCGCGGTGCGCGCGCAGGCAGGCGCCGCCGCGCTCGTCACCGCCGCGGAGTCCGCCGGTGCGGCCGAGCACGCCCTCACCCGCACACTGACCTGGCTGTTCGAGCGCTACACCTTCGGGCGGCCGCTGGCCTCGTACCAGTCGCTCAAGCACCGCATGGCCGACAACAAGACCTGGCTGGAGGCCTGCCGCGCCACCGCGCTCGCCGCGGCCGCCGCCTGGGACGCCGAGGCGCCGGAGACCGACGAGTACATCAGCATCGCGAAATCGTATGTGGGCGCGAAAGCTCCGGTGATCGCCCAGGACTGCGTGCAGTTGCACGGCGGGATCGGTGTCACCTGGGAGCACGATCTGCACCTGTTCCTGCGCCGGATCACCCTCGGTCGCGCGCTGTACGGCACGCCAGAGGAACACCGCCGCCACATCACCGATCTGCTCGACTCCGCGGCATGACCGCACCGTCCTCTCAGGAAGGCATCGTCGTATGACCACCGACATCGAGACCGTCGAGGAATTCCGGCTCCGGGCACGGGACTGGCTGCGAGCGAACATGTCCCCGGCACCGTCCACGATCGCACCCGCCGACACCGAGGAGGCATGGCAGCACGCCCGCCGGTTGCAGCGCCGGCTCCACGACGGCGGTTTCGCCGGTATCTGCTTCCCCCCCGAATACGGCGGTCTCGGCCTGAGTCCCGAACATCAGGAGGCCTTCACCGAGGAGTCGCTCCCCTACGAGTTGCCGCTGCTGCTGAACGTGCCGACGCTGGCGATCTGCGCGGCCAGCCTGCTCGATCTCGGCACCGAAGAGCAGAAACTGGACCATCTGCCCGCGGTGCTGCGTGGCGAGGAGATCATGGTGCAGTTCCTGTCCGAGCCGCGTGGTGGCTCGGATCTGGCCGGGCTCACCTCCCGCGCCGACCGCGACGGCGACCGGTGGATCCTCAACGGCTCCAAGATCTGGAGCTCGGGCGCCTACGCCGCCGACTACGGCCTATGTCTGGCCCGCACCGACTGGTCGGTGCCCAAACATCAAGGGCTGACCCTGTTCCTGGTGCCGGTACACGCCGCAGGCGTCACGGTGCAGCGGATCAAGCAGGTCACCGGTTCCACCGAGTTCTGCCAGGAGTTCTTCGACGATGTGGTGCTGCCCGCGGACGCGGTGGTCGGGCAGGTCGACGGCGGCTGGGAAGCGGCCTCGCGCTTGCTCTTCCACGAACGGGCGGCCCTCGGCGGCACCTCGCCCTACACCAGCGGCGCCCGCCCGCACCTCGGCGGCGAGGCCGACCAGCTACTGCGCCTGGCGAAGGCGACCGGCCAGTCGGCGGACACGCGCGTGCGCGAGGACATCGGTGAGGCACGTGCCATGAACGTGGTCCGTGACCAGCTCATCGCCCATGTCACCCGTGCCATCACCACCGGCACCCTGCCACCCACCTCCGGCGCGATCCCTCGCCTGTTCTCCGCCGAGAACGCCTGGCTGCAAACCGATACCGCCCTGCGCATCGCCGGCTCCGACGGCGCGACCTACACCGCGGGCGCCGAGGCCGACACCGAAACCGTCGGCTTGGACTACCTGTTCCGCGCCGCGTGGAGCCTGGCGGGCGGCAGCACCGAGATGGCGCGCAATGTCATCAGCGAACGGGTCCTCGGCATGCCACGCGAGGACAGCGCCGACCGTGATGTGCCCTTCGATCAGGTGCCCCACGGTCGATGAGGTCCGGGTGAGCGGAACCGCGCGGTAAGCGGGAGCCGCTCACCCTCGGCTCCGCGAACAGTGTGGCCCGGCGGCGCCTCACCGGGTCACACTGTGGCGGTCGGCGCCGAGAGCCGGGCCGCCGACCACCGCGCGGTCAGTGGCCGGTCCAGCGTGGAGTTCGCTTCTCCGCGAAGGCAAGTGGCCCTTCCTGCGCGTCAGCGCTCTGGTAGCAGGGCACCGAGGCGTGCCGGGCCGCATGGAGCGCGGCGGCGCGGCCCATCTCGGTGGCGAGCATGACCGTGTCGCGGGCCGCGCGCACCGACAGTGGTGCCGCCTCGGCGATCTCGCGGGCCAGTTCGAGTGCGACGGGGAGCAGGTCGGCCGGTTCGGTGAGGCGGTTCACCAGGCCGATCTCGTAGGCGCGGCGGGCGTCGATCGGCTTGCCGGTCAGCAGGATCTCCATCATGATCCGCTGCGGGATCATGTGGATCAGCGGTGCGGCCCATGGCGAGCTGCGGCCCACCTTCACCTCGGTGACGGCGAAGCTAGCCTCGGTCGAGGCGACGCACAGATCGCAGGCCTGGGCGATCATCCAGCCGCCGGCGAAGGCGGCGCCGTTGACCGCGGCGATCGTCGGTTTGCTCAGTTCCACGGTGTCGTAGGGGACCGGGAACATGTCGCGGGGCGGGACCGTCATCCCGGTCGCCACCATCTCCTTGAGGTCCCCACCGGCGCAGAAGGTCCGGCCCGCACCCGTGAGCACCGCGACCCGCAGCGTGGGGTCCGCCCCGAAACGTTCCCACGCCGCGAACAGTCCCGCCCGTACATCGCGGGCCAGGCAGTTGCGGGTCTCGGGACGGTTCAGGGTGATCACCGCGATCCCGTCCGGTCTCGCTTCGAACAGCACTGCGTCCTCGGACATCAGAATCCTCTCCGCTGGATCTCGTAGGCCGTGCGCTCCAGCTCGTCGCGAAAGTCGGGGTGCGCCACCGTGATCAGCGCGCGGGCGCGTTCGGCCATGGTCCGCCCGGCCAGTGCGGCGGCTCCGTATTCGGTGACGATCACGTCGACATCGCTACGCGCGGTGGTAACCGGACCCGACAATGCCGCGCAGATCCGGCTCACCGTCCCGCGCCGGGCCGTGGACTGCAACGCGATCACCGACCGTCCGCCGGGCGACCGCAGACCCGCACGCACGAAGTCCACCTGCCCGCCGGTGCCGCCGAAATACGCCGTACCGCTCTGCTCGGCATTGACCTGCCCGGTGAGATCGACCTCAACGGCCGAGTTCACCGTGACCAGGCGACTGAGCAGGCCGAGCACCGCCGGGTCGTGGGTGTAGGCGGTGGTGCACATGCGGATCAGCGGATTGTGGTCGGCGAACCCGTAGAGCCGCTCGGTGCCGATCAGCGCGCCGGTCACCGAGACCCCGCGATCGATCTCCTTGCGCGCGTTGGTCACCACCCCCGCCTGCACCAGATCGACCAGAGCATCGCCGATCATGCCGGAGTGCACACCGAGATCGGTGCGGTCGCGCAACAGTCGCAGCACCGCGTCCGGTACCGCGCCGATCCCGACCTGCAGCACCGTGCCGTCCTCGACGAACTCGGCGACGTTCCGGGCGATCGCCTCGTCCACCGGCCCGATGGCGGCAGCGGTGACCTGCACCGGCTCCCGGGAGACCCGGATCGCGTAATCGATGTCGCCGGCGTGGATCCGCTCGCCCACGGTGCGCGGCACCCGGTCGTTCACCTCCGCCACCACCACCCGCGCCGCCCGGATCGCCGACAGCACATGGTCACTGATGAGGCCGAGACTGTGCATACCGTCCGCGTCGGCAGGCGCGACCTGCACGAACGCGACATCACAACGCAACTCACCCGCCTCGATCATCGGACCGACCCGGCTGACATGGCACGGCACCACACTCAGCAGATGCTCCGCGGTGAGCCCCCGCAACGCCCCGATCGCGCCCATACTGACCGGCTCGAACGCCGCCGCGGCGGCCGGGGTGAGCAGGCCGGAGAAGCTGGTGGCGATGAACAGCGACAGGTCAGCGATATCGCCACCCTGTGCGATCAGCGCCTCGATCAGGGTGGTCGGCTCACCACACGCCTGCCCGGCAACGATCCGGTCGCCGGGGCGCAAGATCATCCGCAGGTCGAGGTCGGCGCTCGACAGCACGGCGGTCACCGGTCCCACCCGCCCTGGGCGGAAGAGCCGGAGCGCATCGGGGTTTCACCGGGTGTCATCGGCGACGCTTGCCCGGGGACGGCCGCGCGGAGCTGGTCGAGGACCGCGTCGGTGTCGGCGCCGAGTCGTGGTGCGGGGCCGGCGATCCGGCCCGGAGTGCGGGAGAAGCGGGCTGGTGGGCCGGGGAAGCGGACGGGGCCGTCGGGGGTGTCGACGGTCTGGAAGAAGCCGACGGCGGCGAGGTGTTCGTTGTCGAAGAGGTCGTCGAGGGAGCGCACCGGTGCCGCCGGGATCTCCAGCGAGCGCAGGATCGTCAGCCACTCCTCGGTGGTACGTTCGGCGAAGGTCTCGGCGAGGCGGGCGTAGACCACATCGATCCGGGCCGCCCGCTGGGCCAGGGTGGCGAATTCCGGCCCGGCCCAAGCCGGTTGGACGGCCTCCACGAACGCGGTCCACTGCTTGTCGTTGTAGACCAAAGCCGCCAGATAGCCGTCGGCGGTCCGGTATGGCCTGCGGTCCGGGGTCACCGCCCGCGGGTAGGCCGCGGGGCCGAGCGGCGGCGAGAACATGGCGCCATTGGCGTGTTCGACCAGCATGAACGCCGCCATCGTCTCGAACATGGCGACCTCGACCTCTTGGCCCTCCCCGGTCCGCTGCCGATGGAACAACGCCATCGTCGTGGCGTACACCGCGGTCAGGCCCGCGACCTTGTCGGCGATGATGGTGCCCACGTACCCCGGTGTGCCGGTGAGCATTTCCTGCACGGCGGGGAGCCCGCACGCGGCCTGGACCGTGTCGTCGTAGGCGGGCAGCCCGGAGTCCGGCCCGCCGCGGCCGTAGCCGTAGCAGTTCGTGTAGACGATGGCCGGGTTCAGCGCGGCCACGTCCCGATACCCGAAACCGAGCCGCTCGATCGCCGCCGCCCGCATGGAGTGCACGAAAACATCGGCCCCGGCGACCAGTTCACGCAGGGCCGCCGCGCCGTCCTCGGTCCGCAGGTCGAGGACCACGCTGCGCTTACCCCGGTTGACATTGACGAAGACCCCGCTCATACCCGGCTCCGGACCCACCGAGATGTAGCGGGTGTCGTCACCGCGCGGCGGTTCGATCTTGATCACCTCGGCGCCCATGTCAGCCATGATCTGCGTGCAGTACGGGCCCATCACCATCGCGGTCAGGTCGACGACCCGAATCCCTGCGAGCGGACCTGTGTGTTCCATCGCGTCCCCTTTCGACCACCACCCGATCGGGCTATCTGGTGAATCTTTGCAAGGATAGTGCTATCAAGGAAGTCGTGGACAGCTTCACCGGCAACATCCGTGCCCCGCGCCCCATCGCGACCGTGCTCGACGATCCGCTGCGGGCGCGTCCCGACGCGCCCGCGATCATCGCCGCCTCGGGGACGTGGAGTTACGCCGACCTCGACGAACAGGCCGCTCGCGCAGCGGGAGCGCTGTGGTCGCTCGGTGTCCGGCCCGGCGACCGGGTCGGCGCCTGCCTGCCCAACGACCTCGCCATCATCGCCGCGTTCCACGGCGCGCAGCGCATCGGAGCGATCTGGACCGGTATCGGAGAAGCAAATTCTCCTGCCGAGCAACAGTACTTGCACGACCTGTGCGATCCCGCTGTCGTGCTGGCCGGTCCCCGCTGGGGCGGGAGCTCACCGCACGCGGTACACCCGGACCACTGGGCGGACCTGATCACGAAAGCCGACCCCGCACCGACCGTCACCCACGACATCGACGCACCCGCGGGAATCGCCTTCACCAGTGGCACCTCCGGGCGACCGAAGGCGGTGGTCCACAGTCAGCGCAATCTGCTGCTGCCCGGCGCGGTGGTCTCGGCCACTCGGGGCTGGGGCCCTGACCTGCGCCGCGGCGACAGTTTCCCGCTCACCATCTTGAACATGATGGTGCTGTCCACCCTGACCACGGCTCAGGCCGGTGGGTGCGCGGTGATCATGGACCGCCGGGATGTCGACGGAGTCGCCGAGTGGATCGCCACGCATCGGGTGACGGTGTGGAACGGCGCCCCCGCCCAGCTCTACGACCTGGCCCGCAAGCCCGACGCGAATCTCGCTTCGCTACAGGAGGTCTGGAGTGGTGGCAGCGATACCCCCGATCCGGTCCGCACCGCCTTCGCCGCCGCCCACCACGGCCTCGTCCCGCGCACCACCTACGGCCTCACCGAGGCACCAACGGTCGTCGCCATCGATCCACCGGGCTCCGGCTGGACTCCGGGCAGCAGCGGTCGGGTGCTCCCCCACCTCGATGTCGCCGCCTACGACGACGAGAACCGGCGACTGCCACCGGGTTCCCTCGGCGAACTCCGCCTGTCCGCCGCCACGCACGGCCCCTGGGCCGGACTCTGGCGTCCCACCCTCGGCTATTGGTCCGACGGCGCCGTGCGTCCACCGGAACCAGGCCCCTTCCCCACCGGCGACATCGGCACCGTCGACGACGAGGGCCGTCTGTCGGTGCTGGACCGCAAGAAGATGGTCATCATCCGCGGCGGCGCGAACGTGTATCCCCTCGAGGTCGAACGGGTGCTCGCCACCCATCCCGGGGTCACCAAGGTGGCGGTCTGCCCGATACCGGACGAGCGGCTCGGTCAGAAGGTCGCCGCTGTCGTCGAAAGCAACAGCGGCACAGTGGATTTCGATGAGCTGGCGAGGCTGTGCCGACGCGAGCTGGCCGGGTACAAGGTGCCCGAGATCTGGGCCAGGGTGGACGCACTACCGGTGAACGCCATGGGCAAGGTGGAGCGCACCGGGCTCACCGCACTCGTCACCGCCCAGCAGGAGAACCGATGAGCGACAAGCGCGACAAGGCACTCGAACTGTTCGATCTCACCGGCCGTGTCGCTGTGGTCACCGGCGCGTCCTCGGGACTCGGCGCCGCCGTGGCCGAGACCCTCGCCGGCCTGGGCGCCCGGGTCGCGGTGGTGGCCCGGCGCGCCGACCGGCTCACCGAACTCGCCGACCGCGTCGACGGACTCGCCGTCGTCTGCGATCTGGCCGACCCGGTACAGATCGCCACCGTGGCGCAGCGGGTCGCCGACCGGCTCGGCGCGCCGACGATCCTGGTGAACGCGGCAGGCAACCGCTTCACGACGGCACGCGCCGAGGACGAACCGCTCGATGCCGTGCACCGCACCCTCGGACTCAACCTCGTGGCGCCGTTCCTGCTGGCGCAGAGTCTGTTTCCGCACATGCGCGATGCGGGCGGCGGCTCGGTGGTCAATGTCTCCTCGATCAGCGGGCAGGTCGGCGTCCCCGGCATCCCGCAAGCCTCCTACGCGGCGAGCAAGGCCGGATTGTCCGGGCTCACCACCGAACTCGCGGTCCAGTGGGCACGGCATTCGATCCGGGTGAACACCGTGGCGCCCGGCTTCTTCCGCAGCGAGATCACCGACAGCCTCTACGACAGCGAGCGCGGCGCCGAGTACCTGCGCCGCAACACCCCGCTCCCCCAGGAGGGCACCGCCAAGGACATGGTCGGCGCCATCACCTGGCTGGCCGGCGACGCCGCCCGCTACGTCACGGGGCAGACGATCGTGGTCGACGGCGGCTGGACCGCCCGCTGACGACACCGCCCGTTCCGGGCGATTGACACCGAACACTCCCGATGAAAACATATCCATACCTACGCGAGAATTGCATTCTCGCAGGAGAGAGGGGTAGTCCCCATGTTCTCGGCCATCCTTATCGAGAAGAGCGGAACACCACCCGAAGTCAGCGCGACCACCGTGTCAGAGGACGCGCTGCCCGAGGGCGACGTCACCGTCGACATCGCGTATTCCACGCTCAATTACAAAGACGCCCTGGCCATTACCGGAAAGTCGCCGGTGGTCCGTTCGTTCCCGATGGTGCCGGGCATCGACCTGGCCGGGGTCGTGGCCGAGAGCAGTCATCCGGACTGGTCGGCCGGTGACAAGGTCGTGCTCAACGGCTGGGGCGTCGGCGAGACCCACTGGGGCGGCCTCGCCCAGCGCGCCCGCGTCCGCGGCGACTGGCTGATCGCCCAGCCTGCGGCTTTCACCGCCCGCCAGGCGATGGCGATCGGCACCGCCGGGTACACCGCGAGTCTGTGCGTGGAGGCACTGGCCGGTCACGGGCTGCTCCCGGCGGACGGTGAGATCCTGGTGACGGGTGCGACCGGCGGCGTCGGCAGTGTCGCGATCGCCCTGCTCGCCGCCGCCGGGTACACGGTGGCCGCGGCCACCGGAAAGCCCGCCGAGGCAGGCTATCTGAAGGATCTCGGTGCGAGCACGGTCATCGACCGGGCCGAACTGGCCGAGCGTGGCAAGCCGCTGCAGAAGGAACGCTGGGCCGGTGTGGTCGACGCCGCGGGCAGCCACACGCTGGTGAACGCGAGCGCGCAGGTCCGCTACGGTGGCGCCGTCGCCGCCTGTGGTCTGGCCCAGGGCATGGACCTGCCGGGCACCGTCGCCCCGTTCATCCTGCGCGGGGTCACCCTCTACGGCATCGACAGCGTCATGGCGCCGACCCCGCGCCGGATCCGGGCGTGGGAGCGGCTGGCCCGCGACCTCGATCCCGCCGCCCTGGACACCATCGCCACCGAGGTCCCGCTGAGCGAGGCGATCGCCGCCGCGAGCCGGTTCATCGACGGCACCGTGCGCGGCCGTCTCGTCGTCGACGTCAACCGCTGAACAGGAGTATCCGTGGCAACGAAGAAGCGCAGCGCCGCAGTCGAACTCGACCTCAGCGATGTCGACCACCGAGTCGGTAAACCGATCGGCGGCGGGCAGCTGTGGGATCCGTGCAGCACCTCCGACATCCGCCGCTGGGTGATGGCGATGGACTATCCCAATCCGCTGCACTGGGATCAGGAATTCGCCGGGGAGTCCCGCTACGGCGGGTTGATCGCACCCCAATCCATCGCGGTCGCACTGGATTACGGGCACGGCGCGGCACCGGCGTGCGTCGGCCGCATCCCCGGCAGTCACCTGATCTTCGGTGGCGAGGAGTGGTGGTTCTACGGAACGCCGGTGCGTCCCGGCGACACCCTGTTCCAGGAGCGCCGTTTCCACGACTTCAAGGTCGCGGAGACGAAATTCGCGGGGCCGACCATGTTCTCGCGCGGGGACACCACCCATCGCAATCAGCATGGCGCGCTCGTCGCGCGCGAGCGTTCGACCGCTATTCGCTACCTCGCCGAGGAGGCGACCAAGCGCGGTATGTACGACAACCAGGTCGGTGAGATCAAGCGCTGGACGGCCGCCGAACTGGCCGAAGTCGACACACTGCGCACCGAGTGGCTGCATTCCAATCGCCTCGGCGTCTCCCCGCATTTCGACGAGGTGAAAGTCGGCGACAAATTGCCGCGCCGGGTGATCGGCCCGCATTCCATCGCGAGTTTCACCACCGAATATCGCGCCTTCCTCTTCAACATCTGGGGCACATTCGGCTGGGTCGCGCCCGAGGGGATCGCGGATCCGTGGGTGTATCAGGATCCGGGCTGGACCGAGGGTTTCGGATTCGACGAAGAGGGCGCCAAGATCGATCCGCGGTTGCGTGACGGGCTCTATGTCGGCCCCTCCCGCGGTCATATCGATGCCGACAAGGCCGGCGAGGTCGGCATGGCGCGCGCCTACGGTTACGGCGCGACGATGGGCGCCTGGTGCACCGACTATCTGGCCTACTGGGCGGGCAACGACGGCATGGTGCGCCACACCAAGGCCGATTTCCGGCTGCCCGCCTTCGAGGGCGACGTCACCTATTTCGATGCCGAGATCATCGGCAAACAAGCCCATTCGACCTGGGGTGCCCCGCTGGTCGAGGTGGAACTGAAGCTCACCGACCAGAACTTCGGCACGCTCGTGAAATGCGTGGCCGAGGTCGAACTGCCGTTCTGAGAAAGGTCGACGATGACCGAGGAAGTTTCAGACCGGGCCGTCGCGTCCGGTCCACCACTGGCCGAGGAATCCGGGCTCGGCCCACTCACCCTGCCCGGATTCCTGCGGGAAGTGACCCGGCGTTACGGCGAGCGGGAAGCGCTCGTCTTCCACGACGGCACCGATGTCACCCGCTGGACCTACGAGGAGCTGTGGGAACAGTCCGTCGCGGTGGCGCGCGCACTGCGCGCCGCCGGGGTCGGCAAGGACAGCCGGGTCGGCGTGCTCATGACGAATCGACCGGAGTGGCTGGCGGCCGTATTCGGGACCGCCATGGCCGGTGGGGTGGCGGTCGCGCTCAGCACGTTCTCCACGTCGGCGGAACTGGAGCACCTGCTGGGGTTGTCCGGTGTTTCGGTGCTGCTGTTCGAACGTGCCGTCGCCGGTAAGGATTTCGCGGCGGTACTCACCGGGCTGGAACCGGAGATCGGTACGGCGGCTCCCGGGGCGGTGCGGTCGGCGGCCTATCCGTTCCTGCGCCGCCTCGCCGTGGTCGGTGCGCCGGTGGACGGTGGCGCGATCGAGACCTGGGACGCCTTCGTGGCCGCCGGGGCATCCGAACCGGTCGAACTCGTCGAGGCCGCCGCGGCCACGGTGTCGCCGAGCGATACCGCGGTGCTGTTCTTCTCCTCCGGAACCACGAGCAAACCCAAGGGAATTCGCAGCGCGCATCGTGGTGTCACCATCCAGATGTGGCGGTTCCGGCGGATGTTCGGCTTCGGCCCCGACGACCACGTCCGCTGCTGGACCGCCAACGGCTTCTTCTGGTCCGGCAATTTCGGGCAGGCGCTGGGTTCGACCCTGGCCGCGGGCGGGTCGCTGATTCTCCAGTCGACCTTCGACGGCGCGGCGGCACTGGAATTGATGCAGGCCGAACGGGTGAACTTCCCGGTCGCCTGGCCCCATCAGTGGGCCCAGCTCGAGGGCGCGCCCAACTGGGCGACCGTGGATCTGAGCACCCTGCGGTTCGTCGACGTCGACTATCCGGCTGCCCATCATCCCACGGTGACCACCACCTGGACCGAGCCGGGACGCGCCTACGGCAATACCGAAACCTTCACCATTACAACATGTTTCCCCGCCAACACTCCCGAGGACACGATCGCTGGCAGCAGCGGCGAACCGCTACCCGGCAATACGATCAAGATCGTCGACCCGCTCACCGGGGCCGTCCTGGCGCGCGGTGAACACGGTGAGATCTGCGTCAAGGGCCCCACCCTGATGCTCGGCTACGTCGGCATTCCCCTCGACGAAACCCTCGACGCCGACGGCTATTTCCACACCGGCGACGGCGGCTACCTCGACGACGTCGGCAGGCTGTACTGGGAGGGCAGGCTCACCGACATCATCAAGACCGGCGGCGCGAACGTCTCCCCACTCGAGGTCGACGAGGAGCTCAACCGCTATCCGGGCGTGAAAGTCGGTCGCACCGTGGGCATTCCGCACGACACCCTCGGCGAGGTCGTGGTGGCCTGCGTCGTTCCGCACGCCGACACCGCCCTCGACGGCGAGGCGATCCGGTCGTTCCTGCGGGAACGGCTCGCCAGCTACAAGGTGCCCCGGCACGTGCTGCTCTACACCGAGGACGATTTCACCCTCACCGGCAGCGCCAAGATCAAGTCCGCCGAGCTGCGCGAACTGGCCGCGGCCCGGCTCGCGACCTAGGCCGTGTTGATCAACCGGTTTCGCTGTCGGCTGGGTGAGCCTTGAACCGTGACGCGACAGGAGATCTCTGACGAGGTGTCCAACACGGCCTAGCGAGCAGTCGTCTTCAGAGTCATCGATACGTACGCGGAGAACCCGGCACGGGCGGCGAACCTCACCGGACGAGTGCTCGATTCGCTGAAGCCGAGTTTCCGATAGAGGCCGAGCGCGGGTGCGTTCGTGTCCTTTATGTCGCGAAGCACGAATTCGTCGTACGGCAGCTGCAGCAGGTGCCCCATCAGCGCCGTCGCGACGCCCTTCCCCTGGTGCTGCGGTGCGGTGGTGACGAAGCCGATCTCGGCCAGACCGGGACGCGCACCGTCGTACGCTCCGAGGAACTGACTCCGCACGATGAAGTAGCTGATCAGGCCGTGCAGCCCGCCGAGTCCGCGCCGCATCTCTCGACGGTTGGGCTCGAAGCACTCCTGACTGCCTACCGTGACGGATGCGATCGCGGCGGGTTCCCCGTCGACCAGCGCCACGTAGAAGCGCTCGAGGATGATCATGTGCTCGAATGCGTCCGCGAGGGCCCGTGGGTCCTTCGAAAAATACTCGAAGTCCTCGGCGAATCCCTGAACGAGGACCTCGGTGATACGCCGGCGGTATCCCTCGCCCAGCACGTCGCCGCGCTCGAGCTCGATGGTCACGAGGCTCCTTTTCGTATCAGCAGGCGAAGCACGAGGTCGACGCCTGTCTCGGTCAGCGCGCCCGGGATGACCGTTCGCATGCCGGCGATGCCGGACAACATCGCGAAGTAGTAGGCCGTCAGCTGAGCAGGCTCGCCGTCCTCGAACTGACCGGCCGCTTGACCGCGACGCACGAGAGCTGCGAAGGCGTCCCACAGTGGGCGCTGGGCGGTCGCCAGCCGCTCCGCGGTTCCGACCGGAGTATCCGTCAGAAACCCCTGGTTGATAACCAGGAAGAACTCGGCCTCGCCGTTCCCGTTTGCGAGGTCGGTCAGGAAAACGCACGTGAAGTCGCGCACCAGGGTGAGCGGATCCGCGTCGCTCGAGAGCGCGGCAGACGCTGCGACCAGACCGGACGCGGCCTGCTCGAGCAGCGCGTCGAACAGCGCTTCCTTGCTCGCATAGTGGCGGTAGATCGACCCCGTGCTGAGACTGGCCTCTTCCGCGATGTGCCTGATGCTCGACGCGGTGAATCCGCGATTCGCGAAGACACGGACGGCCGCGCCCTCGATGGTCTCGCGCGTCGCGTCGCGCATCGCCGCGTTCTGCTCTGGTGTTCTCGTCAACCCTGCTCCAATAGAATGAACTCTTGTTCATTCTATGACGGAGGTTCCGGCGGTGCCGATACCGCCGGAACCTTCGCCCTAGCGCGCAGGCGCCATCGCACCGGCGAGGTGGCCGACGGTGGACGCGAGGTCACCGCAGGCCTGCTCGTACTGTCCGCGCAGGGTCGCGACGAGTTCGGCGGTGGTTCCGGCTTCGGTGATGGCGCCGATGCCCTGGCCCGCGCCCCAGACATCGCGCCAGGCCTTGGCGTCGCTGCCGGAGGAGCCGAAGTTCATCTTCGAAGGGTCCGACTCGGGCAGGTTGTCCGGGTCGAGGCCCGCGGCGACGATGCTGCCGCGCAGGTAATTGCCGTGCACGCCGGTGAACAGGTTGCTGTAGACGATGTCGGACGCGGACGAGTCGACCACCATCTGCCGGTAGCCGGGCGCCACGTTGGCCTCGGCGGTGGACAGGAACGCCGAGCCGACATAGGCCAGGTCGGCGCCGGCGGCCTGCGCGGCCAGGATCGACCGGCCGTGCGCGATCGAACCCGACAGCAGCAGCGGACCGTCGAACCAGGTGCGGATCTCCTGGATCAGCGCGAACGGCGACTGGGTTCCGGCGTGCCCGCCCGCCCCCGCGGCGACCGCGATGAGCCCGTCGGCGCCCTTCTCGATCGCCTTGCGCGCGAAGTGGTTGTTGACCACATCGTGCAGCACGAGACCGCCGTAGGAGTGCACGGCGTCGTTGATCTCGGTCCGCGCGCCCAGCGAGCTGATCACGATCGGCACCTTGTGCTCGACGATGACCGCCATGTCCTGCTCGAGCCGGTCGTTGGAGCGGTGCACGATCTGATTCACCGCGAACGGCGCCACCACCGCCTCCGGATTCGCGGCCGCGTACGCCGCGTTCTCCTCGACGATGCGATCGAGCCAGTCACCGAGCATCGAGGCGGGCCGCGCGTTCAGCGCCGGAAACGATCCGACGATTCCGGCCTGACACTGGGCGAGGACAAGCTCGGGGCCCGACGCGATGAACATCGGCGAGGCGACCACGGGCAGGGACAGGCGGCTGGAGAGCCACTGGGGCAGTGCCATTGAATCCTCCGAAACAGGACGGACCAGCGGCTGAGCCGCCGGGCGGTTACGTCAGTACCAGCACGGTAGGACGCGGGCAGTGCCCTATGCAACCAGTTGCATAGGGATCGTGGCGTGGATCACCGCGCCTGACGTCATTCGCGCGGCAGGGTGATTCGCGGGTGTGCGGGTTCTGGTGTCGCAGGATCGCGACGGACTCAGCGATACCGGGCAGCCAGCATTCGCCGGTGCTCGGACGGCGTGCCGAAGAGCGCGCGGTTCAAGGTCGCCCGTTTGAGGTGGACGTGGATGCCGCTGTCCCAGGTGTAGCCGAATCCGCCGTGTAGTTGCAGTGCGGCGCCGGCCACCCGCACCGCGGCGGTGGTCGTGTACGACTTCGCTCGCGCGGCGGCGAACGTCACCTCGGCCGAACCCTCGGTGATCGCCTGGACGGCGGCGGCGACGAGGTGCCGTGCGACGGTGACCTGCACCAGCATGTCGGCACAGGCGTGCTTGACCGCTTGGAACGAGCCGACCGGGCGCCCGAATTGTTCGCGCACGCGCACATAGGCGACGGTCGCAGCCAGCATGGCCTCGGCGGAACCCAGCGAGTCACAGGCCACCGCGACGGCGGCTCGTGCACGGAGCGTTTCCGGTGCCTTGTGGTCGGGGAAGCGCCACACGGCATGAACGGCTACCCGATCGGCGGTCACCGCGGCGGCCGAGCGAGTGGCGTCGACCAGCGGTGTCGAGGTGATGGTCAATCCGGTGGTGCCGGGGACCATCGCAACGAGCGCGTCGCTCGCCCGGATCGGGACGAGCAGCAGGTCTGCGACCGGTGCGTCCAGAACGAAGGCCGCCGATCCGGTCAGCACGGATCCGGCGGGACCGGATTCCAGGACGAAGGCCGGGTCCGTATCGCCCGCGTCGAGGACCAGCACCGGCACCGCGCGGCCGGCGACCGTCTCGCGGAAAATAGTGTCGCGCAGGTCGTCCGCGGCGACCTCGGCGAGTGCCGGGACCGACAGTGCCAGCACCGTGGGCAGCGCCGTGACGGCGGCGGCACGGCCCACCTCGCCGAGCAACACCGCCACCTCGGCGAAAGTGGCTCCCGCACCGTCGAATTCGGACGGCGCGGCCAGCCCCGGCCAGCCGGCTTCGGTGATGGTGGCCCACGGCACCGGCTCGCCCGCCGACTTCGCCAGCAGGTCCCGGGCGAGGGCGCGTAGTTCGTCGTGGAATTCGGCGAAGTCGGTCATCGCTTGTCTCCCGCCGGTTCGCGTGGCAGCCCGAGGCCGCGTTCGGCGATGATGGTTCGCTGGATCTCGCTGGTGCCGCCGGGAATGGTCCACTCCCAGGAGCCGAGGAAGTCCAGGACCCAGGCACCGGACTCCCAGCCCCCCGACATCGGTTTGCGCAGTACTGTGTGCGCGTCCACCCCACCCAGCTCGGCGCCGAAATCGGTCATCCGCTGGAGGAGTTCGCTGTAGTACAGCTTCACCACCGAGGCGTCGGCCGGACCGACCGTGCCCGCAACGTGTCGTTCGACCAGGTCGCGGCACAGCGCGCGCAGGCCGGTGATCTCGATCTCGAGCTCGGCGAGGCAATCGGCCACCACCGGGTCGTCCAGTGCGCGGCCGCCGGGGCCGGGGCGCGCGGCATCGGCCAGCAGCATCCGGAACCCCGCATTGCCGAGCCGCTCGGCCAGTTCGAGCATGGTCAGGCCGCGTTCGGCACCGAGCGTGCGCTGGGCGACCTGCCAGCCCGCGTTCTCCGCGCCGATCAGCCCGCTCGCGGGCACCCGCACGTGATCGAGGAAGATCTCGCAGAAGTGGGATTCGCCGGTGGCCTGCCGGATGGGCCGCACCTCGATGCCGGGACTGCGCATGTCGAGCAGGAAGTACGAAATACCCTGTCGCACAGGCGCGGACGGGTCGGACCGGGCGAGCAACAGGCACCAGTCGGCATATTGCGCGCCGCTGGCCCACACCTTCTGGCCGGTGACGACCCAGTCGTCGCCGTCGCGGTGGGCGGCGGTCCGCAGTGCGGCCAGGTCCGAGCCCGCGTCGGGTTCGGAGAACCCCTGCACCCAGATCTCCCCGTCGAGAATGGCGGGCAGATGTCGTGCGCGTTGCTCGGGGGTGCCAGCGGCGAGCAAGGTGGCGGCCGCGTGATGGATGGCGACGAAGGCGAGCACGAGCCGGGGCGCATCATGGGCGGCGAGTTCCTGATACAGCACGATCTGGTGCCCGACCGGCATCCCACCGCCGTACTCGACGGGCCAGTGCGGCACCGCGAAACCGGCGGTACGCAGCCGCTGGAACCAATCCTGCTGGAACCGCGCGAATTCCGCGTCGGAGGCACCCAACTGGGTCTGCCGCCAATCGCCGGGGATCTGCGTGCGACACCAGTGGCGGACATGCGCACGGAACGCGGAAAGGTCAGCGGGCCAACGCTCCCCCACGCCCACCCCAGCGGTCGACGCCAGCGAGCGAGCTCCCGCCGAATCCGCCAGGCCCGTCGACTGGGCGCCCACCCTATCCGCCGGTGGCGTCGAGCGCGCCCCCAGCACATCCGCCGGAGTTATCGGGTTGTCGTGCACGGCATCTGCCGGTGCCGTCGGGCCCGAGCGCGCCTCATCCGCCGGTGTCATCGGGCGCTTCGGCGGAGGCCGAGCAGGCGGTCGCGGTGCTCGGTGGTTTGCATGGAGACGATCTCGGCGGCGAAGCCGGCCTGCATCGGGCCGGCCAGTGCCTGGCTGAGGTACATGTTCACGACGCGCTTGGTGCCGCGAACCGCTTCGGGTGGCTGAGCGGCGATTCGGTGGGCGAGGGCGAGCGCCTCGGTCATGAGCTGGTCCGGGGTGACTACGCGGCTGGCCAGGCCGACGTCGACGGCGGTGGCGGCGTCGATGCGGTCGCCGGTGTAGAGGTATTCGCGGGTGCGCAGGATCGGGGTGAGCAGCGGCCAGAAGGCGGCGCCGCCGTCTCCCGCGACCAATCCGACCGCGACGTGCGGATCGGCCAGGTAGGCCCGCTCCGACATCAGCACCACATCGCACAGCACGGCGATGCTCGCGCCGAGGCCGACCGCGGCACCGTTGACGGCGGCGATCACCGGTAGCGGGAAGCGCAGCATCTCCTCGATGATCTGCGCGCCTTCCCGGATGCTCTCGTCGCGGGCGGCCGGGTCGTCGAGGAAGGAGGTGATCCAGTCCAGGTCGCCGCCCGCGCTGAAAGTCCTTCCGGCGCCGGTGAGTACGACCACCCTGGCCTCGGTGTCGGCGGCCAGGTGCCGCCAGACCTCGGCCAGCGCGCGGTGCAGGTCGGCGTTCACGGCGTTGAGCGCGTCGGGCCGGTCGATCAGCACGGTCCGCACCTGGCCGTCGGCGGTCACGGTGAGTCCGGGTGGCAGCGGGTCCACGGTGTCACGCTCCTCGCGGATCGGAGAACGGACCGGCCAGCCCGCGGGCACCGATCCGACGGGTGAGCAGGTCCTCGGTGCCGGTGATGCCCAGCGGCAGCCGCCGCAGCGGCAGACTGTGCCGCGACAGCCACGACAGCGTCGTCTCGTCACAGAACCCGACCGCGCCGTGCACCTGATGCGCGACACGGAAGACGATCTCGGCGGCTTCCAGCACGGCCAGCCGCGCAGCGAGCGCGTCGGCGACCGCGTCGGGCTGTCCGGTCTGGATGCTCCACAGCGCGTACCGGGCCAGCATCTCCACCCCCTTGCGCTCCACTTCGGCATCGGTCAGCTGGAACTGCACCGACTGGAAATCCGCCAGCCGTCGCCCGAACTGCTCCCGCACCAGCACGTGATCCCCGGCCAGCTCCATCGCACGGTCCAACATCCCGAGCAAGGTCCAACACGGCAGTACCAACGCCAACGCCAGATCATCGGCACCGCGAGTGTCCAACGGCCGCACAGCAATCGGCGTCACGAATACGGTCTCCCGCGCGGTTCTACCGTCCGTCGGAGCAACGGTCCCCTCCACCGTTCCCCCACCGGCCCGTCCGACCGACTCCCCACCTACTCCCCCGCCGAGCCGCACAGCGAACTCCCCGCCGAACCCCCCACCCAGCCGGACAGCGAACTCACCATCCATCCGTGTGTCGGGCCGGGTGAAGGTCTCCCCATGGACTTCCGCGTCGAGCCCGGTGCGCTTTCCGGCACGGCGAGCGGTGACCGTCCCCCGCCGACCCTCGGGATCGACCGCGACGACCCGCAGGTCGAGGCCGTCGATGGCGGCGGCGGGCTCGGGTCCGGCGACCACCACGAGTGCGTCGGCGTCGAGGTCGGCCGGCCGGGACAGGCGCTCCGCCACCGGATACGGGATGGCCCAGTAGCCGGCGCTGCGGCACAGTGCCGCGGCTGCTTCCAATTCGATCGGGTCGCGACGCGGGCTCAGGTCCCACGCGCCGAGGCGCTCCAGGACGGCCGCGATCGTCGTGTGCCGGGTCGTCGGATCGGTCTCGGCCCGCTGGACCAGGTCGTCACCACCGGCGGCACGCAGGGCGCGCGCGGCTTGGAGGCCGAATTCGACGGCCTCACTGGACAATTCGAGATTCATGTGGCCCCCTGGTGGTATCGCGGCCGAACTCACGCGGCCGCCCCGGATCGCCGGGTTCCGGACAGCAGCGACCTGGCCAGCAGGATCTGCTGTATCTCGACGCTGCCCGAGGCCACGGTCGCGGCGTTGGCGTAGCGCCAGTGGTCCTCGACGGCGCGGCGGAACTTCCGGCGTGTGCCCTTGTCGTCGGCCACGTGGGCGGCCAGTTCGGTGAGCAGCGCGGCGCTCTCCTGATCCAGCCGGGTGACCGCGATGCGGTAGGCGGCGGCGTCGCCGGGTGCCACCCGACCCGTGTTCTGCATGGCGACAACCTGATACGCCAGCAGCCGCGCCCGCCGGGCCCGGGTCAGCGCCCGTGCCCATCGGCCACGCAGGGCCGACGGCAAGGTTTCCCAGCGTTCGCCGAGTGCGGTCGGCGCGAGTTGCAGCAGCCGTTCGCAGCGGGCGTAGCGGGCGATGCCGACCCGCTCGAAGGCCAGCACTTCCTGCACCACGGCCCAGCCCTCGTCCACGGTGCCGAGCACATCGGCCGGGCCGACGGGCACGTCGTCGAAGAAGACCTCGTTGAGGTGGTGCGGCCCGAGCATGGACCGAATCGGGCGGACCTCGATACCGGGTGCCGTCATGGGCAGCAGAAACACCGTGAGCCCCTGCTGTTTACGGCCACCGGTCGAGGTGCGGGCGAGCAGGAAGCACCACTGCGCCATGGTGGCGTAGGACGTCCAGATCTTCTGCCCGGAGATCCGCCAGCCGTCACCGTCGGGGCGGGCGGTGGTGCGCAGCGAGGCCAGGTCCGACCCGGCGTCCGGCTCGGAGAAGCCTTGGCACCAGATCACCTCGCCCGCCGCGATGGGCGGCAGGTGCAGGCGCTGCTGCTCGGTGGTGCCGTGCCGCATCAGGGTGGGCCCGACCCAGTTGACGCCCATGTACTGCGCACCACGCGGTTCGTGGTGGGCCCACATCTCCTCACGCACCACGGTCTGCTCCCACACCGAGGCACCCCGTCCGCCGAACCGCTCCGGCCATGCCGCGCAGAGCAATCCACGCTCGGCGAGCACCCCACAGAATTTCTGGGCCGTCGCGAGATCGGTGGGGTCGTCGGTGAACGCGCCGAGAAAATCGTCCGGAACCTCCGCGGCGATCAACCGCCGGAGCTCGCTGCGCAGACCCGCTGCGGCTTCGCCCATGGTGAAGTCCATACGACGCACAGTACGTCAATCCTCATAAGGATAGCAATATTTGTGGGGTCAACAGCGCCACGACTAGACTGCCGCCCATGGCGGAGACGACGACCCGGGATGCAGTGCGCGACAGGCGAGCCGCATGACCGGCCCACGCCGGGGGCGTGTGCCGCAGCGCCGGATCGCCGAGACCGTCGCCGCCGAACTGCGCGCCCGCATCCTGACCGGCGACGCGGACTACCGGCTGCCCACCCAGGACCAGCTGGTGCAGGACTTCGGTGTCAGTTACCCGTCGATCCGCGAGGCGCTGCGCATCCTGGAGACCGAGGGCCTGGTCACTGTCCGCCGCGGCAATGTCGGCGGCGCCGAGGTGCATCGACCCGACGAGTCCTCGGCCGCTTACCATCTCGGCCTCGCCCTGCAGGGCGCCCGGGTGACGCTCGGCGATCTGGCCGTCGGCCTGCGCATGTTCGAGCCACTGTGCGCGGCCGCCTGCGCGGGCCGGCCCGACCGGGCGACGACGGTGGTGCCCGCCCTGCTCGACAACGTCGAGAAGTCCGCGGAGCTGCTCGACGACGGCGCCGAATTCACCCACACCGCAAGAGAATTCCACGATCTGATCGTGGCCCACACCCCCAATCTCACCGTGCGCTACATGGTGAGTTCGCTGGTGACACTGTGGTCGGCGCAGGAGCAGGCGTGGGCGGTGGAGCTCACCCAGGAGGGCCAGTACCCCTCCCGCGAGCAGGCCGATGCCGCCGTGCGCACGCACCGCCGGATCGCGGGCGAGATCGAGGCAGGCCGCGCCGCCGAGGCCGAGCGGCTCTACCGCAGCCACCTCTCGGCCACCCAGAGTCTGGTGCTCGAACGGTACGACGCCGACATGATCAGCGCGTCACCCCAGGGCGCCCGGCCGACGACGCGGATGCGCCCGGGCACCCGAATTTGAGCCCGGATATCCACTGCACCAGCGGATTCACGGATATCGGCCCATCGATACCCGGTATTGGATAATCTAATTCTCACGTTCTTACATATCTAGTTCCCTTGCCTTTTCGACGAGTCGCCCGACCTCGATCGTCACTTTCGCGGCACCGCATCACCCCTCGGAGCGCCTCGTCATACAGCCATGCCCGCACCCATAGAAGAGGCGCTGAGCAGGGGTTCCTCCCGGGAAAATCCAGTATTGCAATCATTGTGAGGATTGACGTACCGTGACCCGCAACACCCACTGATCCGACCGTAGGGGAGGGCCCCACAGTGACCCGAGGGGCGCGCTACCGCAGCGAGACACCATTCACCGTCGCCGAGGGCTGGAGCCTGCGCCGACTCACACCACCGAGCCGCCTCTTCGGCGCCAACGGCCTACGCACCGGCGCGGACAACCGCATCTACGTCGCGCAGGTGGCAGGCAGCCAGATCAGCGCGCTCGATGTCACCACCGGCGAACTCGAGACCGTCAGCGCCAAGGGCGGCGACATCGTCGCCCCCGACGATCTCGCCTTCGACACCGAGGGCAATCTCATCGCCACCGAGTACATGGACGCACGCGTCAGCGTGCGCAGCCCCGACGGCACGTCGCGCGTCCTTCGTGCCGACCTGCCCGGCGCGAACGGCATCACCTTCCACAACGGCAGGCTCTTCGTCAACGAGTGCCGGGTCGGCGGCCGCCTGATGGAACTGCCGCTCGACGGCAGCGCCCCGCGTGTCCTGCAGGACAACCTGCCGATGCCCAATGCCATGGAGTTCGGCCCCGACGGGCTTCTCTACTACCCGGTCATGGGCACCAACGACATCTGGCGCATCGACCCCGACGGCGGCGAACCCGAACGGGTCGTCGGCGATCTCGGCGTGCCCGACTCGGTCAAGTTCGATGCCGAGGGTTTCCTCGTCTCGACCCAGGTCGGCACCGGCGAGGTGCTGCGGATCGACCCGCGCACCGGCGAGCGGCGGGTTCTGGCCGCGCTGGCACCCGGTCTGGACAACTGCGCCTTCGTCGGCAACCGGCTGTTCGTGTCGAGCTTCACCGGCGAGATCACCGAAATCCTCACCGGTGGCGCGACGAAAGCCGTTCTGGAAGGCGGTCTCATGTGGCCGCTGGACCTCACCGTGACTCCCGACGGCACCCTCTACGTCGCCGACGGCACCTACCTCTACGCATACGGTGACGCCGGGCTCACCCAGGTCGCCTCACTGTTCAGCCTCAACACTCCCGGCTATGTCCGCGGCGTCACCGCCGTCGGCCCCGGCGAGCTCCTGGTAGCCACCTCCTCGGGCGAGATCGCCTCCTACCGGCCGGGTCCCGAGCCCGTCACCGAGGTACTGGCCGAAGGTTACGACCAGCTCTACGGCATCGCCGCCACCGCGGACGGCACCGTCGTGGTCGCCGAATTCGGTGCGGGACGGGTGCTTTCGCTGCGCGGCGGCTCGGTCGAGGTGCTGGCGAGCGGACTGGACCGCCCGCTCGGCGTGGCCGTCGGCCCCGATGACACCGTGCTGGTCTCCGAGTCGGGCAGCGGACGGATCGTCTCGATCGGCAGCGGCGGGGTGGACACGGTCGTCGACGGATTGGACACGCCACACGGAATCCTGGTGCGCGGCAATCAATTGCTCATCGTCGATGTCGGGCTCAAAGCGCTGATCGAGTTCGACCTCGCGACCAAGGTCCGCAGCGTGCTCGCCGCGAACCTGCCGGTGGGTGTGCCCGAAGGCGTGGTCGCCAAGCCACTGCTCGGCACTCCACCGTTCTCCGGTCCGATGGGCCCGTTCGCGGGCATCACCGCCGGACCCGACGGCACCGTGTACCTCTCCGCTGACGCCGAGGGCAGTGTGCTCGCCCTCCAGGTGCGGGCATGAGCGCGGCGGCGGGCCTCGACGGCCTGGGGCTGGGCGGGCGGATCGTCATCGTCTCGGGCGCGGGCGGCGGTGGCATCGGTACGGCGGTCACCCGCCTGGTCGCCACCGCCGGGGCGACCGTGGTGGCGGTGAGCCGGTCGAAGGACAATCTCGACACCCATATCAATCCCCTGGCCGCCGAAGGCCTTTCGGTGATCCCGGTCGCCGCCGACGCCGGCACCGACGAGGGGATCGCGAAGGTCCTCGACCGAGTCGCCGACCTGCCCGGCAGCCTGCACGGACTGGTGAACGTGGCAGGCGGCGCCGACCCCGCCACCTGGATGCCCGCCACCCGCGTCACCCGGGAGGACTGGCGCGCGCTGTTCGCCCAGAACCTGGAGACCATGTTCTTCATGAGCCAGGGTGTAGCCAGGGCACTGCGCGAACAGGGCAGCCCGGGGTCGATCGTCTCGGTCTCCTCGATCAGCGGGATGAACACCGCGCCCTTCCACATCGCCTACGGCACCGCCAAAGCCGCCCTGGTGGCGGCCACCCGCACGCTGGCCGTGGAGCTGGCCCAGGACGGTATCCGGGTCAACGCAGTCGCGCCCGGTGTCACCGAGACCCCGGCCTCGCGGGCCTATGTCGGCGCCGACCCCGACCGCGACCAACGCGCCATCACGATGGGCAGGCGCGGGCAGCCCGAGGAACAGGCCGGGCCGATCCTGTTCCTGCTCTCGGACCTGTCGACCTATCTCACCGGTCAGACGCTGCTCGTGGACGGCGGCCTGAATCTGCGCTGGACCCATCTGGGCGGTGACCACACCTCGTTGTTCCTCGAGAACGAGGACTTCCGCGCCGCCATCACCCGCTGACAAACCACGGTGTGCATCAGGAGGATGTCATGACCGAAACCGCCGAGAACGCCGCCGATCCCACCACGGACCCGCTGTCGACCCCGATGACCATCGGCGTCGAGGCCTACATTTCCCCGGAGTACGCCAGGGCCGAGGGCGATCGCCTCTGGGCCAAGGTGTGGCAGCAGGTCTGCCGGGTGGAGGAGATCCCCCGGGTCGGGGACTACCTGACCTACGAGATCGCCGCCGACTCCGTCATCGTGGTCCGCACCACGCCAGAGACCCTGCGCGCCTATCACAATGTGTGCGCGCATCGCGGCCGCCGACTGGTGGACACTCCCCCGGGCGCGCACGACGGGCGCGGCCAGGCCCGTCAGTTCACCTGTAGCTTCCACGGCTGGCGCTACGACCTCGACGGCCGCAACACTTTCGTCGCCGAACGCGAGGACTGGCCGTGCGGTCTCACCGCGCGCAACGACGGCCTCCAGAAAGTCCAGATCGACACCTGGGGTGGCTGGGTCTGGATCAACATGGACCCCGACTGCGAGCCCCTGCGCGACTACCTCGAACCCGCCGCGTCCCTGCTCGAGCACTTCGAGCTGGAGAAGATGCGCTACCGGTGGCGCAAATGGCTGACCTTCGACTGCAATTGGAAAGTCGCCTTCGAGGCGTTCATGGAGACCTACCACGTCCCCTACACCCATCCGGAGTTCTCCAACTTCGGTTCCTTCCTCGGCTGGGCCCGCGCGCAGGGCAAGCACAGCAATATCGGCTACGACGCCCCGAAGGGCATGGAGGAGAACCAGGCCAAGCTGCGGGTCGGTGGCGGCGCCGACGCCAGGATCTCCACCGCCCAGCTCCAGAACTTCACCTGGGACAACGCCAACACCAACACCACCCGCACCCTGGTCGACGTGGCGAACCGGCTCGTCGACGAACTGCCCGAGGGCACCCCGTCGGACCAGGTGCTGCGCTACTGGCTCGAAACCGCACGGGCCGAGGACCAGGCACGCGGCGTCGATTGGCCCAAGGTCGAACCCGACATCGTCGCCCGCAGCGGCACCGCCTGGCAGATCTTCCCGAACTTCCAGATCGGGCACGCGGTCAACAACATGCTCTGCTACCGGTTCCGCCCCTACGGCACTGATCCGGACAAGTGTGTCTTCGAGGCCGCGGTCTTCGAGCTGTTCCCGGAAGGCGAAGAGCCGCAGACCGAATGGGAGTACACCCCGGTCGGCGACCCCGGCTGGCGCACCGTGCTGCCGCAGGACTTCGACAATATGGCCGCGGTCCAGCAGGGCATGAAGTCGCGCGGCTTCTCCGGTCCCAAGCCCAACCCCTATCGCGAACGCAGCGTGGTCAACCTGCACCACAACCTCGCCCGGTACATGGACACCGGCGCGCCCCGCGATCTCGCCTGAATCACTCTCCAGCAAGGAAATCCGCATGAGCGACTGCGCACCCACGCAGACCCCCGACATCGACGTCGAGGAACTCCGGGCCGTCTACCTCGCCGAACGCGACAAGCGCGTGCGCACCGAGGGCCAGGGGCAGTACCTGGTCACTGACGGCGGCTTCACCGACTTCTACGAGGGCGACCCGTACACGAGAGTGGTGCCACGGGAACCGATCACCGACGAGATCGGCATCGCGATCCTCGGCGGCGGCTGGGCGGGCCTGCTCGCCGCCGCCCGCCTCGAGGAGGCCGGGATCACCGATTTCCGGATCATCGAGCTGGCAGGCGATTTCGGTGGCGCGTGGTACTGGAACCGGTATCCCGGCATCCAGTGCGACACCGACAGCTACGCCTATCTGCCACTGCTCGAGGAAACCGGCTACATGCCCACCGAGAAGTACGCGCGCGGCGACGAGTGCTTCGAGCACGCGCAGCGGATCGGCAAGCACTACAACCTCTACGGCCGCACGATCTTCAGCACGCTGGTGCAGTCGCTGCGCTGGGACGACGAGCTCGACCGCTGGCGCATCGGCACCAACCGCGGCGACGACCTGCGCGCCCGCTTCGTGATCATGGCGCAGGGCCCGTTCAACAAGCCCAAACTGCCTGGTATCCCCGGCATCTCGGAGTTCACCGGCCACACCTTCCACAGCGCGCGCTGGGATTACGAATACACCGGTGGCGGCATGCGGGGTGGGCTGGACAAGCTCGCGGGCAAGAAGGTCGCGGTGATCGGCACCGGCGCCAGCGGCATCCAGATCGTGCCGCATCTCGCCGAATCCGCTGAGCACCTCTATGTCTTCCAGCGCACCCCCTCCTATGTCTACGAGCGCGGTGACGTGCCGACCGATCCGGAGTGGGCCGCCTCGGTGCAACCGGGCTGGACCCGTGAGCGCAAGCGCAACTTCCACACCGCCGCGTTCGAGGCGTTCACCCCGGGCCAGGCCGACCTGATCTGTGACGGCTGGACCGAGGTCAGCCGCAACCTCGAGGCGCATCTCAGCGCCACCGGCGGGTGGGCGACGCTCACTCCGGAGAAGTTCATGGAGTTGCGTGAGCTCGAGGACTACAAGGCGATGGAGCGGGTGCGCGGGCGCGTCGACGAGATCGTCACCGACCCGGCCACCGCGGCCGCGCTCAAGCCGTACTACCGGTTCCTGTGCAAGCGGCCGTGTTTCAACGACCAGTACCTGCCCACCTTCAACCGCGAAAATGTGACCCTGGTCGATGTCGCGAAAACCAAAGGCGTGGAGCGGATCACGGCCAGGGGCATCGTCGCCGACGGCGTCGAGCACGAGGTCGACTGCATCATCTTCGCCAGCGGCTTCGAGATCACCACCGATCTGGACCGCCGCTTCGGTATCGCGCCGTTCGCCGGCCGCGACGGCCACTCGCTCTACGAGCACTGGGGCGACGGCTACCAGACCTTGCACGGCCTCACCACCCGCGGCTTCCCGAATCTGTTCTTCACCGGGTTCCTGCAGGGCGGGGTCACCGCGAGCACCACCGACATGTTCGATCAGCAGGCCGAGCACATCGCCTACATCCTGAAGCAGGCCGTCGACACCGGGGTCACCACGGTCGAGCCCACCGCCGAGGCGGTGCAGGAGTGGGTGACCACGGTGCGCGAGACCGCCGTCGACAACAGCACTTTCCAGCGCGAATGCACGCCGGGCTACTACAACAACGAGGGCGAGAAGAACATCCGCTCGCATCTCGGCGAACCGTACTGGCCCGGCTTCTACGCCTTCGGCGACCTCCTGCGGACCTGGCGCGACAGCGGCGACCTGCCCGGCCTGGAGCTGAGCAGATGACATTGCGATTCGACGATCGCGTCGCCGTCATCACCGGCGCGGGCCGCGGCCTCGGTCGCGCCTACGCGCTGCTGCTGGCCGAGCGGGGCGCCAAGGTCGTGGTCAACGATCTGGGCAGCAGTGTCCGCGGCGACACCGTCGAGGGTGATCCCGCCGCCGCGGTGGTGGCCGAGATCCGCGCGGCGGGTGGCGAAGCCGTCGCGTGCGGCGAGTCGGTCGCGACGCCGGCGGGCGGGCGCGCGATCGTCGACGCCGCGCTGTCGCACTTCGGGCGGCTCGACATCCTGGTGCACAACGCGGGCAATGTCCGCTACGGCTCGCTGAGCGAGCTGAGCTATGAGGATTTCGAGTCGGTGCTCGATGTGCACCTGCGCGGGGCGTTCCACGTGGTGCGCCCGGCCTTTCCGATCATGGCCGAGGCCGGATACGGCCGCGTCGTGCTCACCTCCTCGATCGGTGGGCTCTACGGCAACAAGGGCGTCGCCAACTACGCGGTGGCCAAGGCCGGGATGATCGGGCTGTCCAATGTCGTCGCGCTCGAGGGCGCGGACTCCGGCATCACCAGCAATGTCATCGTGCCCGCCGCGGTGACCCGGCTGGCGGACGGGCTCGACACCTCCGCCTATCCGCCGATGGGACCCGAGCTCACCGCCCCCGCGGTCGGGTGGCTCGCCCACGAATCCTGCTCGATCACCGGCGAGATGCTGGTGGCCGTCGCAGGCCGGGTGGGCCGGGCCTATATCGCCGAAACCCCGGGGGTCCATCGGCCCTCGTGGACGATCGAGCAGGTCGGCGAGCAGATCGACGCGATCCGCGACACCACGGATTCGTGGATCCTGCCGCCGGTTCCGGCCGGTCACACAGATCACCTCAGGAAGAGTTTCGCGCTAGTGACGGAGGCACACCGGCATGTCGGTCAAAGTCTATGAACGGATCCTTCAGCTCTTCGAAGCCGAAGGTATCAACACGATTTTCGGTATCCCCGATCCGAACTTCGTGCACATGTTCCATCTCGCGGAGGAGCGCGGCTGGAACGTGATCGCACCGCATCACGAGGAATCGGCCGGTTTCATGGCCGAGGCCGCCTCCCGGATGACGGGCAAGGCGGCGGTCTGCATCGGCACCCTCGGGCCCGGTGTCGCCAATCTCGCCGGCGCGATGATGTGCGCGCTGGTGGAGAACTCGCCGGTGATCTTCCTGGGCGGTCAACGCGCCCGGATCACCGAGCAGCGGGTGCGGCGCGGGCGCATCCAGTTCGTCAAACAGGCCGCGCTGTTCGAGAACTCGGTGAAGTACAGCGCCAGCATCGAATACGCCGACCAGACCGACGAGATCATCCGAGAGGGCCTGCGCAAGGCGCTCACCGGAACCCCCGGCCCGGTCTATATCGAATACCCCTCGCACGTCATCCTGGAAGAACTGGATGTGCCCGCTCCCCTGCCACCCTCGGCGTATCGCCTGGTCGGCCAGACGGCGGGCGCGGACAAGATCGCCGAGGCGGTGGAGCTGCTGCGGGCGGCGAAGCAGCCGATCCTGCTGGTGGGACACGGTGCGCACACAGCGCGCGCGGGTGCGTTGGTGCGGGAACTGGCCGAGCTGCTCGCGGTGCCGGTGATCCAGACCTCCGGTGGCACTTCCTACATCGAGGGGCTCGAGGACCGAACGTTCCCCTACGGCTTCTCCCCCTCGGCGGTCGAGGCCGTGGTGCAGTCGGATCTGTGCCTGGCGATCGGCACCGAGCTGGGTGAGCCGGTGCACTACGGGCGCGGCAGGCACTGGGTGGCGAACGAGGCGAACCGGAAATGGATTCTGGTCGAACAGGATCCGACCGCCATCGGGGTCAACCGGTCCATCGACGTGCCGCTGGTCGGCGATCTGCGCGCGATCGTGCCGCAGCTGGTCGATGCGCTGCGCGACACCCCGCGCACGGCCACCCCCGAGCTGGCAGGCTGGATCGAACAGGACGCCGCGCGGCTGGCCGAACTCGCCGAGACCGCACCCTCCGGGCGCACCCCGGTGCACCCGGCGCGGCTGATCGTGGAGGCCACCAAGGCTTTTCCCGCCGACGGCATCATGGTGCGCGACGGCGGCGCCACCACGATCTTCGGCTGGACCTACTCCCAGGCCAAGCCGCACGACGTGATCTGGAACCAGAACTTCGGCCACCTCGGCACCGGCCTGCCCTACGCGGTCGGCGCCTCGGTCGCCGAGGGCCGCAAGCGACCGGTGATGCTGATCTCCGGTGACTCCTCGTTCCAGTTCCAGATCGCCGAGCTGGAAACGGCTGTGCGACTGAACCTTCCGCTGGTGTCGGTGGTCGCGGTGGACTACGCGTGGGGCCTCGAGGTCGGGGTGTACAAACGCACGTTCGGGCAGGGCTCGCTCGAGACCGGCGTGCACTGGGGTACCGGAACCCGGTTGGACAAGGTGGCCGAGGGCTTCGGCTGCTACGGCGAGTACGTCGAGCGCGAGGAGGACATCGCGCCCGCGATCAAACGGGCCTACGCCAGTGGCAGACCGGGCGTGATCCACGTGGCCATCGACCCCAAGGCGAACTCCGAAGAGATGCCCTCCTACGACGAGTTCCGCACCTGGTACGCGGAAGGAACACAGTAGACATGCCAGATATCTCCACGTTCTATGTCGGCGGCAAGTGGATCGAGCCCGCCGGCACCGCGACCTTCGAGGTCGTCGACCCGGCCACCGAGGAGGTCTACGGCACCGTCGCCGCGGGCACCGCGGCCGATGTCGACCGGGCGGTGGCCGCCGCGCGCGGCGCGTTCGCGAGCTGGTCGACGAGTTCGGTCGACGAGCGCCTCGCCGTGCTGACCGCGATCGGTGTCGAGTTCGAGCGCCGTCGCGGCGATTTCGCGGCCGCGCTGACTGCCGAGATGGGCGCCCCGGCGGCGCTGGCAAGCGGGTTCCAGCTGAATCTGGTTGCCGGACATCTCGATACGTCGATCGAGGTGCTGCGGGACTACCCGTTCACCGAGCAGCGCGGTGCCACCCTGATCGCCCGCGAGCCGATCGGTGTCGCGGGGCTGATCACGCCGTGGAACTGGCCGTTGAGCCTGATCGCGGTGAAGGTGTTCCCCGCGCTGGCCGCCGGGTGCACCGTCGTGCTCAAGCCCTCGGAGCAGTCGCCGTTCAGCGCGCAGATCTTCGCCGAGGTCCTCGACGCCGCCGGAGTGCCTGCCGGGGTGTTCAACCTTGTCCACGGTGACGGGCCGGGGGTGGGCGCGCCACTGGCCGCGCACCTGGATGTCGACGTCATCTCCTTCACCGGTTCCACCCGGGCCGGGATCGAGGTGGCCAGGGCCGCCGCGCCGAGCGTCAAGCGGGTCACCCAGGAACTCGGCGGCAAGAGCCCCAATATCGTGCTCGACGACGAGCGGTTCGCGGCGAATGTCGCGGCGGGCATCGGTCCGCTGATGATGAACTCCGGCCAGACCTGTAGCGCGCTGACCCGGATGCTCGTGCCGCGGGCCCGGATGGACGAGGCGATCGCGGCGGCGAAGTCGGCCGCCGAGCAGCTGACCGTCGGCGATCCGACCACCGAGGTCACCCTCGGCCCGGTGGTGTCGAAGGCCCAGTTCGACAAGGTGCAGGGGCTCATCCAGCGCGGCATCGATGAGGGCGCGACCCTGGTCGTCGGCGGCACCGGCCGTCCGGACGGGCTGGCCAAGGGCTACTACGTCAAACCGACGGTGTTCGCGAACGTCACCAACGACATGACGGTCGCCCGCGAGGAGATCTTCGGCCCGGTGCTGACGATCCTGGCCTACGACAGCATCGATCACGCGGTGGAGATCGCCAACGACACCGAGTACGGGCTGGCCGGCAATGTCGCGGGCGCCGACCTCGACCAGGCGCGAGCGGTGGCGCACCGCATCCGGGCCGGGTACGTCTCGATCAACGACGGCTTCGATTTCCACTGCCCGTTCGGCGGGTTCCGTAAGAGCGGCAACGGCCGCGAATGGGGTGCTTTCGGTTTCGACGACTACCTCGAGATCAAGGGCATCCTCGGGTACGCGCCGACAGCCTGACGTGAAAAGCGCCGGAATCGTGGGATTCCGGCGCTTTCGCGTTCGGTCAGGACAAGCCGAGGTCCCTGGCGACGATCATCTTCATCACCTCGCTGGTTCCGGCGTAGATGCGGGCAACGCGGGCGTCGGTGTAGAGGCGGGCGATCGGGTATTCCGTCATGTAGCCGTAGCCGCCGAACAGTTGCAGGCAGCGGTCGACGGTGCGGGCCTGTACCTCGGTGCAGAACAGTTTCACGCGGGCGGCGTCGGCGCCGGAGAGCACGCCGTCGACCAGGTCCGTGACTGCCCGGTCGATCATGGTCTGCGCGGCCTCGACTTCGGTGGACAGTGCCGCCAGCTCGAACTTGGTGTTCTGGAACGAGGCCACCGGGGTGCCGAAAGCCTTACGCTCCCTGGTGTATTCGACGGTGGCGCCGATCGCCGCGCGCGCCTGGGCGACCGAGCCGACCGCGACGGTGAGCCGTTCCTGGGGCAGGTTGTGCCCGAGATAGCCGAAGGCCGCGCCCTCCTCCCCCAGCCGATTGGCCACCGGTACACGCACATCGGTGAACGACAGCTCCATGGTGTCCTGCACCTTGCAGCCCATCTTCTCCAGTTCCCGGCCGCGTTCGAAGCCGGACATCCCGTCCTCGACGACCAGCAGCGTGAGTCCGGCCCTCCGGTTGTCGGGGTCGGTGGCGGTGCGCGCCACGACGATCACCAGATCGGCGAGCAGTCCGCCGGTGATGAAGGTCTTGGCGCCGTTGAGGATGTAGTGGTCGCCGTCGCGGACCGCACTGGTGCGCATCCCGGCCAGGTCGGAGCCGGTGCCGGGTTCGGTCATGGCGACGGCGGTGAGCAACGATCCGGCGGCGAGGCCGGGGAACCAGCGCTCGCGTTGCGCGGCGTCGGCGTATTCGAGGAAGTACGGCAGGATGACGTCGAGCTGGGTGCGGACGGTCCCGAGCGTCACCAGGGCGCGGGCGGCCTCCTCCTGCAGGACCACGTTGTAGCGGTAGTCGCGCAGGCCCGCACCGCCGAACTCCTCGGGCAGCGCGATACCGAGCAGGCCGAGTTCGCCCATCTCGGTGAAGATCTCGCGGGGCATCCGCCCGGCGCGTTCCCAGTCCGCGTAGTTCGGTGCGATGCGTTTCTCGACGAAACCGCGCACCAGTTCCCGGAATGCCTCGTGATCGGGCGTGAACAATTCGCGACGCACGTGATCTCCCCGATCTCAGACGAGCTCGACGATGGTGGCGTTGGCGGTGCCGCCGCCTTCGCACATGGTTTGCAGGCCGTAGCGAATCCCGTTGTCGCGCATGTGGTGCAGCATGCGGGTCAGCAGGACCGCGCCCGAACCGCCGAGCGGATGGCCGAGCGCGATCGCCCCGCCCAGCGGGTTGAGCCGGTCCGGGTCGGCGCCGGTCTCGGCCAGCCAGGCCAGCGGCACCGGTGCGAAGGCCTCGTTCACCTCGTACACCCCGATCTCGGACAGCGCGAGCCCGGCGCGGCGCAGCACCTTCTCGGTGGCGGGAATCGGGCCGGTGAGCATGAGCACCGGATCCGAACCGGCCACCGCGCCCGCGCGATAGCGAGCCAGCGGGGTGAGCCCCAGTTCGCGCGCCTTCTCCGGTGTGGTGAGCAGCAGGGCGGCCGCGCCGTCGGAGATCTGGGAAGAGTTGCCCGCGTGGATGACTCCGTCGTCGCGGAAGGCAGGCTTCAGCTTCGCCAGCTTCTCCACGCTGCTCCCCCGCCGGACGCCCTCGTCGACCTCTACCACGTCGCTGCCGGTGATCACGGGCACGATCTGCTCGGTGAAGGCGCCCGCGTCCTGGGCGGCGGCGGCGAGTTCGTGGGAGAGCACCGCGAATTCGTCGACGCGGGTCCGGTCCAGGCCCCATTTCTCGGCGATGAGTTCGGCCGAGACACCCTGGTTGAACTCGAAACCGTCGTAGCGGGCCAGCGCCTGCGGACCGTACGGTGCGCCACCGGCTTTGGCGGCACCGAGGGGCACCCGGCTCATCACCTCGACCCCGCCGGCGACCACGACATCGGCCATGCCGGACATGACCGCCTGGGCGGCGAAGTCGACGGCCTGCTGGCTGGACCCGCAGGCGCGGTTCACGGTCGTGCCGGGCACGCTCTCCGGCCACCCGGCGGCCAGCACCGCGTACCGGCCGATATTGCTCGACTGGTCGCCCACCTGGGAGACACAGCCCCACACCACATCGTCCACGACGGCCGGGTCGAGGCCGGTGCGTGCGGCCAGTGCCGTGAGTACACGGGCGGACAGGTCGGCCGGGTGTACCCCGGCCAGACCGCCGTTGCGTTTGCCAACCGCGGTGCGGACCGCGCCTGCGATGACTACCTCGGGCATGTCTATCTCCCGTTCTCGGAGCTCGTGGGACGGATCGGTGGACGATGCACCGTCCACCGCCCGGTGAAGCGTGGTTCGCGCCGTTCGGCGAACGCGGCGAAGGCTTCCGGCGCATCGGCCGTGGCGAAGTTCAACCCCTGCGCGCGGGTTTCGGCGGCGAGCGCCTGGCGCAGGGTGGCGTCGGCGCCCTCGTGCAGCAATGCCTTGGTCTGGGCCAGCGCGACCGGTGGGCCCGCTGCCAGCCGGGCGGCGAGATCGTCGGTGAACGCGTCGATCTCGTCCGCGGGCCTGATCCAGGTGACCAGCCCCAGCTCGTGTGCTTCATCCGCAGCGATGGTTTCGGCGAGCAGCGTCAGCCGTTTGGCCTGCTGCATCCCGACCAGCCGGGGTAGCAACCACGAACCACCCAGGTCGAGGGTGAGACCGCGGGCCGTGAACACCTGCGCGAAGGTCGATTCCGGGGTCGCGACCACCAGATCGCATCCCAGCGCCAGATTCCACCCCGCACCGATCGCGGGCCCTGCGACCTTGGCGACCGTGGGCAGCGGCAGTTCGTGGAGCAGCGTCGCCACATCGGTGAGCGGACGCATGCGGTAGATCGGGTGCGCGTTGTCGGGCACCGAGATGTCGGCCCCGGAACAGAAGGCGCTGCCCGCTCCGGTGAGGACGAGCGCCCGCACACTGCGATCGGTCGCGACTACGCGCAACGCGTCGGCCAGGGTGGCGAAGAGTTCGGCGTCGATGGCGTTGCGCCGGTGGGGGCGATTCAGGGTCAGCGTGCGCACGCCGTCGCTGTCGGAGACCAGGAGAACCGAGTCGGCGGAGTCGTCACCGGTCATGGCGCCACCTCCCTCGGTATCGTGCGCGGTCGACGTCGGCCCAAACGTGCCCGTTCAGGGGGCCCCGGCCCTGGCCACTCGTCGGCGTCTCGGCCGAGCAGGCTCCGGTACCCGTCATGTCGCGACCTCGGTGCGGGCCGGTCCACCGAGGACGGCAGCGGCACGAAGACGGTCGATTTCCTCAGCGGTACAACCCAATTCGTTCAGGATGCGGTCGGTGTCGGCGCCGAGGGCGGGGACCGGACCCATGGGTGGCTCGTAGTCGGCGATCACCGCGGGTGGCAGGAGGGACGGGATGGGGCCTGCTGGGGTGTCGATGTCGCGCCAGCGGTTGCGCTGTGTCAGTTGTGGGTGGGAGATGACTTCGCTGGGGCGGTTGTAGCGGGCGTTGCCGATGCCTGCTTCGTCGGCGATGCGCTGGATGTCGGCCAGGTCGTGGCGTGTGCACCAGGCGGTGATGGCGGCGTCGAGTTCGGCGCGGTGGCGGGTGCGGCCGGTGTTGGTGCGGAAGCGGGGGTCGTCGGCCAGGTCGGGGCGTTGCAGGATGGTGGTCGCCAGGCGCTGCCATTCGCGGTCGTTGGTGGTGCCGAGGACGACGGTGTTGCCGTCGGCGGTCGGGTAGGCGCCGTACGGGGCGACGGCGGGCGAGCTCATGCCGAGGGGTTCCTGATCCACTCCGGCGTGCCGGGCGTAGGTGAGGTGGTAGCCCATCAGTTCGGCCATGGTGTCGAACAGGCTGATGCCGATCGTTGCGCCCTCGCCGCTCACCAGGTGGTCGAGGCGCTCAGGCCCGCCTGTGGCCGCCTTGGCGTCGCGACGGTACAGACACATCATGATGGAGAGCGCGGCGTACAGCCCGGTGGTCGCATCCGCCACGGGTGGACCGGGTTTGGCGGGTTGCCCAGCTGTCCCGGTCACCGCGCAGACTCCCGCCTCGGCTTGCACCAGCAGGTCGTAGGCGCGTTTGTGCGACAGCGGCCCGTCCCGGCCGAACCCGTCGATCTCGACCGCGACGAGCGAGGGATACCGGGCGGCGAGCTCGTCCGGCGACAAACCGAGCCGGGCGGTGGCCCCGGGTGCGAGATTGGACACCAGCACATCGGCACCGCTCAGCAGCCGATGCAGAACATCCAGCCCCGCATCGGTTTTCAGGTCGAGGGCAACCGATTCCTTGCCCCGGTTCACCCAGACGAAGTGGGCGGCCTGCCCGAGCACCACATCGTCGTAGTGCCGGGCGAAATCACCGCCAACCGGGTTCTCGATCTTGATCACCCGCGCACCGAAATCGGCCAGCACCCGGGTGCACATGGGCGCCGAGACGGCCTGTTCCAGCGCGATCACGGTGATCCCGGCCAGCGGCGCGGCCGCGGCCGGGTCGACCGGCGTCATCAGATCACCGTGCCGCCGTCCACCGGCAGCACCTGCCCGGTGACGAAGGAGGCGGCATCGGAGGCCAGGAACACGAACGCGCCCGCCACCTCGTCCGGTTCGGCCCAGCGGCGCAACAGGATCCGGTCCAGCATCTGCGGCGCGAAGCGGTCGTCGGTGCGGATGGCTTGGGTCATCGTGGTCGCGGCCAGCGGCGCCACCGCGTTCACCAGGATCTGTTTGCGGGCCAGCTCTTTCGCCATCGACTTGGTGATGCCGATGACCGCCGCCTTGGCCGCGGAGTAGTTCACCTGGCCGAGCGTGCCGACGATGCCCGCCGCGGAGGTGACATTGATGATCCGCCCGGTCCCGTCGGTGGGCAGGTACGGCAGCGCCGCCTGGACACACTGGATGGCCCCGAGCGCGTGGATGTCGAACAGACGCCGCACCGATTCCCCGGTGGTCTTGTCCAGCATCGCCGGCGCGGTCACCCCGGCATTGTTGACCACGATGTGCAGCGCGCCGCCGGTGAGCGCGGCCGCTCGCTCGGCGGCCTCGGCCGCCGCGTCGGCGTCGGTGACGTCGAAGGCGAAACTCGCTGCGGTGCCGCCGTTTCCGGTAATTTTCTCCGCGACGGCGGCCGCGGCCGCACCGTCCAGATCGGTCACCAGCACCGCGGCACCCGCCGTGGCGAGCGCTTGGGCGACCGCGGCACCGATGCCACCCGCCGCCCCGGTCACCAGCGCCGAACGCCCGGTGAGGTCGAACAGTGTCTGTGGCGCCATCAGTAGCTCCTCGGTAGGCCAAGGGCGTGTGTGCCCAAAAAGTTCAAGATCATTTCCTGGCTGACCGGCGCGATCTTCATCACCCGCGACTCCCGGAAATACCGGGCGACGTGATATTCCTCCGCGTACCCCATCCCGCCGTGGGTCTGCAGGGCCCGATCGGCTGCGGTGAAACCGGCGTCGGCGCACAAGTACTTGGCCGTATTCGCCTCGCGCCCACAGGATTTGCCGTTGTCGTAACGCCAGGTCGCCTGGCGCAGAACCAGTTCGGCGGCGTCGAGCCGGGCCAGTGAGTCGGCCAGGGGGAACTGGATACCTTGGTTCATGCCGATCGGCCGGTCGAAGACGACCCGCTCCTTGGCGTAGCGCACCGCCCGGTCCAGGGCGACCCGGCCGAGGCCGAGCGCCTCCGCCGCGATCAGCATGCGTTCGGGGTTCAGACCGTCCAGCAGGTAGCGGAAGCCCTGCCCCTCCTCGCCGACCCGGTCCTCGACCGGCACCCGCAGATCATCGATGAACAGCTCGTTCGAGCTCACCGCGTTGCGGCCCATCTTGGCGATCGGGCGGATGTCGACGTGGGCACGGTCCAGATCCGTCAGGAACAGGGTCATGCCGTCGGTCTTCTTCTCGACCTCGTCGTAGGGCGTGGTCCGGGTCAGCAGCAGGATCTTCTCCGACTCGAGCGCCTTGGAGATCCACACCTTGCGGCCGTTCACCACGTAGTGGTCGCCGTCGCGGCGGGCCGAGGTGGTGATGCGCGGAGTGTCCAGTCCCGCACCGGGTTCGGTGACGCCGAAGCACACGTGCAGCTCACCGGCGGCGATGCGCGGCAGGGTGCGCTGCTTGAGTTCGGTGGAACCGTGCACCACCACCGGCTGCATCCCGAAGATGGACATGTGGATCGAACTCGCGGCGTTCATCCCGCCGCCGGAGCGCGAGACCTCCTCGGCCAGCAGGGTGGCCTCGGTGATGCCGAGGCCGTGCCCGCCGTATTCCTCGGGGATGGTGATGCCGAGCCAGCCGCCGTCGGCGATCGCCCGGTAGAACTCGGTGGGGAATTCGTGGTCCCGGTCGTGTTCGAGCCAGTACTGATCGTCGAACTTGCGGCACAGCTGGGCGACCGAGGAGCGGATGAGCTCCTGGTCCTCGGACAGGTCGAAATGCATGCCTTCTGGCATTGTGCGGTCTCCTTTCCTCAGCCGGCCGATCCGGACGGCATCGGCTCCCGGATCGTCCGTTCGGCGAGCCCGTCGAGCTCGTAGGCCTGCCGGGCCAGCCAGAACCGCAGGAAGTTGGTCAGCGAATAGCGCAGGAACACCGCGGAACCGGTGACGGCGGCAGCCACCCCGCCCAGCGCCAGCACGATCGCGTCGCGCTGGGCCAGTGGATCGGTGGTGTTGTGTGACATCAGGTAGGCCAGCGCGGCGAGCACCGGACCGGCCACCATGAGCACCACCCCGGTGCGCAGCCACAGCCCGGATCGACCGGCCGACGGGTCAGGAATCTTGAGTTCTCGCAGGTCACGGGTGAAACGGTCCGCGCGGGATTCGGTCATGATGGGTCACTTCCTAGATAGAGGGCAGCCAATTCGTTGCGGAGTCCGCTGTCCGGATGTCCTCGGCGCACCACGCGTCCGCGCACCAGCACGGCCGCGTGATCGGCGATGTCGAGAACGGCGGCGGCGAATTGCTCGACGACGAGCACCGCCACGCCCTGCCGGGCGATCTCGGCGACCTGTTCGTAGAGCCGTTCGACCACCAGCGGGGCCAGGCCCATGGACAGTTCGTCGAGCAGCAGCACCGCAGGGTCGGTGGCCAGTCCCCTGGCCAGGGCCAGCATCTGCTGCTCTCCGCCGGACATGGTGCCTGCCACCTGACCGGCGCGGGTGTGCAGGATCGGGAACCGGTCGAAGGCGATCTCCTCGATCTGGGCGCGGGTGCGACCGGTGCAGGTCATCATCCAGAGGTTCTCGCGCACAGTGAGATTGGGGAACACGCCGCGACCTTCGGGGATCAGGCAGACCCCGGCAGCGGCCAGATCGCGGCCCGCCGCCCCGGTGACGTCGCGCCCGCCCAGTTCCAGGCTGCCCGCCGTCACCGGGTGGGTGCCCGCCACCACGTGCAGAGCCGTCGTCTTGCCCGCGCCGTTGGGTCCGAGCAACGCGACGACCCGCCCGGCCGCGACCTCGAGGTCGACGCCGTGCAGCACGGTGATCGCACCGTAGGCGGCGCGCACGCCCCGCAAGGCCAGCAGGGGCGCCGGGCCGGTCGTCTCGGTCGAGGCCGCCGTGGCGGCCGGATGCACGGTGGTCACAGGTCCCCCAGGTAGGCGGCGAGGACGGCTTCGTCGGAACGGATGGTCGCGGGCGGGCCGGAGGCGATCATCCGGCCGAGGTCGAGCACGTAGACCTCGTCGCAGACGTTCATCACCAGGCCCATGTCGTGTTCGACCAGCAGCACGGCGGTGCCCTCCTCGGCGAGTGCGCGCAGCAGGTCGCCGAAGCGCTCGGTCTCGGTGTGGTCCTGCCCGGCGGCGGGTTCGTCGAGCAGGATCACGCTCGGCCGGGCCGCGACCGCCCGGCCCACCTCGACCAGTCGTCCGGTGCCGGTGGGTAATTCGTCGGCGCAGGCGTCGGCGACCGCGGCCAGGCCGAACCGGTCGATGATGTCGTCGACGATCTGTCCGGCCCGGCGCCTGGCAGGCCCGAGTTCGGCGGCTACCAGCAGGTTGTCGCGCACGCTGAGCCGGCCGAACAGTTCGAGCCGCTGGAAGGTCCGCGCCATTCCGTGCCGGGCGCGGCGGGCGGGTCCGGCCCGGGTGACGTCGCGACCGGCGAGGCTCACCCGCCCGTGCACCGGAGTGCGCAGGCCGCAGATCACGTCGAACAGCGTGCTCTTGCCCGCGCCGTTCGGCCCGATCAAGCCGGTGATCGTGCCGGCTTCGGCGCGCAGCGTTGCGGCGTCCAGTGCCCGGTTGCCGCCGAACACGACGGTGACATCGTCAACTTCCAGTAGTGACGGCACGATCGAGCACCTCCTCGTCCTCGGGTGTCCAGGGCCGCCGGATGCCCCACCATTCGACCGGCACTTCCGACGGATCGGCCACGGGCCGGTTGCGCACCGAACTCCAGATCCGCGCCGCCACGGTCGCGACGACGACACCGCCGGTGAAGGCCCAGCCGTCGATCGACTCGAGCAGTCGCAGGCCCCACAGCCCGAGCACCACGAGCACCAGCAGCGGTGCCACCACCCGGTCGCGCAGCATCGGGAACCATTCCCGGCGCAACGGGGCGATGGCCCCGTCCTTGAGCACGCCACCGCCGAAGAGGATGCCGCCCAGCGAGGGCAGCACCTGCGAGAGATTCAGCAGGCCGGGCCACAGCACCGGAATCACATTGAGCGGACCGGCGAACACCAGACCGGTGAACATGCCCGCCCCGATCGCGCCGAGCCCGGCGATGGTGACGATCAGGAAGATCGGCAGCCCCGCCACCAGGTTGAACTGATCCGGTGCCACTGCCTGCATCTGCATCCCGTACAGCGCGCCACCGAGCCCGGCGATGGCCGCCGAGAGCGCGAACACCGTCACCCGCGCCAGCAGCAGGCTGCCGCCGAGGGTCGCGTAGGCGGCCTCGCTGTCGCGCAGCGCGATCAGCCTGCGGCCGAATCGGCTGCGCCGCAACAGCGCGACACCGAAGCCGGCCGCCGCGAGGCAGACCGCCGCGAACACGGTGATGCCCGCGGTGGTCTCCACCTTCAGCCCGAACAGATCCGGTCCGGCGATCGACACCGACCCCTGATCGAACAGTGCGATGCGCACCCCGAGGATCTCGAAGGCGGGCAGCGTGAAGATCCACCGGTCGAGCACGACCGCGAAGGCGGCGGTGGCCAGTGCCATGTAGACACCCGAAAGCCGCAGTGCCGGAATCGCTATCACCGCGCCGACGAGTCCCGCGATGCCCATGGCCGCGAGCAGCGCCCACCACTGACCGTCCGGTCCCAGGTGCCCGTATGCCACCGCGCCGATCCCGGCCAGCCCGAGCTGGCACAGCGAGATCTGTCCCGCGAACCCGAGCAGCGGCACATACGACAGCGCGATGACGCCCCAGGCGAACATGGCGCCGTAGGTGATCAGATCCGGCTCGCTGAGCATCGTGGCCAGCATCAATCCGAGGGTGACGATCACCGCCGCGAAGGCCGCGGAGCCGCCGAGGGTGGGCAGCGGCACCGCGCCCACCCGCCGGTCGCGTCCGCGCAACCGGCCGTGCGGGAACAGCAGCAGCGCGACGAACAGCAGCAGCGCCGGCGCCGCGAGCCGTAGCCCCGGCAGGTACTCGTTCTGTGGCAGATACCCGGTCAGGTAGCTCTCCAGCAGACCGACGACCACCGCGCCCACGAACACCATCGGCAGATTGCGCAACCGCCCGAAAATAGCGGCGGTATAGGCACTCACGATGAGCAGCGACAGCTGTGCCGCGTCCAGGGTGACCATCGGCGCGATGAGGATGCCGCCGATCGCGGCCAGTTCGATGCCGAGGATCCAGGCGATCCGGTTGGCCCGCTGCGGGTCGGCGCCGGTGAGCCCCACCAGGGCGCGGTCGTCGACGGTGGCCCGCATCTCCACCCCGGTTCGGGTGCGGTACAGCAGGATCCGCAGCGCGATCGCCACCGCGATCGCGACCGCGATGGTCAGCGCCTGGTGCCAGGTCAGCGTCACCACGCCCAGATCGATCGACGGCTGGTCCGTGAAGAACCGTGGCAGCGACCGCGATTCGTTCGGGTTCCAGATCCAGCGCGCCAGCACGATCAACCCGCTGAGCAGCGCGATGGTCATCACCAATTTCTCGGCGTCGCCCAAACCCTGGGTCGGCGCCAGGGTCCGGCCGAAGAACAACCCGAAGGCCGGGGCGAAGACCAGCAGCACCGCGGTCAGCGCGAGCGGGACGGGCCAGCCCCAGCCGACCGACAGCTGCCAGTAGACGAAGGCCGAGACCATGCCCGCCGCACCGTGCGCGAAGTTGAACACCCCGGTGGTGGTGTAGGTGAGTACCAGGCCGCTACCGATCACGGCGTAGATCGCGGCGGTACTCAGGCCGACGATGCCGAAGGCGAGAAATTGCTCCATCAGCGGACGCGCTCCGTCACTTCAGATCCGCGAGACTCTTGCCGACCGAGGCCAGCGTCGCCGGCTGACCGAAGTCCGCCTTGTACCGGTAGGGAGTGAAGCCACAGCGGTACAGCCCGTCGGTATTGGGCGAGAACTGCGCGGACTTCCACCCGTCCGGGCGCGCCTGCTGCACGTTGAAGCAGCGGGTCTGGTCGGCCAGCGGCTTGGACAGGTCGACCGGTGCCTGCAGCCCGCCCGCGGTCCAGGCTGTCTCCTTCGCCGCGGTCTTGTAGACGCAGGCGCGGGTCAGCTCGGCACCGCACGCGGTGGCCGATTTGGCGAACAACAGCCAGGACTGGAAGGCGCGCAGCACCTGGAAGGTGATGGTGCTGTCGGGGGCGTACTGCTTGAAGAGGTCCTTCACCTGCTGTACCGCGGGCACCCGGTCGGCCGCGTCCAGCGGCGCGGTGCCGCTCATGTCGAGCACGTTGTTCTGCTGTCCGAGTGAGCTTTTCGCCGAGTCCAGGAACACCTTGTTGTAGGAGTTGGCGTTGGCGTCGATCCAGTCCAGCTTGTAGTTCATGCTGGTCAGCACGTCCTGCAGCTTCGCGAGATAGCGGAAGTCGCCGTAGAAGATCAGACCCTTCACCCCGGCCGCCTTGATGGCTTGGGCATAGGGCGTCCAGTCCGAGACACCCGAGATCGGGTACAGGTCGCTGTAGGCGATCCTCGCCCCGGCGGCGGCGAACGACTCGGTGAGCTTGTCGCCCATGACCTTGGTGATCGGCGAGTCGCCGTTGATCATGCCGATGGCGTTCTTGGAACCGGGGAAGGCCTCGTTGATCAGCCAATCCTGGAATCCGGTATAGGGATTCACGTTCTCCGACATCGACGAGCCCGCACCCAGCTGCAGGTCCGAGCCGGTGTTGGCGGTCTGGGAGACCTGCGCCGGGAACTCCGGCAGCAGGCAGTCGAGCCGGTCCTTGACGCCGAGACCGTCGAGCGCGGCGCTGCCGCCGACCAGGACGAAGTCCTCCCGACAAGCCTCGAGCGTGCGCTGGCGGACCTCCATGAGCTTGGTGTCGCGCAGGTTGGTGACGATCTTGCGGCCGTTGATACCGCCCGCCGCGTTGCACCACGACGTGAAGACCTTCGCCGCGTCGACGAAGTCGGGATTCTTGGTGAAGCCGATGTCGGAGAAGACACCCACCTCGATCTCGGTCGCTGTCACGCCCTGTGCCTGCGTGCTGCCCGGCGTGCCCGACTTGCAGACATCGCTGAGCGTGCCGAAGTCGCCGGACGCGGCAGGGGCGGCCGGACCGCCCGCACCGTCCTCGCGCGCTCCGCTCTCCCGGCCGCACCCTGCCACCAGGAGAGCGACCGCCATCAGGGCGATGACTGTTCGCTGTGGTTTCACCGTAGATCCTCCTCCGTGAGCAGCCGCGGCATGGCGCCCGCTGCAACGGAAACTATCTTCTCAGAATCGGATAATCAATATCGAGTTTCCGGAGAGTATGAATCTTCCAGGTCGACTGAGGCCGCTCGCCCAGCACTGACACCGGGCGGCCGAAGCCGCGTTTGACAGCGCTCGACCTGCATGGAAATCTAGTAGTCAGTTTTGGAGAATCGCATTCTCACGAGAGGGAGTCCATTGGCACACTTCACCAAACCAGCGGCGGGGAGCTGGACACAGAACTATCCCGAGCTGGGCACCGGTCCGGTGGACTACACCGACTCCATCGACCCCGCCTTCTACGAGGACGAGCGCCAGGCGATCTTCCGCAGGACGTGGCTGAACGTCGGCAGGGTGGAGCGGCTGCCCCGGATCGGCAGTTACTTCACCAAAGAGCTGCCCTGCGTCGGCTCGTCGGTCGTGATCAACAAGGACCGCGACGGCCAGATCCACGCCTTCCACAACATCTGCCGCCACCGCGGCAACAAGCTGGTGTGGGACGACTACCCCAACGAGGAGACCGCCGGCTCGTGCAGGCAGTTCACCTGCAAGTACCACGCGTGGCGCTACGACCTCAACGGTGACCTGAACTTCGTCCAGCAGGAGAAGGAGTTCTTCGACCTGGACAAGAGCAAGTACGGCCTCAAGACGATCCGCTGCGAGGTGTGGGAGGGGTTCATCTTCATCAACCTCGACCCGAACGCCAAGCCGCTGATCGACTACCTCGGCCCGATGATCAAGAGTCTCGGGGGCTACCCGTTCCACGAGATGACCGAGGTCTACAGCTACAAGGCCGAGATCGGCAGCAACTGGAAGCTGTTCATCGACGCCTTCGCCGAGTTCTACCACGCACCGATCCTGCATCAGAAGCAGGCGGTCCAGGACGAGGCCGACAAGCTGGTCACCAGCGGTTTCGAGGCGCTGCACTACGAGATCGAGGCGCCCCACTCGATGGTGTCGTCCTGGGGTGGCATGGCTCCGCCCAAGGACCCGAACATGGTCAAGCCGATCGAGCGCGCACTGCGCAGCGGGCTGTTCGGGCCGTGGGATCGGCCCGATATCGAGGGCCTCGACCCGCTGCCGGAGGGCATCAACCCGGCCCGCCATCGCGCCTGGGGCATCGACGAATTCGAGATCTTCCCGAACATGTCGTTGCTGTTCTGGGCGCCGGGCTGGTACCTCACCTATCACTACTGGCCGACTGCGGTGAACAAGCACATCTTCGAGGCCAACCTCTACTTCGTGCCCGCCAAGACCGCGCGCGAGCGGCTGGCCCAGGAGCTGGCCGCGGTGACCTTCAAGGAGTACGCGCTGCAGGACGCGAACACCCTCGAGGCCACCCAGACCATGATCGCCACCCGCGAGATCAGCGACTTCCCGCTCAACGACCAGGAAGTCCTGCTGCGTCACCTGCACACCACCGTCCAGCGCATCGTGAAGGAATACCGCAATGACAACGCCGACAAGTGAGGCCGCGACCGTGACCGAGCAGCAACTGCCCACCGAGTTCGCCGATCTCGCGCGGTTCTCCGACTGGATCCTGCCGACCGAACCCGAGCGCTACACCAAGCGCCTGGCCTCCTCGATGGCGCAGATGCAGGAGCTCTACGACGCCGGGATGCAACGACTCGACGCCGCGCTGGACTACTGCGACAAGTACGACATCAACGATCTGCCCGACGAGGTGCGTAACCTGTTCAACCTGCTGCAGTCGGTGGTGATGGTGTCGTTCCCGATCGAGTGCTGGAAGCAGCCCCGGGTGCCGGACTCCGGCGCGGCCTATCTCGATATCGTCCACGAGCCCCTGGTCTGACCCATGGCGACGCTGACACTGAAGGCCGCCGGGCTGCTCGATATCGACACCGGCACGATAGTGCGGCCCGGCCTCCTGCGGATCGAGGATGATCGGATCGTCGGTGTCGGCGGCACCGAGGACGGCGAGGTCGTCGATCTCGGCGACCTCGTCCTGCTGCCCGGACTGATGGACATGGAAGTCAACCTGCTGATGGGCGGACGCGGCGAGACCGGGCTCGCTTCCAGCGTCACCGACGATCCGGCCCTGCGGGTGTTGCGCGCGGTGGGCAATGCGCGCCGCACGCTGCGGGCCGGTTTCACCACCGTCCGCAACCTCGGCCTGTTCGTCAAGACCGGCGGTTACCTGCTCGACGTCGCGCTGGGCAAGGCGATCGACGCGGGCTGGATCGAGGGCCCACGCATCGTGCCCGCGGGCCATGCGATCACCCCGACCGGCGGGCACCTCGACCCGACCATGTTCGCCGCCTTCGCCCCGGACGTGCTGCACCTGACGATCGAGGAGGGCATCGCCAACGGCGTCGACGAGGTACGCAAGGCGGTGCGATACCAGATCAAGCACGGCGCGCAGCTGATCAAGATCTGCGTCTCCGGTGGCGTCATGTCGCTCACCGGAGCACCAGGGGCACAGCACTATTCGGACGAGGAACTGCGCGCGATCGTGGACGAGGCCCATCGTCGTGGGCTGCGGGTGGCCGCGCACACGCACGGCGCCGAAGCGGTCAAGCACGCGGTGGCCGCCGGGATCGACTGCATCGAACACGGCTTCCTCATCGATGACGAGGCGATCGCGCTGATGGTCGAGCACGGCACCTGGCTGGTACCCACCACCAGGCTGGCCGACGCGATGGACGTCTCGAAGGCCGATCCGGCGTTGCAGGCCAAGGCCGCCGAGATGTTCCCCAAGGCCCGCACCTCGGTGCTGGCCGCCTACAAAGCCGGCGTCCGGATCGCCGTCGGCACCGACGCGCCCGCGATTCCACACGGCCGCAACGCCGACGAGCTCGTCGCCCTGGTCGAACGCGGGATGACCCCGATCGACGTGTTGCGTGCGGCCACCGTGCGGGCCGCCGAGCTGATCGGTGTCTCCGATCGTGGACGGCTGGCCCCCGGGCTGCTGGCCGATGTCATCGCGGTTCCCGGTGATCCCCTGGTGGACATCACCTGCACCAGGGACGTGCGATTCGTGATGAAAGGCGGAAGAATTCATGTCCAGAAGTGACGACCTGCTCGAGATCCAGCAGGTGCTCGCCCGCTACGCGGTGACCATCACCCAGGCCGACATCGACGGAGTGGTTGCGGTGTTCACCCCCGACGGCACCTACAGCGCGTTCGGCGACACCTACACCCTCGACCTGTTCCCCGAACTCGTCGCCGCCGCGCCGAAAGGGCTGTTCCTCACCGGGATACCGGCATTGGAGATCGACGGTGACAGCGCCACCGGCACACAGCCGCTGTGCTTCGTCGACCACAGCACCCACGACCTGCGGATCGGCTACTACACCGACACGCTCGTGCGCACCGACGACGGGTGGCGGCTGCGGACCCGGCGGATGACCTTCATCCGCCGCAACGGCGACCACGACTCCGGTATCCCGCACGCCTTCGAGCGTTCCAAGGCATGACAGTGCGCACCGGCCCGGACGTGCCTGCCCTGCACGAGATCTCCGTTTTCCGGGACGGTCTGCGCGGGTGGCTCGACGCCAACGATCTGACGCAGGCACCCGACGAATCCCTCGACGGCCAGGTGGCGCAGCTGTTGCGGGTGCGCCGTGCGCTGTTCGACGCGGACTGGATGCGCTACGGCTGGCCCGCCGGGATCGGTGGTCTCGGCGGGCCAGCCGCGTTGCGCGCCGTGCTCGGCGAGGAGGTCGCGACTCGTGACCTGGCCGAGCCGGGCATCTGGTCGATGATCGAGGTCCTGGCGCCGACGATGATCTCCTACGCGCCGCCCGCGCTGGCCGCGCGGATGGTGCCACTGCTGCTCTCGGGCCGCGAGCAATGGTGCCAGGGGTTCTCCGAGCCGGGCTCGGGCAGCGACCTCGCCTCGCTCAGCACCACGGCGACACCGCGCGGCGGGGACTGGGTGATCTCCGGGCAGAAGGTGTGGACCAGTCTGGCGCAGTATGCGGCTCGCTGCGTACTGCTCACCCGGACCGGGCCGGGCCATGACGGCATCACCGCGTTCTTCGTCGACATGGACACACCGGGAATCACCGTGCGGCCACTCCAGACGATGCACGGGGTGGACGAATTCGCCGAGGTGTTCTTCGACGACGTGGTGGTGCCCGGCGATCGTCTGCTCGGCGCGCCGGGTGACGGATGGCGGATCGCCATGGATCTGCTGCCCTACGAACGCTCCACCTGCTTCTGGCACCGGATCGCGTACCTGTTCACTCGACTGGAGAACCTGCTCGCACAGGCTGATCACCACGCCGATGACGACCGGGTCCTCGGCGCCGCCTACCTGGCCCTGCACACCGTGCGCTGCCGTTCGCTGGGCACCCAGCACCGGCTCGCCGAAGGCACCCGGCTCGGCCCGGAGACCTCCGTCGACAAGGTCTTGCTCGCCGGCGCCGAACAGCAGCTCTTCGACCTGGCCCGCGACCTGCTGCCGGGCGCCGTCGAACTCGACGACGGACCGTGGCGCACCGAATTCCTGTACTCCCGGGCGGCCACGATCTACGGCGGCACCGCCGAGATCCAGCGCAACATCATCGCCCGCCGACTCCTCGATCTCGGAAAGGAAGGAGCATGACCGCGGACTCCGGCCTCGACGCCACCGAACGGTCCCTGCTCACCACCTCGGTGCGCCGGACGATGACCGACCACACCGGCGCCGCACTCGCCACCGCACTGAACGAACTCGGCTGGCCCGAAATACTCACGGCCGCAACCGAACTCGCCGGACCGGTGTTCTTCCGGCTGCTCGGCGAGACCGGCGCACACGCTCCCCTGCTACTGGACGTGTTCGACCCGGACGGAGCCGATGCCGCGACGCTGCCGTTCGCGGGTGGACGGTGGGTGCGCTGGGACCGCGACGAGGCAGGCCCACCGGCGGTGGGTACGCCCGCTTCGTCGATCCACCGCACCGATCTCCCGGTGCACGCCGTGCCGGCAGGTTCGCCCCCACCCGCCCACGCCCTCGCCGACGGCAGGCGCCTGCTCGGCTGGTGGCTGCTGGGTTCCGGGCACGCCATGCTCGGTCTCGCGCGCACGCACGCCATCGAGCGCGTCCAATTCGGCCGCCCGCTTGCCTCTTTCCAGGCCGTCCGGCACCGCCTGGCCGAAACACTCGTGGCGCTGGAGGGCGCCGAGGCCGCGCTTCTGGTCGCCGATGCCCAGCACGGCGGCACCGCGACGGCATCGACCGAGAACCACGTCATCGCGGCGCTGCTGGCCAAGGCTGCCGCAGGTCAGGCGGCGCTCACCGCCGCGCGGCACTGCCAGCAGGTGCTCGGCGGTATCGGTTTCACCGCCGAGCACGCCATGCATCGACACCTGCGGCGCGTGCTGATCCTCGACGGACTGCTCGGCAGCACAAGGGAACTCACGCAGCAGGCCGGTGCGACGATCCGGCGGTCGGGTACCGCGGTCCGTATCGCGCAACTGTGAACGCACGTCCGGATGGCACCGCACCGCAGGTCTGTTCACGGACACGACACGGCCCGGTACCGGGGTTCGGGACCGGGCCGCCGACAGGTCAGGTTCAGCAGGTCGCTGGAGTTTGACCCTGGATTGCCTGTAGTGCGCAGAACGTGGCCTTGGCGACCTTCCAGTCCTGGCCGTCCTTGACGGCCTGTCCGGTCTGATCCGGCAGCACCGGATTGCCGCCCATCAGGAGGGTGTAGGTGACGTCGGCGGTGGTGGCGCCGGTGAGTTTCACCGCGCTCACCGTGACGGATGTGCCCTGGGCCTGAGGGTTCTGAGCCTGGCCGTCGAAGATCGATCGGAAGTTCTCACCCCCTTCGACCAGCGCGACACGGTCGTTCGTCGGCGCCTTGCCGTTGAAGAAGGTCGTGTAGGCCTTGGTGATCGCCTGGGTGGTCGCCGCATCGGCGGCGCCCGCGGCTGCGACGGTCGCGACGGCCGAGGTGGTGGCCGGGGCGGCGGTCTCGTCGTCGGAACCACAGCCGGTGAGCGCGGTGGCGACAACGAGCCCGCAACAGAGCGCGGCGGTACGGAACAGAGAGGTGCGCATGAAACTTCCTTGTCTCACTTGATGTTTGCTTTCATTTCGTCCATGTCGATCAGGATCGGATATCCGTTGACGCTCAACGCGTTTCCGTGCCCCGTCTGATGGATGTCGAAGACCGACTGGATGGCGGCGTAGAAGCCCTGCACATCCAGGGTCTGATTGACCGCGCGCTTGGCCTGCCGCAGACCGAACGCGGGCATGCCCGCGATCCTGGTGGCCAGCTGCCGGGTGTGTTCGTCGAGTTCGGCGCGCGGGACGACCGCGTTCACCATCCCGACCTGGTGGGCCTCCTCGGCCGTCACCGGGCGCCCGGTGAACAGGATCTCCTTGGCCTTGCGGGCACCGAGTTCCCAGGTGTGGCCGTGGTATTCGACGCCGCCGATGCCCATCAGGACCACCGGATCGGAGAACAGGGCGTCCTCGGCGGCGACGATCAGATCGCACGGCCAGCACAGCAGCAGCGCGCCCGCGATACACCGGCCCTGCACGGCCGCGATGGACGGCTTGGGCACATTGCGCCAGCGCAGCGAGTACTCCAGGTAGCGGCGCGATTCCAGGCCGTAGATCCGGTCGAGGGTGATGGTGCTCGGATCGGGCCAGGACTTGTCCTTGAGGTCGTGGCCGGCCGAGAAATGCTTGCCCTCGGCCCTGAGCACGATCACCGCGACGTCCTCGGCGGCGGCGGCACGCGTCCAGGCGGCGTCCAGCTCGTCGAGCAGCTCACCGTTCTGGGCGTTGGCGGCATCCGGCCGGTCGAGGGTGATCGTCGCGATGCGATCGGCGACTTCGTAGCGAATGTACAAATCGATGCTCCTTGCCGGGCTGATGGCGGTCGGATGAGAATATCATTCTCACTCTCGGAAGTAACAGTCTCGCCGATGTTGCGAAATGCGGCACATGGCTACACAGTTAAACGGGGTTCTCCGGTACAGTGCATTCATGTTCTCTTCGCATGACCGGGGATCGAGGTGCCCGTGACCAGCCCGAGCGAGAAGCCGGCGTGGAAACAGCGCGCGGTCGAACGATCGCTACGCACCGCGACGCTGCGCGCCGAGGAGCGGGTACAGCGATTCCTCGACGCCGCCCAGGCCATCATCACGGAGAAGGGCAGTACCGACTTCACCGTGCAGGAGGTCGTCGACCGCTCCCGCCAGTCGCTGCGTAGCTTCTACCTGCAGTTCGACGGCAAGCACGAACTGCTGCTCGCCCTGTTCGAGGACGCGCTCGCGCGTACCTCCGAACAGCTGCGGGCGGCCGCGGACGGGCAGACCGATCCGATGGACAAGCTCCAGGTCACCGTCGAATTGCTGTTCGAGCTGTGCCGCCCGGATCCCGCCGCCCAGCGCCCGCTGTTCACCGATTTCGCACCGCAACTGCTGGTGTCGCATCCCGGGCACGTCAAGGTCGCGCACGCACCGGTACTGGCGCTGTTCACCGAGCTGATGGACCAAGCCAAGGAGGCGGGCGAGATCACCGCCGATATGAACACCCGCCGGACCGCGGCCATGGTGATGCAGACGGTCATGTTCACCGCGCAGTCCACCGGCGCGGTCGACGAGGAGACCCAGCACCCCATCACCGCCACCGAGGTCTGGAACTTCTGCGCCCACGGCTTCGCCCGCGCCTGAACACCGTCCACCCGAGGCGATCTCGCCGGGGAGGACGTCGAACGATCACGAGAACCGGCCGGTCGGTAACCACCGACCTGCCGGTTCTCCCTCTGTCGGGACCACTCAGCCCGCGGGCACCTCGATCACCGTCGCCGAGCCCATCCCGCCGCCCGCGCACAGTGCCGCGATGCCGAATCCGCCACCGCGACGGCGCAGTTCGTGGACCATGGTGACGATCATCCGCGCGCCGGTCGCCGCCACCGGATGCCCGAGCGAGCAGCCGCTGCCGCTGTAGTTCACGATCTCCGGGTTCAGATCGAGCGCCCGGATCGCCGCGAGCGGCACTGCGGTGAACGCCTCGTTGATCTCGATCAGCCGCACCGATCCCAGCGAGATCCCGGCCCGCCGGGCGGCCTTGGTGATCGCCTCGATCGGCGCGAGTCCGGTGTCGGCCGGGTCGACGCCGACCGAGGCCCAGCCCCGGATGTAGCCCAGCGCGGGCAATCCCAGCCGATCCGAGGCGATGGCCAGTGCGGCCGCGCCGTCGTTGGCGCCGGAGGCATTGCCCGCGGTGATCGAGAAGCCGTCGATCTCGGGGTGCAGCACCTTCAGCGAGGCCAGCCGCTCCAGACTGGTGTCGCGGCGCGGGTGCTCGTCGACGTCGAAGAGCCCGTGCGGGGTCTGCACGGCGAGGATCTCGTCCTTGAACAGTCCCGCGTCGATGGCGCTGATCGCGTTGCGGTGCGAGCGGAATGCCCACTGGTCCATGTCTTCCCGGGTGAGCCCGGCCCGCACCGCGGTGTTCCAGCCGACCGTGATCGACATGTCGAGGGCGGGGGCGTCGGGGCGGTCGGGATGACTCGGCGAGACCCACGGGTCGATCCACTCGTCGGCACCGACCTTGAATCGCGCGCGCGGCGCGGTCGAGTCGCTGTTCACGCCACCGGCGATCACCAGTTCGTCCATGCCGGAGCGGATGCTAGCCGCCGCCGACTGCACGGCCGCCATTCCCGCGGCGCAGTGCCGGTTCTGGGCCAGACCCGGCACCGTCGTCAGGCCCGCGGTCACCGCGGCGTGCCGGGCGAGGACGCCGCCGCCGTAGCGGCCCTCTCCGAGGATCACGTCATCGATCCGGTCGGCGTCGACCTCCGCTGCCACCGCGCCGACCACGTGGTGGGCGAGATCGAAGGCGGTGGTGTCGCGCAGCGTTCCCTTCCGTGCGGTGCCGATCGGCGTCCGTAGGGCGGAAACGATGACGGCTTCAGGCATGAGGGCCTCCTCGGTGGATTGCCCGCAAAGGGCTGACTGATACTGTTGAGAACACTATTCTCTCTCACAGAGATTGGTATTCACAAGGAGGAGTCGCGCTATGCAGATCAGTGGAAGTTCCGCGCTCGTGGTGGGTGGTACCGGCGGGCTCGGCGAGGCGACCGTGCGGCGGCTGCATGCCGCGGGCGCGAAGGTCGTTGTCGCCGACGTCGCCGACGAGAAGGGCAAACAGCTGGTCGACGAGCTCGGCATCCGCTACATACATACCGATGCGACACAGGAGGATTCGGTGCGCGCGGCGGTCGCGGAGGCGCAATCGCTGGGCCCGCTGCGGATCTCGGTCGACACCCACGGCGGCCCGGCGACCGGCGGCAGGCTGGTCGGCAAGGACGGCTCGGCGCTGGCCTTGGACGGCTTCCGCACCACCATCGAGTTCTATCTGACCGCCGTGTTCAATGTGCTTCGCCTGTCCGCCGAGGCGATCGCGACCGCCGAGCCGCTGGACGAGGGCGCGCGTGGCGTCATCGTGAACACCTCTTCCATCGCCGCGTTCGAGGGCCAGATCGGGCAACTGCCCTACGCCGCGGCCAAGGGCGGTGTGGCCGCGATGACGCTGGTCGCCGCCCGCGATCTCTCCCCACTGGGTATCCGGGTGGTCACCATCGCCCCCGGCACCGTCAACACCCCCGCCTACGGCAAGGCGGCCGACAAGCTCGAGGACTACTGGGGTCCGCAGGTGCCGTTCCCCAAGCGGATGGGGCGCTCCGACGAGTACGCCAAGCTGGCCACCGCCATCGTCGAGAACGATTATCTCAACGGCGAAGTCATCCGGCTCGACGGTGCGCTGCGCTTCCCGCCGCGATAGCACTCGCACAGCCGGAAGGGGCCGGATCGCTCCGGCCCCTTCGGTGTGTGCCGAACCTATTTCCCGGCGGTGAGGCGGGTGATCACGGCGCGGAAGTCCTCGGTCTGGAACGAGAGGTCCTCCGCGGTGGTCGCGTAGTCGAGGGTGGCCAGCACGGCACGCTCGAGATGCAGATTCAGCAGCCGCTTGGTGCTCTCCACGGCCTGCTGGGGCAACTCGAGCAGTCGCTTGGCACAGGCCATCGCCTCTGTCAGCGGGTCGGCCACCACGTGGTTGACCAGGCCCATCTCGCGCGCTCGCGCGGCCGGGATCTTCGCGCCGGTCAGGGCGTACTCCTTGGCCAGCAGCAGGCTGGTGTGCAGCGGCCAGGTGAGCGGGCCGCCGTCGGCGGCCACCAGGCCGACCTGCACGTGCGGGTCCTTCAGGTAGGCGTCCTCGGCGATGTAGGCGACATCGCTCAGCGCCACCAGGCTGCAGCCGAGCCCGACCGCCGGACCGTTCACCGCGGCGATCACCGGCACCCGGCACCGCGCCATGCCCAGCACGATCTCGCGGCCGTGCGCGATGGTCTTCGCCCGCAGGTCGACGTCGCGGGACAGTTCGGCCAGATAGGCGAAATCGCCACCGGCGGAGAACGCCTTGCCCGCGCCGGTGAGCACCGCGGCCCTGGCCGAACGGTCTGCCGAGAGCCGCGGCCACAGGGCGGCCAGACCGGAGTGCAGCGCGTCGTCGACGGCATTGAGCGCATCGGGCCGGTTGAGGGTGATGATCCGCAGCGGGCCGTCGGCCTCGACGCTGATCTCGGGGGGTAGGTCGTACATGTCAGGCTCCTAGGTCGAGAATTCGCGTGGCGATGATGTTCTTCTGGATCTGCGAGGTGCCGCCCATGACGCTCTGTGCACGGCTGTAGAGGTAGCTGCCGAACATCTCCTCGTCACCGGTGCCCGCCACGGCAAGTGCCGCGTGGCCGACGGACTGCTCCACCCAGGTCATCAGCAGCTTGTCCAGGGAACCGTCCGGGCCGTGGACGAGCCCGTCGAGCTGCTCGGAGAGCCTGCGCCGCACATGCAACCGCAGCATCTCCGATTCGACTGCGGCCCAGGCGAGTTCGTCGGGCACCCGCCCGGTCACCCGGGATTCGAGCTGCCGGACCGTCTTGGCGTAGCGGGCCGCGAAGCCCAGGGTGGCGGGTTCGCGTTCGTGCCCGACCACCGTCATCGCGAGCTTCCACCCGTCGCCGGGCGCGCCGACCATCCGGTCGGCGGGTACCCGGGCACCGTCGAAGCGCACCTGCCCGAACTCGCGGGTGACGCCGCTGATCATCTGTAGCGGCCGCTGCTCGATCCCGGGCTGGTGCATCGAGACGATGAATCCCGAGATGCCTTTGTGCCGTGAGGCATCCGGGTCGGTGCGGGCCAGCAGCAGGCACCAGTCGGCGACATCGGAGTAGCTGGTCCAGATCTTGTGCCCGTGCAGGACGTACTCGTCGCCCTCTCGGGTGGCCGTGGTGCGCAGCGAGGCGAGATCCGAGCCCGCGTCCGGTTCGCTGAAGCCCTGACACCAGCGCTGCGAGCCGTCGATCATGCCGGGCAGGAACCGTTGCTGCAGTGCCGAACTCGCGTGTCTGCCCAGCCCGTGCACCAGGTAACCGAGGCTCGGGCGGGCCGGTGCGCCTGCTCTGGTCAGTTCCTCGTCGAGGATGACGTCGTAGACCGGGGCCAGCGCGTGGCCGCCGAATTCCTTCGGCCAGGACAGGCCGAAGAAGCCGGCGCCGTACAGAGCCCGATGCCAGTCCCCCGCGCGCGCCCAGTACTCGTCGCCGGACGCGGGAAAGGACGCGGCCGTGCCTGCCAGCCACTCGCGCAGGCGCGCACGGAAGGCGGCTTCGTCGGGCGAATCACGATAGTCCACGGTCGATGTCCTCCAGACGGGTTGCGAACAGTTCGGTCGAGGTCAGCACCCGGCGCAGATAGACGTGTGCCAGGCACTCCCAGGTATTGCCGATGCCGCCGTGCACCTGGATCGAGGTCTCGCACACGGTGCGGGCGGCACGCGCGGTGTAGACCTTGGCGATCCGGGCCGCGCGCAAGGCCTCGGCGGGCGGCAGTTCGTCGACCGACCAGGCGGCGTAGCGCAGCACGCTGATCGACCCCTCGATCAGTGCCAGGCTCTCGGCGAGCAGATGTGCCACCGCCTGATAGGTGCCGATGGGGTAGCCGTACTGCGTGCGGACCTTGGCGTATTCCACGGCCAGCCGGTGGGTTCCGCGGGCAGCGCCGAGCAGATCGGCGGTCGTCGTGGTGACGGCCAGTGCCTGCCACCGCGTCAGCTGTTCGGGCGACAGCTCACCGAGTAGTTCTGTCGCCGTGCCGATTTCGGCGCTGCGCCGGGTGAGATCCGCGCCGGGTAGGCGGGCGCCCACTGCGGCGGCGCACAGCCGCCGGTCGTCGAGCAGCAGCACCCGGTCGCGTCCGTCGGCGTCGACGGCGCGTCCGTCGGCACCGATCGTCCACCGGCCTTCGGCCGCACGGTGCAGGTCGTCGGCCAGGACGGGCCCCAGGAACGCCACATCCACCAGTCCCCGCGCGAATTCCTCGGCGACCAAGGCGACTTCGACACCGGAGGCGCCGTCGGAGCGCAGACTGCGCCACCCGGCGGCATCGACCGCCTTCTCCAGCCGCTGCCGCCGGTTGACGTCGTCGAGCTCGGCGACCGAGCCGGGCCCGAGCTCGTCGGCCAGCCGGGCCGCGGCATCGCGCAGCTGACGCTGCTCACTGGTCAGTCGGACGTCCATGACGCTCCTCGAGGACTCGGCGGAGCACCTTGCCCGAGGGCAGGCGCGGGATCTCGGGTACGAAAACGACACGCCGGGGCCGCTTGTAGGAGGCCAGGCGGTCACCGACCAGCGCGATGAGCTCGTCGGCGGCGACGGTGTCGAGCACGGCGACCGCGGCCACCACGGCCTCCCCGTCGCGCGGGTCGGGCGTGCCGAACACGGCGCAGTCGCTGACCAAGGGGTGGGCGTGCAGCACCGCCTCGATCTCGGCGGGCGCGACCTGGAAGCCACGGACCTTGATCATCTCCTTGGCCCGGTCGGTGATCCGGATCCAGCCGTCGGCATCGACATGGCCGACATCACCGGTGCGGTACCACGGGCCGTCGAACGCGTCCGCGGTCGCCTCGGCGGGCAGGTAGCCCGCCATCGTCGAGGCCGACCGGCACTGGATCTCGCCGGTGTCCCCCGCCGCCAACGGTTTTCCGGTGTCGAGGTCGACCACCCGGATCTCGACGCCCGGCGCGGCCTTGCCGACCGAATCCAGGCGGGCACCGTCGAGTGGATTGCACGCGATGACCGGCAGTTCGCTGGCACCGTAGGCGGGCAGCCACGGCACCCCGCTGCGTGCGGTCACCGTCTCGGCGATACTCGCCGTCACCGGGGTGGCGCCCCACATGATGTAGCGCAGCGAACTCAGGTCGTAGCCTTCGAGATCGGGATGCGCCGCGAGCGCGATCGCGATCGGCGCGACAGCCATCTCGATGGTGATGCGGTCGTCCTGGATGCAGGACAGCATGGTGTTCAGGTCGAAGCGCCGGTGCAGCCGCATCCACGCCCCGGCCCGCAGCGCGGTGACGATATTGAGCAGGCCCAGGATGTGCGAGGGCGGGGTGGCGATCTGGATCCGATCGGCGCCGGTCAGCCCGAGCACCTCGGTCCACTGCCGCACCGCCACCGCGAGCGAACCGTGCGTGTGCCGCACGGCTTTCGGCATTCCGGTGGTACCGGAGCTGAACACCAGCACCGCGTCCGCGGCCGGATCGGGCTCGGACGCAACGCCTTCCGACGCGACGATGGGGTCGTCCAGGTGCCGCATCGGCAGCAGTGCACCGAGCACGGGACTGTCGCCGAGCGCGGCGACCGGCGCGGTGAGCGCGACGGCATGCGCGACTTCGTCGTGTTTCCAGGCCGGGCTGATCAGGACGACGCAGGCACCGATCCGCCACACGGCCAGCACCGCGACGACGAACTCGGGCCGATTCGACGACATGAGCGCCACCCGGCCCCCCGGCCGGACGCCCCTTGCGGTGAGCTCCCCGGCGAGCCCGGCCGCGAGGACGTCGAGTTCGTTCGCGGTGTAGGCCCGATCCTCGAATACGAGTGCGCTCGGCACGGTATCGGCCATCTTGGAAGGTTCCCGTCTCATGAGAGAGAATACTATTCTCATTTCGATAGAATGTTCATACCAGGAGGATGCGGTCCATGGCGACACTCTCTTCATATCTGCGAGCGACCGTGACCCGGGTGGTGGCCGAGAGCCCGGACGCACGCACCTTCGTGCTCGCCCCGCACGACGGCCCGCTGAGTTACCGGGCAGGGCAGTTCTGCACGTTCCGGGTCACCGTGGACGGCACCGAACTGTTCCGCTCGTACTCGATGTCCAGCGCGCCGGAGACCGATACCGAGCTGATGACCACGGTCAAACGCGTACCCGGCGGGGCGGTGTCGAACTGGCTGCTCGACACCGTCTCCGAGGGCGACGAGGTGGAACTGTCCAAGGCCGCGGGCCGGTTCTGCCTGCGCGACACCGAGCTTGCGCTGCTCGGCTTCAGCGGCGGCAGCGGCATCACCCCGATCCTGTCGCTCACCAAGGCGGCACTGGCGAGCACCACCCGCCGGGTCCGGCTCCTGTGCGCGGACCGCGACCGGGCATCGATGCTGTTCGAGGACGCGCTGGCCGAGCTGGTCGCCCGCTATCCGGACCGCCTCGAGGTGGTCCGCCACCTCGACAGCGAGCGCGGATTCCTCGACGCGGCGGCCGTGCGCGCCTTCGTCGGTGCCGACGCGCCCGGTGACCACTACATCTGCGGGCCCGAGGCGTTCATGGACCTGGTGGAGCGAGCGCTCCCCGGACCGGGCGCGGTGTTCAGCGAACGATTCGGCACACCCGTCGCCGAAAGTGCCCCACCCTCGACGGAAGGCGCTGCGGCAGCAGATGATTCGGGTGGCACTGTCACGGTGATACTGAACGGCAAGAAGCGATCGGTGCCGCGTAACAACGGGGAGACGCTGCTGGAAAGCGCGCGTCGCGGTGGCCTCACCCCGCCGTTCTCCTGCGAACAGGGCAACTGCGCGACCTGCATCGCCAAGGTGACGGCAGGCCGGGCGACCATGCGCCAGAACAACGCGCTGACCGACGACGAGGTCACCGACGGCTACATCCTGACCTGCCAGGCGGTGCCCGACTCGACCGACCTCACCGTCGACTACGAGTGAGTTCCGGGGGGGGGCCCCGGGCAACCACCCCCGCCCCCCCCCGGGGCAAACACACCCAACCGGGGGGGCCCCCGCGGAAAAGAACACCGGGGGGGGGTTGGGG
>NZ_JBHXNJ010000009.1:76344-78447 GCF_042719655.1 Nocardia sp. NPDC058518
GGGGGGGCCCCCCCCCCCCCCCCCCCTCGCCCTCTCCCTGGTGGGGGGCGGGGCCCCCCCCCGCCCCCCCCCGGGCCCCCCCCCCGGGGCATCATCCACGCAGCTGCTGGGCCAGCTCGGCGATCATCGTCCTGGTGCGCTGCTTGGAGGCGACCAGCGCGTCGCGATCGTCACCGATCGGCAGCAGCCGCACCGAGATATCGGTCGCGCCCGCCTCGGCGTAGCGGCGCAGTCCCGCCGCGATGGCGTCCTCGTCGCCGGCCAGGCACAGGTCACCGATGGTGCGCGCGTCGCCCTGTTCGAGCAGCCGCTGATAGTTGGGCGAGACCTCGGCCTCGCCGAGAATCCGGTTCGCCCGCTCGCGCGCCTCGTCCACCTGCCCCGGCGCGCACAGGCACACCGGCAATCCGGCGACCACCCGCGGCGCGGGTCTGCCCGCATCGGCGGCGGCCTTGGTGATCCGCGGCACCACGTGATCGGCGATCGCGCGTTCGTCGGCCATCCAGAGGACCGTGCCGTCGGCCTGCTCCCCCGCGATCCGCAACATCACCGGTCCCAGCGCGGCGACCAGCACCGGAACCGGCGCGACGGGACCGAGATCGAGCGGATTGTGCACGGTGAAGGTGTCGTTCTCGACATCCACCGAGCCGGCGCCGGTGAGTCCGGCCGAGAGCACCTCGAGATAGTCGCGGGTGTATGCCGCGGGCTTGTCGTAGGGCAGGCCGAGCATGTCGCGCACGATCCAGTGGTGCGAGGGCCCCACCCCGAGGGCGAGCCTGCCGCCCGCCGCCGCGTGCGCCGAGAGCGCCTGGCGGGCCAGCGCGACCGGATGCTGGGCCTGCAGCGGGACCACGGCCGTACCGAGTTCGATCCGCGAGGTGGCCAGGCCCATCGCCGCGACGGTGATGAGCGCGTCGAAGTCGGTGGGTATCTGGGGGATCCAGGCGGTGTCGAGCCCCGCCGATTCCGCCCAGGCGATATCGCGCAGCATGCGCTCGAGCTTGCGCCCCGAGTCGCCTCTCTCCGGGCCGATCATCACGCCGATACGCACGGTTCCTCCAAGTGGGTCCAAGTTGGTGAATATGCTACTTGCGTAGAATGAGAACACCAATACCATATTTGGAGAATGAGATGTCAGACCAGGATCACCCGCTGCGCGACCGCACCGTCCTCATCTCCGGCGCCAGCCGGGGCATCGGCGCGGCGATCGCCGTGGCCGCCGCCGAGCAGGGCGCCAATGTCGTGCTGCTCGCCAAGACCGACGCACCACATCCCCGCCTGCCCGGCACCGTGCACACCGCCGCGGCCGAGGTCGAGGCCGCCGGCGGCCGGGCCGCCGCCGTGGTCGGCGATGTCCGCCGCGAAGACGATGTCGCCCGCGCTGTGGCCATCGCGATCGAGCGGTTCGGCGGCATCGACGTGTGCGTGAACAACGCGGGCGCCATCGCCACCGAGCCCACCGAGGCACTCACGATCAAGCGCTTCGATCTGCTGCACGAGATCAATGTGCGCGGCACGTTCCTGCTCACCACGGCCTGCCTGCCGTACCTGCGCAAGTCGGCCAACCCGCACGTACTGAGCATCTCGCCGCCGGTCAACCTCGCCCCGCACTGGCTCGGCGCGCACCCGGCCTACACCCAGTCCAAGTACGCCATGACACTGCTCAGCCAGGGATGGGCGGCCGAATTCGGTGCTGCCGGAATCGGATTCAACTGCCTGTGGCCGCAGACGTTCATCGCCACCTCGGCCGTCGCGGCGCTGGAGGACGGCGCCGAGCAGCTCGCCTCGGCCCGCAGCCCGCGGATCATGGCCGACGCCGCCGTGGCGATCACCACCCGATCGGCGCGCGTCGTCACCGGCCGGTGCTTCCTCGACGCGGAGGCCGTCACCCGGTTCGCCGGGATCGACGACCTGTCCCGCTACGGCGGCGGTGAGCACCCGACGCGCGACCTGTTCGTGGACTGACCGCACAACGCGCGAAGCGGCGGCCGGGGGGGCCCCCCCCCCCCGGGGGCCAGCCCGGGAGAGCGGGGGCCCCACCCACCAAGGGTTTAAGTGAGTCACGACACCCCGCGCCCCCGACCACGGGGCCCCCCCCCCCCG
>NZ_JBHXNJ010000009.1:78457-273057 GCF_042719655.1 Nocardia sp. NPDC058518
GGGGGTGGGCGCGGCACACGCGGGGCCTTCGCTGCCCCCGCCCCCCCCCGCGGCGGCGCGGGGCCCCCCCCGGCCCCCGCCCCCGCCCCCCCCCGCTACCGGTTCAGAGCTGCGCCCAGACCGACTTCGTCTTCATGTACGACTCGACACCTTCGCGCCCGAACTCGTGTCCCCAGCCCGACTGTTTGTAGCCGCCGAAGGGCACCCCGTGGTCGAACACCAGCTGGCAGTTCAGCGACACGGTGCCCGCCTGCAGCCGCTTGGCGAGCCGGTGCGCACGGCTGAGGTTGGTGGTCCACGCCGTGGCAGCCAGCCCGTAGGAGGTGTCGTTGGCCATCGCGACCGCCTCGTCTTCGTCGTCGAACGGGAGCACCGTCACCACGGGGCCGAAGATCTCCTCGCGGTAGAGCCTGCTCGTCGCGGGATCCACATTGGTGAGCACGGTGGGATGGACGAAATAGCCACTGCGGTCGAGGCGGTGCCCACCGGCGACCACCTCGACACCGTCGGACTTACCCTCGTCGATATAGCCCATGACGCGGGTCAGCTGCTTGGCGCTGATCAGCGGGCCGATCATGGTGCCCTCTTCCTTGGGGCCGCCCAGCTTGAGGTTGTTCGCCACCGTGGCGATGCCCTCCACGACGCGCTCGTACACCCCGCGCTGCACGAAGATCCGGGAACCGCAGACACAGCCCTGGCCGGAGTGCACGAAGATGCCCATCGCGGCCATCATCACCGCCATGTCGAGGTCGGCGTCGTCGAAGATCAGTACCGGCGACTTGCCGCCCAGCTCGAGCATCACCTTCTTGAGATTGCCCGCCGAGGCCTGCACGATCTGCTTGCCGACTTCGGTGGAGCCGGTGAAGGCCACCTTCTCGACATCGGGGTGTGCCGTGATCGCCGCACCGGCGGTGTGCCCGTAGCCCGTCAGCAGGTTCACCACACCGTCGGGAACGCCGGCTTCGGCGATCAGCCGATCCAGCAACAGCGCCGAAAGCGGTGTCTCCTCAGCGGGTTTCACCACGCTGCTACAGCCGGCGGCCAGCGCGGGGGCCAGCTTCGCGCAGGCGTTGAACACCGGCCCGTTCCACGGGAAGATCAGGCCGACCACGCCGTAGGGCTCTTTGAGGGTGTAGGCGTGCATGTCGGCGTAGGCGCCGGAGACGCCGCCCGTCATCTGCACCTCGTAGGACGAGCCGTTGATTTTGGTACACCAGCCCGCGTAGTAGCGGAAGAACTCCGCGCAGGTGGGAACGATCATATTCGCCTGAGCGAGCGGCATTCCCGTATTGAGCGAGTCGAGCTCCGCCAGCTCTTGCGCGTGCTCGTCCATGAGGTCGGCGATCCGCCACATGATCTTGGCCCGTTCACGCCCGGGCAGCCCCTGCCAGACGCCGGACTCGAAGGAGGTCCTTGCCCGGGCCACCGCCTCGTCCACCGCTTCGGGACCGCAGTCGGTGAACTCGGTGATCTGCTCCTCGGTCACCGGGTCGATGATCGGGATGACCTCGCCTTTTCCGGGTCGTTCGCGTATTTCGTCCAGAACCGATCGCAGCGTCATCGCGGATCCCCTTCGGCGTCACAGCCAGCATGGCTACATCTGTCGAAGACAGGCTTAGCACCGGGGTGAAACCGTGGTCAAGAGTTTCGTTCTAATTTTAGGAAATGTGATTCTCCTCAACTGACCTCACCGCTCCGCCCGCCCCTACCAGGTCGACCGTCCAGATTTGTCCGTTCGGACAGCTTCCCGATTTCCCCTCTCAGCGCCGGTGGAGTTGTAGTACGACTGCTGAAAAGCGCTTCGATCTCTCGGAATGGACTGTTCGTGGATGTTGCCCAGGACGCAGGACCGATCGTCGACTGGTGGGCCTACGCGCACCGGCACCCGCTGCGGTACCGGCTGGCTGTACTGGCGACCGACGCCCGCGAGGTGGTCACCCACGCCGGTGGCTGGCTGTTCGACCGGTCGATGGCAGGCTGGGACGTGAATGCGGTTCTCACCGATGTCACCGATCTGCTGCCGCTGCAGATTCTCGGCGCGAGTGTGCTCGAACTCGAAGGGCCACTGGCTGTTCCGGTGCACCACACCTGGCCCGACGCGCTGGCCGTCGCACCGGATCTGCTCCGGTCCGACAGCCGGGTCCGCGACGGCGTGCTGAACTGTCTGGAGCACGATCTGATCGAGATCGTGCTGTGGGGCCCGCTGCCCGAGGAGTTCGAGAACCGAGTCGAGGTGATGAGCCATCGCCTCAGCCGCGCGGCGCGGGCGTTCAAGGGACGCGCGCTGGCAGCGGCAGAAACGCGAACCGACACGGTGCCGGTGATCGAGGGTTTTCACAGCAACGCCGCCTCGCTCGCGGCCGCGCGCGTCCCCTCGGTGCGCTGACCGCCGTCCTCATTCGGCCACAGCGGTCCGGCGCCGCTCGAGCGCCGCTCCCTCCACATCCACATTCGGGATCAACCGGTCCAGCCGCGCGGGCAGCTTCCAGGCGGACTCGCCGAGCAGATGCAGCAGGGCGGGCATGAGCAGCATCCGGATGGCGAAGGCGTCGAACAGGATTCCGACAGCGAGCCCGAACCCGATCGAGCGGATGATGCCCGACTCGGCGAAGACGAAACTGCCGAACACCAGCGCCATGATCAGCGCCGCCGCCGACACCACCGCCCGCCCCGCGCGCAGCCCCCGCATCACCGCGACCCGCGCCGACGCACCGTGCACCAGCGCTTCCCGCATCCCCGAGGCGAGGAACAGCTGATAGTCCATGGCGAGCCCGAACAGGAAGCCCACCAGGATGATCGGCAGGAAGTTCAGCACCGGACCGGGCGTCTCGAGCCCGATGATCGCCGACCCCCACCCCCACTGGAACACCGCGACCAGCGCACCGTAGGTGGCGGCCAGCGACAGCACGAATCCCGCCGTCGCCACCAGCGGCACCAGCAGGGAACGGAAGACCATGATCATGATCAGCAGCGAGAGTCCGATGATGACCGCCAGATAGCGCGGCAGCACCTGCGCCAGCCGCTCCGAGATGTCGATGTCGATGGCCGCCTGCCCGGCGACGCCGAGCGAGATCCCGTCGATCGCCTCCTGCGCGCGGAGCTCCCGGACGACCTGCGCGGTCACATCACTGTTCGGCCCGCCCTCCGGCAGCACCTGGAACGCGGCAAGGCCACCGGTTTTCGCGACGGCGACGGCCGCCACCCCGATCACTCCGTCCACCTCGCCGATCGCGGCCGCGACCCGCCGTTGCGCGGCCACCTCGCCCGCGTCGTCGAGGTCGGCGGGCAGCTGGGCGGTCACCAGCAACGGACTGTTCGCGCCCGCACCGAATTCCGCCTCGGTGATGACATAGGCGCGCTGGGCGTGCGACCCGGCGGGCTCGGTGGAACCGTCTGGCAGCCCGACGCGCATCGACAGCACCGGCGCGGCGATCAGCAACAGCACCGCGGCCACACCGACGACCGTCCCCACCGCACGCCGGTTCCGCATCGGCTCGATCGGCTCCTCGGTCGCCGCCGATGCTCCCGCGCCACCGCGCCCGACGACCCGGCGCCCGGCCAGACCGAGCAGGGCGGGCGTCAGGGTGATCGACAGCAGCACTGCGACGACCACCGCGAACGCGCCCACCGTCCCCATCAGCCCGAGGAACGGAATGCCGATCACGTTGAGCGACAACAACGCGACGACCACCGTCGCCCCCGCGAACACGACCGCGTTGCCGGACGTGCCGTTGGCCAGCCCGATCGACTCCACCAGTTCGGTGCCGCCGAGGACCTGGCGCCGATGCCGGTTGACCACGAACAGCGAGTAGTCGATGCCCACCGCCAGCCCGAGCATGACGGCGAGAATGGGCGTGGTCATCATCATCTGCACGACGCCGGAGAACGACAGCGCGACGAGCAGCGCCACCGCCACCCCGGTCGTAGCGCTCACCAGCGGGATGGCCGCCCCGACCAGGGTGCGCAGGACCAGGCCGAGCACCAGGGCGGCGAACCCGATCCCCACCAGCTCGGCGACCCCGAAGATCGCGGGCATGCCCTGCGCGATCTCCCCCGAGATGCCGACCTCGACCCCGTCGATCGGATGCCGTTCGACGTAGTCGATGATCGCGCGTTTCGAGCTGTCGGCCAGTTCCAGCCGCGGCTCGGTGAAACTCACGGCTACCACCGCGGTCGACCCGTCCGCCGAGACGGCGCGAATCGGTTCGGCCAGTGCGAGAATGGCGGTGCCGTCCGCGAGCATCGCCGCCTGCCGGTCGAGCCCGGTGCGGGTCGCGGCCAGCCGTGCGAGTCCCGCGTCGACGTCGGCCTCCTCGGCGGTGAGGGCGCGCCGCCGATCCCCGAGCGATCCCGTCGGGTCACCGGTGCCGGCGATGCGAGCCTCGAGCGCGGTGCGTTCGGCCCGCACCCGGGCCAGGGCGGAGTCGAGCTGAGCCTGTTCGGCGTCGGAACGGGCCCGGCCCGCCGAGATGAACTGGGTTCCGCCGGTCACCTGGGCCCGGCCCGCCACACGCTCCTGCTCCATCCGGAACGGATCGAAAACCCTCGCCACATCGATAGATTCGGCCAGGCCGCCCGCCAGCTCGGTGATCGCGGCCCGCTGCTGTTCGGTCAGCGGCGTCGCGTCGACCGTACGGAACACGACGCTGCCCGAGGCACCGGCGTATTCCGGCAGCGCGCCTTCGAGGTCGGCGACGACCTTCGATGACGGCAGGCCGGGAATGTCGAACGATGTTGCCAGCCCGGCGAACCCGATCCCGAACCCCGCTCCCCCGATCGCGAGGATCGCCAGCCAGCTGCCGATCACCGTCCACGGTCCGCGCGCGCAGCGAATGCCCAACCGGTACAGAAATTCCGCCATTGCTGTCCTCACCTCGGTGGTGCACCAACTATACGAGACGGTCCGTATAGGTAATCGCGGTAGGATCTCGACCATGACGCAGGGACGGCGCGGAGCGGTGCGCAGCGAGGCAGCCCGGATCTCGATCCTGCACGCCACCGCAACCCAATTCGCGTTGCGCGGCTGGGATCACCTCGCGATCGAGGGCATCGCCACCGAGGCAGGAGTGAGCAAACAGACCATCTACCGGTGGTGGCCGTCCAAGGCGGGCCTCGTCGCCGACTGCCTGCTCGAGGGCCTGTTGCTCCCTGAGTCGTTCGTCCCGGCCGACACCGGCGACCTGCGCGCCGATCTCACGACCTGGCTCACCACCGTGTTCGAGTTCGCCGACGAGCCCCGCAACGCGGTGCTGTTCCGTTCACTGGTCGGGGCCGCGGCCGAGGACGAGCGGGTCGGCCTGCAATTGCGCGACGCACTCGGCGCGTCCTCAGCGTTGCAGTCCCGCCTCGAAGCGGCGCGCACACTCGGCGAACTGGCGGGCGACGCGCCACTGCGGCAGATCGCCGACGCGCTCGTCGGCGTGATCATCCTGCACGTGATCACCCGCGCGAGCACCGAACCCGAGCTGCCCGGCCGACTCGTTCACGCCGTCACCGGGGCCCAGCTGTCACGCCGAGGATGACTTCGGCCCCGCGTTGCGTTCCAGCCATTCGGTGAGCGAGCGGCCCGCGTCCAGCACATGCCGTTCGCCGATCGCCCTGGCCCGCACCGCATCACGCTCGCCGAGCGCGTCGATGAGCTGATCGTGATCATCGAGCGAGTGCTGTTCGTGGTCGGGGAACAACCGCAGGAAGTTCGACGGGACCACTCGCACAGCCTGTTTGATCTGGGTCAGCAGCCGCGGTGAGTGCGCCGCCCGGTGCACTTCCTGGTGGAATCGCCAGTTGGCGTCGCCGATGGAGTCGTCACCGGAGCGCGAGGCGACATCGGCGGCGAGTGCGCGCAGCTGTTCCAGTTCCGGGGTGCTCGCGCGTTGCGCGGCCCAGGCCGCGGCCTGCCCGGTGAGGACGCCGAGAATCGTGAAACTGTCCATGATGTCGGCCGGGCTGATCCCGATCACCGTGATCCCGCTGCGCGGCGCGACCCGCACCAAGCCCTCGTAGGACAACTCCAGCAGGGCCTCGCGCACCGGCGTGCGGCTGGTCGCGAACTCGTCGGTGATGGCGTCCAGGTCGATACGCGCGCCGGCGGGCAAGGCCCCGGTGAGGATGCGATCGCGCAGCTCACGAGCTGCCCGTTCGCGCACGGTCCCTGCGATGTCGGTTGCCATCCGCGAAGCTTAACAGTCGAGAGGTACCAGGTTTGAAATCTGATATGTCAGATGTTACATTCCAATTATGGCGATGAGGCACGGCGACCGGATGACGTTGGTCGCGTTCATGCAAGCGGGCAACACCTCGGTCTACTCGGGTTCCTGGCGGCACCCGGCCACCGAGCACGGCTACCTCGACGCGTCGTATTACGCGAAGGTCGGGCGGCAACTGGAGGAGGGCTGCTTCGACCTGATGTTCTTCGACGACCGGCTGGCCATGCCGGGCATCTACGGCGGCTCGGTCGAGGAGGCGGTGCGCACCGGCGCCCGTCCGGTGAAGCTGGATCTGGGGGTGGTCCTCGGCGTCCTGGCGCAGAGCACGTCCCATATCGGCTTGGGCGCAACGTATTCCACGACCTACTACGCGCCCTTCCACGTCGCCCGCACCTTCGCCACCCTCGATCACCTCTCCGCGGGCCGGGCCGCGTGGAACGTGGTGACCTCGGTCAACGACAGCGAAGCCCAGAACTTCGGCATGGACGCCCATCTCGGGCACGACGAGCGCTACGACCGCGCCGACGAGTTCCTCGAGGTGGTCAGCGGCCTGTGGGACACCTGGGACGACGGCGCGATCGTGCACGACCGCGCGGCCGGCTACTTCGCCGATCCCGCCAAGGTGCACGAACTGCGGCATTCGGGCCGCTTCTTCTCCGCGCGCGGCCCGCTGACCGTGCCGCGCACACCGCAGGGCAGGCCGGTGATCATCCAGGCGGGCTCCTCCGGTCGCGGTCGCGATTTCGCTTCGCGCTGGGCGGAATTGATCTTCACCGGTGACCCCGGCCTCGAGGTGGCCCGCAACCACTACGCCGACCAGAAGGCCCGGATCTCCGACGCGGGCCGCGATCCGGCCTCGGTGCGTATCTGCCCGATGGCCTACGCGGTGGTCGGCGAGTCCGAGCAGCACGCCAAGGAGCGCGAGGCGATGCTGCTAGAGGACCTGGTGCATCCGATGGCGTCGCTGACGCTGCTCTCGGAGCTGATGAACTACGACTTCTCCCAGCACGATCTAGACGACCCGGTCACCGACGAGCTGATCGCCTCGGTCTCGGGTATCCGCGGCCTGGTGCAGAACCTGCGCACCCATATCGGCGGCACCGTCACCGTGCGCGACCTCGCGGGTCATCGCGCGACGCTGCTGCAGGGCCCGCGGTTCGTCGGCACCGGCGAACAGGTCGCCGATCAGATGGCCGAGTGGTTCCACGGCGATGCCTGTGACGGTTTCGTGCTGGCGGCCACGCACATGCCGGGTTCGTTCGAGGACGTCGTCCGGATGGTGGTGCCCCGGCTGCAGCAACGCGGCCTGTTCCGCACCGCCTACGAGGGCACGACTCTGCGCGAGCACCTGGGCCTGTCCCGGCCCGCGCCGGTCCGGCCCACGAGCACAGTGGTGTGACATGAGCCGAGCCATGCTCGACGGCGTGCGCGTGCTCGACCTCGCCACGCTCGCGGCGGCGCCACTGGCCGCCACCTACCTCGGCGAATTCGGCGCCGAGGTGATCAAGATCGAACAACCCATCGGCGGTGATCCGATCCGGACCTGGGGTGCGCAGCGCAACGATGTCGGCCTGATGTGGAAGTCGGTGTCGCGCAACAAGCGTTCGATCACCTTGGACCTGCGCGTCGCCGAGGGCCAGGAGCTGCTGCGCAGGCTGGTCGCGACCGCCGATGTCGTGGTCACCAACACCCGGCCGCAGACCCTGCGCAAATGGGGCCTCGACTACGCGAGCCTGCGCGCGGTCAACGAGCGCATGGTGATGCTGCACATCACCGGGTTCGGGCTGACCGGACCCAAGAGCGAGCGTCCCGGTTTCGGCACGCTCGGCGAGGCGATGAGCGGCTTCGCCCACATCACCGGCGAGGCGAAGGGCCCGCCGACACTGCCGCCGTTCATGCTGGCCGACGGCGTCGCCTCCCTCAATGCCGCCTACGCCGTGCTCATGGCGCTCTACCACCGCGACGTGCACGGCGGGCCGGGCCAGCTGATCGATATCAACCTGGTCGACCCGCTCACCCGCCTGCTCGAGCAGACCCTGCTCAGCTACGACCAGCTCGGCACCGTGGCCCAGCGCGCGGGCAACCGGTGGGATATCTCAGCACCCCGCAACACCTATCGCACGGCCGACGGCAAGTGGCTGGCGATGTCGGGCAGTTCCCCCGCGCTGGCGCTGCGGGTGTTCCGCGCGATCGGCCGTGCGGACCTGATCGACGACGTGGACTTCGGTGATCCGCAGCGCCGCCTTGCCCGCGCCCGCGAGGTCGACGACGTTGTCGCCGAATGGGTTTCGCGACAGACCCTCGCCGAGGCGATGAAGGTCTTCGACGCCGAACAGGTGGCCGCGGCACCGGTCTACGACATCACCGATCTCGTCCGGGACGAGCAGCTACGTCACCGCGAGGTGTTCGTCCCCGTCGCCGACGACGAGCTCGGCACCATGACCGTGCAGGCGCCGGTGCCGCGCTTCTCCGAGGCGCAGGGCCGGGTATCGCACCTCGGCCCCCGCCTCGGCGAGCACAACGCCGAGGTCTACGGCGAACTGCTCGGCCTCGCCGCCGACACCATCGACGATCTACACAGCCGCGGCGTGCTGTGAGTTACCCACCACGACAAAGGATTCCACGATGACCCTGCTGATCCGGCGCTCCGAGCTCGCGCTGCCCGCCTGCAACGACCACATGTTCGCCAAGGCCCTGGCCAGCGGCGCGGATCTGGTGTTCCTCGATCTCGAGGACGCGACCCCGGAAGCGCTCAAGGAGCAGTCGCGGGAGAAGGCGATCACGGCGCTGACCGAACTGGATTGGGGCCGTACGGTTCCCGCGATCCGGATCAACGCCCTCGACACCCGCTGGTGCCACGACGACATCATCGAGGTGGTCAGCCGCGCAGGCGCGAACCTGCACACGATCGTGGTGCCCAAGGCGCGCACCGCCCGCGATGTGTGGTGGGTCGACGTGTTGCTGACCCAGCTCGAGGACAAGCTCGGGCTGGAGCACAAGATCCGCCTCGAGGTACTGATCGAAGAGGTCGAGGGACTCGCCAATGCCGAGGCGATCGCCGTCGCCAGCCCGCGGGTGGACACGCTGATCTTCGGCGTCGGCGACTTCTCGTTGTCCCAGGGCGCGCGGGTGGACACCAATTTCGAACCGCTCGGCGACTACCCGGGCGACTTCTGGCACTACGCCCGCAACAAGGTGCTGGTCGCGGCCCGGATCGCGGGGATCGACGCCATCGACGCGCCCTTCCCCGACTACGGCAATCTCGCGGGCTACGAGCGCGACGCCCAGCGCGCCTCGCTGCTCGGATACACCGGCAAGTGGGCGATCCACCCGAACCAGGTACCGATCGCCAATACCGTCTACTCCCCCACCGAAGCGGAAATCACGCTGGCGCAACGCAATATCGCCGCCTACCGCGAGGCCGAGGCGGCGGGCCGTGGCGCTGTCGGCGTCGACGGGGTACTCGTCGATGCCGCGCACATCAAGATGGCCACGGCGACACTCGCCCGTGCTGCCGCGATCGACCCGTACCTGCGCGCCGACGGCGCGGTCCCGGTCCCGAGCTGATCCACCGCGCCGCCCCGGTCCCACAGCTCCGACACGTCCGCAGTGGGCTGCGACACACACGCACACGTCGGGCATGAAAGGGTCCGACCTAGACTCTGCCGATGAGCTGGTGGGATTTCTGGATTTCTCACATACGGCACGAGCGGTCGGGACCGAGGGTGGGGCGATGAACAACGGCAGCACGTTGCGCGCCTGGTGGAAGGACCCGGTCGACTACCGCTGGCTGGTGCGCACCCTGGCTGCTCGATCAGCGCTGACACCGCTCAAGCTCCTGATCGGCACCGCGGGAGCGGCGATCGCTGTGATGGGCGTGGTGATCGCGGGAACACCGGTGGGGCCGCCCGGCGATCCCGGCATCGCTTCGACGATCGGAGTGCTGTCCGGGACGCTGTGGGCAGCGCGCTGGTGGCTGCTGCCGTGGCCGAGCAGGACCGAGTCGCTGTTGCTGATCGCCTGCGCCGACGTGCTGTTCACGATCGAGTTCCTCCAGCTCCAGGACCGGCTGTTCGGTGCGATGGGCACGGTACTGCTCCTGGTCACCGGCAGCTACCTGAGCTTCTTCCACAGCGCGCGGGCGCTGGCCGTGCATTCGGCCTGGTCGGTGCTGTCGGTGCTGGTGTTGTCGGTGCGGATCGCCACCGGTGGCGGCGATGTCCACCTGGCGGTCGCGGTCGCGCTACTGCTCGCGTCGATGGCCGGCGCGATGCCCGCGTACCAGCTCCTCTATTGGCTACTGCGCACCGAGTCGCTGTCGGACCCGCTGACCGAGCTGCTCAACCGCCGGGGCCTCGAGAACCGGCTGCCGCAACTGATGGACCGCAGTCCAGCGATCTGTGTCATCTGCTTCGACCTCGACCGGTTCAAGACCGTCAACGACACCTGGGGCCACAGCATCGGCGACATCGTCCTGGTCCGGACCGCGCACCGGTTGCGCGATGCCGCAGGGGACATGGCAGTGGTGGCGCGCACCGGCGGGGAGGAATTCGTGGTGGCCGCCCCGATCGGCGCGGCGACCGCGCGCGGCGAGGCCGAACGGTTGTGCCAGGCGGTGGCCGAACCGGCGGAAACCGCTGTGCTGGTCACCGCGAGCGTCGGCGTGGCCGTCTTCGACGCGATGATCTGCCCACAGTGTCCACGCCCGACGCCGGACCGGCTGCTGCAATCAGCCGACGCGGCGATGTACCAGGCCAAACAGTCCGGCGGAAACCTGGTGGTGGTCGACGATCTCACGCCGCCACACAATCATCGCCACCCGACCCCGGACGACAGCCGGTAGGGCGATCGTGATCACGGTTTGCCGATGCCGCGCAAAGCATCACGGGCCTATTTCCCGTCGATCGGCCTGAATTCAACAGTTGACATCAACGCAGCGGGTCACGCGTGTTCCCCCAGTCACCCCCGCTGGCCACGCGTGATCGATGGCGGCATCGAGCCGACGCCCGTGAGTCGACTGTGGCACTCCTACCCGGCGCGCGAGACGGTGCCCGCCATCGAGCGTTGCACCAGCCACCGTTCACAGAACCACAGAAATGGCAGACGATGGCACCGAACCCACTGCACCTGGGTGTCGCGCTCGACGGCGCGGGCTGGCACCCGGCCGCCTGGCGAGCACCGAACTCGCGGCCCACCGAATTGTTCACCGCCGGATACTGGCGGGACCTGGTCGCCACGGCCGAGCGCGGCCTGCTCGACTTCGTCACCATCGAGGACAGCCTGCGCGTCCCCGGTCCACTGCACGCCCGCGCCGACGACGCCGTAGACCAGGTTCGCGCCCGGCTCGACGCGCACCTCATCGCCGCTGCACTCGCCCCGATCACCCGCCACATCGGGCTGATCCCCACGGTGACGACCACCCACACCGAGCCGTTCCACGTCTCCACCGCGATCGCCACCCTCGACTACACCTCCCGCGGCCGCGCGGGCTGGCAGGTCAGGGTCTCGGCCGGTGCCGAGGAAGCCGAGCACTTCGGGCGCCGCGAGGTCACCGACCCGACACCCGCCGAGTTCGCCGACATCATCGCGACCGGCAAGCTCCCCGAACACGCCGAAGCACTGTTCGAGGAGGCCATCGACGCCGTCGAGGTGGTGCGGCGCCTGTGGGACAGCTGGGAGGACGGCGCGGAGATCCGCGACGTCGCCACCCGCCGCTTCATCGACCGCGACAAATTGCACTACATCGACTTCGAAGGCCGCTTCTTCAGCGTCCGGGGTCCCGCCATCACCCCGCGCCCGCCGCAGGGCCAGCCGGTGGTCACGGCACTCGCCCACGCCACACGCATCTACGAATTCGCCGCTGCGGCAGCCGATCTCGTGTTCGTCACACCCACGCGCGAGCACGGACCGGTGGAAATCCTGCGACAGGTGGCGACCGCCGGTGCGACCAGGGTGGGCGAACCACTGCGGGTGTACGCCGACCTGGTCGTCTTCCTCGACACCGACGACGACACCGGCAGCCACCGCCTCGACCGCCTGAACGAACTGTCGGGCACCGAATTCAGTTCCGACGCAGCTATTTTCGCGGGCAGCGCCGAAGACCTGGCTGATCTGCTTGCCGCGTGGAGCGATCTGGGTGTCGACGGATTCCGGCTGCGTCCTGGTGTCGCGGTCGATGACCTGCCCGCGATCGCAGGCAGGCTCGTGCCCGCCCTCCAACATCGCGGATCGTTCCGCACCGGCTACCCCGACAGTTCCCTGCGCGGGCTACTCGGTCTGTCGACCACCGTCCCCAACCGCTACGCCAGAGTGTGAGGTCCACCGATGAGTACACCCCGTAAGCAGGTCATCCTCGGCGCCTACCTCGGCGGCGTCAACCACCACACCGCCTGGTGGCACCCCGAAGCGGGCAGCCAAATCGATTTCAGCTCTTTCGAACACACCGCGCGCACGGCCGAACGTGGCAAGTTCGACTTCTTCTTCCTCGCCGAAGGACTCATCCTGCGTGAACGCGCGGGCCAGATCTTCGACCAGGACATCATCGGCCGCCCCGACACCTTCGGTGTGCTGGCGGCCATCGCCGCGGTCACCGAGCACCTCGGCCTCGCGGGCACCATCAACGCGACGTTCAACGAACCCTACGAACTGGCCCGCCAGTTCGCCACCCTCGATCATCTCTCCGGTGGCCGCGCCGCCTGGAACGTGGTCACCTCCTTCGACGCCTTCACCGGCCAGAACTTCCGCCGCGGCGGCTTCCTCGACCAGGCCGACCGCTATGTGCGGGCCGAAGAGACCCTGAATGCCGTTCGTGCGCTGTGGGATTCGTGGAATGCCGACGACATCGTCGCCGACAAGGCGACCGGGCGATTCCTGGCCCGGCCCGATGCGGGCTCGTTCGCCTTCCAGGGCGAGCAATTCGACATCGCGGGCAAGTTCACGGTCCCGCGCAGTCCGCAGGGCAGGCCGGTGATCCTGCAGGCCGGTGTGTCACCGCAGGGCCGCGATTTCGCCGCCGCCAATGCCGACGCCATCTTCTCCCCTTACGGCAAACTGCCCGAGGCAGCGGATTTCTACCGCGACATCAAGGCGCGCGCGGTCGCGGCCGGGCGCTCGGCCGATGACATCAAGATCCTGCCGTCGGCGAGTTTCGTTCTCGGCGACACCGAGGCCGATGCGATCGAGAAGTACCACGCGATCCGCAACGAGCAGGTCACCGGGCAGACCGCGCTGATCCTGCTCGAACAGATCTGGAACCGGGATCTGTCCGGTTACGACCCCGAGGGCCCGATTCCCGATATCGACCCAGATCCCGAGGCGCCGCCGATCATTCAGGGCCGCGCGTTCTTGCATCAGGATCGATTCGGCACGGTCGAACGCTTGCGTGAGGTGGCCGAGGCCAAGAAGCTGACGCTGCGCGAGACGGTGATCGACCAGTTCGAGCGCGGCCCGATCGTCGGAACCCCCGCCCGCGTCGCGGAGCAGATCGACGAATTCGTCGGCAACGACGGCTCCGACGGTTTCATCCTCGGCTCCCACCTCGTCCCCACCGGCCTGGACGAATTCGTCGACCGCGTGGTCCCCCTGCTGCAGGACCGCGGCGTACTTCGCACCGAATACACCGGAACCACCCTGCGCGACAACCTCGGCCTACCCGACCTCCGATCGGCCACCGATGCGGTGCCGGTACCCGGATCGGCGTCGACCGGCTAGCGTTTGCGGCCCACTCCGGCGACGATGCAGTTGCGGACGTCGGAGAGCGGGGTGAGGTGGGGGCCGTCGGACCACCAGTCGTCGCAGCGGACCAAGCCGGGTTCGACCATCTCGAGATTGCCGAACATCGCCAGGATTTCGTCGCGAGTGCGGAAACGGCCACTGCCCATCGGGCTGTGGATGAACTTCTCTTCCATCTTCTGGGCGAGTTCGCTGTATTCGGCGGTCTCCGGGTCGTGGAAGTGGGCGATCGCCACGAACGAGCCAGAGGGCAGTGCGTCGATGTAGGTCTGCATCAGGGCGGGGCCGTCCTCGCCGAGGTAGTGGTGCAGCGTGCCGATCTGGAACAGTGCCAGCGGGCGGGTGAAATCGAGTTCGCGGCGCACCGTGGCGTTGCCGAGAACTTCCAGCGGGCGGAAGATATCGGCTTCGGCGATGGAGGTGCGGCGGTTGCTGGCCAGCAGCGCCTGCGCGTGCACGAGAACCGACGGGTCGTTGTCGACGTAGACGACCTTGGACTGGGTGTTCACCCGCTGGACCACCTGGTGGGTGTTCTCCGCCGTGGGCAGACCCGATCCGAGGTCGAGGAACTGGTCGATGCCCGCCCTGGCCAGGAACCGGCAGGCGCGGATGAGGAAATCACGGTTGGCCCAGGCCAGATCGTTGACCTGCGGGGCGACCGTGCGGACCTGGTCGAGCACCGCACGATCCACGTCGAAGTTGTCCTTGCCGTTGAGCGCGGCGTCGTAGACGCGCGCGATACTCGCACGGGTGGTATCCACCCCGACCGGGACAGCGCTGGGGTAGGCGGCAGAAGAATGTGACATCGAGAGCGCCTTTCGAGCATCGGAGCCGATTGGACCATTTCAGCCTAGAGCATCGAATTCGTTGCTGGACAAGCGATTCCGATGCCGATCCGGTGGGAGGTGAAGCCGGGTACCTGGAGTACCCGTATCGGTGGGCTCCTATTCGTAGTGCGCCTGCCGGTCCCACGATCAGTACATGACCCAGATGCTCGAACCAGCCCCGGTGCCCGATTCGGTGGCAGGCAGGCGTTCGATCGCCGTGCTCGTCGTGATCCTCACCGGCCAGTTCATGACGGTGCTCGACGGCTCCATCGTCAATGTCGCCATCGCGTCCATCCGGTCGGACCTCGATACCGGCGGGGCCGCACTGCAATTGATCGTCGCCGGCTATGTGATCGCCTACGCGGTGCTGCTGATCGGTGGTGCGCGCCTGGGTGACCGGTTCACTCAGCGGCGAACGTTCATCGCCGGTCTGGCGGTGTTCACCCTGGCCTCACTCGCCTGCGGGCTGGCGTGGAACGCGGAGTCGCTCATCGTGTTCCGGTTCGGTCAGGGTATCGGCGCGGCCGCGATGGCGCCGCAGGTGATGACGCTGATCCAGCGCACGTTCGCCGGTGCGGCGCGGGCCAGGGCCCTGAGTATCTACGCGGCGATCGTCTCCGGTGGCCTGCTGGCGGGCCAGATTCTCGGCGGGTTGATCGTCGACGCGGATCTGGGCGGCACCGGTTGGCGTGGGGTGTTCCTGGTGAATGTGCCGATCGGGCTCGCCCTGCTGGTGCTGGCGCCACGCGTGCTCCCGGTCACCGTCGCACGCACGGATCGCACGGTCGACGGGCTCGGCCTCGTGACACTGACCGCCACCGTGCTGTTGCTGGTCGTACCGCTGGTGCTCGGGCGGGAGCTCGGATTTCCACTGTGGTCGTGGCTGTGCCTCGGGGTGGGCGTGCTCGGGATGGCCGTGTTCGTTCTGGTCGAGCGGGCGGTCGCCGGGCGTGGCCGAGATCCGCTGTTCGCGCCGCAGGCGCTCGGCGCGCCTGGTCTGCTCGCGACAGCCGCGACCCTGCTGCTGGTGATGGGGACCTTCGGCGGATGGCTGTTCGTGAGCGCCGTCCACATGCAGAGCGACCTCGGCTACAGCGCGCTGCGGGCGGGTGCTCAGTTCTTGCCGATGGGTGCCACGTTCGCGGTGGCGGGCCTGTGGTGGCAACGCGTGCCAGCCCGCTTGCACGGGAGAATGATTCCGTTCGGGCTGGTGGTGAGCGCGGCCGCGCTGGGCTGGCTCGCGTGGTTGCTCGGCGACGGCGCGGGGATCGGAGCTGCGGCGTCGATCGCGTTCGGGCTGTACGGCCTCGGGAACGGGCTGGCGTTCAGTCCATTGATGACACGGGCGCTGGCCGCGGTGCCGGTGACCCTCGCCGCCGATGCCAGCGGCATTCTCGTCACCAGCGTGCAGCTGGGAACCGTGGTCGGGATTGCGAGCATCGGGTCGGTGTTCTTCGAATCGGTGGGAACGACCGCGTCTTCGGCGGCTGATGCGGTAGCGGTCGTGCATCTGATCTGCGTCGCGACCACGCTCGTCGCTGCGGCCGCGGCCGCGGTCGCCGTGCGCGGGATCCGCCGCTGAGCATGCCGATCGCGAGGTCACCGGTCCTGAGCTAGCGTGACACCATGCACGAGCTCAGCGCCGGTGACATCGTCGCCGGTTATCGCATCGAGCGGGTGCTCGGTTCGGGTGGGATGGGCAGCGTCTACGCCGCCCGGCATCCGCGGTTGCCGCGACTGGTCGCGGTGAAACTGCTGCACTCCTCGTTCTCGGCGGATCCGGTGTTCCGTGGGCGGTTCGAGCGCGAGGCCGATCTCGCGGGGCGGCTCGATCATCCCAACATCGTGGCGATTCACGATCGCGGCAGCGAGGCCGGGAGGCTGTGGATCGCGATGCAGTATGTCGCGGGCAGCGACGCGGAATCAGCGCTGCGGCCAGGGGCTTTGGCACCGGATCGGGCCTTGCACATCGCGCGGTCCACGGCGGACGCGCTCGATTGCGCGCATGCGGCCGGGTTGCTGCATCGCGACGTCAAACCGGCCAATATCCTGCTGAGCGAGGGTGCGGGCGGTAGCGGTGAGCGGGTGCTGCTCACCGATTTCGGGATCGCGAAGGCCATCGACGAGGGCACCGCGCTGACCCGGACCGGAACCTTGGTGGCAACGCTGCGGTACGCGGCGCCCGAGCAGCTCGACGGACGCGCGGCGGGTCCGCGGTCGGACCAGTATTCGTTGGCGTGCACACTGTTTCACCTGCTCGCGGGGCGGCCACCGTATACCGCGACCAATGCGGGTGCGTTGATCGGCGCGCACTTGATGCAACCGGTGCCGCGGATCAGCCGGATAGTGCCGGGTCTACCCCTCGCGGTGGACGAGGTGTTCGCGCGAGCACTGGCCAAGGACCCGGATCACCGATTCGCCAGCTGCGCGGAGATGGTCGCGGCGGCGACCACCGCACTGACAACCGGAATCGCTCCGACGCGCCCGGTCGGTGTCCGCGGGCCCGACGATCGAAATCCGCAGGTGGGCGGGCAGCCCCGGGCGGGAGACGCGGGCGGCCGAGCATTCGATGCGGGCGATCCGGCGCGTTTCGACGGCCCCGCCGAGGCAGGCACTCGTCGAGGGAACGCGGCATGGTGGGCGGTCGGCGCCATCGGGGTGGTCACGGTGCTCGTGATCGTGACGGCCGTTCTCATGAGCCGAGGCTCCGGAGGCACCGGCCCGGGCCCGACGACCACGACCAGCGCGCCGACCACCACCACCGTCGACGCGTGGGCGGCGGCGCGGCCGACGATCGCGCTGTTCCCCGATCTGCTGCCCGCGAGTCCGGACAGCGAGGGATACCGGGGGTTGCGGTGTAGTTTCGCGACGAAGAGCCCGGAAGCCATGTGGGACACCGGGTTCGACTGCACCGATCGCGAGGGACTGCAATTGCAGGTGCTGGCGCACAAGGACGCCGAGACCGTCGGGCGGTTCGTCGCATCCCTGCCCGCCGGGGCGACCCAGCAGCCGCGGTCGAGGTACGGCAGAACACTGACCGCACACAGTTTCAACGGCTCCACCGGACCATGGCTGCTGGTGCGCTTCGATGCCGCGCCGTATTCGACTGTGCTGCTCCAGGTCTACTGGAAGGGCCACACCCATCAGGAGATGATCGACCAATGGTTGAGCACCGCACCCCTGTGACCGCCCGGCTGGCGCTGGGCGCGCTCGCCGTGCTGCTCGTCGGCTGCGGCACCGTCGACGGCGCCGCGACGCCCGGTGAGATCGATGTCCGGTCTCTCGACGTAGGCAGCTATACGACGGTGCCCGCCGATATCGAGATCGGCCGAAAGCCCACGGACGGGCCGATCCTGGAAGGTCTGCGGATGGCGGGCGCGGTGGTGTTTCCGCATGAGGTCGATCCGGCGCTGACCCACAGCTGGGGCACCGATGTGCTGGACACCCCGCAGCGCGCCTCGGATACGTCGGCGATCTCGAACGTCAATCTCGCAGTGCTGGAACGGCATCGGATGATCGTCGGCTTCGATATCGCCGAGGGCACTCTGGCCTTCGACAAGGCGAAACCGGCGATCGAGACCGACGCGCGGATCACCAGGGTCGTGCTGTTGCGGTTTCCCGGCGCCGGGAACGCAAAGGAGGCGGCACGGGAACTCGAGTCGACCGATTTCGGGGTCAGCCCGGACAACCGGCCCGTGCCGATCCCCGGTTACGCTGCCGCACACGCACATTGGCGACCCGGCATCAAGACGATCGGGGCGACCTTCGCCCACGGCGAGATCGTGGTGAGCCTGTTCCTGCAGCATCAGTCCCCCGACATCGATGCGCTCGCGAAGCGTGTCGCGGCGATTCTCGACGCCCAGATACCCCTGCTCGACGAGTTCACGCCGACCGCGCCCGACCGGATCGCGCAACTGCCGCGCGATCCTGATGATCTGTTGCGCCGCACCCTGATTCCCGGTCCGGCCGATCAGCGGATCGCCATCGACTCACGGGAGTTCGCGCCGTGGACGGGCCGCGCGGGCAGGCACTACCGGCCCACCGAACCCGCCGAGCTCGGTACTGCCTGGGACCGCGGCGGCGTGGACAGCGTGGCGCACGCCTACAGCACCACGCTGTTCCGATTCCGTGACGAGGCCGATGCCCTCGCTTTCGGCACCACCTGGCACGACACGCTCAGCGCGGCCGCGCATCCCATCGCGGCGCCCGCGGGCCTGCCGCAGGCGCGCTGCGCGGAGCGCCGGGCGGGCACTGCGCCCGCGCTGACCCGCTGCTATGTGAGTTATCGCCGGTACGGCGCGTTCGTCAGCGGCGCCGAACCCGCAGGCGTTCGCCGGCAGGCCGCGGCACAGTTCGCGCTGCTGGCGAACGCTCAGTAGGTCAGAGCTGAGCTTCGATCGCCTGTACGACCTCGGCGGCATCGGGGGTCGTGCGCGGGCGGAACCGGCCCGCGACGGTGCCGTCGCGTCCGACGAGGAACTTCTCGAAGTTCCACTGCACGTCACCCGCCGCGCCCTCGGCATCGGCCGTCTCGACCAGCGCGGCGTAGAGCGGGTGCCGGTCGTCACCGTTGACGTCGGCCTTGGCGAGCAGCGGGAAATCGACTCCGTAGGTGACCGAGCAGAATTCCTGGATCTCCTCGGCGCTGCCCGGCTCCTGGCCCATGAATTGGTTGCTCGGGAAGCCGATCACGGTGAAACCGCGCTCGCCGTAGGTCTTCTGCAGCTCCACCAGGGCGCCGTACTGCGGGGTCAGGCCACATTTGGAGGCCACGTTGACCAGCAGCACCGCCCGCTCGCCCGCCAGGTCGCCCAGTGTGGTGTCCTCGCCCGTCAGGGTCTGCACCGCAATGTCTCGAATGTTCGCGCTCATCACATCACCACCAGATCTCGTCTATGTAGGTTCGATCGCCACCGTACCGGAGCCCGATCGGCGCGCAAGTGTCCCGCTGGGCGGGAGAATCTGTAACACGTTCTTGTTTTGTCGCGCGGTTGGCGGCACCATTCCATAGATGGGCGGTGACGCCCGCACCCCGAGCACCGGAGGAAACCCGTGAGCGACCAGCCACATCGGATCGATACCGTCCGCCCGCTGCGCGCGAGCGAGGTGACACAGTGGGATTTCGAGGCCGATGTGGTGGTGGCCGGTTTCGGGATCGCCGGGGTGTGCGCGTCGATCGAAGCCGCGCGGGCAGGCGCGAAGGTGCTCATCCTGGAACGGACCGGCGGCTGGGGCGGTGCGGCGGCACTGGCGGGCGGATTCGTCTATCTCGGTGGCGGCACACCGCTGCAGAAGGCGCTCGGATTCGACGACACCCCGGAGAACATGGCGGCGTTCCTCACCGCGGCGCTCGGGCCGGGGGTCGACGAGGCGAAGATCAACGACTACTGCGCGGGCAGCGTCGAGCACTACAACTGGCTCGTGGACTGCGGTGTGCCGTTCAAGGAGTCGTTCTGGGGCGAGCCCGGCTGGGAGCCCCCGCACGACGAGGGCCTGATGTACTCCGGTGGCGAGAACTCCGCACCGTTCCTCGAGATCGCCGAACCCGCTCCGCGTGGCCATGTTCCGGAGCTGGCCGGTAAGAAGATCGGTGAGCGCAGCGGCGGCTACATGCTGATGAAGCCACTCGCCGACACCGTCGCCGAGCTCGGCATCGACGTCGAGTACGACACCCGGATCCGTCGGCTCGTCGTCGACGACTCCGACCGCGTGGTGGGCGTGCTGGCCACCACCTACGGCAAGCCCGTCGCCGTGCGGGCCGCGCGCGGTGTCGTGCTGGCGACCGGCAGCTTCGCCTACGACACCGAGATGATCGACCGCTACACCCCGCGCCTGAGCGGCAGGCCGGGCGCGGCCATCGAGGAACACGACGGCATCGGCATCCGGCTGGCCCAAGCGCTCGGCGCCGAGCTCGCGCACATGGATGCCAGCGAGGTGGCCATCTTCGGCGATCCGCAGATGATGGCGCGTGGCATCCTCGTCAACGGACGCGGTCAGCGCTATATCACCGAGGACACCTACCCCGGCCGGATCGGTCAGGCGACGCTGTTGCAGAACGACAACCAGGCGTTCCTGATCATCGACGAGGCCTCGCTCGAGGAGGCGCTCGCGACCGAGAGCGCCACGCCGTTCTTCCGTTTCGCGCCCAAGTGGGTCGCCGAGACGGTCGCCGAACTCGAGGCCGAGATGGGGCTGCCCGAACAGACATTGCAGACCACCGTCGCCACCTACAACCAGCACGCCGAACACGGCAGCGACCCACTGCTGGGCAAGAAACCAGAATGGGTGCGACCGATCACGGGGTCGCTGGCCTGCTTCGACCTGCGCGGGTTCACCGCCGGGTTCACCCTCGGCGGGCTGCGCACCGACCTGGATTCGCGGGTGCTGCACGTGAGCGGTGAACCGATCGAGGGCCTGTTCGCGGCGGGTCGCTGCACCTCGGGACTGTGCGCGTACGGCTACGTCAGCGGGGCCTCGCTCGGCGACGGCAGCTTCTACGGCCGTCGCGCGGGCAAAGCGGCGGCAGCGGGCTGAAGCGCGGACGACCCACCACGGGCCTTCTGTCAGTACTCTGCTTGCAGCGTCACGCCCGACGACGAGTCCGGCTGGGCTCACGGTCTTTTCACACCCGGGAGCAGGCGCGCCGAACGACAGACGCAGTGCAGATCGGAGTTGGACAGTGCAAGCAGGTGGGACGTCCGCGGATTACGTGATCGTCGGCTCCGGATCCGCGGGGGCGGTGCTCGCGAATCGGCTCAGTGCCGACCCGGGCACCACGGTCGTACTGTTGGAGGCAGGCCCGGCCGACGACGACAAGTTCGCCCATATTCCGGCCGCGTTCTCGAAACTGTTTCGCAGCGAGCGCGATTGGGACTATCTGACCGAGCCGCAGGCAGAGCTCGGCGATCGGCGGATCTACTGGCCGCGTGGCAAGACCTTCGGCGGCTCGTCCTCGATGAACGCGATGATGTGGGTGCGCGGTTTCCGCGCCGACTACGAGGAATGGGGACTGCTGGCGGGCGAGAAGTGGAACTTCGCCGCCGCGGTGGAGCAGTTCCGCAAGATCGAGAACGTCCAGGACGCGCAGTTCCCCGACGAAGGTTCCAAGGGACCGCAGCACGTGCAGCGCCAGCGCAGCCCGCGCGCGTCGACGCACGCGTTCCTCGAGGCCGCGCGCCAGGCGGGCCACGAGCTCGAGTCGGCGAACCGGCCCGCGCCCGAGGGCTTTACGCAGACCATGGTGACCCAGCGCGACGGCAGGCGCTGGAGCACCGCCGACGGGTACCTGCGGCCCGCGATGAAGCGGCCGAACCTGACCGTGCTGGCCGAGTCGCTGGCCACCCGCGTGCTGTTCGAGGGCACCAAGGCCACCGGCGTGGAGTACCGCAACGGCGAGCAGACACTCACCGTCACCGCGAACCGTGAGGTCATCCTGTGCGGTGGCGCGGTGAACAGTCCTCAGCTGCTGCAGCTTTCGGGTATCGGCGATCAGGACGAGCTCAAGGAACACGGCATCGAGCTGGTCGCCCACTCCCCCGAGGTCGGCGCGAACCTGCAGGACCACCTCATCTCGGCGCTCGGCTACAGCGTGGAATCGGACTCGCTGTTCACCGCCGAGAAGCCCCTCGAACTGATCAACTACCTGGTCCGGCACCGGGGCATGCTCAGCTCCAATGTCGGTGAGGCATACGGTTTCGTGCGCAGCGAGCCCGATCTCGAGCACCCCGATCTGGAGCTGATCTACGCACCGGCGCCGTTCTACCACGAGGGTCTGGTCGAGGCCACCGAACACGGTGTGGTGCTCGGCGCGATCCTGCTTCGCCCGCGCAGCCGCGGCAAGATCAGCCTGGCCTCGGCCGATCCGACCGCCAAGCCCGTGATCGATCCGCGGTATCTGTCCGATCCCGACGGCGCCGACCGGGCCGCGCTGACCGCCGGCCTTCGGGTGTGCGCCGGGCTCGCCGGGCAGCCCGCGCTCAAGAGCGCGCTCGGCGCGCTGATCTACCCGCCCGAGGCACCCGAGGATCTCGAAGCCACCATCGCGCTGACCATCGAACAGTTCTCGCACACCCTCTATCACCCGATCGGCACCTGCCGGATGGGCACCGACGCCGCCAGCGTCGTCACGCCTGACCTGAAGGTCCGCGGCGTCGAGGGTCTGCGCGTCGCCGACGCCTCGGTGATGCCGCTGATCATCCGCGGCCACACCAACGCCCCCGCCATCTTCATCGGCGAACAGGCCGCGGACTTCATCCTGGCCGAGGCCTGACAGAGTGAGGGGGGGGGGGGCGCCCCGCGGGGCGCTCCCCCCCGCCCCCCCGCCGGCCGCCCCCCGCGGCGCGCGGGCGGGCGCGCGCGGCGCGCCCCCCCCCCCCGCCCCCCCCCACCACTCGCCTCATGCTGCCGCGAGACCCAGCGAAGCGGCCGCGAGCAGCAGATATGGCAGCGGATAACCCAGATCCGCGTACCGGCGCGACCGTGCCACCGTGATTTCGGCGGCGACGAAATACAGCACGAGCCCGGCCGCGGCAGCCACCGCCAGCGGCCGATATGCCAGGCCTGCGAGCAGGCCGAGCCCACCCGCCGCCTTGACCAGGGCCAGCGGTGTGAGCGTCCACGGCGCGATGCCGTAGTGGCGCATGTTCTCGCGCACCCAGTCGGCGCGAACGACGTCGATCAGCGCGGCTGCCATGGCGGCCACCGCGGCGAGCACGGTGACGACGAGATAGGTGGTGTGCATCGGATCAGGTCCTCCGGTTTCGGGGTGATCGGCCGCCTCTGTCATCGTGAAGGCAGCCGCCGTGGGACAGCGAGTGCCGTCCATTCGATAGACGATCGGCGTGAGCGAAAGGTGACCGATGCGCGCGGATCGGCCGCAAGCGACGGCGGGTGCGTTCGAACAACGGCGCGATCGCCTGCGTGGCGTCGCCTTTCGGATGCTGGGTTCCGGGGCCGAAGCCGAGGACGCGGTCCAGGAGACCTGGTTGCGTTTGGCCGGGACCGACACCGAGATCGCCGATCTCGACGGCTGGCTCACCACGGTGGTGTCGCGGATCTGCCTCGATATGCTGCGCACCCGTACCCGCCGCGCCGAGGTCGCGGCACCGGATTCTCCTGATCGGGCGGCAACCGGCGCGGGCATCGATCCCGAAGCCGAAGCGCTGCGGGCGGATTCGATCGGACGGGCATTGCTCGTCGTACTCGACGCGCTCGGCCCCGAGGAACGGGTCGCCTTCGTTCTGCACGATCTGTTCGCCGTGCCGTTCGCCGAAATCGCGCCGATGCTCGGGCGCACGCCCGCCACCACCAAGAAACTCGCCAGTCGCGCGCGGCTGCGAGTGCACGCGCCCGCCCGGATCGAACCGGCGGAACTGGTCGCGCATCAGGCCGCGGTGACGGCCTTTGTGCAAGCTGCTCGCGAGGGCGATCTCGGCGGGTTGCTGGCGGTGCTCGCACCGGATGTGGTGCGCACCGCCGACCCGGCCGCGCTCTCGCCGGGGATGGCCGTCGTCGTGCGTGGGGCACGCGCCGTGGCGGCGGGTGCCCTCGCGCTGCGGCGGCGGTCGCGCGAGGCGGTGCTGGTGCTCGTCGACGGCACGCCCGGCCTGGTGGTGGCGGGCGCGGGCGGCCCGGTGTTCGCGGTGACGTTCACGGTGCGCGGCGGACGGATCACGGCCTACGACGTCGTGGCATCGCGGGAACGTCTGGCCGCGCTCGCACTGTCGCTGCCGCCGGAACTGCCCTGATCAGAGCCGCGAAATGCCCGGCTCCCGGTCAGAGCGCGGGGACGCGGGCGAACCCCAACGGTGGGGTCGGTACGCGGCCGGAACGCAGGTCATGCCGGAAATCGGGCAGCAGCGGGAGCACTTCGACGTTGCGGGCGGCGTAGCAACGCACCATCGGCAGGGCGCGCGAGACCTCGGCACGTTCCACCGGCTCGGCGTCGACGAACGCGAGGGCGTCCAGCCCGAGGCCGAGGGTGCCCGCGATCCGGACGATCGAGGCGGACTTGCGTCCCCAGCCGACCTCGACCGCCGAGAACATCTCGTACAGGCCGTGGCGGTACAGCGTCTGCAGGGTTCTGCCGCGGTCACCGCGCGCGGCGACAGCATGCAGCACACCGCGCTCGCTCAGTTTCGTCAGCGTGCGCAGTGCCGGTGGGCGCGGCGTGGTGCCGGTCTCGTCGTGGACGACACCCTCCCACAGGGTCTCGTCCAGTTCCCAGACCAGACAACGGACGGCAGGTCGCATGGCGCTGAACTCTACAACCACTGATAGCGAAGAACCAGACTTGTGACCCGTCACTACGTGGGTTCGCCGCCGTCGGCCCCATACCCAGAACCTGACGTTCCATTCCGGTTTCCCTGGTAGTTGGTTAGGGTGGGGTTCGCTGGACAGCGGGGGGTACAGCCGCAACAGGCGAAGGGAACACAGATGTCCGTCCACAATCCACCCCGACCGTCGCTGACCGTCTCGGGCAAGCCGATGTCGTTGCCGCTCAAGGACGTTCGCGCGCTGTCGCGGCAAATGGTCGGCCACTTCGTCGCCACCGTGGCGCCTTGCGGCACGCTACCCGGTGACGCCATTTCCGGCGACATCACCACGATCACCCGGATCTGCCTCGAGTTCGCGGTCGGCATGCTCGACGGGCGCGACATTCCCAGCAAGCTGCAGCGCCTGCAGGACGCGGCGGGTGCGTGGGCCCGGGAGGGCGTGCCCATCGACACGATTCACCACTCGATCTCCGAGGGCTTCAAAATCGGCCTCGACCTGGTCGTGTCGAGCGCGTCGGGGAAGGATTTCGACAACCTCATCGACGGCGTCAAGGTCGTGATGGAACTGCTCGACACCATCACCGCCCAGGTCTCGCTGGCCTATGTGCGTGAGCTCCGCGGTGTGGTCAGCGAACACCACACCGCCGTGCACACCCTCACCTCGGCCCTGCTCGGCGGCCACAGCACCTCGACGATGGCCCGCGAATGCGGCATCACGATCGCCGAGACCTACGCGGTCTTCGCCCTGGCGATCCCGCAGCATCGCGAGGAGGCCAACCCGGCGCTGGATTCGAAGGTCGTCGCCCGGCGCAAGTTGCGCCGGGTGCAGGCCGAGCTGGCCAAGCGCTGCGGTGACTCGGCGCTGTCGCTGCTCAGTGTCGACGGCGGGACCGTACTGATCCCGGCCGACACCTTCGACCGCGAGGGTCTGACGGCGCTGGTCGCCCAGCTCTCCCAGGCCGCGCAGGTCGGCATCACCGCCGCAATGGTCGAGACGAGCACCACCGGAGTTCCCGATGCCGCCGACCAGGCCCACGAACTGCTCGACATGGTGCAGCGGCTCGAGGTGACCTCGGGTCTGTACCGCTTCGACGAGCTGGCCCTGGAATACCAGCTGACCCGCCCCGGCCCCGGCCGCGAGTTCCTCGGCTCGCTGCTCGATCCGCTGGATCAGTACCCCGAGCTGCTCGAAACCCTGCAGCGCCATATCGCCAACAACCTCAATCGCCAGCGCACCGCTCGGGTGCTGCACGTGCACACCAACACCGTCGACTACCGGCTCAAGCGGATCGGTCAGCTCACCGGCTTCGATCCCACCCAGCCTTCGGGACTGTGGTACTTGCGTTCCGCGCTCGTCGCACGCAGCTACCGTTCCATCCCGGCCTGACCCGAACAACAACGAAGGCGCTGTCCACATCGTGTGGACAGCGCCTTCGTTGTTGTCAGCGGGTCAGAGCGAGCCGCCGCCACCGACGAGCCACGGGTTGAACGCGCAGGTCAGCTGCGGGTTCTGCACCGGATCGAGCGCGCGAAGCGCGATCGACAAGGCACGCGGCGAGTACATCATCGTCAGGTGATCGGAGATGTCCTGCTCGCAGCCGTCCTGCAGGGTGATGTTGTCGACCTTCGCCCCCGGGCCCGCCTTAAGGAAGGTCAGCTCGTAGGGGTTGGTGACCTCGTCGTACCGGGTACCGACCACGGTGTAGTCGACGCCGGCGACAGTGTCACCGCCCGCATTGAGGTTGTTGACGAAATCCGAGCCGATGGTCTGCTGGATACCCGCGTGCCCGACGAAGATCTCGATCGGGCCCAGGATGTCGATACCCAGGTTGTTGATCATGCGACCCAGCGCGCCGATGCCGTCGAGGCTGGTGCCGTGGTGGGTGGCACCGAAGGTGATCAGCTTGTTCACCTTGGCCGCGCCGCCCTCGAACTTGGTGTAGTAGTTCGCCATCGCCCCACCCTGCGAGTGCGCGACGATGTCGACCTCGTCGGAACCGGTGGCCGCGAGGACCCGGTCGACGAACGCCGCGGTCTGCTTCGCCGAATCCTCGATGTAGCCGGTGCCCATCACACCGGGCAGGAACGAACCGAGGCCACCACCTTCCATCATGTTCGAGCGGCCGTAGTTGAAGGTGAACGTGCAGTAGCCGGCGTCCTTGATCGGCTGACCCATGTAGGCGTAACCGTTGTAGGCGTTCATCCAGGTGCCGTGCAGCAGCACGACCGGGCGAGGATGCTCGGCGGTCGGCTTGCAGTTCCAGTCGTTCGTCCCCGGCGCGGCGGCATCGGGGTTGCCGAGGCCGTAGGCGAACGCGGCGAGGAACGCCGTCGACTCCGGTCCGTACGCGCCGGGATCGGAGGAATAGCCGCCCGAGGAACCCGAGCTGGAACCCGAACCGCCGTAGCAGTCACCGGACCCGTTACCGGATCCGGCACCGCTGCCGGAGGTGCACGCCGAACCGGACCCGGCGACCTGCCGACCTTCGGAGACGATGTCGGCGAGATCCTGCTCGGTCGGCGAAGCAACGGGAGCCGCGCTCGCCCCCGGCCCGGTGAGCACCATGGAGAGAGCGCCGACTCCGGCGAATACCGCCGTGTGCAGCGTGCGCCTGCGACTGGGAGATTTCATGTGTTGGCTTGTCTTCCTGTGCGATTCGAATATTCGTCGCCCTTTCCTGCCGGGAGAACGAATGGCTTGTCGAAACCGCCCAAAACATAAGCCGCAGAATTACTTACGAGACGATTGTCACGCGCGGTCTGGGCAGCTCACCACAGCCCATCGAAAACCGCCATGACACGGCACAGGAAAAAATTCAGCATTCGCTACGCGCGGCGACTCCGAGCAGTCGTTCGTCGAGCCACAGCATCGCCTCCGGATAGCCGGTCGCCGCACCGATGATGTGTTCACCGAGCACACCGCGATATACCGCGCTGGCACCGAGTTCGCACTGCTCGGCGTAGAGATTGCGCGCACCCTCGGCGGGGATCCACCATTCCTGGTCACCGTTGTAGATATAGAGCGGAGTAGCCGACCGCATGCCTTGCATCCGGGTGATCTCGTAGATATCGGTGGCCAGTTCCGAACGCAGCGGATCGGCGATATTGGCGCCGACGTCGATCGGCAGATGCAAGATCCCCGGCACCGCGAACACACTGGCGCAGGTATCTTTCATAATCGATGTCGTGACCCACCGCCCGAGATTGTTCATCGCGGCGAGGATTTCGGGTCGTTCCCGGCCGATCGCGAAGGTCGCGGCCATAAATATTCCGGATGCGAGATTGGCATTCATACTGCGCGAAAGGATTTCGAAATCGGCCGGTACGCCGCCGAGTGCCGCGCCGACGATCGCGTCGGCAAGTTCCGGTGCGTAGGAATCGATCAGCTTGGCCGCCCCGTGGGTGGCGATGGCGCCACCGGAGTAGCCGGTCATCGCGAAGCGGCTCTCGCCGTAGGACACCGGGTCGATGCCACGCACCGCCCTGATGGAGTCGAGCACCGCGTGCCCGGCGACATACGGTTCGGCATAGGCCATCCACGGGCCCTCGTGGTCGGGCACCAGGACCGCGTACCCGCGCAGTACCGCCAGCTGGGTGGTCGGCGGAATGAACTCCGTCGCACTCGACTGTGTTGTCAGGCCGTGCGCCAGTGAGTAACCCGGGGTGCACTTGCGGCCGAGCGCGTCGATCGGAAGGTTGTTCACCAGCACGGGGCGGTCCCCCGGCCCGGTCCACTCGGTGGCGGGCACGATCAGGGTCGCGGTGGCGTAGGACGGCCTGCCGTGCGCGTCGTCGGTGCGGAATTTCAGCAGCGTCGCCGAACGGATGGGCACCAGGGTCAACCAGGCCGCGGTCGCGGTGATGTCACGGGATTCGATCAGATCGCCTGGCGACAACTCGTCCAGCCCGGCGGGCCACTGGTCGAAGATCGGATCACCGACCGCCGAGGGCAGCACCGCCGCGCGCAGTGCCGCGAGCTCGGCGGCCGGATCAGCGGCGTTCGGCTGGATCGGCGAGGGAAGCACCTGGTCGATCCAGCGCTGCAGATCGGGCAGGAAACCGGGTGTCCCCACCTGTGGCACCGGGAATTCCTGAGTCGGCGGCGGATCGGCCGCGGCAGTACCCACCGCGAACGAGAACAGCAGCAGTGTCGAACAGACAAGTACTCGAACAGATCTCATGGCACACACGCCTTCGGGTGGCAACGGATTCGTCGATGACGTGCCACCATGCGGTGCTTCGACCCCCGCCGAAACTCCCCCACCGCGCCGTCGTCAGATCAATCACGCTACGTGGCGACGCTGCGCGACTTCGGCGTTGTGCCCGAGTCGTGTGCGCAATGCCGCTGTATCGCAACAAGAATCGCCCTCCGCGCGCCACGAATCGGCCCGGATCCGTATCGGTCGCGCGGATCCGGGCCGATCGGAACCGGTCTCAGCAGGTGCTGGGCGCCGGCTCCCCCCGCAGCCGGGCATCGAGCCAACTCAGCGCGGAAGGCAGTCCGAGCACAGCTGCGGTCAGGTGGTCCGGCGTCGGTGTCTGCTGGCTGACAACCCTGGTCCCCGCCGCACACCACCGATGCGTGGTCGAGGTGATCGCATCGACCGGAATGAGGCCGTCGATCGGCGAATGCCATTCGAAGACAGGCATTGTCGGCACGCCCGGATACAGCTCGAGGCTGTTCTCCTCCACCACGGCGCGGGCTTGCGAGTCCTCCACCAGCGAGGTGGTGGCCGCGAAATCCATGATGCCGCGCCCCGCGCCCGCGCCGAGGATGTCGTTGGTGCAGGCGTCGCGGATCGAGGCACGGGCGGCCAGGCCGCTGGCGTTCATCTGATCGCTGATCGGAAACCGTTGCGGATATTCACGTTCCAGCCCGATCCCGGCGGCCAGCGCGAGTCCGAACACCGGATGCGAACCGAAGCCGAGCCCCTCGAGCATCGACACCAGGTTCATCGGTACCCCACCCATCGCCGCACCCACGATCTCCAGCTCGGGCGCGTACTCGGGCTGCAGGGCCGCCGCCCACGCCGTCGCCATGCCGCCACCGGAGTATCCGGCCATCGCGACCCGGCTGCCGCGAACCCGCAACTGCTCGACCTGGCGCACCGCGCGGATGCCGTCGAGGGTCACCTGACCGCCAAGTTTCGCCGCGCCATACGCGAAATTGGGCCCGAGGTGATCGGGCACGGCCATCGTCCAGCCACGCTTGAGCGCGTAGTTCCAGGCCACCGCCTCACGCACCATGAGGTCGGGATCGTCGGTGTAGAGGACTTTCGAGACCGAACACCGCGTGCCGAGGCCGTTGATGATGTGCTGGTAGGACAGCACTGGGGCATCGGTGCGGTGGTTGTTCGGCTGCAGCACCGTGGTCGTAGCGGCGATCGGGTCGCCCGCGGAATTGGTCGAGCGGAACTGGATCAGGGTGATCGTGGTGTCGGGGAACATGGCCAGCGGCGGCATCGGCCGCACGCCGAGCACGTCGCCGGGCCGGCGATCGTCGAGGTCGGCGGGCTGGCTGTAGAACGGGTCGGGGTCGGCGCTGGGGTACAGCGGCGTGGTGTGCCCCGCCGCGGCGCAGACCACGGTGAGCACCGCCGCCACCACGCAGAGCAGTACTGTTCGGCCCGGCCGAGTGTGTCGTGCCCCGGCAACCCAGATCATGCGGCTGTCCCTCTCGTGTCGCTGCTGTCGAGAGCGATCCTCGCCGGTACCGTGGCACCTCGTCGACGGGTCGCCGCGAACATCGGCGGAGCTCACAACCTCACCCTGGTGTGTGTTGTGACCGGAAGCAGCACGCACGCAGATATGCGGACGCACCGCCGCGGCGACAGGTCGTTTGTGAGATCTCCAAGCGAAATCGGAACGTGTTCCTCTCGATGGTGAAACACCTACCGTCGAGTAGGAAGGCGCTCACCAGTGCCGGGGCGAAAGGAGCACGCCATGATTCCCACCGACGAGAACATCGCCACCACCCTCCACCGCATCGACCCGAACGAGATACCGACCCGGCGGATCACGGTCTACTTCGACGGCCCGACACCCGAGGACGCACTGGTCCTCGAATACGCGGCGACCCAGGCCGAGGCATGGGAGTTCACCTCGGCAGCCGTACATTCCGGCCTGCTGGTCACCGTCGACGGCCAGGTCGGCCCCGGCCTGCGCCGATTGCCGTGCCGGTCCCTGTGGCACTGAAGATCGCGGCACCGCCCCGCCGACGGCGCTAGGCTGGCACGACGGGCGCTCGTGCGCCCGCGGTGACAGAAAGGGCGTTCGTGACACGGTGGCACTTCCGGCTCGCACTCGCCGCGGTGGCCGTGCTCACCGGCTGCGGCTCGGCCGACACCACGGAGATAGCCGCCGCACCCTCCTCCAGCACCACCGCCCCGCCGACGACCACCAGGAGAGTGCCCGCCACCATCGCACCCCCCACCACGACGGTCGACCCCTACGCGGGTCAAGCCCTGATCGATCACGTGAGCTGGACCGAGAACATCGACGGTCCCCGCCTGCTCGTCTTCCCCACCCCGGCGGGCCGCAAAACGGCCGCACCCGGCACCGACGAGCTGGCCTGGCAGGAAGTCCGCGCCCTCGACCCCGATGCCGACGCGCCGGGCATGCGCGACCAGTTCCTTTGCCACTGGGTGTGGGCGAGGATGGTAGCGCCCGACAAACCGAGCTGGAATCTCGAACCGTGGCGCCCCGACGTCGGCTATCAGGCCACGGTCGCGGCGAACTGCAATCCTGGCGGCCCCGAACGCTGATAGGAGCACCCCATGCGCATCGTCATCGCCGGTGGACACGGCAAGATCGCCCTACTGCTCGCCCAGTTACTGACCCGGCGCGGTGACCACGTCCACGCGCTCATCCGCGAGCCGGGCCAGGCTGCCGATATCGCCGCGATCGGTGGCGTCCCGGTCATCTACGACATGGAACGCGACTCCGCCGCCGACCTCGCGGCGGCGGTCGCCGGTTCGGATGCGGTGGTGTTCGCCGCGGGCGCGGGGGCAGGCAGCGGTGCCGCGCGCAAATACACGGTCGACCTCAACGGTTCGGTGCAGCTGGCCGACGCCGCCGAGCACACCGGCGTCGCGCGGTTCGTGCAGATTTCGACAATGGGCGCAGGCAGCCCGCCCGCACCGGGAACCGACGAGGTGTGGGCCGCCTATATCGACGCCAAGACCCGCGCCGAAGCGGACCTGCGAACCCGCGATCTGGACTGGACGATCCTGCGTCCCGGTCGGCTCACCGACACCGAAGGCAACGGTCTGATCACGCTCGGACCGCCGCCGATTCCGTACGATTCGGTGCCGCGCGCCGATGTGGCCGCGACGCTCGCATCGATCTTGGTCGCGGACAACACTTTTCGGCGCACGCTCGAGCTGGTATCCGGATCGCTGGCGATCGAGTCGGCCGTCGCGGCCATTTGATAACCAGAAATTAACTATCGCAAGAAATTTCGCCTGCCTGCCACGAATACCGCCTACCCCGCCAGCATTGTCGTCACCCGATGAACACCGCGAACCGCCGGTCACGCCACTATTCGAGCACCACCCGCGGCGAAGGTGGTGCCCGCACCCTGGATTCGCCGCTCAGAAGCCGGGAAATACGCCGCATCGAGACGGAATCGATCGTGCAGATGTGCTTGCATCTGAAAGTGTCCCCGTCCTAAACTCAGGGCCGCAACACAATTCAGGGGATAGTAAGGGGAGGCCGCGAGCGGCACACCCGGGGTAAGGATTGCCTTGGGTTTGCCACTGCCTGAGAAGCACAGGGGCATTCACATGAACAACACCACGGGCCGGTTCGGCCTCGCCGATCGCGCGGCGGCCACCCACCCCGGCACCGCACTGTCGTCACGGGAAAGCGCGATCGCTTTCGTCATCGATGCCGTGGAATCCACCGGCGCGGCGACCCGCAACGATTTCGATATCGATCGGATCGTGACCACCGCGCACGAGCTGGCCGACGACTGGGATCTGCAGACGCTGACCCCCGATACCTTCTGGCGCATTGCCGCCGGCTGTATTCGATACTGAACACCGAATCGGTACCCGACGATCGACTGCGCGAGCAGTCCGATCGAGATCTCCGTGCCTGTTCCCGCTGAGTCGTCAATCCCGCTCGGCGTAGGACAGCAAGATCTCGCGTGAGCGATCCGGCCGTTCGGCCTGGACGCTGAGCTGATCCATCACCGACAGATACATCGCGAGGTCTTGGCGACGCTCGAGGTAGAGCGCGCTGGTGAGTTGCTCGAGGTAGACGATGTCGGGCAGTTCCGGCTCGCCGAAGCGCAGAATGCTGAACGAGCTGCCCGCCGCCGCGTGCCCGCCCGCCGCGTACGGCAGCACCTGGACGGTCACGTTCGGCAGCTCCGCCAGTTCGGCCAGGTAGCGCAGCTGTGCCTTGTGCACCTCGCGGCCACCGATCGGGCGGTGCAGCACCGCCTCATCGATCACCGCCCACACCACCGGCGGGTCGATCCGGCGCAGGACGTCCTGGCGTAGCTGACGAACCTGGACCCGGCGCTCGGTTTCGGCGTCGTCGAAACCGAGGCCGACGATGGCCCTGGTGTAGTCCGGCGTTTGCAGCAGGCCGGGCACCAGCTGTGCCTCATAGGTGCGGATCTGACTGGCGGCCTGCTCCAGCCCTAGGTAGGTGCTGAACCACGACGGCAGCAGATCGCTGTAGCGATGCCACCAGCCGGGTTCGCTGGCCTGCCTGGCCAATTCGAAGAACGACGTGCGCTCGGTGGGGTCGAGCACGCCGTAGAGCGTGAGCAGATCCCGGATGTCGCGTTCCTTGAAACCGGTGCGGCCCAATTCGAGTCGGCTGATCTTGGCGTGCGAGCCGCGAATCGCGTCACCGGCGGCCTCGCGGGTGATGCCTTTGCTCTCGCGTAGCTTGCGCAACTGGCCACCGAGCGCGATGCGCAACACGGTAGGGCCGCGGTCGACAACAGGTTGCACGCGACCGATCTCGTCGGGTTCAGCCGTCATGAACCCAGATGCTACCGATTACCCAGTGAGGTAGTCGAACTCTCCGGCCTTCGCGCCGCGGATGAACGCGTCGATCTCGGGCCGCGTGTAGAAGATCACCGAGCCCTGCGGGTCGCGCGAGTTGCGCACGGCGACCGAACCGTCGGCGGCTTCGGCGACCTCGACGCAGTTGCCGCTGGGGTTGCTGTAGGTGCTCTTGCGCCACGCGCCGGCTCCCGGGCGTTCACGCTGATCATGCTGCATTCCGGACATACCGCACTCCTCCTTCTCGAATGATGCCCATCGGTACGAAAATTGCAGATGCACGCACAAACGTTCTTGCATCTGCCTTGCGCGATGGGGACATTAACATGCGAAACGCCACCGCGCACCGGTCGGTACTTACCCGATGTCATGACTGGGAGCACCCGCCCACCGAGCCGTCCACCCCCCTGAATTCGTAAGCGCCACAACCCCATCGCGGCCCGACACGGCCAGAACGAACGTGCAGATGTGCTTGCATTCGAAAACGACTCGCCCGTAGACTCAGGGCGCAAGATCACCGGGAGGTTCGTCGGCTCAGCCGGGCGGACCTTCCGTCGCCGGATGGGAGGGGACTTCGATGAGTAGTCCGTTTCAGCGCCACCTCGGTGCCGCAGTCGCACCGCCCACGGCGTGTAGCGACGAGCCCAACGGGCTCACCTACCGTCAGGCGCGCGAGATGCTGAGCCAACACGACATCCACGGTCCGCAGTGCCGTCAGTGGCTGGCCGCCGCCGCGTACTTGTCCGCGGGGCTGGACGACGAATAGCGCGGTTGTAACGTCTTCGTGCTGGTCAGGCCGGTTCCGACAGGTCATGCTAGTGGGCGAGGTATCGATTCGGACGGGTGGTGCGCGTATGCGGATAGCGGAGATCCTGCGCAACAAGGGCACGGCGGTTACCACGGTGCCACCGCAGACCACGGTGCGTGACCTGCTGGCGGCGCTGGCCGAAGACAATATCGGCGCGGTGGTCGTCTCCCCCGATGGCAAGGCGATCGCGGGCATCGTCTCCGAACGCGATGTGGTGCGTCATCTACATGCCCACGGTGCCGCGCTGCTGGATCGGCCGGTCACCGACATCATGACCGCCCGGGTTCGCACCTGTGGGCCCGACGAAGACGTGTCCTCGCTGCGAGATGTGATGACCGAGCACCGGATCCGGCACATGCCGGTGGTGGAGTCCGACCGGCTCGTCGGCATCGTCAGCATCGGTGACGTGGTGAAGAGCGAGATCACCGAACTGGCCGCCGAACGTGAACACCTCGTCGAGTACCTCCAGGGCAACTACTGAGCCCGACACCACCCCGCGGTGCCGAAAAGCCTTGCGCCTGAGAATTCTTCGCGAGCCGTACCAGAAACGTGCGTATCGTTGAGCAGGTGCACCCCGCCCGGCCCGAGCTCGCCGCAGCCTCGGTGATCCGGCACGCGCCCACCCCGGTGCCCGCCTCGATCCGCGCGCGGTTCCCCGCCCTGGCCGATCCCGCGGTGGTCTATCTGGACAGCGCCGCGACGACGCAGAAGCCCGACACCGTCATCGCGGCCGTCACCGACTACCACCGCGAGCACACCGCCAACGCAGGCCGCGGCACCTACGGCTGGGCCACCTCGCTGTCGGCGCGGATCGCCGCCGTCCGTACCCGCGCGGCCGGTTTCCTCGGCGCGCAGCACCCCGACGAGATCGTGTTCACCAGCGGAGCCACCGCCGCGCTCGGCGCGATCGCGCACAGCTGGGGCCTGGCCGAGCTGAACGACGGCGACGAGATCGTCTACAACCCCGCCGATCACGCCGCCAATGTGCTGCCGTGGCACCACCTGCGCGACACCCTCGCCAGGTTCGGCCGCCGCATCGTCTTGCGGCCCTATCGCAGCACCGCGACCGGCGAAGCCGATATCGATGACATCCTCGCGCAGGTCGGTCCGCGCACCCGCCTGATCACCACCAGCCACCTGCATCACGTGTACGGCGGGCTCACCACCCTCGAGGAATTGCACGGCCGGATCGACCCCGAGATCCTGCTGTGCTTCGACTGCTCCCAGAGCGGTGGGCACCTGCCGGTCGACGTGACCGCGCTACGCGCCGATTTCGCGGTCTTCGCGGGGCACAAGATGTTCGGCGCGCCCGGCACCGGGTTGCTGTACTGCCACCGCCGGGTGCACGACAAGCTGCGGCCCTTCCTACCCGGCGGGCACTCCGGGGTCACGATCACCGACGCCGGTCTCGTCGGCACCGGAATGCCCGAACTGCTCGAGGGCGGCACCCACAATATTCCCGGGATCCTCTCCCTGGCACCGGCTTTCGATCTATTGGACGAACTCGACCGGTTCGCTGTCGCCGCGCACAACCGGGTGCTCACCCTGCGGCTGGTCGATGGCCTGCGTGAGGTCCCCGGGCTCGATTTCCTCCCTGGATCCGCGCACGCCGCGTGCGCCGTCGGCTACGGGATCGTCTCGTTCACCCTCGACGCGCTCACCGCGGCCGATCTCGGGTTCGTGTTGGCCGATGCCGGATTCCTGGTGCGGACCGGGGCGCACTGTGTGCCCTCGGCCGATGCGGGCGACGCGTCGGTGCGGGTGAGTACCCACCTCTACAACACCCTCGACGAGATCGACCGATTCGTCGCCTGCGTGTCCGGCATCGCCGGGCACGGGCGCTGACCCGACCTGTCCGCCATGCCCCGACGCCGAGGAGGAACGATGGGTACGCCCACCGTGCAGCACTACGATCGCCGCGCCGCGTCCCGGGTACTGGCCCGGCTGGCCGCCCCCGGGCTCTTCGCCTCGACCGAACCACCGGCTCCGGTTCGAATCACCTTCCGTACCCGCGCATTACAACCCGAGCCCGGCGCAGCGCTGACACAGTCCCAGCGGATGTACCTGGAACGGTTCATGCGACCGTGCCGCCCCGACCAGGTGAGCAGCGCGACCCACCGCCTCACCTGGACCGACAGCGCGGGTATCCCCAACACCGGGTACTTCCACACCACGGGCTCAGGTCCTGAGCTCGCGGTGATCGCGCGTGAAACCGTTCTGGCGCTGTGGCATTCACTGTCGGCGTCCGGTCTTCCGGCGCGGGCAGCGGAGCTACCCGCCCATGATCACGTCGTCCTCTCCGCGACCACCACCGATCACGATCCGCACGAGATCTTCCGGGTCGGCATCGAGGCGACGGGACGCGCGCTGGTCCAGCACGGGCTGATCGCCGCCGACACCCCCTATCGCGGGGTCGTCGAATTCGCCAGGGGGATGCGTGATTCCGGCATCTTCACCGCCGTCGCGACCCGCTGGTTCTGGGAGTTGCAGGCCTCGACCTTCCGGCGCGGGATGATCCCGGTGCGATTGGCCACCCAGCCCGATGGGTCCGTGCGCTACACCGCCGATTCGATCGCGGTCCTGCGCGCGATGAAAGACGCCACCATCGCCGACGCGCACGCGGTGATGCTGCGCGCGACCACCGAGGAAGGCCTCGAGACCGAGGCGGCCGTCGCGAAATACCACGACGACCTCGACCTGATCTCACGGCAATACGCGCTGCTCCCGGCCGACACCCGGCCCACCTGCCTCGCGGCGACTCCGCACGATATCGACGGCGCCGGCGTGCATGTGCTCACGACCGTGGCAGACCGGTTCGTCGAGACGTTCGCCGCGCTGGCAGGCTTGGTGGAGGTGGTCGAGGACCTGACCCAGGAGCGGCCCGGCACCGACCCGGCGGGCGACGACGGTGTCTTCTACGTCCCCGATATGAGCTGCCGGCACTGCGTCCGCACGATCACCGCCCTGCTCGAGTCGATGGATATCCCCCTCGTCGAGATCGACCTGGAGTCCAAGCGGGTGATCGCCCGGATCCGGAGTCCGCGCAACAGGTTCCGCGTGTTCGAGGCACTGCGCGACGGCGGCTACAACCCGGTCGACGACGTGCCGGCGCAGGTGCCCGGCGCGTCGGTGGGATGATCCCACCCGCCGTTCCCGCCGAGCTGCATCCGCTCGTCGCTGATTTTCTCTCCGATCGCGACGGCGTGCGTGCGGCACTGCGCCGGTACGGCTCCCCACTGCATCTGGTGTTCCCACAGGTCTTCACCGCCAACCTCGCAGCGCTGCGCACCGCGCTCGACGCCGGAGCGTTCCGGTATCGGATCTGCTACGCGCACAAGGTGAATCACTCGGCGGCGTTCGCCCGTACCGCCGCACACGCGGGGATCGCCGTCGATGTGGCGTCCGCGCGGGAACTGCGTTCGGCGTTGTCCGCCGGATTCCCCGCCGACCGGATCGAGGTGACCGGGCCCAAGGGCGCCGCGATGCTGTGCGCCGCACTGGCGGCGGGCGTGACGGTCAATGTGGACAATCTCTGGGAACTCGCGACCCTGGCCGAGCTGGCGCCCGAGGCGTCGACAGTGCCGGTGTTGGTGCGTATTTCGGGCTTCTCCGGTAGCTCGCCGAGCCGGTTCGGCATCGATCTCGCCGATGTGGCGACCGCGCTGGATCTGCTGGTGCGGCACCGAGATCGCCTGCGGCTGCTCGGGTTCGCCTTCCACCTCGATACCGCTGCCACCACCGAACGGATCAACGCCGTCGGCGACTGTCTCGAATTGATCGAACGCGCCTACGCGCAAGGTCTCGCGCCGTCCGTGCTCGATATCGGCGGCGGACTGCGCCAGGTCTTCACCACCGACGCCGCGGGCTACGACGCCTACGACCACGTGTTGCGCGCAGGCCTGCTCGGGCGCGGGCCCGCGATGCACTGGGGCAACAACACTTTCGGCTACCACCTCGCCGAGGGAATGGTGCACGGCGGACCGGTGTTCCACAAGTACGCCAATACCGAACCCGCCGCCACCACCCTCACCGAACTACTCACCGCTGCGCTGCCCGGGCACGGCGGGCGAGCACTGGGCGCGGTGCTCACCGACAATCTCCTCGACCTCTGGCTCGAACCGGGCAAAGCGCTGGTCGACCATGCCGGGATCACCGTGGCGCAGGTCGAATTCGTCAAACAGGCGGGCAACGGCGCGACGCTGGTACATCTGGATCTGAGCCGCGACACCGTCACCGCCGCCGACCAGGAGGTGCTCATCGATCCGATCGTGCTGGCCGAGGAAGCCGAATCCCGGCCTGTCGGAGTGTATTTCGCCGGGCACCTGTGCCTCGAGCGCGACCTGGTCACCCAGCGGCAGGTGCGGGTCGAGCGGTTGCCGTCCCCCGGCGATCCGGTGGTCTTCGCCAATACCGCCGCCTACCACATGGATCTGTCGGCCGCGCAGGCCAGCATGCACCCGGTTCCGGCGAAAGTCGCGGTGCTGCATCGCGATGGACGGTTCGTCCTCTGCCCCGATGCCGACTATCGCCCCGGGGACCGCTGATGGTCTACACCCACATCACCGAGCTGATCGGCAACACTCCCCTGCTGCGCCTCGACCCCGCCGTCCACGGGCTACCCGAGGTCGACCTGTACGCGAAACTGGAGTTGCACAACCCTTTCGGTTCGGTGAAGGACCGCGTCGCCTGGGCGATGATCCGCGACGACCTCGAGCGCATCACCGCGGGCGGACAGTCGTTCATCGAGGCGTCGAGCGGCAACACCGCCAAAGCTCTGCGGGTACTCGGCGCACTGCACGGCATTCCGCTGCGCGCGGTCACCAACCGGATCAGGGTGGGCGAGGTCCGCCAGCTGCTGCAACTGCTCGGCACCGAGATCGTGGAACTTCCCGGCCTGTCCGAATGCCCCGATCCCCATGCGGCCGATGATGTTTCGGCCGTCATCGAGCAGACCATCAGCCAGTCGCAGGGTCGCTGGTACCACCCCTCGCAGTACACGAACGAGCGCAATATCGCGGCCCATCACGACGGGACCGGAACCGAGATCGCCACCGACCTCGCCGACGCGGGCATCGACCATCTCGACTATCTGATCGGCGGCCTCGGCACCACCGGCTCCACACGTGGCACCGCGACCGCGCTGCTCGCCCACCATCCCGGAATGCGCACCATCGGGGTGGTATCGGACCGTTTCGACTTCATCCCCGGTATCCGCTCCGAGCGCGAGATGTGGGAGGTCGGCCTGTTCCGGCCGGATTTCTACGACGAGATCGTCACCGTCGACTCCGCCGCCGCCATCGAGGCGACCCTCGACCTGGTTCGTGGGTACGGTGTCCTCGCCGGACCGACCAGCGGCGCAGGCTATTTCGCCGCCCTCCGCGCCCTGGCAGCGGCACCGCGACCCGACGGCAGACCGCTGGTGGCCGTGCTGATCGTGTGCGACCGGATCGAACCGTATCTGTCCTATTTCGCCAAACGCAGACCGGACCTGTTCGGCAAACCCACCGGACCGCAGCCCCCGAGCCCCGACGATACCGCGCCGACGCTCTCGCCCGCCGCACTGGCCGAACTCGACCGCACCGGCAGACCCACTGTCGTCGATACCCGTGGCGCGATGGCCTACCGGGTCGGGCACGTCCCCGGCGCGCTCAACATCCGCGACGACCAACTCGACGAAATGCTCACCCAGGGCGTGCCGTTTCCGCGGTCACGGCCGGTGGTGTTCGTGTGCCCCGTCGGGGAGACCTCGCTGCGTTTCGCCGCACTGGCACACCGCGCGGGCTATGAGGCGTTCAGCCTGGAGGGCGGCATCGTCGCGTGGCGCGACGCCGGGTACGCCATGGAACGCGGCGGCTGATCAGACGAGCACCCTGGTCGCACGGCGGGCTGTACTCAGCGAACGACCGCGACCGGTCGTCGCCAGCAGGGCCGCGAGCGGGCCGCGATACCCCTCGGCGAGCAGCCCGACCACCGCACGGAAACGCGCCACGAAGTGCTGTGCGGTCGCCTCGTCGAACCGGGCGATCGGATAGATGAACGACCCGTCGATACCGGCGGGCGCGCCGAGCGGATCGAAGTGATCGGTGAGCCCGAACTCGAGATCATGCTTGGCCCTGACCACCCCGGTCGGCACCTCAGTGATCGAAAACCCCTGCGCCGGTGGCGGTTCAGCGGTGGTGCGTGGTGCCCTCGCGCGCTGGAGGATGAGCGTGGCCTGGAACAGCGGGAGCGCGGCGTCCTGCAGCAGGCAGCGCTTGAGGCGAGGGTTGGGGGTGTCGGGGTGGGCGTACGCGGCGAGCGCGAGGCGGCGTACCTGATCGATGAGCTCGTCGACGTCGCCCGCGCGATCCAGGCGGACCCGCATCAGCACATCATCGGAGAAGTTGCCGACGAGATCGTCGAGGAGGCGGTGGTCGCGACCCGAAACCGCCGTGGCGACAGTGACATCGGAGCTGCGCGCGAAGGCGCCGACGGTGAGGGCGAACGCGGCCTGCAACACCATGAACAGACTCGCCCGCCCGTCCTGCGCCACACGCAGCAGCCCGGCGTGGGTCGCGGCGTCGAACGAAATCGGCAGCAGCGCACCGGCGACGGGGTCTATCGGCGTCGCCGGCTGTTCGCGGGCGGGCAGGTCGAGCAGGGCGGGACGACCGGCCAGCGCATTGGCCCAGTACCGTAGCTGATGGGTCGCCCGGCTCCACTCGTCGGTGAACTCACCGAGCTGCTCGTGCTTCCACAGGGTGTAGTCGATGTAGCTGATCGGCAGCGGCGGCCACTGCGGGGCGGTGCCTGCGCGGCAGGCCAGGTAGGCAGTGACCAGGTCGCGGATCAGCGGGCTCATCGAGCGGCCGTCGACCGAGATGTGGTGCACGACAAGGGCAAGTACCACATCGTCGGGGCCGAGCACGAACAGCCGCGCCCGCACCGGCAGATCGCGGGTGAGATCGAAGGGCTGCCGGGCCAGCGCGGCGACCGCGGGGGCGAGTTCGGCTTCAGTGATGCCGCACTCGGCCACATCGAGGACCACATTGTCGGGGTCGGCCACCCGCTGAGCCGGGCCGAACTCGGTCGCCGGATAGCGGGTCCGCAGCGGAACATGTCGCGCGACAAGGAGTTCGAGCGCCGCACGCAGCGCCGCCACATCGACCGACGCCCCGCGCAAGCGCATGGCCCGCGCGACATTCCAGTCCGCCGACCGGCCGAGCCGCGCGGCGTGCCACATCCGCTCCTGGGCGGGCGCGAGCGGCACGTACGCCGGACACGGTCGTGGGGCGAGCACCGGTGGCGCGGTGGGCCGCAGACACCCCGGCTCACTCCCGGTGCGCGCCGGCGCCGTCAGAACGCCGCGACCGACATCGAATCCCCCCGATCTCATCCCCACACCGGGGTCCAACACGCGTCTACAACCTCCACACCGTTCCGACAGGTGAGGAACGCTAATGACCCGATATGAACGCGCAGTTACCGGATCGTGACCATGCTCGGTCGACCGCCGTCATCGCGAATCCGAAGATTTCGCCGACTATCCACTTTCCGGGCGAAATCGCCCAAAAGCCGCGTTAGAGTAGCGACGGGAAGCGGAGCGAGGAGTTGGTTGGTGTCCATCGGGAAATTGGTGTCGTTCGACGGTTCACGGGGTTTCGGGTTCATCCGGCCCGACGACGGCGGGCCCGATGTGTTCGTCCACGTCAACGACATCGGCCTCGACGAGGACGAGCTCCGTCAGGGTCGCCTGTTCGAGTTCGATGTGACCGAAGGTGACCGGGGCCCCAAAGCGATCAACCTCACCGGGGTCGGCCAGGCCCCCGCGGCCCCGAAGACGCGCAAGACCGGCGACCGGCTGGGTCCCGACGAACTGCGTCAGCAGATCACCGAACTCCTGCTGGAAGCCTCCCCGGCGCTCACCGCGGCCGAGATCATCACCATCCGTGACCGGTTCACCACCTTCGCCGACGAGCACGGCTGGCTCGACAGCTGACCTCGCGGCCGCGTGAGAGCACGGCGCCGCGGTAGTCGCGGGTATCGCGACAGACGCGCGCCCGATGTCCGCGCACGTGTCGGTGCCCCGTCCTACGATCGCCTCACACACCGATGAATCGGGCGTGCTCGCATCGTCGACACGGGTGAACAGACCCGCGAGGAGGATCGGATGGATCTACCGGTGATGCCGCCAGTGCGCCCCATGCTGGCCAAGTCGACGCCGTCGCTACCGCGCGAACCAGGCCTGAGCTACGAGCCGAAATGGGACGGCTTCCGCTGCATCGTGTTCCGCGACGGAGACGAGATCGAACTCGGTTCCCGCAACGATCGCCCGCTCACCCGTTATTTCCCCGAGTTGGCCGAGCTGCTGAAAGCGGCACTGCCGCAACGCTGTGTCGTCGACGGCGAGATCGTGGTGGTCACCGACCAGGGCCTCGACTTCGACACCTTGCAGCAGCGGTTGCATCCGGCGGCCTCGCGGGTGAACAAGCTCGCGGCGGAGACACCGGCCAGTTTCGTCGCCTTCGATCTGCTCGCCCTCGGCGATCGCGATCTCACCACCGAGCCGTTCGCGCTGCGGCGCCGCGAGCTCGAATCATTGCTCGACGCCGCGCCCGGCCGGATCCACCTCACGCCGATCACCCAGGATCCCGACGTGGCTCAGGACTGGTTCACCCGGTTCGAGGGTGCGGGCTTCGACGGCGTGATGGCAAAGTCCGACGAGCTGGCCTACCTGCAGGACAAGCGCGTGATGCTCAAGATCAAGCACGAACGCACCGCCGACTGCGTGGTGGCCGGGTACCGGATGCACAAGGACGGCGAGGGTGTCGGTTCGCTGCTGCTCGGGTTGTTCGACGACGAGGGCAATCTGCATCACGTCGGGGTAGCTTCGAGTTTCACCGCGGCCCGGCGCCGCGAACTGCTCGGTGAGCTGGCGCCGTTACGCGAGAACGCGCTCGAGGATCATCCGTGGCGCAACTGGGCAGACGCAGCCGCACAGGCGAACGCCGACGGCAAGATGCCGGGCGGGGTGAGTCGATGGACCGGCGGCAAGGACCTGTCGTGGGAGCCGTTGCGGCCCGAGCTGGTCGCCGAGGTGCGCTACGAGCACGTGCAGTCGGGGCGGTTCCGCCATGGCGGGCGGCTGGCACGGTTCCGGGCCGACCGCACCCCCGATTCGTGCACCTACGCCCAACTCGACGAGGTAGCACCCGCCGAACTCGACGCGATCTTCGGAGTCGGCCGATGAGCACCGCGGTGGAACTCGACATCGACGGCCGTGCGCTGACGATCAGCAATCCCGACAAGATCTACTTCACCAAACGCGGCGAGACGAAGCTCGACCTGGTCAACTACTACCGCGCCGTCGCCGACCCACTGCTCGGCGTGATCGGTGGGCGTCCACTGCTGCTGGAACGCTATCCCGACGGCGCGTCGGGCAAATCGTGGTTCCAGAAACGGGTCCCGAAGTCGGCGCCCGACTGGTTGCAGACCGTCGAGGTGTCCACCCCGAACGGCACCACCAGCGACGCGCTGGTCGCTCACGATCTCGCGCACATCCTGTGGGCGGTGAATCAGGGCTGCCTCGGCTTCCACGTGTGGCCCAATCACGTTCCCGATCTGCGGATCGCCGACGAACTGCGGATCGACCTCGACCCCTCGCCCGGCATCGGATTCGACGATCTGCGCCGTGCCGCGGTGCGCACTCGCGAGCTACTGGCCGAACTCGGCATCGACTCGTCCATCAAGACCTCGGGTTCGCGCGGCCTGCACATCTACGCCGCGCTGGAACCGAGGTGGGACGGCTACGAGGTGCGGGCGGCCGCGGTGGCGCTGGCCAGGGAACTGGAACGCAGGCATCCCGAGGAGATCACCGCGCAGTGGTGGAAAGAGGAGCGCGGCTCGCGGGTGTTCATCGATTTCAATCAGAACGCGCCACACAAGACCGTGTTCGGTGCCTGGTCGGTGCGGCCGAAGGTCGGCGGTCAGGTGTCGATGCCGATCACCTGGGCCGAACTCGACACCGTCGTCCCCGACGAACTCACCCTCGCGACAGTGCCCGCCCGCCTCGCCGCGTCGGGTGATCCGTGGGCGAACCGGGCACCCCAGTCGATCGAACCACTGCTGGAGATGTCGGAGCGCGACATGGCGGCGGGGCTGATGGACGCGCCGTGGCCACCCCAGTATCCGAAGATGCCGAACGAGCCACCGCGCGTGCAACCGAGCCGGGCCAAGAAGGACTGAGCTCCAGGTCCGAAGTACCTACTCGGAGGTCCAGAGCGACCAGACCGCGGCGCTGCCCTTGCCCTCACACACGAGTGCGTGGTTGTCGGAGGTGCGCCCCGACTTGTCCACCGAGGGATCGCATTTCGCCCCCGCCGTGTAGTACGACCCCGACACCCGGAACGGCCCTGACCAGGTATGACCGCTCGGTCCGCGCAGACACAGCAACGTTGCACCGTCTGCGGCCACGCCGAGCAGACCGGCCTTGTCCGCGGAACACTCGGTGCCCTTCTCGACGACACTGCCCTTTTCCGGGGGACTCGTCACCGGGGTCGCCTCGGTCACCGGAGCGACCTCGGTCACCGGCGGCGCACCCTGGGAGGTCACCGACACCGGCGTCGGGGTTGCGGCTACCGACTGGGCCAGCGTCGGAACGGACACGTCGAACCCGCCGAACACCGCGAGCCCGATCGCGACCGCGACCGCTGCCTCGGAGATGCCGAGCAGTAAAGCCAACACCGCGATCCCCCGCCCGCGCGGATGCCCGAACGCCAGCAGCCCGAACACGATCGCGATCGGGAACAGCACCACCAGCGCGGCGGCGAGCGCCACCATCGCGTACGGATTCACGCGCGGCTGGTCGCCGCGGCCACCAACACCCGAACCGTCCGTGGACACCTGCGGCCAGCGCTGGCCGTTCCAGCGCCGATCATCGGACTCCTGCTCGGGGTCGTCGTCCCATTCCTCGTACCGTGCCATCAACCCCGGGTCCCTCTCCGATCTCCCCGGGCGCACAACTAAACAGGTGCGACGCCGGGTTACGCGACGAGAATAAGGACTCAGAGCCCGGTAGGACAGCTCAAACGCGAAATAGGGTCACAGTGACATAACGTGTGATTCTGCGGTAACCCACCTGGTAACGAACCGGCAAACACCTTTGCCTGGCCAGTTGGAACAGGTACATGCTGGTCAACAAGTGCACCACTGCGCGCACTCCTGAGCTCGCGAGGAGGAATCATGCCCGACAGCACGCCCTCGGCAGACGGAGCCTGGCATGCCCAAGCCGGCGATCTCCTCGCCGACGACTACAACGTCCCGGGCATCATCATGTGCGCGATCGGCGTGGTCGGACTCGCCTGCACCCTCGTCGCGGCAGGCACCGAGCACACCGGGTGGGGCGTGCTGGCCGGGATAATGACGGTGCTGTTCCTCGGCGGCGGCGTCGCCGCGCTGATGTTCGAACATCACCGTGAGCAGAAGATCGAACAGGCGCTCGGCCGCATCGGCCACGCACCCGGCCATGCCGGACCGCAGCGCTACAGCGCCGCGGTCGCAATGCCACGCGCGCGGCGCGCGCTCGATTCCTAGCGTTCGCTCGGCGCCGGCTCGGCGCGCAGGACGCTGGGGATCGTCTCGGTCATCAGCGTGAGCAAGGTGTCGACCAGCAGTTGATGCACCTGTGCCCTGGTGAGCGTGCCGCGGGTGATCCATTCGCGCCCGGCGACTTTCACCAGGCCTGCGTAGGCGAGTACCAGTGCGCGCAAAGGTGCACTGTCTGCCAGATCGGCGCGTCCGATCATCACCAGCATGCGTTCGGCGGCGGCATCGTCGGCCTGGTCGAGGATCTGCTGCACCTCGGGGTCGTCGCCGACGCCCTCGTGGCTGGTGACCTTCACCCAGGTGGTGCCGTGCTCGGCGATGGTGTCGAGCAACCAGCCCACGATCGCGTCGACCCGCTCGCCCGGCGAGCCGTCGGGAATCGACACCTTGTCCTGACGCGGCAGCGTCACCATGCGACGCACCACCGCCAGATACAGGTCGCGCTTATTGCCGAAGTAGTGGTTGATCAGGCCACGCGCCACGCCCGCTCGCTGGGCTAGTTCCGCGGTCGACACCGCCGCATAGGGCCGCTCACCGAACATGTCGATGGCACAGGCCAGGATCTGCGCGCGTCGCTCGTCGGGTTCGAGCCTGCGCCTGCGCGGCGCGTCTGCGGTGTCGGTATCCAGCGGGGAAATCGGGCTGCTCCGTCGGGTTCGAATCGTCGTCGCGCGGTTGCGGCGACGGCCCATCACGATACCCAGCGGGTCGCTCGCGCGGCCAATGCGACAATAGATGTCGTCCACCGCTCCCGCACGAAGGAATATCGCACTCCCCGATGACCGAGAACATGATCGATCCGGATGAGTTGGCGACCTGTCTGCGGGTGCTGGAACGCGCGGGGCAGCTGGAGAAGGAACACCCCGATTCCATCGCTGTGCAGCGCGCCGTCGGGCACATGTTCAAGAAGCTCAAGCACCGCCGTCGGATCGAGGCCAGGGAGCAGATCTCCTCGAACGACCGCGCGGTCATCGCCGCGACCGCTACCGGTTCCCCCCAGCGGATCGATGACGAGACCGCGGGCATCCCGATCAGCTCGGCCACCTCCGGTGCGAGCGCGGGCACCCTGCTCAAGGCGCGACCCTGCTACATCTGCAAGCAGAAATACACCCAGGTCGACGCGTTCTACCACCAGCTGTGCCCCGGCTGCGCGGCCGCGAGCCACACCAAGCGCGTCGCCCGCACCGACCTGTCCGGCAAGCGCGCCCTGCTCACCGGTGGCCGCGCCAAGATCGGCATGTACATCGCGCTGCGCCTGCTGCGCGACGGTGCGCACACCACCATCACCACCCGCTTCCCCAACGACGCGATCCGCCGCTTCGCCGCCATGGAGGACAGCGCCGACTGGCTGCACCGGCTGCGCATCGTCGGCATCGACCTGCGTGATCCCGCGCAGGTCGTGGCACTGGCCGACGATGTCGCCGCACAGGGCCCGCTCGACATCCTGATCAACAACGCCGCCCAGACCGTGCGCCGCTCGGCGGGTGCCTACAGCGCCCTGGTCGACGCCGAGACCTCCCCGCTGCCCGCGGGCGTCCTGCCGGAAATGGTCACCTTCGGCAAGACCATGCAGGCTCACCCGACCGCCCTCACCGCCTCGCTCACGCCGTCGCTGTCGGCCACCGATGTCGCCGAACTCGCGCTGGTCGCGGGCTCGGCCACCCCGGAACGGATCGCGGCGGGCGTGGCCATCGACGCAGGCGGCCTCGTTCCCGATCTCGCGCACACCAACAGCTGGGTGCAGACCGTCGGCGAGGTGGAGGCCACCGAACTGCTCGAGGTACAGCTGTGCAACTCGGTCGCGCCGTTCATCCTGGTGTCGCGGTTACGTCCGGCGCTGGCCGCCGCGGCGGGCAGGCGCAAGTATGTGGTCAACGTCTCCGCGATGGAAGGCCAGTTCGGCCGCGGTTACAAGGGCCCGGGGCACCCGCACACGAATATGGCCAAGGCCGCGCTGAACATGCTCACCCGTACCAGCGCACTCGAGATGTTCGAGGCCGACTCGATCCTGATGACCGCCGTCGACACCGGCTGGATCACCGATGAACGCCCGCACTTCACGAAGGTCCGCCTCGCCGAAGAGGGCTTCCACGCTCCCCTCGATCTCGTCGACGGCGCCGCCCGCGTCTACGACCCGATCGTGCAGGGCGAGGACGGCGTCGACCTGTACGGCTGCTTCCTGAAGGACTACCGGCCTTCGCCCTGGTGATTCAAGCGATGCCGAACCGGAATGATGATCATGATTCCGACCGGCGAACGGTTACATATTCTGAATAGGTGCTGTTCCGGGTGCTGGCCGACGTTTTCGCCGTCACCCACGTCGCGTTCATCGCGTACGTGGTCGCCGGTGGATTCCTCGCGTGGCGGTGGCCGCGCACGATCGGCCTGCACGTATTGGCCGTGGCGTGGGGTTTCGGCACCGTCCTGATCGGCTTCCACTGCCCGCTGACCTACGCCGAGAACTGGGCGCGCAGGCGGGCCGGAGAGGGCGAGTTGCCCGCCGCGGGATTCATCGACCACTACCTGACCGGCGTGATCTACCCCGACAGCGCGCTCGGCTTGGTGCGCGCGCTCGCGGCGGTGGCGGTGCTCGTGTCGTGGGTGGGCTACGCGCGCCTGCACCAGCGCCGCCTCAGTTCACGTGCCGTGTGATCTCCTGCGCCACCGCGGTGTGTTGTTCGTCCAGATAGAAGTGCCCGCCACCGAACGTGCGCAGGGTGAACGGCCCGTCGGTGACCGCACGCCACTGTTCGGCCTGCGCCACGGTGGTCGTCGGGTCCTCGGTGCTGACGAGCGCGACGACCGGGCAGCTCAGCGACGGTCCCGATCGCTGACGATAGGTCTCGACCGCTTGGTAGTCGGCGCGGACGGCGGGCAGCACGAGGTCGGCGAGTCCGGGTTCGGTGCGCAGCAGACGCACCGGCGCCGGGTCGTTCGCCAGCCGCTCGAGCTCGTCGATGAGTGCGGCGTCCGAGGCCTGGTGCAGCCGTCTGGTTTCGACGAATTCCGGTGCGGGACGGCCGGATACGATGAGGGCGCGAACCGGTTGTCCGGCCGCGGCGAGTCGCAGCGCGGTCTCGTAGGCAACGGTCGCGCCCATGCTGTGCCCGAACAGTGAACGGGCCGGGCCCGGCTGACGCGCGATGTCCGCGGCGATCCGGTCGGCGAGCAGATGCAGGTCGGTGATCGTCGGGTCGGCGAGGCGGTCCTGTCGCCCCGGATACTGCACCGCCGCCACTTCGACGCCCGCGCCGATGTGTCGCGCCAGCTCGCGATAGAAGGCCGCCGATCCCCCACCCGGCGGAAAGCACGTCAATCGCCCGCGCGCCGCGGTACCCGGTCGCAGTACCCGAACCCACTCCGTCGCAGCCGTATTCACGCCCACATCACACTCCTCACCTTCAGCACCGCAACTAGGCTGGTCGATGTGACCACCGCGCAGCAGCTCGTCCACGCCTACGAGACGGGACTGGGACTCTCACCGTCGAGCGATATCGACGTGCCGGACCCGGGTGCGCGGTTGGCGGCCACCCTACCGGTGTGGGCCCTGGCGGCGGGTTCGGTCGCGGCGGCGAGCGCGGCCGCCAACCGGGTCAGAGTCGCGCGGGGACTGCCCACCCGCCCCGTTCGCCTCGATGCCGACCGGGTGACCGCGGCGTTCAGCAGTGAGCGTCTGTTCCGTCGAGGCGCGGACGCCCCCTCGTTCTTCGCCGAGCTGTCGGGCTTCTTCCCCACCGCCGACGGCTGGGTCCGCACCCACGCCAACTACCCACATCACCGTGAGCGACTCCTGCGGGCACTGGACCTACCCGCCGACGGCGATGCCGTCCGGCTCACCGATCGAGTGTCCACGATGAAGGGCGCCGAGGTCGAAGACGAAGCGGCCGCGGCGGGTGCGATCGCGGTCCGCGTCCGCGCCGAAGACGAATGGTCGACCAGCCCGATGGGCCGTGCCGCCGGGACCGGCCCGTTGGTCGCCGCGGACGTGCGCGACGACCGGGTGCCCACTCCACTCGGTGCCACCGGGGCGAGTCCCACGACCGACCGGCCGCTGACCGGCATTCGCGTGCTCGACCTGACTCGTGTCCTCGCCGGGCCCGTCGCGACCCGAACGCTGGCTCTGCTCGGTGCCGATGTGCTGCGCATCGACCCACCGCACCTGCCCGAGATCGACTGGCAGTTCTCCGATAACTGCCAGGGCAAACGCTCGACCCTGCTCGACCTGCGAACCGACCTCGCGACATTCGAGGATCTGCTCGCCGAGGCGGACGTGCTCGTCACCGGCTACCGCCCTGGCGCGCTCGCCGCGGCCGGTGTCCGCGCGGCCCGGCGTCCCGGCTTGATCGAGGCCTCGGTCTCCGCATGGGGTACGAGCGGACCGTGGGGCGACCGACGAGGTTTCGACAGCATCGTCCAAGCGACATCCGGCATCTCGCTCATCGAGGGAACGCCGGATCGTCCCGGCGCACTGCCCGCACAGGCGCTCGACCACGGGTCGGGCTACCTCCTCGCGGCCGCCGTCATGGACACGCTGTTGGCTCGCACCGACGACGGGTTCGGGCGAAACATCCGAGTCTCACTGGCCCGCACCGCATCCTGGCTCCTGGCCGCGGACGGACGCTCCCCCGGCCATCCTGCCGCGACACCGCCCGATCCGGCGTCGACGGTCGCCCACCACGAACTCGTCACGGCCGCACCGGCATTCGCCGACTACGACGATTACCGCTGGCCCGCGCCACCGTACGGGTCGGCGCAGCCGTTCTGGGTCGAAGCGCCCGACCACTACCACCGCCCGTGACCGGACTCGATCACTTCCCCGCGAGCGCTTGGACCGCCACGGTGAGCTGATCACCATCGATACCGACCTCGCCGGGATCGAGCAGCCACAGCATCCCGAGCCCCTGGGCGAGCACGAAATACAACCGCCCGATCGCCGCGGCCTGCGCCTGATCCAGTTCGGGATGCACAGCCTGCACATGGGCCTCGAGGTCGGTGAACGCCCCGGAGAGCTGGTCGCCGAGCTGTGCCCGCGCCTCGTCGGAGCGCACGATCCGCACGATGTTCTCCAGGCTGGCCAGCATCGCCTCGTGATTGCCCGCGAATACCGCGGGCATCCCGTTCCACAGCAGAGCGAGCCCCTCCAGTGGCGTTTTCCCGGCGCCCGCGGCGATCAGCTCGTTCATCGCATCACCCATGGAGTTGCCGAGCGCCTCGCTCAACGCCTCGGTGACCAGGCGATCCTTCGACCCGAAGTGGTAGCCGATCGCGGCAAGGCTCACCCCCGCCGCGGCGGCGATATCGCGCGCGGTCGTCTTCGCGACGCCGCGCTCCAGAATCACTTTGCGCGCCCCCGCCAGTAGATCTTCTCTGTTGCCCATACTCAGCAGGCTACCCGATTGTCTTAGACATTTGTTCTAGACATCCGTGCCACCCTCTGTTAGACATATGTCTAAGACATTCGTACATCAGACGGGAAACACCATCATGAGCATCACCAGCCCCCTCCACGTTCTCGTCTCCGGCGGCGGCATCGCGGGCAACGCGGTCGCACTCCAGTTGCTGCGCAACGGCATTCGCACCACCGTCGTCGAGCGCGCCGCAGTCCCCCGCCCCGGTGGCCAGGCCGTCGATCTGCGTGGCCCGAGCAAGGAAGCCGCCGAGCGGATGGGTTTGATGGCGGGCATCGCCGACTACCAGCTCGACGAGCGCGGGATGTCCTACATCGACGGCGACGGCAGGATCTACGCCAGGATGGCGATGGAGGACTTCGACGGTCAGGGCGCCGTCGCCGAAATCGAGATCACCCGCGGCGATCTCAATCAGGTGCTGCTGGACGCGGTGGCCACCGCCGACAACGGCCGGCTGGACTATCGCTACGGCGAGTGGATCGAGGAGGTCGTCCAGGACGACACCGGCGTGGACGTCACGTTCGCCTCCGGGGTCACCGAGCGGTTCGACCTGGTGATCGGCGCCGACGGCGTCCACTCGGCGACCCGCCGACTCGTCTTCGGACCCGAGGAGAAGTTCAGCACCAACCTCGGCGGGTACGGCGCCTTCTTCACCATGCCGAAGCCTGCCGATGTGGAGCCCGGCTGGTTCAGCATGCGCCTGGTGCCCGGTGCCATGCTCGGCATCCGCCCCGACGGCGACCCGAGCACCGCCAAGGCGATCATCACCATGCGCACCGAGGCAGACCCGGCACTGCGCCGCGACGTCGACGCCCAGCGCGCACTCATCAGAAAGACGATCGGCGACGCGGGCTGGCACGCCCCGGCGGTCCTCGACGCGATGGACTCCACACCCGACTTCTACTTCGACGAGATCGCCCGTGTCGACGTCCCCGAGCTGTCCATCGGCCGCGTGACGCTGATCGGCGACGCGGGCTACTGTGGATCCCCGCTGAGCGGCATGGGCACCGCGATGGCCATCGTCGGCGCCTACGTGCTGGCCGCCGAGATCGCCGCCACCCCGGACGATCTGGCAGGCGCACAGCAGCGCTACCAGGACAAGATCTCGCCGTTCCTCGACAAAGCCAAGGAGATCCCCGGCGGCGGTATGGCGATGATGATCCCCAAGTCCCCGCTGCTGACGCGGCTCGCCAAGGCGAACGTGCGGCTCATGATGTCTCGCCCGATGCGTCCGCTCACCAAGAAGATCTTCTTCGGCCACACCGAAGAATTCACTCTCCCGACCTACTGACCGCCACCCACCGACTGGCCGCGGACCCCGAGAGGTCCGCGGCTACTCTCGATGACGTGCCGCAGAAGATCATCCTCGATGTCGATACCGGGATCGACGACTCCCTGGCCATCCTCTACCTGCTGGCCTCCGACGAGGCCGAGATCATCGGTATCGCCGCCACCGCGGGCAACGTGGACGGGGCACAGGTCGCGGCGAATACTCTGGCGATGCTCGACCTGGGCCGGGCACCCGAGATCGAGGTGGCGCTCGGCGCGGCCGAACCGCTCGCCGTCCCCTTGCGCACCACCGAGGACACCCACGGTCCGCAGGGCCTCGGCTACGCCGAACTGCCCGTCTCGCCGCGCGCGTTGTCGTCCAGGTCGGCGGCCCAACTCTGGGTGGACCTGGTTCGCGCGAACCCCGGCGAGGTGACAGGCCTGTGCACCGGTCCGCTGACCAACCTCGCGCTGGCCCTGCGCATCGAACCCGAACTGCCGCGCCTGCTGCACCGCCTCGTCATCATGGGCGGCGCGTTCAACCACCCCGGCAACACGACCCCGACCAACGAGTGGAACATCCACGTCGATCCCGAAGCGGCCAAAGCGGTGTTCGACGCCTTTTCCGCGGCGCCGCCGGACCGCAGGCCGCTGGTCTGCGCGCTCGACATCACCGAGTCCATCGAGATGGTCCCCGAACACCTCGAGCTGCTGGCGCAGGCGGCACACAGCGCACCGATCGAGCAGGTCGGCGCGGGCGATCCCGCCGAATTCCGTTCGGCGGCAAGCAATCCGATCATCCGCTATCTCACCGACGCGGTGCGCTTCTATTTCGACTTCCACCACCAGTACGACCTGGGCTATCTGGCGCACATGCACGACCCGTTCGCCGCCGCGGTCGCGCTCGACTCCACCCTGGCGACCACCCGCCCGGCCACCGTCGACGTCGAACTGGCCGGCACCATCACCCGCGCCACCACCGTCGCCGACTGGGCGGGCATGTGGGGCCGAGAACCCAACGCCGACATCGTGATCGGCACCGACCCCGCCGTCTTCTTCGAACGCCTCGTCACCCGCGTCGGTGCCCTGGCCCGACACCTCTACCCGGAGCAGTCATGACCGTAGACACCGCCGCCTACCTCGCCGATTTCCGCGAACGGTACGACCTGCCCGCGATCGTCGACGTCCACACCCACTTCATGCCCGATCAGGTGATGCACAAGGTCTGGGCGTATTTCGACGCCGCCGGGCCGCTGACCGGCCGACCGTGGCCGATCACCTATCGCGACGACGAGCAGGTGCGCCTGAAGACCCTGCGCGACTTCGGCATCCGGGCGTTCACCTCGCTGGTGTACCCGCACAAACCGGAGATGGCCGCCTGGCTCAACGACTGGACCGCCGAGTTCGCCGCCCGCACCCCCGACTGCCTGCACACGGCCACCTTCTACCCCGAGCCGGACGCGCCACGCTACGTCCGAGAGGCCATCGACAGTGGCGCGCGCGTGTTCAAGGTGCACATCCAGGTCGGCGCGTTCTCACCCTTGGATCCCCTGCTCGACCCGGTGTGGGCCATCCTGGCCGAAACCGGCACACCCGTTCTCATCCATTGTGGATCCGGTCCCGCCCCTGGCGAATTCACCGGGCCCGCCCCCATCGCCGAACTCCTGCGGCGCTTTCCGACCCTGCGGCTGATCATCGCGCACATGGGAACCCCTGAATACAGCGAGTTCCTCGACCTGGCCGAGCAGTACCCGCTGCTCTATCTCGACACCACCATGGTGTGGACCGACTTCAGCGAAGGCGGCGCGCCCTTCCCACCGTCCGAACGAGATCGCCTGCGCCGCTTCGCCGATCGCATTCTGTTCGGCAGCGACTTCCCCAATATCCCCTATCCCTATGCCGAGGCCGTCGCCGCACTGGAACGGCTCGACCTCGGTCCGGAGTGGCTGCGCAAGGTCTGCCATGACAACGCGGCACGATTGTTCGAGCTCGGCTGATCAGGCGGGGATCTCCATCCCTTCGGCCAGGAGCGGCCACGAGTTCTTGAAGGCCTTCTGCCAGTAGCCCCACGAGTGGGTGCCCTGGGTCGACAGGTCGAAGGTCGCGGGGATGTCGAGTTCGTCCAGGCGCTGCTGCAGGTTCTTGGTGCACCAGCGGGTCGTGGCCTCGATGACGCCACCGACGACGATCTGATTGGCCAACCCGACCGGCCCCCAGGTGACCAGGTGCGAGTCGCCGAGCTTGTCGAATTCACCGGGCAGGCCGTTGCCGTTGGACACGTAGAGCTTGGTTCCGCGCAGTCCCTCGGCATTCACGACGGGATCGTTGGCGGCCCAGGCAGGATCTCCGGGCGGGCCGTACATGTTCGACGCGTCGCCGCCGCCGGTCCCGACAACGACATTGACGAACTGCCTGCCGACCGGATCGCTGATCTGGGCGCAGCCACTGTAGGCGGCCACCGAGCGGAACAATCCCGGCTTGGCGATCGCGAGTTGCAGCACGGAGGTGGCCGTCATCGAGTTCGCCGCGATCGCGTTCTTGCCGGTCGTAGTGAACATGGTGTCGACGAGTGTGGGCAGTTCGTCGAGGAAGAAGGTGCGCCACTTGTTCACGCCGAGCATCGGATCCGGCTCGCGCCAATCGGTGTAGTAACTCCACGCACCGCCGATCGGCATGACGACATTGACGTCCTTGCCCGCGAGGAAATCGACCACATCGGTGTTCTGTTCCCAGGTGGCGGTATCTTCGCCGCCGCCCGCGCCGTTCACCAGATACAGCGACGGCCGCGGCACCGAAGCGTCGGCGGGCCGCTGTACCTTGACCGAAACCTCGCGCCCCATGGCGGCGGAATGGATCCGCACCGTCACCTGCCGACCGTCGATCGCGGTCACCTCGGCCCTGGATCCCTCGCCCGTCACGACCCGATTCACCACCGCGACACCGGCTTCCGGCTCCTGCGCGTGTGCCCCACCCACGCCCATCATGGTCGAGCCCACTGCGACGAGCACCGCCGAAACCGCCCTGCGGCACTTCATCGATCGAACCTCCACGCCGAACCGACCGCTCAGTGCGGTCGGTCACAGTATCGGAGAAGATCACATCAGCGTTACCGTTTTCATACCGATCCGTCACCGAAAACCAAGCGACCAGTTCGGATCACCACCCGGCGAGCCCGCTCAGCCGATGATCTTGGACGCGTAGACCGCCAGCCGAACGCGGTTGTCGGTGCCGGTCTTGTCGAGCAGGTTGGCGACGTGGGTCTTGACGGTGCTCACCCCGAGATGAAGCCGATCGGCGATCGCCTGATTGCCGTGCCCGTCGCCGACCAGGCGAAGCACCTCGAGCTCACGGGGCGTCACATCGGCGGGCAGCGTGGGAGTTTCCGGAGCCGACCGCGTTTCGAGCGCCCGCCCGACCAGACGGCGCAGCAGCGCGGGCGAGAACAGCAGATCGCCGTCCACCGTGCGCCGGATCGCGTCGAGCAGCACGGTGGGCTCGGTGTCCTTGACGAAATAGCCCGCGGCCCCGGCCGAGAGCGCGGGAAACAGGTGTTCGTCGTCGTCGAAGGTGGTCAGCACGAGCACCTTCGCGCGCGGCGACGAGGCAAGGATCTGCCGGGTCGCCGCGACACCGTCGAGGCCGGGCATCCGCAGGTCCATGACGACCAGATCGGGAGCGAGCTCGGCATACAGCCGCACCGCTTCGACGCCGTCGGCCGCTTCCCCGACGACGGCGAGATCGGTGGTGTCCTCGATGAGCATTCGCAGACCCGCGCGCACCAGACGCTGATCGTCCACCAGCAAGACCGTGATCACGAAAGCTCCACTCCCCTCGCACTGTCCGGCAGCCAGGCGCGCACCGTCCAGCTTCCGTCGTGCTCGGTGGACCGGCCGACGGTGAGGGTGCCGCCCGCGAGTTCGGCGCGCTCGCGCATCCCGACGATCCCGTGTCCCGGCGGTGCCGTCGCCTCGCGACCGCCGTTGACGACCTCGATCACGATGCCGCCCTCTCGCCTGACGATCCGGAATCGCACCGGCACATCGCGATCCGCGTGTTTCATCACATTGGTCAGCGATTCCTGTACCAGGCGCAACAGGGTGAGCCTGCTGATCGCGTCGAGCCCGCCGAGGTCGGTATCGACCTCGGCCACGACAGCGAACCCGGCGGCCCGAGCCCGGGTGAGCGCGGCGTCGACCTCGGTCACGATCGCCTCGGTGTCGACCAGGGCGACGGTGCCGAGGGCCGGGTCACGCAGGGCGGCGAGCAGCCTGCGAATATCGGCGAGCGCGGCGGCCGCGGTGCCACGCACGTCGTCAAGGACGGTGACCATGCGCGGATCGGCTTCTCGCACAACATGTCCGGCTACCGAGATCCGCAGAATGATCGAAGCCATGTGGTGGGCGACCACATCGTGGAGTTCCCTGGCCAGTGCGGCGCGCTCGTCGAGGCGGGTACGCGCTTGCGCCTCCTCGCCGCGTATTCGCAGATTCTCCGCCAGGTCACGCTGCCCACGCAGATACAACCCGAGCAGCAACGGCAGTCCCACATAAGCCGCGGCCTCGACGAGGGTGGACGCCCGACCGATCGAGTTGTCGTGCAGTCCGACCCGCCCGAGCGCCACGGCAGCTGCCCACCCCGCCGTCGCCACTGCCACGATCGCCCATCGGTGCGTACGCGCCACCACATCGACCAAGGCCACCGCGCCGAGGTACGGCACCAGACCGGACACACCCCAGGCATCCGTCCGCAGCATCGGCACCGCCAGCGCCGACAGCACGATCGACACCGCGAGCGGCCACCGTGCGCCGGCCAGGAACACCACGCCCGCGGTCATCGCCAGCAGCCAGTAGTGCGGTGGCACGCGGTACTGGTCCGGGTAGGTGCTGGCCAGCAGCAACACCGGGATCAGCACCAGCGGCAGCCACCGCAGCAGCCTTCGCCAGTCGCGATGTGCACGGATGTCGATCACGCATCCACGGTAGGTGACCGGGCTGTCGGGACCGCGCGAGCAGGAGTCGGCGCGTCCGAGCGAGCGGCTCGGGCACGCGATCAGCTCTTCCGTGACGAGATCGGTTCGAATGCGGGGTACCACGCGACCGGCACGTCCGCAAGGGGCGCGCGGGCGGAATCCGGCGGGCCGGGTCCGGCTGTTCGGCGGAGTCGCCGCGGCTGGGCCCGAACCAAGCTGGAGGTTCCCGCACAGAAGGAGCACACGTGGTCTCGCGACGAGGATTTCTCACCGGGCTCGCCCTCACACCGATGGTGTACGCGACCGGGTGTTCGATCCGCCGGTCGACACCCGGTTCGGCAGCCGACTCGACCCGGCCGTTGCCGATCCCCCCGCCGGCCCCATCTGCCGTCGGCACCGACGGCGTCCGCCGCTTCACCCTGCGAGCCCAAGCGGGCAGCACCGAGATGATCCAGGGCATTCGGACCCCGACCTGGGGCTACAGCGGGTCGATCCTCGGACCGACCGTGCGCGCTCGACGCGGCGAGAAGGTCGCCGTCACCATCACCAACGATCTGCCCGAGCCCACCTCGGTGCACTGGCACGGCATGCACCTGCCCGCGAAGTTCGACGGTGGCCCCCACCAGATGATCGCGCCCGGCGCGGCATGGGCGCCGAATTGGACGGTGCAGCAGCAGGCCGCCACGCTCTGGTACCACCCACATCCGCACGGCGCGACCGAAAAGCACGTCCACCGTGGCCTTTCCGGCTTCTTCCTGATCGACGACGATGCGGCGGACGCGCTCGATCTACCGAAACACTATGGCGTCGATGACATTCCGTTGGTGATCCAGGATCGCCGCTTCACCGCCGACGGCGCGCTCGACGAATCCGACGCCACCGATGTCGGCCTGCTCGGCGACACGATCGTCACCAACGGGATCGCGAACGCCCACCTGCCGGTCACCACCGACCGGGTCCGGTTGCGAATCCTCAACGGCTCGTCGGGCCGCCTCTACAACCTCGCCTTCGGCGACGGCAGAACGTTCCAGCTCATCGCCACCGACGGCGGGCTGCTGCCGGAACCCGTCGCCCTGAACCGGATTCAGCTCAGCCCTGGTGAACGTGCCGAGCTGGTGGTCACTCTCGGTGCGGGCGAAAACGTCACATTACGGTCCCTGCCGATCACCGAGCGCGCCGGCATCGACCGCGCCACCGAGTTCGGCTTCGACGACACCTTCGACATCCTGAGACTGCGTGCCGCCGAAACCCTGCGACCTTCCGCCGCGCTGCCACCGACCCTGATCCCGATGCGCGCCCTCGCCTCCCCGACCACCGCACCGACCCGATCCTTCGACCTCCGATGGTTCATGATCAACAACCGCCGCATGGACATGAGCCGCATCGACATGACCATCCCCGTCGACACCACCGAAGTCTGGACAGTGCGCAACAAGGACAACTGGCCGCACAACTTCCATGTCCACGATGTCCAATTCCAGATCATCGCCGTCGACGGAACACCGCCTCCCCCCGCCCTTGCCGGCTGGAAGGACACCGTCTACACCGCCCCCGACGCCACCTACACCCTCGCCATGCACTTCGCCGACCACACCGACCCCACCTATCCGTACATGTACCACTGCCACCTCCTCCACCACGAAGACCAGGGCATGATGGGCCAGTTCCTGGTCGTTGCCCCAGGTCAGCAACCCGCGCCCATGCAGATGGACATGGGCGCCATGGGTCACGGAACCGACAGCGGCTTGTGACTACAGTCGAATCATGGGCATCGAGTGTTCTGGCGTTGTCGCAACACCCCGGGCCGACGTTTTCGCCTGGTTCGCTCGTCGCGGTGCGTTCACGCGCCTGGCGCCGCCGTGGCAGCCGGTCACCTTGCTCGCCGAGGCCGATTCGCTGGCCACCGGGCGAGCGGTCCTCGGTCTTCCCGGCGGGCTCCGGTGGGTCGCTCAGCACGACCCCGAGCAGTATCGGCCGCCCGAGCGGTTCGCCGACGCCGTCGCGGCGGACGGACCGGCCTCGTTCCCGGTCTCCCGACTGTTGCGGTGGCGGCATGTGCACGAGTTCACCGAGGTCGACGACGCGCACACCCGTGTCATCGACCGGGTCGACACGCCGATTCCGGAGTCTGTGCTGCGGCCGATGTTCGACTACCGCTACCGCCAGTTGACGAACGATCTGGTAGCGCACCGCCGCGCGGCCGAGTCCGGCATGCCGGCGACGACGATCGCGATGACCGGCGCGTCGGGGCTGGTCGGCTCGGCGCTGAGCGCCTTCCTCAGCACCGGCGGGCACCGCGTGGTGCGATTGGTGCGCCATCGCCCACAGCATCACGACGAACGACAGTGGGATCCCGCCGATCCCGCCGCCGACCTGCTGGCCGGCATCGATGCCGTGGTTCACCTGGCCGGGGCATCCATCGCGGGGCGATTCACCGCCGAGCACCGGCGAGCGGTGGCCTACAGCCGCATCGAGCCGACCCGACGGCTCGCCGAACTCGCCGCCGCGTCGGGCATCGACACCTTCGTCAGCGCTTCCGCCATCGGCTACTACGGCTACGACCGCGGCGAACAGATACTGACCGAGCAGTCCGAACGCGGTGACGGGTTCCTGGCCGACGTGGTCGAACGGTGGGAGGACGCGTGCGAGCCCGCCGAGGTGGGCGGAGTCCGCGTCGTGCGGGTGCGTACCGGCATCGTGCAGTCGCCGCATGGCGGCACCCTGCGGTTGCTGCGACCGTTGTTCACCGCCGGTCTCGGTGGGCGGATCGGGGACGGCCGTCAGTGGCTGTCGTGGATCGGCATCGACGATCTCGTCGATGCCTACCACCGCGCACTGTGGGACAGCACGGTGACAGGACCGGTCAATGCCGTGGCGCCGCAGCCGGTTCGCAACAGCGAGTACACCCACGTACTGGCTCGCGTACTGCACCGTCCCGCCCTGCTCCCGGTCCCGAGCTTCGGTCCGGCGGTACTACTGGGCAAGCAGGGTGCCCGCGAACTCGCCGAGGCCAGTCAGCGGGTGGCGCCGACCCGGCTGACGGAGGCCGGGCACACGTTCCGCACCGAAGGCTTGGAGGAGACGCTGCGGCATCTCCTCGGACGAACTGCGACCTGACCCGTTTCCGACATCGGTCGTCACGAGCGGACGATGAGTGTGGGTCCGCCGACTGCCGTACCCGCTATGAATCGACTATGAATCATTCAATGGTCAATTGCCGACGCTGAGCCGGAACTCGGCACCCCGGGATAGATCTTCAGCGGATGGCGTCGACCGCGGCAGCCAGTCCACCGACCCGCTCGACCGTGTCGGGCAGCATCACGACGTCCCAGCCCGGCCCACCGACGAGCACCCGCGCGCCTGCCCCCGTGCAGGCCAGCACCGCCGAGGTCAGCGCGGTCGATTCACGCTGCGACCACAACAGCACCGCGTTCGGGCCAGAATGCCTGGTGAGCGCATCGGACAGGGCGACCGTCGGCACGTCGGCGCCGAGCATGCGCGCACCGACCCCGGCCTGCGCCAAGGCCGCACGCAGCACATCCAGCGGGAGTGAATGCGTTTCGCCGCTGGTGCAGGCGAGTAGCACGGGCGCACTGCTGCGCGCCGGTTTCACCTGCTGCATGACCGCCGCGATAGACCACGACAGCAAATGCTCGACATCGATGCATCCCTCACCACCGCCCTGACGCGCGACGATATCGGCGAAGGCGGGGCGACACAGCGCCTCCCAGGTCTGCACGACACCGTGGGCACGCACGTGCGCGTCCAGGTGCGCGCAGACGGTGCCGGTATCCAGCGCGAACGCCGCGTCGAGCAGGCCACCGCGATCACCGAGGACCGGCGCGGGTCCACGCGCGGCCGCCGCGGCCCCGGCCGGGCTGGCGCCACCGGCGATCAGCCCGAGCATGTGCTCGAGCACCGCGATATCGGTATCGGTATAGAGCCGATGACGGCCCGGACGGTCCTGGGCAGGACCGATGCCGTAACGGCGGTTCCAGCTCCGCAGGGTCGCGGTCGGGATGCCGAGACGGTCGGCCACCGCGCGCACCGTGTATCCGGCCGCGGCGGAAGCGGGAGCGAAACCGGCGGGCATCGTTTCATTCTGCCCGGAACACCCGGGCAGGCGCGTCACGGCCCGGCCTCCGCGCGTCGGCGGCGTGCGCTGTACGCCGATGCGACGACTCGCCCAACCGTCCTTCTCATGCATCAATAATGCATCAATTACTGCTAGCCTGGGAGAAACCGCCTACCGCGAGGAGTTTCCCGTGCGTACCCGACTCGGCCCGTGGACCACCGCTCTGCTGATCGCCGCCGGCCTCACCGTGACAAGCTCCGGCGCCGCGACCGCAGCCCCACCCGCACCGGTACCGCGCCTCGACCTCGACCGCTATCTCGGCGAATGGCATCAGCTCGCGGCGGTACCGCAGTTCTTCAACCTCAATTGCGCACGCGACACCTCCGCGACCTACACCCTCGACCCTGGCGGCGACATCGGAGTCTATAACCGGTGCCACACCTGGGCCGGCGGCGTCGACGAGATCCGCGGCACCGCGACGGTGAACGACCCGATCACGAACGCGCAACTGCACGTGAGCTTTCCGGGCGTCATCGGCCAGGACGAGCGCGTCGGACCGACCAACTACATCGTGACCGCGCTCGGCCCGGACTATTCGTGGGCCCTGGTCACCTCGCCGAACAGGCTCTCCGGTTTCGTCCTGTCCCGCACCCCCGCCCTGGACGACACCACCTGGCAGCAGATCGACGAGGCGATCGTGACCGCGGGCCAGGATCCGTGCATCTACCTGACCTCACCCACGACCGGCGGACGTTCGGGTGTGCTGCCCCTCTGCGCCCGATGAGCGTCGCCATCGCCCTGTTCACTCGCGATCTGCGCGTGCACGACAATCCGGTGCTCACCGCCGCGGCTCGCGAGGCCGACCAGGTGGTGCCGCTGTTCGTCGTCGACGAGGCGCTGGTGCCCGACCGCTGTCCACCCAATCGCGCGCACTTCCTCGCCGCCGCCCTGGCCGAACTCGACAAGGAACTGCGCGCGCTCGGCGGTGCGCTCGTGGTGCGCCGCGGCACGGTGATCGACGAGGTCGACCGGGTGGTGCGGGAGACCGGCGCCGCGAGCGTGCACCTGGCAGAGGATGTCAGCCGCTACAGCAGAGTGCGTGAGCAAGCGCTGCGCCGCATCTCGAACACCTCGGTCCAGTGCCATTCCGGTTCCGTCACAGCCACTTCCACCGAACTCGTCCCGTCGACAGGACGCGATCACTTCGCCGTTTTCACCCCCTACTTCCGGCGCTGGAGCGCGGCCCATCACCGCACCCCGCTCCCGGCGCCCCGGTCGCTGTCGGTGCCGCCGATCCGGGGCGAGGAACTACCCCAGCCTGCCGATCTCGGTTCCGGGCAGCCGTCGCCACAGTTGCGGGTCGGCGGGGAGTCCACCGGCCGTGCGCTGCTGCACGACTGGCTCGACGGCCCGATCGCCGACTACGCCCGTGACAACGATTATCTCGCCGCCGACGCGACCTCCCGGCTGTCGCCCTACCTCCACTTCGGGTGCGTGTCCCCCAGCGAAGTGGTGAGCCGGGTCGACACGGCGACCGAAGGCGGACTCGCCTTTGTCCGGCAGCTGGCCTGGCGCGACTTCCACCACCAGGTCCTCGCCGCCCGCCCCGATGCCGCCTGGTCGGACTACCGCACGCGGGTGACCGCGGGCCCCGACGACGAAAAGGCCGTCGCCGCTTGGCGAGACGGGCGCACCGGCTACCCGATCGTCGATGCGGGCATGCGCCAACTCCGCGCCGAGGGCTGGATGCCGGGGCGAGCGCGCTTGATCTCGGCCAGCTTCCTCGCCAAGTCGCTACGCCAGGACTGGCGTGTCGGCGCGGCGCATTTCCTGCACTGGCTCGTCGACGCCGATCTCGCGAACAACCAGCTCAACTGGCAGTGGGTCGCAGGCACCGGCACCGACACCCGGCCCAATCGGATCCTCAATCCCCTGCGCCAGGCCGACCGCTACGACCCCGACGGCACCTACGTGCGGCGGTGGCTGCCCGAGCTGGCGCACCTACCCGGCGCGAGCATTCATCGTCCGTGGCGCGCGAACGTCGATCCCGCGGAATATCCCGCGCCGATCATCGACTGCGTCGGCAGCTAGCGTGCTGCCGACGCGCGGTTCGACGAGCAACGGACCGCTCAGGCCTGGGCGACGAGGTAGTTCACGAGGGAATCGATGAGGTCGCGGGTGCCTTCCTCGCGGTCGGCACCGGTGTCGAATCCGTCGAGGTGGGCACCGAATTCGACGAGAGTGAGCTTGGTGCCGGTGGTGGTCGGTTCGAATTCCCAGGTGGCTAGCGAGGTGGAGATATGGGAGCCGTTCAGCCACATGTCGTAGGTGTAGACGAGGCGTTCGTTGTCGACGATGTCGGTGTAGGTCGCGACGTAGCGGGAGGTCATCTTCTTCTCGAAGGTACCTTCGTTGATCTCGCGTCCGCCGACCTCGAAGTCGACCGAGACCTCGCCCTGCTCCCAGCCTTCCTCGCCGCCGAACCACTTCGCCTTGGTGGCGGGGTCGGCGAAGGCCTGGAAGACGACGGCGGGCGCGACGGGCACTTCGCGTTCGATGGTGAACTGGGCGTGGTTGATGGAGCGGGTCACCGTGTCGGTCATTGTTCTTCTCCCTCTGGGGTTTTGGTTGATTCCACGAGTAGTGCCGTGAGCCGGTCCACCTGCCGCTGCGCCGGTGGACGTTGGCGGTGCAGCCAGTCCATCGCGGTCCCGAAGGCGTCCGGCACCAGCTGGTAGGTGCGCACGCGGCCGATCTTCGCCGAGCTGACGAGGCGACCGGCCTCCAGCGCTTTCAGGTGCTGCACGATCGTCGGCAGCGCGACCTCGAACGGTGCGGCGAGATCCGACACCGATGCGGGCCCACGCGACAGCCGTTCGACGATCGCGCGACGAGTCGGATCGGCCAATGCCCGGAAGACACTGTCGAGTCCTCCGTCCGGTTCGTCGCTCGAATACTTAGGCACATACCTAAGTATTCACATCTACCGCGGTCTGCGCAACCCCTCGCTCGGTTTGCGCCGATATCGGCCACCGTGGGATGCTGCGGCACGATCGAAGAGAGCGAGGTGAACGATGGTCGACAGGCCTCGTATCTCACCGGCGGCGATCGCGCCCCGGCGCAGCATCGGGGACGTGGTGGCAGGTTCCCCGTTCCTGTCCCGTAGCAGGCGCCGGGTGGAAGTCGTCCCCAAACCCTCGGTCCCGACCGCGCGCGCCATCATCGACTGCGCCGCCTACGTCGAGGGCAAGCGCCTGCCGGGACGATTCACCCCCGAGAGCGCGCTGGCCGAAATCCGCAGGCGTGGTACGGGTTTCGTGTGGATCGGCCTGTTCGCGCCGGACCTGCATCAGATGGGCGAGATCGCCCGGACATTCGGACTGCACGAACTCGCCGTCGAAGACGCGGTCACCGGCAGACAGCGCCCGAAGTTCGAACGCTACGACGACACCATGGTCACCGTGATGCGGACCGTCGCCTATGTCGAGCACGATATGCACACCGTCAGCGAGATCGTGCAGACCGGCGAGATCATGGTCTTCCTCGGCGACGATTTCGTCGTCGCGGTCCGGCACGGCGAACACAACGAGCTCACCGCGGTCCGGCACCGGCTCGAATCCGACCCCGATCGCCTCGCGCTCGGCCCCAGCGTTGTGCTGCACGCGATCACCGACCACGTCGTCGACTCCTATGCCGAGGTCACCGAGGCGGTCGAGTTCGATGTCGAGTCGATGGAAGAAGAGCTCTTCAGCCCGCGGAGCAAGATCCCGATCGAGGCGATCTACCAGCTCAAACGCGAAATCGTCGAGCTGCGTCGCGCCGTGCGTCCCCTCGCGGGCCCGCTGCAATCCCTCACCGCGACGGGTACTCCCCTGCCCAAGGAAGTACGCCGCTACCTGCGCAATGTCGCCGACCATCACAGCGGTGTCGCCGAACGTATCAACGACCTCGACGAAACCCTCACCACGCTCGTCGGCGCCGCCGTGGCCAAGATCGCCGTCCAGCAGAGCACCGACATGCGCAAGATCTCCGCCTACATCGCCATCCTGGCCGTCCCCACCATGATCGCAGGCATCTACGGCATGAACTTCGACCACATGCCCGAACTCCGACAGCCCTGGGGTTACCCCGCCACCCTGATCGTCATGCTCACGATCTGTACCGCCCTGGCCGTGGCCTTCCGCCGCATCCGCTGGTTGTGAAAGTCCGACCAGGTCAGACGAGTCGACCCCATCGGGTCGCCACGAACCCGCAGAGCGCGATGGCGGTGGTCGTCCGCTTCCACAGTCGCACCATCGCGAGCTCGAGGATGATGCCGATGCGGTCGGCGCAGGTGGTGGCCTCCGCCAGCGCCATCCGGTCATAGACCAGGGCTGGGTCACTGAGGATCTCGTCCAGCCTCAGTCCTGATATCGCCTGATCGGACGTCAGACCGAGTTCCGGCAGCCAGGTGAGCCGCCAACGACCGTCGCCCCCGAGAATCGCCCGCTCGGGCGTCTTGTCGCTGCTCATCGTCCGATTCGTGCGGAAGATCGTCATCACTACCTCCTCGGCCGTCAGCTCTCGACGTCCAATTCCGAGGATCCTCGGAAATTGACGCAGACAACAGCTGGCAAAGTAGTCGGAATCGGAATATCATCCACAAACCCCCACGTGATCACCAAAAATTCCGGGCGATCACCATAGGCGCGACTCAATAACGCCGCCAACAGCTACCGGTGGGCACCGTTGCAGGTGTCTCAACTCCGGTCGAATGCCGTGAGGATCTGTTCGGCGGCGAGGGCCGGAGTGAGCGTTCCAGCGCGGACAGCCGATTCCACCTGCGCGCGAACATCTTTCACGTTCGGGTTGTCGGCTAGGCGGCGCAGGATCTGGTCGTGGACCATGGTCCAGGTCCAGTCGACCTGCTGGCGGCGGCGCTTCTCGGCGAATTCGCCCGCCTCGGTGAGCACCCGGCGATGGTCGAGGACGGTGCCCCAGAACTTCTCGAGGCCAACGCCTTCCAAGCCGCTCATCGTGAGCACCGGCGGTTTCCACAGCGCGTCGTGCGGGTGGATCAGGCGCAGCGCCCCCGCCAGTTCGCGGGCGGCGCCTTTGGCCTCGATCTCGTGTTTGCCGTCGGCCTTGTTGACCGCGACGAGTTCGGCGAGTTCCAGCACGCCTTTCTTGATGCCCTGCAACTGATCTCCGGTGCGGGCCAGGGTGAGAAAGCAGAACACGTCGACCATATTGGCGACGGTCACCTCGGACTGGCCGACGCCGACGGTCTCCACGAGGATCACGTCGTATCCGGCGGCCTCCAGAAGCACGATCGTCTCGCGGGTCGCCTTGGCCACGCCGCCGAGCGTGCCCGCGGTCGGGGACGGCCGGATGAACGCGTCGGCTTCCAACGACAATCGCGCCATGCGGGTCTTGTCACCGAGGATCGAGCCGCCGGTGCGGGTCGAGGACGGATCTACCGCGAGTACCGCGACCCGATGCCCCTTGGCAAGCAGGTACATGCCGAGCGCGTCGATGAAGGTCGACTTGCCGACGCCGGGCACGCCGGTGATGCCGACCCGGTTCGAGACGGCACTGCCCGGCTCGGCCGCCACCCGCAGCAACAACTGCTGAGCCAGCTCCCGGTGATCGGAGCGGGTGGATTCGACCAGGGTGATCGCGCGGGCCAGCGCCGACCGCTGCCCCGCCTTGACCTCACCGGCGAGGGCGTCGACGTCGATCGTCCGGCGAACACCCACGGCGGTGCGCCCTTCGTTGCGTGGCGAGCCGACGCCCGCGGTGGTCCCCAGCCGAGGGTGCGCGTCGGCACCCCCGGCCATCTGTGCGGCGTCGCTCATACTGTTCCGCTGCGGCATGCTCGGGCGCCCTCCGTGGTTACGCCGGCTGCCGCCTCCGGGCGCTGACCGCTCATGCCTGTGCGCCGCCGCCGATCTCGTGCCCGAGCGCCGCACCCAGCTTCTTCAGCAGGTCGATGGCCGCGTCGGCGATGACGGTGCCCGGCGGGAAGATCGCCGCCGCACCGGCCTCGTAGAGCTCGTCGAAGTCACCGGGCGGGATCACGCCGCCGACGATGACCATGATGTCGGGACGACCCACATCGGCCAGCGCCTGCCGCAGCGCGGGCACCAGCGTGAGGTGACCAGCGGCCAGCGAGGACACACCGACGATGTGCACGTCGTTGTCGGCCGCTTGGCGCGCCACCTCTTCGGGCGTCTGGAACAGCGGGCCCACGTCGACGTCCATGCCGAGGTCGGCGAACGCGGTCGCGATCACCTTCTGGCCGCGGTCGTGTCCGTCCTGACCCATCTTGGCGACCAGGATGCGGGGGCGACGACCCTCGGCCTCGCCGAATTCCTCCACCAGCGCGATGGCGGCGCCGATGTTGGTGGCCTTGCCTGCTTCGTCACGGTACACACCGGACAGGGTACGGATTTCGGCCTGATGGCGGCCGTAGACCTTCTCCAGTGCGTCGGAGATCTCGCCGACGGTGGCGTTGGCGCGCGCCGCGTTGATCGCGAGCGCGAGGAGATTGTTCTCCATACCGCCTTCGGAAGCCGTTGCCGCACGGGTCAATTCGGCAAGCGCCTGCTCCACTGCCGCCGAATCCCGCTCGGCGCGCAAGCGTTCCAGCTTCTCGATCTGCTCGGCACGCACCCGCGAGTTCTCGACCTTGAGAACCTCGACCGCGTGATCCTCTTCCACCTGGTACTTGTTGACACCGATCACCGGCTGCTGCCCGGTGTCGATGCGCGCCTGGGTGCGCGCGGCGGCCTCTTCGATGCGCAGCTTCGGAATACCCTCCGAAATCGCCTGTGCCATACCGCCGTGCGCCTCGACCTCGGCGATGTGGGCGCGCGCCCGCTCGGCGAGCTGGTGGGTGAGCCACTCGACGTAGTACGAGCCGCCCCACGGGTCGATCGGGCGGGTGGTGTTGGATTCCTGCTGGATGAGCAGCTGGGTGTTGCGGGCGATGCGGGCGGAGAAGTCGGTCGGCAGGGCCAGCGCTTCGTCGAGCGCGTTGGTGTGCAGCGACTGGGTGTGCCCCTGGGTCGCGGCCATCGCCTCGATGCAGGTGCGCGCCACATTGTTGTAGGCGTCCTGCGCGGTCAGCGACCACCCCGAGGTCTGCGAATGTGTCCGCAGCGACAGCGATTTCGCGCTCTTGGGCTTGAACTTCGACACCAGCTCGCTCCACAGCAGACGCCCCGCGCGCAGCTTGGCGACCTCCATGAAGAAGTTCATGCCGATGGCCCAGAAGAACGACAGGCGCGGCGCGAACTTGTCCACGTCCATGCCCGCGGCGATACCGGCGCGGATGTACTCCACACCGTCGGCGAGGGTGTAGGCCAGCTCCAGATCGGCTGTCGCACCGGCCTCCTGGATGTGGTAACCCGAGATGGAGATCGAGTTGAACTTCGGCATCTTCGCGCTGGTGAAGGCGAAGATGTCGGAGATGATCCGCATCGAGGGCTTGGGCGGGTAGATGTAGGTGTTGCGGACCATGAACTCTTTCAGAATGTCGTTCTGAATGGTTCCGGCCAGCTGATCGGGCGTCACGCCCTGCTCTTCGGCGGCGACGACGTAGAGCGCCAGGATCGGCAGCACCGCACCGTTCATGGTCATCGACACCGACACCTGATCCAGGGGGATCTGGTCGAAGAGCTGGCGCATGTCCAGGATCGAGTCGATCGCGACACCGGCCATACCCACGTCACCCTGGACGCGGGGGTGGTCGGAGTCGTAGCCGCGGTGGGTGGCGAGGTCGAAGGCGACCGAGAGCCCCTTCTGGCCCGCTTGCAGGTTGCGCCGGTAGAAGGCGTTGGAGTCCGCGGCGGTGGAGAAGCCCGCGTACTGGCGGATCGTCCACGGCTGGTTCACGTACATGGTCGGGTACGGGCCACGCAGGAACGGCGCGACGCCGGGCACGGTGTCGAGGGGATAGCCCTGCTCGACGACCGCATCCCGATCGGCCTTGGTGAACACCGGCGGAACGTCGATGCCCTCCGGGGTCGACCAGATCAGCTGCTCGGCAGTGGTGTGGTTCGCCGTCGCGGCATCGGCGACGAACGCGCGCACCTGCTCGGCGTCGACGGCGGCGGGCGCGGGCGCACGGTCGGTCAGCGGCACCTCGGCGAAGCTGCCGATGACGTGCTCGATATCGGATGTGGTCATCAGGCTCCCACCTTCTCCAGCAGCTGCGACAGGACCGCGACCGCGTCGATGCGCAGGGCCAGGTATCCGTCGGGACGCTGCGTCCCGCTGTATTGCGCGACCGACTTCTCCGGTCCGGCCAGCAGCACGGTCTCGATTCCGGCGGCGCGCAGGGCGTCGGTCGCGGCTCCCGCCTGTTCGGCGTAGCGCTTGTCCGCACCGCACAGGACCGCGATGCGCGCACCGGATGCTGTTGCGGCGGTGCCGATTCCGTCGATCGCGAGCGGACCGGGGTTGACCGACTCGATCCCACCCGATGCCAGCACGTTCGCGGTGAAGATGGTGCGCGCGTTGTGTTCGGCGACCGGGCCGAGCGGCACGATCAGCGCCTTGGGGCGGGCGCCGTTGGCAGCCAGGTACGCATCGGAACGGTTGCGCAGCGCCTCGAAGGCAGCGCCATAGCGCGCGACCGGGCCGGGTTCACGGGCCTGCTCCGACAGCGGGGTCTCGGCGAGGTTCGGGAACTCGTTGACGCCGGTGACCGCGGTCCGGCGATGGGCGACGTCGGCGGCGCGCGTGGCGGCGGTCTCGGCGATCCGGGCCGCGAGCACACCGGAATCGAGCGCGGCGAGGTAGCCGCCCGCCGACTCGAGCTCCTGCATGAACTCCCATGCCTTGGCGGCGAGTTCGTCGGTGAGCGCGTCGACGTACCAGGAACCGGCGGCGGGGTCCTGCACGTGCCCGAGGCGGGATTCCTCGAGCAGCAGCAGCTGGGTATTGCGAGCCAGGCGCTGGGAGAACGTCGTCGATACACCGAGTTCGCCCGCGGGCAGAGCCGCGTCGAAGGGCAGCACGGTCACCGAATCGGCACCGCCGACACCGGCACCGAACGCCGCGAGCGTGGTGCGCAACAGGTTCACCCAGGGGTCGCGCTGGGTCATCATGGCGGCCGAGGTGACAGCGTGCTGCGGAGCGGCGCCGAAGGCGGGTGCACCGGAGACCTGGGCGACTCGCGCCCACAGGCGCCGGGCCGCCCGGAATTTCACGATGGTGGCGAATTGGTCGTCGGTGGCCGCGAAGCGGAACTCGAGCTGACCGAACGCGTCGGCGATGTCGACCCCGGCGCCGGTCAGCAGGCGCAGATAGGCCAGACCGGCAGCGACGGCGGCGCCCACTTCCTGTGCGTCGGCGGCACCGGCGTTGTGGAAGGCGATGCCGTCCACCGTGATCGCGCGGACTGTTTCCGGCCGGGCGATCGCGCGCACGGCCAGTGCCACGGTCTCGGCCTGGTCCAGGTCCTCGGCGCCGGTGAAGGCACTGGTCAGCGGGGCGGCGCCGAGGCCGATCCGGATCTGCGGGCGATCGGCGATCGAGTACCCGTCGAGCACCTCGAACACGCGATCGGCGGCCGTGCCGGTGGCCGCACCGGCGACCAGCGTCAGCGGGGCCAGCTCGAACAGCAGGCCACGCAGGGCGACGGCGATGTCGTCGACAGCGACGCCGTAGGAGCCGACGCCGAGCGCGATCGCGCTCACACCGTTCTCCAGACCGGTCATGATCACCCGGTTGGTGGCCTCGGCGTCGTCCTCGCCGGCGAACGCGCCGACGAACCAGCCGCGCTGCGGATCACGAGCGGCGTCGCCGCCACGCACGTAGGGGAAGGCGCCGGGCAGCGGCTGCTCGGGCAGCTCGTCGCGGCGGGTGTAGAGCGGGGCGATCGTCAGCCCGTCATAGGTGGTCTCGTCGAGCAGATGTTCCGGTTCGGCGGGGAGTTCGGAAGCCTCGACCCGTCGCGCTTTCGCCAGCACACCCGCCACGCCCTTGCGCCACGCGGCGTACTCGGGCACCGGATCCGGTGCGAGCCCCGCCCCGGACTCTGAACCAATCGGCATAGCTGCTGTTCTCTCTTCCGTTCGACGACCGCACCCCGGTGTGCTGCCGGTCCGTGAAATCCCACAAACGGGCACACAGCGAACCAGGATGTATCCGGTTCCTTCCTGATGCTATCTGTGACACCACGTCCGCCCACTCGGGCCATCCCCTACCGGCCGGTACGCTTACCCGGGTGTCCCGACTGATCCGCTCCCCGCGCCTGCTCATCGCCCTGGCCGGGCTCGCCGCACTGTTCGTGGTGGCGATGGTGGTTCCGTTGCCGGGCCCGCAGCAGATCCGCGAATGGGCCGGTGGCGCTGGGCCGCTGTTGCCGTTGCTGTTCTTCCTCTTCTATGCGGTGGTCGCCGTCGCACCCGTTCCGCGCACTGTGCTCACCGTGACCAGCGGCGTGCTGTTCGGGCCGATCCTCGGTTCGGTCATCGCGATGGCCGCCACGGCAGTGAGCGCGACCGTGGCGCTGCTCGGGGTCCGCACACTGGGCCGCGACCGGGTCGCCGAACACCTGACCCACCCGGCGGTGCGGGCGATCGATGATCGGCTGGCCCGGCGCGGCTGGCTCGCGGTGGCCGCGCTGCGGTTGATCCCCCTTGCCCCGTTCTCGATCGTCAACTACTGCTGCGGGCTGTCGTCGGTCCGGGTCTCCCCGTATCTCCTTGCGACACTGGCCGGTTCGGCCCCCGGCACGATCTCGACCGTGGTGCTGGCCGGGTCTCTGGCAGGCGACAGCCACCCGATCGCGATCACCGTGTCGGCCGTGTGTCTGTCGATCGGGCTGATCGGGCTGATCGTCGACCTTCGGCTACCGGTCGACGCGGCGGTGCCCGAGCCGGAGCCCGCCACCCCCTGACCGACGGCGCGCCTACGCCGAGCGGCCGAGCGCCGACCGGATAATCCCAGGTCATGGCGATCACGGTGGGCCGCAGATCAGCACTCACGCTCCTGGCCGGACTCCCCCTGCTGGCGGTGGGCACCGCCCGCGCGCAGTCCTCGCTCGGTCCGGGCGTCGGCGTCGACCCGAACCGCACTCCGGTCCGCTACACGATGACCGCCTTCCGCACCGACAGCGATACCACCCTCGCGGTCTATGAATCCACCGACGGCACCGACTTCACCCCGGTCAGCGAGCACGCGTACTCGCCGCCGGTCGGCCTGGTCCGCGATCCGAGCGTGCTGCTGCACACCGACGGTCTCTACTACCTCACCTACACGATCGCCGGTGACGCCACCGCGATCGGCTTGGCCCGCAGCCGTGACCGGATCACCTGGACGTTCCTCGGCAACGTGCCGATGCTGGTGGCGGGCAGACTCGAAGGCGCGTGGGCGCCGGAGTGGTACGCCGACGCGGCGGGTCGGGTCGGCGTCATCGTATCGCTGACCTGGGGACACGGTTTCACCCCGCATCTGCTCATCCCGCTCGACGCCGGGCTCACCACCTGGGCGCCGCCGGTGCCCATGCTGGGACTCGGTCCCGCCGGGCCCGGCTCGCTGGGACATATCGACACCACGCTGGTCCGTGTGGACGGTCGCGTGTTCGCGTTCGTGAAGAACGAGGACTCCAAGCTGATCGAACTCGCGGTCGCCGACCGGCCCGTCGGGCCGTACAGATTCATCGCGACCGGCGACTGGGCGGGCTGGGGTGGACCACGGGAGGGGCAGTCGGTCGTCCGCCTGCCCGACGGCGGGCACCGCATCTACCTGGACGCCTATACCGAGGGCCGCTACTACTTCAGCGACAGTCACGACGGGTTCCGCACGTGGTCACCGCCTGCCGAACTGCCCGGCCTGTCGGGGGTCGTCCGGCACGGCACGGTCCTGACCGAGTTCAGCGCGCTGATCTGAACTAAAACCCCACTACTCCAGGGGCACCTGGTTTAGGTTGTGATTCGGAACAAATTTGAAAGTGAGCTTCTTCACACCTACCAGTTGTGAAGAAGTAATATTTCAGAAAACTCTCAGAGTTATAGACTCGGGATAGCCCAGGGTTCGCCAGCTACATCCGGTGCGGGATCCAGAGCAACATCCGGTGACGCGCCCGCGATCACCGAATCCCCGTCGCGCCGTTCTCGGCTTGCACTCCCATGAGGTGACCCGCCATGGAATACACCCATCTCTCCGAATTCCGGATTCGCTGCGGCGACCTCGTGATCTGGACCCCCGAACTCACCTCCCCCGACGCCTGGCGCGACGACGAACGTCCCCTCGCGAGCGTCCACGAGCAGTACCTCGGCTTCCTCGATCCCGAGGACGCCCGACCCGGACGCGGCCGCTGGATCGGCACCATCTTCGAGATGGACGCCCCCCTCGACGCCGACGCCTGGGCCACGACCCTGCGGCTGTGGCACGACCGCCACGAGGGTTTCCGCACCACCGTCGCCCCCACCGGTGACGGCGGCTATCACCGCGTGAGCACCGCCCCCGGCACCGTCCGGATCACCGGCGCCGCGGTCACCGACCTCTCCGACGGCGACGAGATCAACGAGTATCTCTGCGACGCACTGGAATTGCGGCTGTCGGCATTGGTGTGGCCGCACCTGCTGGTGGCCACGGTCGCCCACGACACCGACGACTTCACCGTCCTGGTCGGTGCCGACCACTCGGTCCTCGATGCCTACTCCCAAGCCGTGCTCATCCTCGAGCTCCGCACCCTCTACACCGCGGTCACCACCGGCGGCGAGATCCGCGACTCGGCCACCTTCGGCAGCCCGGCCGACTACGCCGTGATCGAGCGCGCGGCCGCCGAGGAACTCGACCCCGACTCCCCCGCCGTCGCGGTATGGCGCGAATTCCTCGGTGCGCCGGGCTCGCCCATGCCCCGCTTCGGTGCCGACCAGGTCGCCGTCCTCGACGGTGAGCACGCCCAGCCCAGCGTCTCGCGCACGCTGATCGGCATCGAACAGCTCGAGGAGATCGAGGCGGCGCTCGATCGGCTCAAGCACCGGCTCTCGGTGACCGTGTTCGCCGCGTTGGCGATGGCCTCCAGGGAGACCTTCGGCGACGACCGGTTCCGCACGGTCATGCCGATCGCGACCCGGCCCGACCTCACCTGGCTCGAGTCGATGGGCTGGTTCGTCAATGTCGTCCCGGTCGACGTCACCCTGCCCCCCGGCGCGGACATGACCGTCGCGCTGCACGAGACCCGCGCCTCGCTCAAGCGTGCCCACCTCTGCAACGACGCGTCGTGGGGCCGTTCCCTGGCGATGGTCGGCGCGGTGGAGGGCCCGACCTACGGTGCCTCCTTCCTCGACATCCGCATGCTGCCCGACTACGAATTGGTCGCCGACCTGCGCGGACGCACCCTGCGCGCGGTGTCGTACTCCACCGAAGAGGTGTACTTCTGGGTCGTACGCGGCCCCGACGGCCTCTATGTCTCCACCCGGCACCCCGCCGGCCTGCCCGGCGAGGTGATGGAACGCTTCCTCACCGAGTTCGCCAGGGCCATGTACGCGGTGACCCTGGTGCCGGTCGAGACCACACCGGTCACCGATACCGCGGCAGCACTGAGCGCGGGCTGAGAATGCGTGCACTGCTGGCCTTCACCGGGAGCCGGGGCGACGCCCAGCCCGGCATTCTCCTGGCCCGCGAGCTGCTGGCTCGCGGGCACTCGGTGACGCTCGCGCTGTCCCCCAATCTCGTCGACTTCGCCACCGCGCACGGCATCGCCGCCGTCGGTTTCGGCCGCGACAGCGCCGAACTGCTGCGCACCCAGCACGACGATCACCGTTTCCGCAGTCCGAATCCGCGTCAGCGGGTGCGCGCGGTGCTGGATCTGCAACGGCGCGGGGTGGTCGAGGCGGTGCGTGACCTGCTGGTTCTCGCACCGGGTCACGACGTGGTCGTGACCGGGATGGCGGGCGAGGAAGCGGCCGAGAAGGCCGCGCGGCGCGTCGGATTGCCCCTGGCAGCAGTGCACTTCTTTCCGATCCATCCGAACCGGTCGGTGCCGGTGATACCCACCGCGTGGGGTGCCCGGATCCCCGGGGCACTCAACCGGCGGATCTGGTCGGGTCTGCGCTGGGCCCGTGATGCCGCGCTGGAACAGCCGCTGTCGGAGTTCGGGATAGTCGAACATCGGCTGCCCGACCGGGTGTCGATCCAGGCCTACGACGTCGACCTGTTTCCCGGATTGGCGGCCGAGCTACCGGATCGACACCCCGTGACCGGATTCGCCGTCGATACCGACGGATTCCTCAGCGCTCCCACCGATCCCGCGCTGGCCGCGTGGCTCGGCGCCGGTTCGGCACCGATCTACGTCGGCTTCGGCTCGATGGCGGTCGACGATCCGGCCGCACTGGTGGCGATGTTGCGCGCGGTCTGCGCACGCCGCGGTCGCAGGCTGCTGCTGGCCGCGGGGTGGGCGGGCATCGAACCCGTCCTGTCGCCCGAGATGGCTGTCGTCGAGCAAGTCGACCATGCGTCGGTGTTCCCGCGCTGTCTCGCCGCGGTGCACCACGGCGGCGCGGGAACCACCGCCGCCGCGCTGAGAGCCGGTGTCCCGCAGGTGATCTGCGCGATCCAGGCCGATCAGCCGTACTGGGGCAGGGCGCTGGCCCGGCTCGGCCTGGCAGGCACCGTGCGCGCCGCCGATCTCACCGAGACAGAGCTCACCACCCTGCTCGACCGAGTCGCCGACCCGAACGTGGTGGCGCGGGCGGCCGCCTATGCGAGCCGGTTCGCGGGAACCGGGGTGGCACGTGCCGTCGACGAGGTGGAATCCCTTGTCCCCCTGCCATTTCCAGCGCCAGTTTCCATCCATGCCGGGAGGCCGCGGTGAGCACCGAAATCGCCGTCCGCACCAGCGGACTCGGTAAGTCCTACGGCGATTTCACCGCCGTGGGCAGCGTCGACCTCAGTATCGCGGCCGGATCGGTGTTCGCGATGCTCGGCCCCAACGGCGCGGGCAAGACCACCACCGTCCGCATGCTCGCGACGCTGTTGCGACCGGATCGGGGCAGCGCCGAGGTGTTCGGCTACGACGTCGTGCGCGAGGCGACCGCGGTGCGCTCGATGATCGGCCTCACCGGCCAGTACGCCTCCGTCGACGAAACCCTCACCGCCAGTGAGAATTTGCGCCTGTTCGGTCGGCTGCTCGGCCTGTCGCGGCGCGCTGCCGCCTGCCGGGCCGATGAACTCCTCGAGGAATTCGAACTCTCGGCCGTCGCGCGCCGCAGCGTCAGCGCGTTCTCCGGAGGCATGCGACGTCGACTCGATCTGGCCGCGACACTGATCACGGTGCCCCCGCTGATCTTCCTCGACGAGCCGACCACCGGCCTCGATCCGCACACCCGCGACCGCATGTGGGGCATCGTGCGCGGATTGGTCGCCCGCGGCGCCACCGTGCTGCTCACCACCCAGTATCTGGAGGAAGCCGACGCACTCGCCGACCGGATCGCGGTCATCGACCGTGGCACACTCGTCGCCGACGGCACACCCGCCGAACTCAAGTCCTCCATCGGCGAGCAGGTGCTGCGCCTGGATATCCCCGACACCGCCGATCTGCGCCGAGCCGAGGCGCTGATCAAGGAGATCACCGGCGATGTGCCGGAAGGTTCGTCGACCGGGACGTTGACGGTCACGCTGCACGACGTCACGCGCGGCGCCGATATCGTGACCGCCTGCCGCGACGAGGGCATCACGCTGCGCGGTTTCGCGGTGGACCGGCCCGATCTCAACGAGGTGTTCCTGTCGCTGACCGGACACGCACGCACCGTGGACGCGGCATGACGACCCATCGCGAAAGTTCGAGAACCACCATGACTCTCACCACCGAGATGCCGAAACAAGTGGTGCGCAAGCCACGGGTAACCCGTGTCAGTCCGCTTGCGGCGCTGCAGCATTCGCTGATGATGGCGTGGCGCGGACTGCTCACCTTCCGGCACAGCCCGCAACTGCTCTACGACGCCATCCTGCTGCCGATCGTGGGCCCGGTGCTGTTCGGCAGCATCTTCGGCACCGCCATCGCGGGCAGCATGGCGGCGTACCTGCCGATCATGATCCCCGGCGTCCTGGTCCAGATCGTGCTCACGTCCTCGGTCGCCACCGGCGTGCAACTGTCCGAAGACATCCACTCGGGGGTCTTCGACCGCTTCGTCGCCATGCCGATCGCCCGATCAGCCCCGGTAGCCGGAGCATTGCTGGCCGGGGCGGTGCGGTACCTGATCGCCGCGACCACCGTCGTGATCGTCGGGTTCTGTATGGGCTACCGGCCCGAGCACACCGCCGGATTCCTGGCCGGTGCGGTGCTGGTCGTGTTCGCCACCACCGCCATCAGCTGGCTGTTCGCGTTCATCGGCGCCACCATCGCCCGCCCCGCCGCGGTGCAGGGCATGTCCATGCTGGTGCTCACCTTCCTCGGCTTCGCCTCCAATGCCCTGGTGCCCGAGGAATCCATGCCCACCTGGATGCGGCACGTCTCCGACCTGAATCCGGTGTCCTACCTGGTCTCCGCGGTGCGCACCCTCGCCGCGGACGGCACCGTCGGTGCCGATGCCTGGTGGTCACTGGTCGCCTCGGTGGTCGTTGTCGCCGTCTTCGCACCGCTGACGGTGCGTACTCTCCGTTCCCGATAGGACTCTGTCGATGACTGTCATCTCCCCCGCTGTCGCGGTAGCCACCGAGCTCAACCGGATCACCGCCGACGACGACCTGTTCTTCAAACTGCACAGTCTCTACCCGAACGCCCTGGTGAACCAGCTGGCCTACCGCTTCGACACGGTGCTGAGCCGAGACCTGCTCGCGGACTGGCACGCGCATCTGGCGACCGGGTTCATCGCGCGGCGGGTGCGCACCACCCGCTTCCCGATCGCCCGCGCGCACTGGGAGCCCGCCACCGAATCCCTCCCGCTGCGCTGGTCGGACACCCCGATTCCCGAGGACCGGATTCTCGACTGGTTCCTCGAGCAGGCCGCCGTCGAGTTCGAGCCCGAGCGCGGACTGGTGTGGCAACTCGCCGGCGCGCCGGCCGAGTCCGGTGGCACCGTGGTCACCCTGGTCGCCTCGCACGTGGCGTGCGACGGCGGCGCGATGATGCACGCGATCGTCGATTCCCTCGACCGGCTCAATCGCGGTGAGACACCCGACCGCTTCGCCAGCGCGGGCAGGCTCGTCGGCCCGGTGGCGGGCACGGGCCGCTTCGCCGCCGACCTCGCCGATGCCCGCGGCCAACTCGGCGCCGTCGCCCGTGGCGTGCGTGCGGCACGCCGGTCCCGCGGTGTGAGCGAACCGGCCCGCAATCCACGCCCAGCCGCGCCGCGCCTACCGCACGCCGACACCTGGCAGGCCGCCGAGTCCATCGTCCAGCTCGATCTGGCCGAATGGGACTCCGTCGCCGCCGCGCACGGCGGAACCACCAACGGCCTGCTGATCGGCGTCGCCGTCGGGCTGCTCGGTCGCAGCGGCCGCGTCGCCGACGGTGCCGAGGTCCGCGTCGACATACCGCATTCGATGCGCGAGGCCGACGACCCGCGCGCCAATGCCACCACCGGGCTGCCGATCAGCGTCGGCTACCGCGCGGGCGAACGCGCCGATCTGCCCGCGGTCCGCGCCGCGCTCAAAGCGGCGGGCCTGGCCTACGACAATCCCGAGACCATCCCACCGATCCAGCACCTGCAACCGGTGCAGATGCTGTTGCCGAAGGTGGTGCTGCACAAGTTCGCCCGCACCGCGAAGGCGCCGGAATGCCTGTGTACCAACATGGGTCGCACGGCACAGAACATCGCGGTCCTCGGCACGCACCGTGCGCGCGACGTGATCATGCGCCCGGTGGTCAATCCCGGCCCCGTCGAGTTGTTCCGTCAGGTGGAGGTCGGCGTCAACCTCGCCTTCTCCTGTGACGACGACACCGTGACGCTCGTGGTCACCGGCGGCGACCCCGATCGTTTCCCGACACGGGCGGCGCTGCGCGAGCTACTTGCCGCCGAGTTCGCCGACTGGAGGCTGACTCCGCGGTTCTGGTGAGCGGCTAGGAGGCTTCCTCGACGAATTCGGCAGCGTCTTCGACCTTTTCGATGCGCAAGGCGAACCGGAATCCGCACGATGCCTCCAGGGAAGCCGAGCCACGCTGCGGGCGGTTGCGCACCTCGATCCTGACATCGATGTCGTCGAAGCCGACGTGGAACCGATCCGCCATCCACAACTCGGTGTGCCAAGCCGTCTGCCCGGCGAGGACGTCACCCGCGCCGGGACGGAACTCGCCGCGCCGCACGCAGATCGGCGTGTACCCATCGGTGTCGGGGGCCAGGTACAGCACAACCGGGCCGTGCATCTCGAGCAGCAGCCGCAGCACGCGCAGGGCATCATCGCTGGCCTCGACCGCACGGTGGCGATGATCTACCTTGCGGCCGTGGGGATGTCGAACCATAGTGCGCTCCTCGCAGTTTCCCGACGTGATGTGCTCGGGCCACACTATGGTTGCGAAAGGTTGGTCCAGGGTTGGTATCGGTCTAAACCTGCGAAGATCACTCGCGCGTGTCACCGCCGCGGAATCGCATCACGTCCCTGACGTTGACTACTGATATGGCACTCGAATCGGTTCGCTTCTCGATCCTGGACCGCTCGCGCGTACGGCGCGGGCAGGACCACGCCGACGCTCTGCGCGAGACTGTCGCGTTCGCGGTGCTCGCCGAACAGTGGGGCTACCACCGGTTCTGGGTCGCCGAGCATCACAGCGTTCCCGGTGTCGCCGGAACCGCGCCGACCGTGCTCGCGGCGGCGGTCGCGGCGGCCACCTCACGAATCCGCGTCGGCACCGGCGGGGTGATGCTGCCCAATCATCAGCCACTCGTCGTCGCCGAGCAGTTCGGTGTGCTCGCATCGTTGTTCCCCGGACGCGTCGACATGGGTCTGGGTCGTTCGGTGGGATTCACCGACGGTGTCCGGCGCGCGCTCGGCCACGGTCTCGACGATGTCGACGATTTCGACGCGCGCCTCGACGAGGTCCTCGACTACTTCGAGGCGGGCAGAGGGGGCGTGCACGCCGGTGCCGCGGAAGGCATCGACGTCCCGGCGTTCCTGCTGGCCACCGGTTCCGGGGCCGAGCGCGCCGCACGATTCGGACTGCCCCTGGTGATCGCGCCGATCGCGGGCGGTCAGGCCATGGTGGCGGCGATCGAGCGCTACCGCGCCCTGTTCCAGCCGTCGGGTCGAGCCCAACGACCCTATGTCGTCGTCTCCGCGGCGGCGGTGATCGCGGACTCGACCGAGCAGGCACATCGGCTCCTGTTCCCCGAGGCGTGGGCGAGTGCCTACTCCCGCACGCACGGCGAGTTTCCCGCGCTGATCCCACCCGCGGAGATCGACCCGGCGACGATGACCGACCGGCAGCGCCACCTCTTCGAGCAGGCGCTCGGCAACCAGATCCACGGCACCGAGGACCAGGTGGCAGAAGCATTGGAGAACCTGGTGAGCCGCACCGACGCCGACGAAATCCTCGTCCACACCAGCACATTCGATCGTGCGGCGCGTCTGGATTCGCACCGACGGCTGGCTCGCATCGTCGGCCTGGACAGTTAGCCCCGTCGACAGATTTCGCGCGAGCACTTCTGCTCCGAAAACAAACCCGCTCGGCTCCCCATTTATTCGACGGCGTAAACGATCGTGAGGTCACTCACGTCGCGAGCATCATCGTGCAACACAGCACCGCACCGTCGACGGTCTCCGCGACCGATAGCCTGGCCCTTCCCACTCGCTCACGAAGGCCGCCTGTCCTGGCAGTATGCTGCGATCTACCCGGGTTGCCGACTGTTACCATAACCCGTTGTCACATAAATGAAATCACCCCGAGTGTGCTGGATCACTGCACACAGTGTGGGTGCACGAGACCGGTAGGGTTCGATTCCACCGGCGATCGGAAATCGTCCGGGCCACCATTCTTCGACCGCATCCGGGAGCTCACGTGTCGCATTCGCGTTTCGAATCCATCGGGGCATATCTTCCGTCGAACATCTTGTCCACCACCGAATTGATCTCCCGGCTGAAAACGCCACCGGCATTCGATCTGGAACGCATCACCGGCGTGAAAGAACGCCGCGTGCGCGACACCGGCCCGGAATCGGTCGAGGACTCGTTCACCCTGGCCGTCAACGCCGCGCAGGACTGCCTGGCACGCTCGCGCTACGCCCCGGGCGAGCTGGACGTGATCATCTCCTGTTCGATCACCCGCAGCAACGACGGCACCCGCATGTACATGGAGCCCTCGTTCGCCTCGACGATCGCCAAGACCCTGGGCGCCGAGCGGGCGATCACCTTCGACGTCTCCAACGCCTGCGCCGGAATGCTCACCGGCACCTACATTCTCGACCGGATGATCCGCTCGGGTGTGGTGCGCAACGGCATGGTGGTGAGCGGCGAGGCGATCACCCCCATCGCCGAGACCGCCGTGAACGAGATCTCCGAGAAGTACGACCTGCAGTTCGCCTCGCTGTCGGTGGGCGACTCCGGGTGCGCGGTCGTGCTCGACCGCGCGGTCGACGACGCCGACAAGATCCACTACATCGAATTGCTCACCGCCGCAGAGCATTCGCACCTGTGCCTCGGCATGCCCAGCGACAAGTCGTCGGGCGTGGCGCTCTACACCGACAACCGCAAGATGCACAACGAAGCACGGTTCTTGCTCTGGCCCGACGCCCAAGGCACCTTCCTCGAACAGCAGGGCAGCGACTTCGCCGGTGAGCAGTTCGACTACATCATCCATCACCAGTTCGGTGCTGCCGCTGTGCCGTACATCAACGCGGTGGCCGCCCGCGAGTTCGGCGCCGAGATGCCCCCGGACCTGAATGTGATCGAGAAGTACGGAAACACCTCGACCACTTCACATTTCATCGTGCTGCACGATCAGCTCGCCGACGAGAACATCGCGGCGGGATCGAAACTGCTGATGGTTCCGGCCGCGTCCGGGGTAGTAGCGGGCTTCCTGTCCACCACCATCTCCTCCCTGAAGGTCTGAGGTTTTCGCCATGGGCATCCGTATCCGATCCACCGGAACCAGCAGGTCGACCGACACCCACAGCGTCGTCGAGCACAGCGGGCGCGCCGCCCGGCAGTGCCTCGAACAAGCCGGAGTCCGCCCCGACCAGGTCGGCGTGCTGATCAACACCGGGGTCTTCCGCGACTCGAACACCGTCGAACCGGCGGTGGCGGCACTGATCCAGAAGGCAGCGGGCATCGGGCTCGACTACACCAAGACCGATCCGCGGACCTTCTCCTTCGACCTGATGAACGGCGCGGTCGGCGTCGTCAATGCCGTGCAGGTGGCGAGCTCGGTATTGTCGACCGGCGGTACCGAGCACGTCCTGATCGTCGCGGGCGACACCCATCCCTCGTTGACCCGCTCTAGCGCCGACGCCGAATTCCCCTACGCCACCGCAGGTGCCGCGCTGCTACTCGAGCAGGTAGACGGTCCCGAAGGCTTCGGCCCGGTGCACACCGCGACCGCGCCCGGCACCCCCGCGGGGCAGGCCTACGTCGACACCGCCACCATGGGTGCCGTCGGCCGCACACTCATGACGATCGAACGCGACACCGACTTCGAGGACCGAATCCTCACCGTCGCCACCGAAGTCGCGCAGTCCGCGCTCGCCGACTTCGACGGCGCCTTCGTCGCGTTGATCGCCTCCACCCCGAGCCCGCACTTCCCCAAGCGGCTCGCCGACGCGCTCGGCATCGACCAAGACGCGGTGCGGGTGCCCGACCTGTCCGACGGCGACCCCCACACCGCCGCGCTGCCGCTGGCCTATGCCCGCGCGAGCGCCGAGGGCACCCTCGCCGGCTACACCCACGTGCTGTTCGTAGCGGCGGGTGCGGGACCGTCCGCCGCCGCGACGCTGTACCGACTACCCGCGGAGCCCACCGCGTGACGACGGCGACCTACTGGCAGACCATCGACCGATTCCGGGCACTCGCCGACGAGGAGCCCGACCGCGAGGCGGTCATCCATCCCGACGGCAATACTGCCGACGGGCTACCCGACTACCGCAGCATCTCCTACCGCGACCTCGATCGCTGGTCCGATGCCATCGCCGAACATCTCACCGACTCCGGGGTTGGCAGCGGCACCCGCACCATCGTGCTCGTGCTGCCGAGCCCGCAGCTGTACGCGATCCTGTTCGCGCTGTTGAAGATCGGCGCTGTGCCGGTGGTGATCGATCCGGGCATGGGCGTGCGCCGGATGGTGCACTGCCTGCGCGCCGTCGAAGCCGAGGCGTTCATCGGCATCCCGCAGGCGCACGCCCTGCGGGTGCTGTTTCCGCGCAGTTTCCGGCGGGTCCGCACCACTCTCACCGTGGGGCGCCGCTGGTTCTGGGGTGGACCGACGCTGGATTCGTGGCGCCGCACCCCCACCGAGGCGCTGCCCGAGCGGGTGCCCGCCGATCCGGACGAGTTGCTGATCATCGGCTTCACCACGGGCAGTACCGGTCCCGCCAAAGCCGTCGAACTGACCCACGGCAATCTCGCCGCCATGGTCGAACAGGTGCACGCCGCCCGCGGGCACACGCCACCCGACACCTCCCTCGTGACACTGCCACTGGTCGGCGTCCTCGACCTGCTCCTCGGGTCGCGCTGTGTGCTGCCACCGCTGATTCCGAGCAAAGTCGGCTCGACCGATCCGGCGCACGTGGTCGACGCGATCCAGCGCTTCGGCGTGCGCACGATGTTCGCCTCGCCCGCGGTCCTCATTCCGCTGCTGGCACGGTTGCGCGCGCATCCGGTCGAGGTGCCGTCGCTGGCCAGCATCTTCTCCGGCGGCGCTCCCGTTCCGCACTGGTGTATCGCCGGATTGCGCGAGGTCTTGCGACCCGACGTCGAGATCTACGCCGGATACGGCTCGACCGAGGCCTTGCCCATGTCGACCATCGAATCGCGGGAGTTGCTCGCGGGCCTGGTCGAGCGAGCCAAGAGCGGCGAGGGCACCTGTATCGGTCGACCCACCGATCGAGTGCGGGTCCGGCTGCTGGCCATCACCGATGACCCGGTCGCGACCTGGGACGACATCGAACCGCTCGGCGCGGGCGAGGTCGGCGAGATCGTGGTCGCCGGCCCGAATGTGAGTACGCGCTACTACTGGCCCGCGCACGCCAACACCGCGGGCAAGATCACCGACGGTGAGCAGATCTGGCATCGCACCGGCGATCTGGGCCGGCTCGACGAGCAGGGTCGAATCTGGTTCTGCGGGCGCAAGAGTCAACGGATCACGACCGCGCAGGGCCCGATGTTCACCGTGCAGGTCGAACAGGTCTTCAACGCGGTGACCGGAGTCTCGCGCACAGCACTGGTCGGCGTCGGCGACCCCGGCACCCAGCGACCGGTCCTGTGCGTAGAACTCGAGACCGGCGCCGATGGCGTGGCCGCACTCACCCGATTGCGCACGCGTGCGGCCGAATTCGACACCCTCGTCCCGATCGCGGAGTTCCTCGTGCACCCGGGCTTCCCCGTCGACATCCGGCACAACGCCAAGATCGGTCGCGAACAACTCGCCCGCTGGGCCACGAAGAGACTGGACTCGCGTCGATGAAGATCCTGGTCACCGGTGCGTCCGGGTTCCTCGGCGGCGCCATCGTGCGCGCGCTGATCGCCGAGGGCACCTACGACGTCTCGATCCTGGTGCGGCGCACCAGCGTGCTCGACGATCTCGGCCCCGCGGCCGAGCACGTCACGCTCGTCTACGGCGATCTCGCCGACGCGGCCTCGCTGAGCAGAGCCACCAGCGGCATGGACGTGGTGATCCACAGCGCCGCGCGGGTCGACGAACGCGGCACCAGGGACCGTTTCTGGACCGAGAACGTCCGTGCCACCGAACTGCTCCTCGACGCGGCGCGACGCGCGGGCGCGGGGCGGTTCGTCTTCATCTCGAGTCCGAGCGCGCTGATGGAGCGAGACGGCGGCGATCAGGTCGACGTGGACGAGTCGCTGCCGTATCCGAGCCGCTACCTCAACCACTATTCCGAAACCAAGGCCGCCGCCGAGCGTGCCGTACTCGCCGCTGACACACCGGAATTCACGACGGTGGCGCTGCGGCCGAGGGCGATCTGGGGTGCGGGTGACCGATCGGGGCCGATCGTCCGGCTGCTCGACCGGACGTCCGCGGGCTCCCTGCCCGATCTGTCCTACGGCCGCACCGTCGAGGCCTCACTGTGTCACGTGGACAACATCGTTCACGCCTGTCTGCTGGCAGTGACCTCGGACGCGGTGGGCGGCAAGGCCTACTTCATCGCCGATGCCGAGAAGACCGATGTCTGGGGATTCCTCGGCGAGGTCGCCACGCGCCTGGGGTATCAGCCGCCGTCGCGGCGACCGAACCCCCGCGTGCTCGCCGCCGTGATCGCGATCATCGACACCGTCTGGCGCATACCGGCGGTGGCGAATCGGTGGTCGCCTCCGCTGTCGCGCTATGCCGTGGCGTTGATGACGCGCACCGCGACCTACGACACCGGCGCGGCCCGCCGCGATCTCGGTTACACACCCGTCGTGGATCGCGACACCGGCCTGTCCGCATTCCTGACCTGGCTCGACGAGCAAGGCGGCATCGAGGTGCTCGCCGAAGACCTGCGGTAGTAGGAGGCAACCATGAACGGCAGCAAGGTTTTCCGGCGGACGGTGTCGACCACCGAGCGGATGTATTTCCCGATGCGCGAGCTGGCGCCACCCTTCCTCATGCAACTGGTGGTTCCCGGTGAGGGCAACATCGACCCGCAAGCATTGCGCCAGGCGGTAATCACGGCCGCGGCGGCGACGCCCGGTGCGCGACTGCGACGCCACGGCGCCGAGTGGATCGACAGCGAGATCGCCCCGGCCGTGCGCGTGGTGGACGAGCACCGGCTGAGCTACCCAGCCCTCGAGGCCGATCCCGTCCTCACCAGCGCGATCGGGCCGACACCCGAAGCCACCGTCGAGGTGCTCCTGCTCACCGGCGCGCCGACGACGCTGATCTTCCGTGTATTCCACGGCGTGATGGACGGCATCGGCATGGTGGCGTGGGTGACGAACGTGCTGCGCGCACTGCGTGGCGAGGATCCCGTTCCCCAGCCCGATCCGGTCGCCGACCAGGAACTCGTGGCGAAGGTGGGGGCGCCGGGCAAACCGACCCCGATGGTTCCGCGCTACCGCAGCGCCGTCGGCCGAGGTCGGCAGCGCCGCGAGCTGGCACCTCATCTACTCCGTCACCGCCGCATCGAGGCCGCCGGTCCCGGCGCGCTGGCCCGGGTCTGTGCCTTGCTGGCCGCCGAAACCCCGGGTACCTCGCGCATCATGATGCCCGTCGATCTGCGTCGCCACGACCCCACGCTGCGCTCCACCGCCAACCTCGCGCTACCGCTGTTCCTCGATATCGAACCCGGCCGTGACTGGACCGCAATCAAGGACCAGATCAAGGCGGGCCTGCACGAACGGCGCGAGCTGAATCAACTGGCCAATACCCGCATCACGCTGGTGCCCGACCCGGTCAACCGCGGTGTGCTGCGCACCACGAACTGGCTCGGTGCCCGCTTCGGCCGCAACCTGGCCTCCGCCACCGTGTCCCACATGGGTCGTTTCACCGCCGAGGAACTCGCGGTCCCTGGCTTTCGTCCGACCGGGCTGTTCGTCCTCCCGCAGCACAGCGTCGCCATGCCCCTGCTGTTCGGGCTGACCGAATTCGACGGCCACACCGACCTGACCGTGTCGGCACGCAACGGCGACGGTATCGAAGCCCGCCTCGAAGCCCTGCTCGACCGCATCGTCGCCATGCTCGAGCCGGCCGAGTAACCCCGGTACCAGCGCATAGACGGCTATCGTGGAGCCGTGGGCATCATGGGCGAGCTGTTTCCGGGCAAGAAGCTGCAGAACGAGGGCAGCGGCGACAGCGACGGCCAGTCCCACGAACCCCGTCTCGACGTCGACCTCGACGCCGGTGTGATCCGGGTGTCCGGTGCCGTCGGGCCGAACGACCTCGACTGACCCGCATCGGCCCCCATTTCGCTCACCCCTGCGCGCAATCATTGTGCCCGCGGGCTCTGGTCGCGATAGTTCTCGGCACGTCGTCGAGCAGGAGGCCACCATGACCGCCACCGAACCACCACGTTCCGGCGCGCAGGCCGTCGACCGAGCCGTCTATGTGCTGAACTGCTTCCAGGGTGGCGATCCGGAACTGTCGCTCAGCGAGCTCGCACAGCGGGCGGGGTTTCCGGTGAGTACCACTTTCCGGCTGGCGCAGGCACTGGTGCGTGGCCGGTTGCTCGAGCAGGATCCGGCGTCGGATCGCTACCGGATCGGGCACGGGCTGGCCTGCCTGGCGCGACCCGCGCTGTCGCGGCTCGGGCTGGATGCCGCAGCGCCCCACCTGTACGCGCTGGCGGCGGGCATCAAGATCACCGTCAGTCTCAGCGTTCCCGACGCGGACGAGGCACTCACGCTCTTCCAGGCGCGGCCACCGATCCACTTCTGCCACAACCAGATTCCGCAGGAGCGCAGGCCGTTGCGGGCCAGCGCCGTCGGTCACGCACTGCTCGCCCACACGACCGCCGCCGACGGCGCGCTGTTCGACACGGTCCGCCGTCGCGGGTTCGCCGTCGAGGAAATCGACAGCGAGGAGCTGATCCGCGCGATCGCGGTCCCCGTGCTCGGCCCGGACAAACAGGTGTGGGGCGCGCTCGGTGTGCAGGCACGCGCGGTGCGCCTCGATCACGATCTCGTGCGCGCGGTCATTCCCGCCATGCACCAGATAGCGGTGCGCATCGGCCCGTATTTCCACACCGCGGCCGCTGGTGACGGATTCGGCGCAGCGTGATTTTCACGATGTGGAAACAGTATTGCCGAGCCGATATCACCAGGCGCACTATGTAATCCGATGCGACGTCGAAAAGATGTCGCACCCGGCACCGAAAGTCCCGACATGATCGAATCCCCCGCGCTCGTCCGCCGTCGAACGGTGGACTTGATGCGCCTGTCCCCCGGATCCTGTCGCAGCTGATGTAGCGGCGACATTCCTTCCGTCGCCGAACTCCTCTTTTCTGATACCCCGCTGATCCGTCCTTCGTGCGGATCGTCGCGGCGTGCGCACACAGCCCGCCGCGCGGTCCCGCGCGCCGTCGAAAGAATTCGCGAAACATGTTCTCCCATAAACTCCGACGACGCCCGCTGCGTGCGCTCGCCGTCGCGCTCGTCGCACCCGCCGTCCTCGCGGTCGTCACCGCGTGCGGCGGCTCCGATGCGGCGACGACCGCCGACGGCAAGACCGTGCTGCGCTATCAAGGACAGACCGGACAGGTCACCCCCTACGAACTCGCCGATCACCTGGGCTACTTCAGCAAGATCAGCCTGCAGTGGGAAGGCGATACCACCAGCGGCCCCGCCAATATCCAGGCGGCCGCCACCAAGCAGATCGAATTCGGCAGCGCGTTCAACGGCGCGGTGGTCAAGCTCGCCGCGGGCGGTGCGCCCGTGCGGTCGGTGCTGAGTTCCTATGGCTCCGATTCGAAATCGTTCACCGGCTATTTCGTCCGCGACGAGGCGGGAATCACCAACGCGCGTGACCTGATCGGCAAGAAGGTCGGCGTCAATACCCTCGGCGCACACCATGAATTCGTCACTCGTGAATGGCTGCACCAGCAGGGTTTGAGCGAGGCCGAGATCAAACAGGTCCAGCTGATCGTGGTACCACCGGTCAATACCGAGGAGGCGCTGCGCAGCGGGCAGATCGACGTCGGCGCGCTCGGTGGCGTGTACCGCGAGACCGCGGTACCGCGCGGTGGCCTGCACCCACTGTTCACCGACAAGGACATCTTCGGGGAATTCGATTACGGCACTTATGTTTTCCGTAAAGACTACATCGCCCAGAATTCCGAGGCCGTCAAGGATTTCGTGCAGGGCACCGCGCGTGCGACCCGATGGCTGCAGCTCACGCCGCGCGATGAGGTCGTGGCGAAGTTCACCGAGATCATCAACAAGCGGGGCCGCAACGAGAACCTGAAGCTGCTCGACTACTGGCGCAGCCTCGGCATCCCGGTCCCCGGTGCGGTGATCGCGGACAAGGAGATCCAGATCTGGATCGACTGGCTCGAACGCAACGGTGAGGTGCCCAAGGGCAAGGTCACCGCCGGGGAACTGTTCACCAACGAGTACAACCCCTACGCCAACGGCACCTATCAGCCTGCGAGCGGCCCGACCGGAGAGGTGGTGGCCGCGAAATGACCGGCACTCCAGCAAAACTCGCCTTGCGATCGGTGGGCAAGCAGTTCGCCGTGCGCGGCGCCGCCGAGAAGTTCACCGCGATCGACGACATCTCGATCGAGGTCGGCGCGGGCGAATTCCTCGTCCTCGTCGGCCCGAGCGGCTCCGGCAAATCCACCCTGCTCGATCTGCTCGGTGGACTGAGCAAACCCAGCTCCGGGCAGATCCTCCTGGACGGCGCCCCGATCACCGGTCCCGGCCTCGACCGCGGCGTGGTGTTCCAGCAGTACGCACTGCTGCCGTGGCGCACCGCCCGCACCAATATCCAGTTCGGCCTCGAGGCCAAGGGCATCGCCCGCAAGGAACGCAAGGCGATCGCCGAGCACTACTTGGAGCTGGTCGGCCTCGCGGGCTTCGGTGACCGGTACCCGCACGAATTGTCCGGCGGGATGAAGCAGCGCGTGGCGATCGCCCGCAGCCTGGCCTTCGATCCCGAGGTGCTGCTGATGGACGAACCGTTCGCGGCGCTCGACGCGCAGACCAGGGAATCTCTGCAGGACGAACTGCTGCGGATCTGGCGAACGACCGGCAAGACCATCCTGTTCATCACCCATGGCATCGACGAAGCGGTGTATCTGGGCCAGCGCGTGGCGGTGCTCACCTCCCGTCCCGGCCGGGTCAAGGCCGTGATCGATATCGACATCGACCGCAGCGGCGATATCGACGTCCGCTCCAGCGAACAGTTCCGCGACTACCGCCACCGGATCTGGACGGAACTGCAAAGCGAGGTGAGCCGGGCCCAGCGCCTCGAACTCGCCGCCGACGACAGCACGTCCGCCGCCGCGGTCGCGTCCACCGACAGGAGTCCCGCCCATGTCTAGCGCCGTCCCCCTGCTCGTCCGACCCATCGAGGTCGCCGCCGAACCGGCCGCACCCCCGCAGACACCCATCGCGGTGCCCGCTGTTCGCTCCGCGCTCACCCGGGCGGCAGGCACGGCGGGCAGCACCGTGCTCCGCATCGCCAAACCACTGCTCGCCTTCGCACTGCTGCTCGGCGCGTGGGAGTTGGCGCCACGGTTCGGCCTGGTCGACGAGGTGTTCCTCCCGCCGTTCTCCACGGTGGTACAGGCCTTCGTCGAGCTGGCGGGCAACGGCCAGCTGGCCGAACACACCTCGGCCAGCCTCACCCGGTCGGTCACCGGCTTCTCGTTCGCGCTGGTGATCGCCGTCCCGGTCGGCATCGCCATCGCCTGGTACAAGCCGATCTCGGATTTCCTGAATCCGGTGCTCGAGCTGTTCCGCAATACCGCCGCGCTGGCCCTGCTGCCGGTGTTCGTCCTCATCCTCGGCATCGGTGAGACCTCGAAGATCGCGCTGATCGGCTACGCCACGTTCTTCCCGATCCTGCTCAACACCATCACCGGCGTCCGCACAGTGGACCCTCTGCTCGTGAAATCGGCGGTGTCACTGGGCTTCTCGCCACTGCGGTTGTTCCAGAAGGTGATCCTGCCCGCGGCGATCCCGTCGATCTTCACCGGCATCCGGATGGCGGCGGCGGGTTCGATCCTGGTACTCATCGCCGCCGAGATGATCGGCGCGCGAGCCGGTTTGGGCTATCTCATCACCGCCGCGCAGCAGAACTTCCAGATTCCGCAGATGTACGCGGGAATCGTGGCGATCTCGCTGATCGGCCTCGGTTTCAACTTCGCCCTCGTCGCCCTGGAACGCCGGCTCTCGCGCTGGCGCACCTCACCGACCAACGCCTGATCAGGAGATCACCATGTCCGGCAAGACCTTCCATCTGAACGCCTTCCTGATGGGCGTCGGCCACCACGAGGCCGCCTGGCGCCATCCCCGCACCGACGAACAGCGCGTGCTCGATGTGCGGCACTTCCAGGAACTGGCGCGCATCGCCGAGCGCGGCAAGCTCGACTCGGTCTTCTTCGCCGACACCCTCGCCGTTGGCCCGCGGATCGAACGCAACACCCTCACCGTGTTCGAACCGATCACGCTGCTGTCGGCGATCGCCGCGGTCACCGAGCGGATCGGCCTGATCGCCACCGCATCGACCAGTTACAACGAACCGTTCAATCTCGCACGCAAGTTCGCCTCGCTCGACCACATCAGCGCGGGCCGGGCGGGCTGGAACATCGTCACCTCCGGCAATGTCGACGAGGCCTACAACTTCGGGCTCGACGCGATTCCCGAGCACGCCCGCCGCTACGAACGCGCCGAGGAGTTCGTCGACGTGGCCCTGGCTCTGTGGGACAGCTGGGAAGCCGAGGCGATCGTGCTCGACACCGAGACCGGCGTCTTCGCCGACCCGAGCCGGGTGCACACCCTCGACTACGCGGGCGAACGGTTCCGGGTGCGCGGACCGCTGAACTCCCCACGCGGACCGCAGGGCAGACCGTTGCTGGTGCAGGCCGGGTCCTCGGAATCGGGCAAGGAGTTCGCCGCCCATCGCGCCGAAGCCGTGTTCACCGCACAGCGCACCCTCGAGGAGGGCGTGCGGTTCTACCGCGATCTCAAGTCGCGTTTGGCGAAATACGGTCGCGCACAGGACGACTTGAAAGTGCTGCCGGGTCTGGTGCCGTTCATCGCCGATACCGTCGAGGAGGCACGGGCGCTCGAGCAGGAATTCACCGACCTCATCTCGCCCGACTACGCGCTGCGTCAGCTCTCGTCGATCCTCGGCGTCGACCTCACCACCCACGCGCTCGACGCACCGCTGCCGCCGCTGCCCGCCGAGAGCGAGATCGAGGGCGGCAAGAGCCGGTTCACCCTGGTCAAGGAGCTGGCCGAGACCGAGGACCTCACGGTGCGCCAGCTCATCGGCAAGCTGGGTGGCGGCCGCGGTCACCGAACCTTCGCGGGCACACCCGAACAGGTGGCCGACGAACTACAGAGCTGGTTCGACGCGGGTGCCGCCGACGGATTCAACATCATGGCGCCCTACCTGCCCGGCGGCCTTGCGGATTTCGTGGACCGCGTGGTGCCGATCCTGCAGGAGCGGGGCCTGTTCCGCACCGACTACGAATCCACCACGCTGCGCGGTCATTACGGCCTCGCTCCGGTGGAAAGCCAGTTCTCCGAGCAGGATTCACGGGTGAGCGCCTGATGCGCGCCCGGCGACTCGATATCGAGTTCATGCGGGTGGTGAGCAGTTCCTGTCCGGGATGAGGACTCCCGCACCCCGGCAACGAACTTCACCCGAAGGACCACCGACATGACCACCATCGAAAACCCCAGTGTCGTCACCACTCTCGAGATCACCCCGGTCGCAGGCCACATCGGCGCCGAGGTGACCGGCATCGACCTGCGCGAGGAGCTCACCGACACCCAGGTCGACGAGCTCACCGCGGCGCTGCACCGGCACAAGGTGCTGTTCTTCCGCGACCAGCGGATCGGGCACACCGAACAGATCGCGTTCTCGCGCCGCTTCGGCGCGGTCACCCCGTCGCACCCCTATGACGACGACGCGCCCACCGAGCACCCGGAGATCCTGGCCGTCGACAGTCGCCTCTACGAGAAGAAGTTCGGCCGCAAGAAGTTCAGCTACACCAACCACTGGCACACCGATGTCTCGCCGCTGATCAACCCGCCCGCGGCCTCGATCCTGCGCGCCGAGATCGCACCGGAGACCGGCGGCGACACCCAGTGGACCAACCTGGCCGCGGCCTACGCCGGGCTGCCGGAATCACTGCGCACCTTCCTCGACGGGCTGCGCGCCGAACACCGTTTCGGCGGCCGGATTCCGCCGTGGGAGGCGGGCAGCGAGTACGCGCGCAAGATCGCCGGCGCACCGCTGGTGACCGAACACCCGGTGGTGCGCGTCCACCCGGTCACCGGTGAGCGCGTGCTGTTCGTCAACCCCGGCTTCACCACCAGAATCCTCGGCCTGACCCCACCCCAGAGCGATGCCCTGTTGCAGCTGCTGTTCGACGAGATCTCCCACCCCGCCTACACCGTCCGCTTCCGCTGGGCCAAGGGCAGCATCGCCTTCTGGGACAACCGCGCCACCGCGCACCTCGCCCCCAGCGACCTCGACCACCTCGACGTGACCCGAGTCCTCTACCGCACCACCCTCGAGGGCGACATCCCCGTCGGCGTCGACGGCCTGTCCTCCACCCCGATCGCCGGCGCGAAGTTCACCGGAGCCTGAGAACCGTTGCGGTGCCCGCACATTCGTGTCGGGCACCGCACCAACGGCCCTCGGTGACCACGACCCGTGCGCGCCAGGCGCGCCGACACACACAGGAGCACACATGACCGAACCGTGGCACACCAGTACCGACGTGCTCGTCATCGGCGGCGGTCCCGCGGCATCCTGGGCCGCGATCCACGCCCGTGAAGCAGGCGCCGAAGTGATCCTGGTCGACAAGGGCTACTGCGGAACCAGCGGCGCCACAGCGCCTTCCGGCACCGGCGTCTGGTACGTCGCGCCCGAGGCGGCTGCCCGCGCCAACGCGAAAGCGAGCAGGGAGGCGCTCGGCGGTCATCTCGCCGACCACTACTGGATGGATCGCGTCCTCGACCAGACCTACGCCAACATGAACCGGCTCGCCGTCGAGGGCCGCTACCCGTTCCCGGTGGATCCGGCCACCGGTGCGCAATTGCGGACGGGCGTGCAGGGACCGGAGTACATGCGCCGAATGCGGGCTTGGCTCACCCGGCTCGGTGTGCAGGTCCACGATCACTCCCCCGCCCTGGAACTGCTCGTCGACGAAGCGGGCGCGGTGCGTGGCGCGGCGGGCTATCAGCGGCAGCTCGACCGGGACTACCGGATCACCGCGGGCGCGGTCGTGCTCGCCACCGGAGGTTGTGCGTTCCTCTCCCGCGCACTCGGCACCAACGTCGACACCGGCGACGGCGCGTTGATGGCGGCCGAGGCGGGCGCACGGTTCTCCGGCATGGAGTTCTCCAACGCCTACGCCATCGTGCCCAAGGGTTCCACCATCACCAAGACCGCCTACTACGGCTATGCCACCTTCTTCGGCGAGGACGGCAGGGTGCTCGAGGAGGCCGGGTCGACGAAGGGTCGCTCGGTGATCGCCCGAACCCTGTTGCAGGAGAAGGTATTCGCTCAGCTGGATCGCGCGGATGAGACCGTGCAGGCGCAGATGCGGGTAGGTCAGCCGAACTTCTTCTTGCAGTTCGACCGGCGCGGGATCGATCCGTTCACCGACCGATTCGAGATCGACCTGCTCGCGGAGGGCACGGTGCGCGGCACCGGCGGTATCGATGTCGTCGACGATGACTGCGCGACAACGGTTCCTGGCCTGTACGTCGCGGGAGACGCGGCCACTCGCGAACGGATCTGCGGTGGTTTCACCGGCGGTGGTAGCCACAACGCCGCGTGGGCGATGTCGTCGGGAAGCTGGGCGGGCACGGGCGCCGCGGAACATGCCGAGACAGCAGGCAGGTCCAGTGACCCGGTGCACGGAATCGGCGGAGTCGGGTTGCGCCCCAACGGGTCACGATCGGTCACCGCGGCCGAGGTCGTCACCGCCGCGCAGGACGAGTTGATCCCCTTCGAGAAGAACTATCTGCGCCACGGTGACCGGCTGCGTCCTGCCCTGGCCCGGCTCGACGAACTGTGGGATGCCGCATCAGCCGGTCTCGGCGGCGGGACCGGCGACGAGCGGGTCAGGGCCCGGCAGGCCGCGGCCATCACCGCGGTCGGGCGCCTGATGTACCGATCCACGCTGGCGCGCACCGAGACTCGCGGCATGAGCAAACGCGCAGACCATCCCGACCTCGATCCGGCCCAGCATCACCACCTGCACTCGGGTGGGCTCGACAAGCCGTGGGTCGACTCGGCAGGCACCCGCAACTCGGGTCTGGCGGTGGCGTCGTGATCGAACTACTGCGTGCGCAGGACTGCATCGGCTGCGACAAGTGCGTGTCGGCCTGCCCCACCAACGTGTTCGACCGCGTCGACGGCGGAATCCCGGTTATCGCCCGGCAATCCGATTGCCAGACCTGTTTCATGTGCGAGGCGTACTGCCCGACCGATGCCCTCTACGTCGCGCCGGAGGTCACGCCGCTGCCGCCGGACGCGGCGGTTCCCACCGAGCACATCGGCCGATATCGCGAGAAGCTCGGCTGGGGGCACGGGCGCACCGCGGGCGCACAGGTCGCGGTGGGGCCGCGGCTCCCGCACGGCGCACCGCCGCCGCGGCTCAGCTCCTGAGCGCCGGCGGCGTCGGGTTCCGCAACGGACCGAAGAGCGGGTCGTCGAACATGCTCCGTTCGACGACCGGGTCCGGGACCCGAAGCAGGCCGGCGGTGCTGACGTCGGACCAGTCGTATCGTCCGTCCTCGCACTGCAATTCGACCATCGAGACCGCGGAGACCGTGTCGTCGAGGGCGAAGTCGGCGAACCCGTCCTCGTCGAGCGCGGTGCGAATATCGTGCACGGGTGTCGGGTGGGTCGCGTGGGCCAGCGCCAGGTAGGGGCGCAGCGGCTCACCGAAGTCGGGGATCCGTTCCCGGATCCACACGTCTGTCAGCGCGTCGGTCAGATCCGCACGCACCCGCAGCAGTTCCTCCGAGACGGTGACCGGCAACCGAATCGACTCGACGGTGACCTCCGGCGGCCCGAACGCGAGCTGGAACGGCGCGAGCTCGGCGAGCAGGTCGCGTGCGCCTGCCACCAGCGCCGCCAGGTGCACTCCTTTGACCCCGTCGGCGAAGCCGATACCCTGCACCCCGATCCGCAGCCGCTTGGCGTCGACCTGCTCGAGTCCGGGCAGGCGCGACAGCGTGGGCGCGAAGATCTCGATCAGTTTGTCGGCGACCGGCTGGCTCGGCACGATCTGCCAGTTGTAGAACGAGCGACCCGGTGTCCACCCCGGACGCCACCACCAGCGGCTGGCAACGGTCATTTCGCTCGCGATCATGGTGTGCCACCTCCCGATCTCGGCCGACCGCGGGTGAACACCCGGCTGGCCGGCCGTCCGCCTGACACGATCGGCACCGATGCTTGCGATGCCAGTTACCTCACAGCGACGGTATTCCCGGTGGATCCGGCGGGCAACCTGGCGAGACCGATCCGTTGTGCCTTCGACGCACTACACTGACTGCCATGCCTGTTCGACGGCTGATCACGCTTTCCGCGTTCGCCCTCCTGCTTCCCTTCGCCGTTTCCGCGTGCACCATGAACGGACCCGGCACCACCTCCGAATGCACCGTGAGCGGCTGCACTGTCACCTTCGACCGGGGGGTGAGCGCCAAGGCCTCGATCCTCGGCATCGATGCGGAACTCGTCGCCGTGAACGGTGACATGGTCACCCTGAACGTCGGCGGCCAGCAGATCACGGTCCCGGTCGGTCAGTCCCAGGCCAGCAACGGCACGAATGTGCGGGTCAGCGAGGTGACCGACGACAAGGTCGTCGTCGTCTTCGCGACCGGCCTGAATCCGAACTGATCATCCCGCCACGTTCGACCGGCGCGCCGGTTCGCTGACCACCCAGGGCGCGTTCGGTTGATCGAGGATCCAGCGCCAGCTTCCGTCCGGCTGCCTGCGCGCCACCTCGACGGTCGCACCGGTGCCGCCGGGCAGACGCGACGACGTCAGCGCCAGATCGCCCGCCAGTAAGGCGGGCGCCTGGTGACCGGGTTGGAACACCGGTCGATCGGCGACCAGTCGCGCGTACGCCGCCCGAATCTCGTCGACCCCCGTCGCGACGACCCCGTCCGGCAGCGCGAGCACCGCATCGGACTCGTACAACTCGACGAGACCGTCCACATCACCGGCATTCAATCGCTCGACCACCAGCCGGCTCAGATCTTCCGGGCGCTGCGCACGTTCGCGCACATTCTCGGCCATCGACACCCTCCCTCGACTCGGGTTGTGCGACAACGGTAACGCCGGGGTACGACACGAATCGGGCGCGCGGTCGACTCGGACCCCGATGAACGGCGAAACCCCCGAAGGCCAACGGCCGCCAGGGGTTTCACAGACAGAACGTGATGTCAGCCGATCACAGCGGCGGGAATCCCGACGATCCGGTCGCCATCCAGTTCCAGAACTCGGTGACGCGGTTGAGGACCAGCGCCATGATGTCGAGGGCAGTGCTTCCCATTGTCTTCCTTCACATCCGAACGAACACTTCGCGCCTTCACCATAGCAACCGGCATCGAGTGAGCAACGTTGTGATAACGACCAGATGACAGCGCCCGTACTGGTTTCCGGCAACGACCGCGAACCGCGCTGTCCGGACATGCCGGGGCCGGAAATCCCGGATGCACCGGTCGTCATATTGCGAACGGCACCGATGAATTGCGTCAGGTGAACACCAGGGAAACGCACTTGGACAACCGACTACCGGTGGTGTGATGGTGCATACAAGAATCTTCCCATCCGGAATGAACAAAATATCGACAGACAATGCCGTCCTTGATCACACGTTTTCGAACACCGAAGCAGGACAAGCGAACACATGCCATTATCGCGAAAACTCGCAGGCGGCAGAGTTTTGTTCAACTAAACCGTGATGCCCGTCACGATGATGCTCTCAGCGGAATCACATATACGATCAATCGCGCCGAGGCTTCACGGAAATGCAATGCCGCCGAAGTTCAACGCATCAGGTGACACAGTGCGGTGTTCTCCTTCAATCCCCCTTCCGCCGCTTCGGCATGCATTCGTCACGAGGTGAACCGGTCATGGAATACACCCACCTGTCCGAATTCGAAATCCGTTCAGGCGCTTTGTCGATGTGGACGCCCCAACTCGCCGCCGACGCATGGCGACCCGACGATCGTCCGCTGACCAGCGTGCACGCGGGGTACTGCGCCGGCGTCGATCCCGCTGATCCGCTGCCCGGCCGCGGCCGCTGGATCGGCACCGTCTTCGAGATGGATGCCCCGCTCGACGGCCCCACCTGGCGCGAGACGCTGCGGCGATGGCATGCCAGGCACGAGGGCCTGCGCACCACGGTGACCACCACGTCCCAGGGCGAACCGCGCAGGCTCGTCGCCGCGCCCACCGCCGTCGACATCGCCGAACAGCCCGTAGCCGGACTCACCGACGGCGCCCGGATCAACGAATTCCTCTGCGGCACCCTCGAAGAGCGCCTGTCACCGCTGGTGTGGCCGCATTGCCTCGCGGCCACGGTCGAGCACGCCGACACCGGTGATTTCACGGTGCTCGTTGCCGCCGACCACTCGGTGATGGACGCCTATTCCCAGGCCATCCTGATTCTCGAACTGCGCACGCTCTACCGCGAGGTCGCGGCGGGTGAGCAGTCGCGCGAGTCCGTCACCTTCGGCAGCGTGGCCGACTTCGCCGTGCTGGAACGGGCGAGCGCGGCCGAACTGGATCCGGACTCCCCCGCGGTCGCCACCTGGCGCGAATTCCTCGCCGACGGCGCGATGCCGCGCTTCGCCCCACATGCCCAGCGGCCCGCTCCCGCGGACCGGCCCCAGCCCAGCGTGTCGCGGCGACTGCTCGATCTCACCGAGCTCGAGCAGGTCGAATCGGTCCTCGACCTGGTGCGGCACCGGATGTCGGTAGCGGTGTTCGCCGCGTTGGCCGTGGCCAATCAGCAGCGGTTCGGCGCGGACCGGATGCGTACCGTGATGCCGATCGCGACCCGCCCTGACCTGCGCTGGGTGGAATCGATGGGCTGGTTCGTCAATGTGGTCCCGGTCGATATCGCCCTGACAGCCGGCTCCGGCATCGCCGAAGCCATGGATCAGGCACGAGCCGCGCTACGTCGCTCGCGCACCGCCAACGACGCCTCCTGGTCGCGGGTGCTCGACCTGCTCGACGTCGCGGAGACACCGCGGTTCGGCATCTCCTTCCTCGATATCCGGGTCCTGCCCGGCTACGAATTGGTCGCCGACCTGCGCGGACGGACCTTGCGTGCGGAGTCGTACTCGCCCGACGAGGTGTTCCTGTGGGTTGTGCGGGCAGCCGACGGCCTGTACGTATCGACCCGGTACCCGGCCGGGTTCCCCGCTGAGGTGATGGACGAATTCCTGACCGCGTTCGGGCAGGCACTGTCGTCGATCACCGCCGCGGTGCACGCGGGTCCAGCTGTGGGCTCGGACGCGCTCCCTCTCGCCGTGCAGGCGGGGTGAGCGGATGCGGCCACTGCTGGCTTTCACCGGCAGCCGGGGAGACGCCCAACCCGGCATCCTGCTGGCTCGTGCGCTGCGCGAGCGCGGTCACGACGTGACGTTGGCGCTCGCGCCGAACCTCGTCGCCTTCGCCCGTGAGCACGGGGTCGCCGCGGTGCCGTTCGGCTGCGATACCGCCGACCTCCTCGACGCGCAGCGCACCGACCACCGGTTCACCAGCCGAGATCCGCGCGCCCGGCTGCGGGCGCTGTTCGACCTGCAACGGCGTGGAGTGCCCGAGCAGCTCGCGGACCTGCGTGCGCTCGCACCCGGACACGATGTGGTGGTCGCGGGGATGGCGGGCGAGGAAGCCGCCGTGTCGGTGGCGCGGGCGGTCGGACTGCCGTTCGCGGCGATGCACTTCTTCCCGATCCAGCCGAACAGCGCGGTCCCGGTCGCGCCCGTGCGCTGGGCCGCGCGTCTCCCCGGTTTCGTGCACCGAGGGGGGTGGTCGATCCTGGCCCGCGCACGGGCCGCCGCCCTGGCCTCGGTCCTGCCCGTCACCACCGGGCCGAAGGTGGCTGCCGTGCGCATTCAGGCCTACGATCCGCGGCTGTTCCCCGGTGTCCGCGAGCAGTTGTCAGGGCCGTTCGCCGGGTTTCCGGTCGATTCGGACGGATTCCTCACCAGACTGCCGTCGCCCACTCTGGATTCGTGGCTGGACGCGGGATCCGCGCCGATCTATGTCGGTTTCGGCTCCATGGATGTCGGCGACCCGGCCGCCTTCGTCGCGATGCTGCGGACGGTGTGTGCCGGGCGTGGTCGTCGGCTTCTCCTCGCGTCGGGCTGGGCCTCGATCGCCACCGGATTCGAGCAAGACGTAGCGGTCGTCGAGCAGGTCGATCACGCCCGGGTCCTGCCCCGTTGTGTCGCCGCAGTGCATCACGGCGGTGCGGGCACGACGGCGGCGGCACTGAGAGCCGGTGTGCCGCAAGTCATTTGCTCGGTACAGGCCGATCAGCCGTATTGGGGTCAGGCGCTCCAGCGGCTCGGTCTGGCCGCCACGACTCCGGCGAAGCGGTTGACGGGCGAGCATCTCGACGCTCTGCTCGACCGCGTCTCGCATCCCGATGTGGTCGCGCGCGCGGCAACCTGTGCGGCGGGTTTCGCCGCCGACGGTGTCGAGCGGGCCGCCGATGTCGTCGAGGCACTCGGCGGTTCGCCGGTCGCCCCCGAGTTGGCCCATTCTGCCGGGAGGCAATTGTGAATACCGATATCGCCATCCGCACCACCGGTCTCGGCAAGTCCTACGGCGATTTCACCGCCGTCGGCAGCGTCGACCTCACCATCGCGGCGGGCTCCGTCTTCGCCCTGCTCGGCCCCAATGGCGCGGGCAAAACCACCACCGTCCGTATGCTCGCGACGCTGGTCCGTCCCGATCGCGGCACCGCCGAGATCTTCGGTTACGACATCGCGCGCGACGCGACCGCCGTGCGCTCGATGATCGGGCTCACCGGCCAGTACGCCTCGGTCGACGAAACCCTCACCGCCGGTGAGAATCTGCGGCTGTTCGGCCGGCTGCTCGGCCTCTCCCGCCGTGACGCCGCGCGCCGCAGCGTCGAACTCCTCGAAGAGTTCGAGCTGTCGAAGGTCACCGACCGGCCGGTGAACCAGTTCTCCGGCGGCATGCGGCGACGGCTCGATCTGGCTGCGACGCTGATCACCGACCCGCCGCTGATCTTCCTCGACGAGCCGACCACCGGCCTCGACCCGCATACCCGCGACAAGATGTGGGGCGTGATCCGGCGGCTCGTCGCCCGCGGCGCGACCGTTCTGCTCACCACCCAATACCTCGAAGAAGCGGACGCGCTCGCCGACCGGATCGCCGTCATCGACCGCGGCACGATCGTCGCCGAGGGCACCGCGGCGGAGCTGAAGTCCTCCATCGGCGACCAGGTGCTGCGCCTGGAACTCGCCGACCCCGCGCAATCCGCCCACGCCGAGGCCATCGTCGTCGAGCTCACCGGCGAGGTCCCCGAAGGGTCGTCGGCGGGCATGCTCACCGTCGCGCTCAACGATGCGGGCACCGCCGCCGACATCGTCGCCGCCTGCCGTGCCGCGGGTATCGCGCTGCGCGGTTTCGCCGTCGACCGCCCCGATCTCAATGAGGTCTTCCTCGCGCTGACCGGCACCGACCGCGTCGCCGCCTGATCCGAAAGACCGAGGCCACCATGACTGCCACCATCACCGAGATCGCCGTCGAGCGCACCACACCGCCGACGATCGACCGCCGCCCCCGGGTCACCCACGTCAGCCTGCGCGCCTCGCTGTTCCAGTCGCTGATGATGGCGTGGCGAGGTCTGCTCACCTTCCGGCACAGCCCGCAGTTGCTCTACGACGCGCTGCTGCTACCCATTGTCGGGCCGCTGCTGTTCGGCAGCATTTTCGGTACCGCCATCGCGGGCAGCATGCAGGCGTACCTGCCGATTCTTATTCCCGGCGTGCTGGTGCAGATCGTGCTGACGTCGTCGGTCGCCACCGGAGTGCAACTGTCCGAAGACATTCGGTCCGGGGTCTTCGATCGGTTCGTCGCCATGCCGATCGCCCGGTCGGCACCTGTCGCCGGAGCGCTGCTGGCCGGGGCGACCCGGTATGTCATCGCCGCGACCACGGTGGTGATCGTCGGGTTCGCCATGGGCTACCGTCCGGATCATCCGGTCGGGTTCGTCGCCGGTGCGGTACTCGTCGTCCTGGCCACCACCGCGATCAGCTGGCTGTTCGCGTTCATCGGGGTCACCGTGTCGAGACCCGCTGCGGTGCAAGGCATGTCGATGCTGGTGCTCACCTTCCTGAGTTTCGCGTCCAACGCGCTGGTGCCCGAGTCGGCGATGCCGACCTGGCTCCGGTACGTCTCCGACTACAACCCGGTGTCCTACCTCGTGTCCGCGGTGCGTGGGCTCGCCGAGAACGGCGTTGTCGGCGCCGACGCGTTGTGGTCGGTGGTGGCCTCGCTCGTGATCGCCGCCGTCTTCGCGCCCCTGACCGTCCGCACCCTGCGTGCTCGCTGAGGAGTTCTGATGACGCTCACCGCCCCGGCCATCGTCACCGCGCCGGTCGCCGTCAACCGGCTCACCGCCGACGACGACCTGTTCCTGAAGCTGCACAGCCTCTACGGCAACGCCCTGGTCAATCAGCTCGCCTGGCGCTTCGACGAGCCGCTCGACCCCGAGCTGCTCGCCCGCTTCCATGCCCAGTTGGCCCAGGGTTTCCTGGCCCGCCGCGTGCGACCGACCCGGGTTCCGTTCGCCCGTCCCTACTGGCTACCCGCGACGGAATCGCTTCCGCTGGGCCGCGATTCGGTGCCCGTCGCCGATGACGAGATCCTCGACTGGTACTTCGCGCAGAGCCGGGTCGACTTCGATCCCGAGACCGGTCAGGTGTGGCGGCTGTCCGCGGCGCCGACCACGACGGGTGGGACGCTGGTTTCGCTGGTGACCTCGCATGTGGCATCCGACGGCGGCGCGGTGTTGTTCGCCGTGGGCGACGCGCTGGCCCGGCTCGACGAGCGTCCGGACTTTGCCACGGGTTCGGGCCGGCTGGTCGGGACGCAACCGCGGAACTCGTCGATCGCGAACGTCATCGATGCGGGCAGACAGCTACGCGCGGTCGCGAAGGGGATCCGGGCGGCGATCGCCACCCGTGGTGTCACCGAGCCGGACCGCAACCTTCGCCCCTCGCTCCCCGAGCTCCCCCTTCCGGCACAGTGGTCACCGGCCGACACGGTGGTGCAGCTCGATCTCGCCGAGTGGAACGCCGCCGCCACACAGCATTCCGGTACCACCAACGGGCTCCTGATCGCTTTGGGCGCCGGAATCCTCGGTCGCAGCGGACGCGTCGGCGACACCGCCGACATTCGCGTAGACATCCCCCACTCGATGCGCACACCCGACGACCCCCGCGCCAACGCCACCACCGGTCTGCCGATCTCGGTCACCTACCGCACCGGCGAACGCATCGACCTCGCCGACGTCCGCTCCGCCGTGAAACGCGCCGCCACCGCCTACCGCGACCCGGCCACCACGCCCGCCCTGCAACACCTACAGCCCTTGCAGATGATCCTGCCCCGCTTCGTCCTGCGCCGTTTCGCCCGCACCGCCAAAGCCCCGGAATGCCTGTGCACCAATCTCGGCGAAACCGCCAGTGGGGTAGCCGATTTCGCAGGCCATCATGCCTCTGCCGTGCTCATGCGACCTGTCGTCTGCACCAACGACACCGCCATGTTCCGTCGAGTAGAGGTGGGCGTGAATCTGTCCTTCTCCACCGACGGCCACACGGTCACCCTGGCCGTCACCGGCGCCGACCCCGACCGCTTCCCCACCCGCGCTGCCCTGCGCGAGTTGCTGTCGGCGGAATTCGAGTCCTGGGGCCTCACACCCAGCTTCTGGTGACTCCCCCGGCAATCAACGGGCGCTTGCCACCGCCCGGACGGCCGCCCTGGCCGCGACCAGGACGGGATCCCAGACCGGGGAAAACGGTGGTGCGTAACCGAGGTCGAGCGCGGTCACCTGTTCCACCGTCATTCTCGCGGTGAGCGCCACCGCCGCGATGTCGATTCGCTTGGCGGCACCGTCCCGTCCGACGATCTGCACACCGAGCAACCGACCGGTGCGACGTTCGGCGAGCATTTTCACCGTCATGGGTTCCGCGCCGGGGAAATACCCCGCGCGTCCGGTGGATTCGATGGTGACGGAGTGGAACTGCAGCCCGGCACGCCGAGCGTCCTTCTCCCCCAAGCCGGTACGCGCCACCTCCAGGTCACATACCTTGCTCATCGCGGTGCCGACCACACCGGGGAAGGTGGCGTATCCGCCGCCGACACCCGATCCGATCACTTGGCCGTGCTTGTTGGCGTGGGTGCCGAGCGGGATGTGACGGAGCGTGCCCGACACCAGATCCAGTACCTCCACACAATCACCACCGGCCCAGATGTCGTCATACCCGCGCACGCGCTGAGCGAGATCGGTGAGCAGACCACCACTCTCCCCCAGCGGAAGTCCGGCGTCACGGGCCAGCTCGGTCGTCGGGCGCACGCCGATCCCCAGCACGACCACATCGGCCGGATATTCGGTGTCGGCGGTCGCCACGGCACAGACCTTGCCGTCCGCGGACGTCCGCATTCCGGTCACCTCGGTATCACGGACGAGCCGTATTCCCATCCCCTCCATGGCTTTTCGCACGAGCGCACCCATGTCCGGGTCCAGCGTGGCCATGGGTTCGGCGCCCCGGGTGATCATGGTGACCTCGAACCCCCGACGCACCAACGCCTCAGCCATCTCGACACCGATATACCCCGCGCCCACCACGACGGCTTCCCGCCCGGTCGCCGACTCCAGCCCGTCGATGAGCGCCTGCCCGTCATCGAGGGTCTGCACGCCGTAGACACCCTCGGCGTCGATACCGGGCAGCGGCGGCCGGATCGGCGTCGCACCCGTGGCCAACACGAGCTTGTCGTAACCCGTCCACCCCTGCGCACCGCTATCGAGATCGCGAGAACGCACCCGCCGCCCCACCGGATCGATCTCGGTCACCTCGGTCCGCATCCGCAGATCGATATCACGAGCACGATGTTCGGCCACCGACCGCGCGATCAGATCATCGGCATCGGCAACATCGCCCGCCACCCAGTACGGAATCCCGCACGCCGAATACGAGGAATGCTGCCCCTTCTCGAACACCACGATCTCGAGCTCACCAGCATCCCGCAACCGGCGCGCCTGCGACGCCGCCGCCATCCCCGTCGCATCCGCCCCGACAACCACCATCCGTGCGCCCATGTCACCACCGTACGAGAGCAGCTAGCGGTTTCGGGTACCAGGACCGCGAGTCGCCGGTTCTCCGCGGGCGAGGTCCGTCCGAATCGGTTTGCACCCTAGATCGTGCGCCGCTCCCACTGCAGCGCGTCCAGGCGGGTTCCCCTGCGCTCCAACCACTCCCAGATCAGCTCAGCGGCCGATTCGCCGTCACGCAAAGTTGTCGACGCCAACTCGTCGAGGGAATCAGGTGAGCGGATCTCGAGGTAGTAGTCGGTGTCGCTGTGGCGGTAGGTCTGGATGAATTCCGGGTGGTCGGGCCGGGATACCGTCATGAACGGGCCGCCGCGACTGTATTTCAGTTTGCTGATCCAATAGCTCAGCTGGGTGCGGGTGAGTGTGGTCAGGGTGCGCCCGCCGACCGTCACGTCGAGGTTTCGGTGGATCGTCGGTGCTGTTTCCGGTAGTACGTCGGTCCATTCGTGGCCGGTTTCGTCATTCTTCATCCGGATACCCCCAGTCGAAAGCCACGCGGGCCTGCGGGACGAGTGCTGCCACCCGGCGGGTGAGGCGATCTTCGAAAGCCCCGCTCCAGCGAAAGAATCCGCTGAAGATCACCGGGTAGTCCGATTCCGCGCGGACGAACAGGCCGTCCTCGGTCTCCCCCATCCAGACGAATACCTCGTCCTCCAGCCGCTCGTCCTTGAACACCTCGACGAGCATGTCGGTCATTCCCACCCACTCGCGTTCGTTCGCGAGCCCCCGAACAGTCAGGGCGACATCGATATTCACTGACACCGGACGAGACTATCGCCCGCCACCGACAACCCCCTCGGGCTGGTCACTCAGGATTCGCGGGCGGCGATCGCGGCTTGGATTCGGCGTAGCGTGCGCAGGCCCTTCTTCGCGGCGACGCTCACCATGCCGTCGAACACGGTGGAGCCGCGATCGTCGGCCATCAGTCGTTCCAGTGTCGGCACAGCGCGGTCGTCGCCGGTCGAACCGAGGGCGACGGCTGCCCAGTACCGCTTGTCGGGATCGTCGCTGGAGGCCGCCTCGACCAGCCTCGGGATGATGTCGGGGGCGAACTCCGACAACGCGCTGGCGATGTAGCCGATGCGGTAGTAGCGGCGGTTCTCGAATTCGTCCCAGAGTGCTGCCAAGGCCGCGTCGCCGCCGATCATGCCGAGTGCTTCGGCGGTGCGTTCGCGCATTCCGCTGATCGAGTCCTGGAGCAGGGGCGCGAGGACCGGGACGACAGATTCGTCGCCGAGGGCGCCGAGGGCGATCACCGCCTGGTCTCGGGCGATGTCCTGTGGGCGATCCAGCATCGCGACCAAGCCGGGGACCGCGTCACGGATGCCTAGGGCCGCGCAGCCCATCGCGGCCCATGCCTGGCAGTTGTAACGGGTGTCGGCGAGTGACGCGAGCAGGGGTTCGCGCAGGGTGTCGTCGCCGAAGACCTCCGCCCGGTTCAATGCCCTGCTGTAGAGCGACCGGTGGTAGTCGGGATAGTCGCGGACCAGCGCGCACAGTGTTTCCATCGCGGATGTGTCGCCGTCCTCAGCCCGCACGAGCAGGTGGCGCAAGTTTTCCTCGCGGGTCTCGAGGTCGCCATCTTTGAGTAGTCGCACGTCGGCAGGGTTCACCGCCCAACGGTACCTGGCGATTCGCCGGATATTCGACACACCGCAGGTCACGGCGCCGGCCCTCGACACCGACCCCTCCACGAGGTCACTCGGTGAAGTAGATGAGCACCGCCGTTGAGACAACCAGAAACAACACAGCCCAAGCGGCTTGCGACAACACCGCGATCGTCCACCCCACAGCGCTGCGCCCCGGCTTCCAGCCCAGCTCTGCCAATTCAGCCGCGATCAGGTTCCGCACCGGCTGCTCTCGATCTCGATCGCGTCGCAAAGGTGTGCCGCCGTCTGACGACCAGTGTTCGACGGTTACAGCGAATCTGCGCTTCTCCTCGAGCAGGAGCGAGAAGCGGTACGGAGTTCGTTCCATGTTGTGGTCGTACGGGCGTGCGACGCGCAGTTCACGCCGACCGACCGGCCGAACCTCGAAGGTGGGGTGACTCGTGAGCGCGAGTCGCAATCGGTGCTCCAACTCGGTTCTCGGGGAGTCGGTTTCGTCGTGCATGCACGGAGCCTACTGCTCCGATGAGCCACACCCACCGACAACGAGACCCCCGGGAACCCGAAGGCGCCCAGGGGATTTCGTTCAGGCGAGACGAGAATCAGCCGTTGTTGGCGGCATTGAACTCGCGACGGCGGCGGTGCAGGATCGGCTCGGGGCGGTGAGCGCCCGGTCGACGACATCGTCGTCCGACTCGACGAGCGCCAGCACCGCCAGCACGGTATGCGAAGACTGTATCGCGATCACGAACCGGATTCAGTTCTGTGAGGGGCAGAATGCCCTCGCTCGACAGCCGGTCCACGACATAGTCTGGAGTGATGGCACGGCTGCCCGAAAGTAGGACCGAACTGGTTCTGGGTCCGTTGCTGCGTCACGTCGGCGAATGCGACGCCACCGTCTGGGTCGAGACGTCCGCACCGTGCACTGTCGAGGTCCTCGGCCACCACGAACACACCTGGACCGTCGCCGGACACCACTACGCTCTCGTCCTGATCGCGGGACTGGCGGCCGGTTCCGTCACACGGTACGAGGTCGGTCTCGATGGGGAGCGCGTCTGGCCGCTGCCCGACGCCCCGTACCCGTCCGTCATTCGCACGCTCAGAGGCGACGCCGATCTGACCCTCGCCTTCGGCTCGTGCCGATTCGCCACACCGGCGGCGACGCAGGACAACGACCACTTCGACGCCGACGCTCTCGACGCCTATGCGCGGCGAGTCATGGAACGCTCACCCGAAGATCTGCCCGACGCATTGTTACTGCTCGGCGACCAGGTTTACGCCGATGAGCTGCTGTCCCCGGAGATCCTCCGTCGCATCGACGAGTTGCACGACCTCGACCAACCGCCGGGCGCCCAGATCCGCAACTTCGAGGAGTACACGTGGCTCTATTCCGAGTCATGGTCCGACCCACAGGTGCGCTGGCTGCTGTCCACAGTTCCGTCATCGATGATCTTCGACGACCACGACGTCATCGACGACTGGAACACCTCGAAATCGTGGCGTGACGAGATCGAGGCCACCGATTGGTGGGAGGAACGTATCGTGGGCGCGTTGTCGTCGTACTGGATCTACCAGCACCTGGGCAATCTCTCGCCCGCAGCCCTGGCCGACGACGAGCTCTACCAGCGGATCCGATCCGAGGGCGGCGACTGCGCGGAGTTGCTCCGCGCTTTCGCATCCGCGGCGGACGAAGAAGCCGACGGGGCCAAGGGAGCGCAATGGTCGTATCGCCGCGATCTCGGCACGACCCGACTGCTCGTCATCGATTCCCGGTGCGGACGCATACTCGGCGGCGGCACGCGGTCGATGGTCTCCGAGCCCGAGTTCTCGTGGATCGAACGACAGACCGAGGGCGACTACGACCACCTGCTGGTGGGGAGCTCGCTTCCGTGGCTGCTGCCGCGCGCCCTCCACGACCTGGAGTCATGGAACGAGCGCATGGCCTCAGGGGCGCGGGGCCGACGTGTGACGGGATGGGCCGAAAGATTGCGGCGCTCAGCCGATCTGGAACATTGGGCCGCCTTCCGAGATTCATTCGACCGGGTCGCCCGGCTCGTCGCCCGCGTCGGGCGCGGACAGTGCAGCGGCCCGGGAGGACGGGCGCCCGCCACGATCTGTGTGCTGTCCGGCGACGTTCACCACGCCTATGCCGCGCGAGCGCAGTTCCCCGACGACGTGAGGTCCCGGGTCTACCAGCTGACCTGTTCGCCGATGCACAACTACGTTCCGACCGCCATGAAGGTGATTTTCCGGGTCTCGTGGAGTCGGGCCGCCGAACGGGTGACGCGTTTCCTCCTGAACCGGGTGTCCACCGTTCCCCCAGTGTCGGTCGAGTGGAGTCGGGTCACCGGCCCCTTCTTCGGCAACCAGATAGCGACGCTGCACCTGCGCGGTCGGACCAGCCGCCTCGTACTGGAGCAGGTGAGCACCGACGGCGGCCGTCCACATTTGACGACGGTCGCGGACGTGGTGCTGTCGACCGAGACGGCCAGCTCGCCCCATAGCGGCGTACGCCGAGATCCATGAAGGACCAGGTCGCGGCGAGCCGGGCGAACCGGCCCTCACACACGGACCGATGGCTGGTGCCGCACACGCGGAGCGCTGACACTGGAAGGATGTCCCCATGCTCGAGCTGTCTCCGGCCGAGGTCAGTTGCGATTTCGTCGCCGTCATCGGCGAAGGACGCGCCTCGATCAAGCCAACCGCCATAGATTTCGGGATCTCCGAAATTTCTTGCGCAACAGGCTCATACGAGCCGACGTCGAAGAAGGTGCCCGCACTTGTGGTGACCCCTGTGGACTACCCCACGGTGACATCCCACATTCGGAAGCACCGGCATGATCGAACACCAGAAGAGTAGGGCACCACATATGTCAGCAGTGTCCTTCCGTCGAGGTGTTCATGACGACGACGGCGCGGTGGACCGGATCGACAATTCGTTTACCACCAGCACCATCTTCGATATCCGTGCCACCGGTGATGGATTCGCGCTCTGTGAAGTCTCGGTCGTCCCTCCAATCGTCAAGCATTTTCCGGACGAAACCGACGACGATCAGGATAAACCGGTTCGGTTCGTCGCTGTCGACCCACACGGCGATATCTGCGGGTCTGTCGACGTCATCTACGAGGAATGGAATCGGCGTCTGATCATTGCCGATATCAAAGTCTCCCCGAGTCGTCGTGGCGAGGGTCTCGGCCGAGAACTGGTCAATCTTGCCGTCGAGTATGGACGTGAGGTGGGTGCCCACACGTTGTGGCTGGAGGTCACCAATGTCAATGCGCCCGCGGTTCACGCATACCTTCGGATGGGATTCACCTTCTGTGGGCTCGATACATCGCTGTATCTCTCGACGCCCAGCGAGGGCGAGATCGCGATCTTCATGAGCCAGGATCTCGCCAAGTAACGTGTCGTCCTGAGAACCGCCGACTCGCCCGCAGCTCGGCCCGCCCATCATCAACGTCACCGACCCACCTGACGGCCGCCGATCCGGATGGCAGTTGATACGCCCACGGATTGGCCTAGATACAGCAACGCCAAGCCTGGATCACTACGATCGGCCAGGCCGCTTCACTCACCGCGCTAATGAAGACGGGCCGTGCTGGACTCGCATCTGGAAGCGATGCTCGCACGATTCGCAGCGCTGCATCCGAGGTCTGGCACGCGCATTCTGGGTCATCAGCCGACTTGCATCCAGACCCACGCGCCGGCAACTTCGTGCGGACCGTAGTTTCCGCCATCGCGACCGACATCGCTCGCGGCCACATCGCCCCCCAGGCGTATCGCGATGCCCGACCCGACTGCCGCCGAAGCATTACGCTGCTCCCATGACTGTCGGCTGGATCGTCTTCATGGTCATCGTCATCGTGGTCGTGGCACTCGCGGTCATCACGCTCATCGCCCTATCCACCCTCCGGGCAATACGCCGGACAGCCGAGACGGCCATCTCGGCGAACTTCGCACCCGGAGAACCCGTGCGCAGCGACCCGGTCGCCAACTACTTCGGGCGAGCCGCGAAGGGCGGGAAGCAGGTACGCGGCAATGGCGCGCTCGTACTGACCGATACGCGACTGTGGTTTCGTCGAGCGGGATCAGATGACCCACTGGAAATTCCGCTCGCATCGATCACATCAGTGGATATCGTCCGATCCCACGCCGGAAAATCGATCGGTCGCCCGCTGATCAGCGTGAGCTTCGACGATGACAGCGCCGCGTGGTACGTGCGCGACTCGGCACAGTGGCGCGACGATATCCTGGTCAGGTGCCCGGCAGCGTCTGATAAGTAATTCAACCGTATCGCACGGTTGGCACCGACAACCGTTTCTGGCCGACTGAACGACAATCCCGAAATCGAGACAGCCCAACGACTGCTCACCGACCTACGGCGCCATGACCTCCGACACACGGAACCGCCACGGTCTCTGGGCACGCCCGCAAAGCACCATCGCGGATGCTCGACCAATTACCCATAATCCGCCTCACCCAGGCCGGAACTCCGAACGTTGCCTGCACTTGATACAAGCTAATGGTTGGCGTTTCACACACATAGTTGTGGCAGTTACGAGACGAAGTCCGGGCACAGATTCGTGGTCGCGGCGCTGACGAACAGTGGGCCCTGATCGAACTGGTAGGTCTGCTCAACCGCGGAAGTCTCGTCCAGAACTGACACCCCGTCACGCAGGTGTTCACACGTCGCGTGGCCCGCGGCGACCAACTCCTTCGCTGACTTCCCCGGCAGGGCCGCGTCGTTGATCCTGATCTCCTCGAGGAACGACGCTTCGGCGGCGCTGACCTCGGCCGCTTCGGCGGTGCGGGTATTGGTGACATCGGCGCTGCGGGGCTCGGTTGTCGGGTCGCAGCCCGCGACTGCGGCACCGAGAACCCCGAGAGCCAGACTGACCGCTGCCACGTTGGCACGCAACTGAATTCGCCGTACGAACATCTGTTGCCCCTGATCTCGAGCAGAGGGATCGACACCCTCGATCAATCCTCTCCGACACCGTTTCCGGTGTGACACCAACGATCCCGGAGCAGCCGAATGCCTGATACCCACCCCAGGGATGGCGCAACCCAACCTATGGGCACATAGCCGATCTCCACCGTATCGGACGTTGCGGAAGAGCGTGGCCAGGCCGAGAGGTCGTCGTGCGCTCCGCGCTTGTAGTGCGCGGCGACCTCGGCGGGGATGTCGTGGCCGAGAATGTCGACCTGAGGGTCGCAGTTTCGATCTCGAAAGTTCTTTCGCACCTTCGGTTTCCACGCGCTGATCGGATCCATAGGACGAGTCGGCGCCTGCGGTGACAATACGGCGATGGGATCGTTTTCGCGTTGCTGCAGAAGAACGTCCTCGACCGGCAGTCTTGGGCGACCTGGATCGAACTCGGCAACTTGACCCCGGTCGAATACGAAGCCATCACGACCACACCAGCTCTTCGAGCTGCCTGACCGCTGTCACCCGATCGTGCAGCAGTCCCCCACGCCAACGCAGCCTGTTCGACCTTTGTGCGGCCGGGCGTGATCGGAGGCATCATGGTTCGGTGCCCGACTATGACATCGATCGGCTCGGCGACCGCGCGTTCGAACAGCTGGTCGTCAGTTTAGCTGCTCATGTCCCCGGACCCGGTATCCAGGCGTTCGGTGACGGCACCGATGGCGGCCGGGAGGCAACATTTGACGGCCCGATCAATTGGTCATCCACCACCTTCGAGCCTTCGGGCCGGTGGAGCGGATACACGGTTCTACAAGCCAAGTTCCATCGCCACCAGCACAGCCAAAGGTGATCCGGTGACGGCTGAGGCCCCGCCTCGGATGTCTCCGACGCGGGGCCTCAAACGAAAAGAGCTGCTACGAGCTACTTTTCAAGGACTCGACAGCACTACTTCTGTGCGGCCTTGAACTCGCGGCGGCGGCGGTGCAGGATCGGCTCGGTGTAGCCGTTGGGCTGCGTGGTGCCTTCCAGGACCAGTTCCTTGGCGGCCTGGAACGCGATGTTGTCATCGAAGTTCGGGGCCAGCGGGCGGTAGGTCTTGTCGTTCGCGTTCTGGCGGTCGACGACCGGGGCCATCCGCTCGAGGCTGGCGATCACGTCGGCCTCGGAGACAACGCCGTGGCGCAGCCAGTTGGCGACCAGCTGGCTCGAGATGCGCAGGGTGGCACGGTCTTCCATCAGGCCGATGTCGTTGATGTCGGGCACCTTGGAGCAGCCGACACCGTGATCGATCCAGCGGACCACGTAGCCCAGGATGCCCTGGGAGTTGTTGTCCAGCTCCTGACGCTTCTCCTCGTCGGTCCAGTCGGTGGACTGCGCGAGGGGGATCTCGAGGATCTGGTCGACGGTGGCGCGCGGGCCGCCCTTGGCGATCTGGGACTGCTGCTTGAACACGTCCACCAGGTGGTAGTGGGTGGCGTGCAGGGTGGCAGCGGTCGGCGAGGGCACCCAGGCGGTGTTGGCGCCGGCCTTGGGGTGGCCGATCTTCTGCTCGAGCATGCCTGCCATCAGGTCGGGCATGGCCCACATGCCCTTGCCGATCTGCGCCTTGCCGGGCAGACCCTTGGCCAGACCGGTGTCGACGTTCCAGTCCTCGTAGGAGGTGATCCAGGTCTGGGCCTTCATCTCGGCCTTGCGGACCATCGGCCCGGCCTCCATGGAGGTGTGGATCTCGTCGCCGGTGCGGTCGAGGAAGCCGGTGTTGATGAACACCACGCGGTCCTTGGCGGCCTCGATCGACGCGGCGAGGTTGACCGTGGTGCGGCGCTCCTCGTCCATGATGCCGACCTTGAGGGTGTTGCGGGTCAGGCCGAGGACGTCCTCGATCCGGCCGAACAGCTCGTTGGTGAACGCGGCCTCGTCGGGGCCGTGCATCTTCGGCTTCACGATGTAGACCGAACCGGTGCGGGTGTTGGCGCGCGAGGCGGTGCCGTTGAGCGAGTGCACGGCGATCAGCGAGGTGATCAGGCCATCCAGGATGCCCTCCGGAACCTCGTTACCCTCGGCGTCGATGATCGCGTCGGAGGTCATCAGGTGGCCCACGTTGCGCACGAACAGCAGCGAACGACCGTGCAGGACCAGCTCGGAACCGTCGAGCGCGGTGAACACGCGGTCGGGGTTCATGGTGCGGGTGAAGGTCTTGCCGCCCTTGGAGACTTCCTCGGCCAGGTCGCCCTTCATCAGGCCGAGCCAGTTGCGGTAACAGACGACCTTGTCGTCGGCGTCGACCGCGGCGACGGAGTCCTCGAAGTCCATGATCGTGGTGAGCGCGGACTCGAGCACGATGTCCTTGACACCGGCGGTGTCGGTGGAGCCGATCGGCGAGGTGGCGTCGACCTGGATCTCGATGTGCAGCCCGTTGTGCTTGAGCAGGATCGAGGTCGGGGCCTCGGGGTCGCCGAGGTAGCCGACGAGCTGCGACGGGTCGGCCAGGCCGATGTCGGTGCCGTCTTCCAGGCCGATCTCGAGCTCGCCGTCGACGATCTTGTAGTAGGCCGAACCGAGGTGCGAACCGGTGATCAGGGTGACCGCGTCGTCGAGGAAGTTGCGGCCCCACTCGATGACCTTGTCGCCGCGCACGCGGTTGTAGCCGCTGCCCTTCTCGGCGCCGTTGGCCTCGGGGATGGCGTCGGTGCCGTAGAGCGCGTCGTAGAGCGAACCCCAGCGCGCGTTGGCGGCGTTGATCGCGAAGCGCGCGTTCATCACCGGCACCACGAGCTGCGGGCCCGCGGTGGTGGCGATCTCGGCGTCGACGTTGCCGGTGCCGATCTGGAACGGCGCGGGCTCGGGCCGCAGGTAACCGATCTCGGTCAGGAACTGCTTGTAGGCGGCCTTGTCGTAGCCGGTGCCCGGGTTCTCGCCGTGCCAAGCATCGAGCTTGCCCTGGAACTCGTCGCGCTCGGCGAGCAGAGCGCGGTTACGCGGGGCGAGGTCGTTGATGATCTGCTCGGCACCGGCCCAGAACGCGGCGGAATCTACGCCGGTACCGGGGAGCGCCTCGTTCTCGATGAAATCGTGAAGAACGCTCGCCACCTGGAGCCCGCCGACCTGAATCCGCTCTGTCATCTACTGCCTCACTTTGGTGAAAACCGGGTGGGAAAAGTCGATGTCATGTTACCCGTGGGTAGAGGTGACACCTCGTGTGGGTTCGAACGCCCTGCGGGCTCCGTCCATTCCGCCACGCCGAGCCACCGAGGTCGGCGGCATGGGCGCGGCGGGTCACCCCTTGATTGTAGGTGCGCGGACAATTAATGTACTGATCGGAACATTAAGTCGCGAGCCGGACCGAACGGAGGCGCCGTGACCACCGAACCGTCGTCCCCTGTGCGTCGTCGCGGCCGTCCACGCGCCACCGAGCGGGCGGACACGCGGGAGCGGATCCACCACGCGGCACTCGAACTGTTCGCCGAACGCGGTTTCCATGCCACCGGCGTCGCCGAGATCGGCGCGAGAGCCGACGTCCAGCGGGGTGCGCTGTACTACCACATCGGGTCGAAGGAAGACCTGCTGTGGGCGATCCTGCGCGACTACACCCGGCTGCTGCTCGCCGATGCCGAACGCATCGTCGAGGCAGGCGCCGACCCGGTCGAGACGCTGCGCCGGCTGATTCGCAGCCATGTCGAACTGATCGTCACGCATCGGCGTGCGGTGGCTGTGCACCTGCGTGACGCCGGCGCACTGACCCACGAACACGCCGTCGTCCTGCAGCAGCTGCGCGATCGGCTACAGCACCACTGGCAAGACGTCATGGACGCGGGCCACGCGGCGGGGCAACTGCGCACCGCCGACCACATCGTCACCAACGGCATGCTCGGCATGCTCAATTCCCTCGGCTACTGGTACCGCGAGCGCGGCACCCACTCCCCCGCCGAGATCGCCGACATCCTCACCGAGACCGTCCTGTCCGGGCTCCGCGCCACGGACGACAACACGAAAGGCTGACCATGGCTTGGGATTTCGAGACCGATCCGGAGTACCAGCGCAAGCTCGACTGGGTGGCGGAGTTCGTCCGCACCGAGGTCGAGCCCCTGGATCTGCTCTACCCCAATCCCTATGACCGTGCCGACCCCGAGATCCGGGCGCTGATGCGGCCGCTGCAACAGCAGGTCAAGGATCAGGGCCTGTGGGCCTGCCATCTCGGTCCCGAGCTCGGCGGTCCCGGTTTCGGTCAGCTGAAGCTGGCGCTGCTCAACGAAGTGCTCGGCACCTCGATGTGGGCGCCGCTCGTCTTCGGCTGTCAGGCACCGGATTCCGGCAACGCCGAGATCCTGGCGCACTTCGGCACCGAGGAGCAGAAGGCGAGATACCTGCAGCCGTTGCTCGACGGCGAGATCGGCTCCTGCTACGCGATGACCGAACCCACCGGCGGCTCGGACCCGACCGCGTTCCGCACCACCGCGGTGCGCGACGGCGACGAGTGGGTGATCAACGGGGAGAAGTGGTTCAACTCCGCCGCCGAGTTCGCCACCTTCCACATCGTGATGGTGGTGACCGACGCGGCGGCCGAACCGCACCAGCGGTTGTCGATGTTCATCGTGCCCGCCGATGCGCCCGGTCTCGAACTGGTGCGCAACTTCACCGTCCCCGGGTTCAGCGAACACGAAGGACACCTGCGATTCACCGATGTCCGGGTGCCTGCCGATCATCTGCTCGGTGCGGAGGGCGCGGGGTTCATCGTCGCGCAGACCCGTCTGGGCGGCGGTCGCGTGCACCACGCGATGCGCACGGTCGCGTTGGTACGCAAAGCCTTCGACATGATGTGCGAGCGCGCGGTCTCACGCCCGGCCCGCAAGGGTGTCGTCGGCGGCTTCCAGATGACTCAGGAGCGCATCGCCGACAGCTGGATCCAGATGGAGCAGTTCCGGCTGCTGGTCCTGCGCACCGCCTGGCGCATCGACCAGGCCCAGGACTACCGCGCCGTCCGCAAGGACATCGCCGCCATCAAGATCGCCATGCCGACCGTCATGAACGACATCGCCCGCCGCGCACTGCATCTGCACGGCGCGATGGGCGTGAGCACCGATCTCCCCTTCCTCGACATGACCACCTACGCCGAGGTCATGGCCATCGCCGACGGCCCGACCGAGGTCCACAAGATCACCCTCGCCAAGGAAGTGCTCAAGAACTACGCGCCGGGAGACCCGGTGTATCCGAGTGGCTACCGGCCCGCGCTGCGCGAACAAGCCCGTGATCTGGTGGCGCGCAGGCTGGAACACGAGGTCGGCAACCACTGAAGGTCCCCGATCTGCGGGTGAGCACGAACTACCCTGCCTCGCATGGGCGGTGTCAGCAAACCCGGGGACAACGGCACTGAGCCGACACCTACCGGGACCGCGCAGGACGTGGTCCCGGTACACCCCGTCACCGACCGGCGCTCGGTCAACAAGCCGGTGTTCCTCTTCTCGGCGGGCACCGTGCTCGCCTTCGGGATCTGGGCGCTGGCCTCGCCGTCGAGCGCCGAAACCATTGTCGGCGAAGTCAAGACCTTCACCACCACCTGGTTCGGCTGGTGGTATTTCGTGCTCGCCACGGTCATCCTCGGCCTCGTGGTCTTCCTCGGCGCCAGCCGGTACGGCCGCTACCGGCTGGGGCCGGAGGAATCACGGCCGGAGTACAGCCTGTTCTCCTGGACATCGATGCTGTTCGCGGCAGGGATCGGCATCGACCTGATGTTCTTCTCGGTCGCCGAGCCCGTCTACAACTACTTGCGGCCCCCGCTCGGCGAGCCCGGCACCAACGAGACCGCCCGCGACGCGGTGGCCTGGACGATCTTCCACTACGGCATCACCGGCTGGGCGATGTACGCGCTGATGGGCGGCGCCCTCGCCTACTTCGCGTTCCGGCACAACCTGCCGCTGACGATCCGTGCCGCGCTCTATCCGATCTTCGGCAAGCGCGTGCACGGCCGGTGGGGCGACGCGATCGACGTGGCCGCGGTGCTCGGCACCATCTTCGGCATCGCCACCTCGCTGGGCATCGGCATCGTCCAGCTCAACTATGGCCTGCACCAGATGTTCGGGGTTCCCCAGGGCAAGGCCGCCCAGATCGGGCTCATCGCGCTGTCGGTGGCCATCACCACGATCTCCGCTACCACCGGCGTCGACAAGGGCATCCGGCGCTTGTCGGAGCTCAATGTCATCATGGCGATCGCGCTGCTGATCTACATCCTGGTGGCGGGCAACACCGATTTCCTGCTCAACGGCCTGGCCCAGAACGCGGGCGATTACCTCTCGACCTTCCCCGACCGGACCCTCGACACCTTCGCCTGGGAGCGCAATCCGGAGACGGCGAACGCGCCGTCGACCTGGCTGGACAGCTGGACGCTGTTCTTCTGGGCGTGGTGGGTGGCCTGGGCACCGTTCGTCGGCCTGTTCCTCGCACGCATCTCGCGCGGACGCACGCTGCGCCAGTTCATCTTCGGGGTGCTCGTCGTGCCGTTCAGCTTCACCCTGATGTGGATCTCGATCTTCGGCAACAGCGCACTCGAGGTCGCCAGGGACGACAGAGTCTTCGCCGAGCAGACCGCGGACCGAGCCGAACTCGGCTTCTACTCCCTGCTCGAGAAATATCCCGGCGCGACCCTGTTGCTCGGGATCGCGACCATCACCGGGCTGCTCTTCTACGTGACAACCGCCGATTCGGGGTCGCTGGTGATGGGCAACTTCACCTCGAAACTGCCCGATCCGATGGCCGACTGCGCCACCGGCACCCGGATCTTCTGGTCGGCCGCGATCGGTGTACTCACCTTGTCGATGCTGTTCGCCGGTGCGGGCGGGTCCATCAAGACCCTGCAGAACGCCACCATCATCATGGGACTGCCGTTCTCGTTCGTATTGGCGCTGATCGGCATCGCGATGTTGCGCGCCGTCCACAACGAGTCCTTCAAACTCGACAGTTACCGCACCTCGCTGCCCAAGGCTTTCGCCGCCGGCCGCGGACCGGCCGAACTCAGCAGCTGGCGTCGCCGGTTGCTCTCGACCATCAATTACCCGGGCGCCGCGGCGACTCGCAAATTCATCACCGGCACCGTCGATCCGGCGATGCACGATGTCGCGGCGGAATTCGAGCACATGGGTATGACAGCGACCATCGACGATTCCTCGTCCAACGAGGGTCTGCCGTCACCGCGTCTGGTGGTCGATCAGGCCAGTGAGCCCCGGTTCGAGTACGGCATCTGGCCGGTTTCGGCACCGGCCCCGACCTATGCCGTGCTCGCGCAGCGGTCCGACGATCGCTACTTCCGCTGCGAGGTATACCTGGCCGAGGGATCGCAGGGCTACTCACTCAACGGCTACAGCCGCGAGCAGATCATCGGCGACATTCTCGACCAGTACGAACGCCACCTCGGCTATCTGCACCTGCGCCGTGCGGCGACCGATCACCACGAACCCGAATCCAGCGACGTCGACAGCACCGACAGCGATCTGTGAAGGGATCCATCATGAGCGACACCCTCTATATCGACGGCGCCTGGCGACCGTCGGCATCCGGACAGACTCGCGACATCCGTTGTCCGGCAGACGGTTCCCTCGTCGGCGTCGTCGCCGAGGCGGGCCGAGACGACACCGTCGCCGCGATCGCCGCGGCCCGCCGGGCCTTCGACAACGGGTCGTGGCGCCGGACCGGTGCCACCGAACGGGGCGACCTGCTACTGCGCGTCGCCGACGCGATCGACGCCAGGCGGGCCGAGTTCGCACGCGCCGAAACCCTCGACACCGGCAAGCGGCCCTACGAGTCCGACATCGACATGTCCGATATCGCCAACTGCTTCCGGTATTTCGGCAAGCTCGCCGCCGACGACGCGGGCCGTGTCGTCGACGCGGGCTCCCCCGACATCGACTCCCGCATCGTCTACGAACCGGTCGGTGTGTGCGGTTTGATCACGCCGTGGAACTACCCGCTGTTGCAGGCGGCCTGGAAAGTCGCCCCGGCGCTGGCGGCAGGCAATACGTTCGTGCTCAAACCGGCCGAGCTGACCCCCCACACCGCGATTCTGCTGATGTCGGTGCTCGACGACCTCGGGGTGCCCGCCGGGGTGGCCAATCTGGTGCTCGGAGCGGGCGCCACCGCGGGTGCGCCGCTGTCGGAGCATCCCGATGTCGACCTGGTCTCGTTCACCGGCGGGCTGGCCACCGGCAAGATCATCGCGCGCGAGGCCGCCGCCACGGTCAAGAAGGTGGCGCTCGAACTGGGCGGCAAGAACCCGAATGTCGTCTTCGCCGACGCCTGCGACACCGACGAACGGCTGGCCGCGAGCGTCGACAACGCGCTGAACGCGGCGTTCCTGCACTCCGGCCAGGTGTGTTCGGCGGGCGCTCGCCTGGTTGTCGAGGCATCGGCACACGACCGTTTCGTCGACGAGCTGGTGCGCCGCGCCGAGCAGATCCGGCTCGGGTTGCCCTTCGCCGAGGGCACCGAGGCCGGGCCGCTGATCTCGGCGGCCCATCGCGACAAGGTGAACGCCTATGTCGAACAGGCCCGCGCCGAGGGTGCCGTCATCCGCACCGGTGGTGCGTTCGCCACCGGCGACGAGGGCTCCGGGAACCTCGACGGCGGCTGGTTCTACCGGCCGACGGTCATCGACGGCGCCACCCGCGCGATGGCGTGTGTGCACGACGAAGCGTTCGGGCCCACCGTGACCGTGGAGACCTTCACCACCGAGGACGAAGCCGTCACCATCGCCAACGACACCGAATACGGTCTCGCGGGCGCGGTGTGGTCCGGTGACGCCGCACGCGCGCGCCGCGTCGCCGCCCGGCTGCGCCACGGCACGGTGTGGGTCAACGACTTCGGGCCGTATCTGCCGCAGGCCGAGTGGGGTGGCTTCGGCCGCTCGGGCGTCGGCCGCGAGCTCGGTCCGTCCGGGCTGCACGAGTATCGCGAGGCCAAACACGTCTACGAGAACCTCCGGCCGGGCGTCACCGGCTGGTTCGCCGATCGGGAGGAACAGCGATGACCTCATACGATTACGTAATCGTCGGCGGCGGTTCCGCGGGAGCGGCCGTCGCGTCGCGGTTGTCGCAGGACCCGTCGGTGACCGTCTGCCTGCTCGAGGCGGGACCGTCCGATGTCGACGACCCGGCCATCCTGCGGCTCGACCGCTGGATGGAACTCCTGGAGTCGGGCTACGACTGGGACTACCCCATCGAGCCGCAGGAGAACGGCAATTCGTTCATGCGCCACGCCCGTGCCAAGGTGCTCGGTGGCTGCTCGTCGCACAACAGCTGCATCGCGTTCTGGGCTCCGCGCGAGGACCTGGACTCCTGGGAACACGAGCACGGCGCCACCGGATGGGGTGCCGATTCGGTGTACCGGCTGTATCCGCGGATCGAGACCAACGACGCCCCCGGCGAGCACCACGGTCGCAGCGGCCCGGTGCACATCATGACGGTGCCGCCGAACGATCCGTGCGGTGTGGCCTTGCTCGACGCGTGCGAAGCGGTCGGCATTCCGCGCGCCGAGTTCAACTCGGGACGCACAGTTGTCAACGGCGCCAACTTCTTTCAGATCAACCGGCGTTCCGACGGGACGCGCTCGTCGTCGTCGGTCAGCTATCTGCACCCCCATCTCGACCGGCCGAACCTCACCGTTCGAACGGGCGCCTGGGTCAAGAAGATCGTGATCGAGAACGGGCGAGCCGTCGGGGTCGACATCACCGACAACGCGTTCGGCCGCACCACCCGGATCACCGCGAACCGTGAGGTGGTCGTCTCCGCCGGCGCCATCGACTCGCCGAAGCTGCTCATGCTTTCGGGCATCGGACCCACGGTTCACCTGCGCGAGAACGGAATCGACGTGATCGTCGACTCCCCCGGTGTCGGCGCGAACCTACAGGACCACCCGGAGGGCGTGATCGGTTTCGAGACGACGCGACCGATGGTGGACAGCTCCACGCAGTGGTGGGAGGCGGGCATCTTCGCCCCGACCGAGGACGGCCTCGACCGGCCGGATCTGATGATGCATTACGGCAGCGTCCCGTTCGACATGCACACGCTGCGACAGGGGTATCCGACCGCCGAGAACACCTTCTGCCTGACGCCGAACGTCACCCATGCCCGCTCGCGCGGCACCGTGCGATTGCGCTCGCGCGACTTCCGGGACAAGCCGAAGGTCGACCCGCGCTACTTCACCGATCCGGCGGGTCACGACATGCGGGTGATGATCGCCGGTCTGCGCAAGGCCCGCGAGATCGCCGCGACCGCGCCGCTGTCGGACTGGGTGAAGCGTGAGCTGTATCCGGGGCCGGACGCGCAGACCGACGCCGAACTGGCCGACTACGTCCGCCGGACCCACAACACCGTCTACCACCCGGCCGGCACGGTCCGCATGGGTGCGGTCGACGACTCGATGAGCCCTCTCGACCCCGAACTGCGGGTCAAGGGCGTCGATGGTCTGCGTGTCGCCGACGCCTCGGTGTTTCCCGCGCACACCACGGTGAACCCGAACATCACCGTCATGCTCGTCGGTGAACGCTGCGCCGAGCTCATCGCCGCCGACCGAAAATAAATCAGCCGACATTTCGGACACGGTATGTCACCATGATTTCACGCAGGTGATTCGCATCGGGCGAGGAACCGACGAGCAGCATCGAGAGGAGGAGACGGCCGTGAAACAGCAAGCGCCACAGCGAGAATCGGATAAGACCTATCGCCGCGCGAATTCGGTCCATAGCGCGATGCGCCTGGATATCGATGGCTCCGGCCGTCTCCTGGCCGTGGCCTGACCGGCCCGAGTCCCTTCTGCTCCTGACGTTCACTTCTCTCGAAACATGGTGATTCCCATGATGATTCGTCATGCCGTCGACCCGACGGCTCCCGCTGCCGACACCTGGATACACACGAGGGTGCTCGTGCTGAACGCCAGCTACGAGGCCCTCGACGAGATCACCGCCGATCGGGCCGTGACATTGCTGATCAGCGGCGCCGCGGAGACCGTGATCGAGCGGGTGCCGCACTTTCCCATCCGGTCGCAGCACCTGGTGATCGGGCTGCCGGAGACGATCCGGTTGGTGCGCTATGTCTACCTGGCACACGTCGCGCCGATCGGTGACGACAGCCGCGCCACGCTGGCCGGGGTGTTGCGCCGCGACAAGCATCGGTGCGGTTACTGCGCCGACTGGGCCCACACCGTCGACCACATCCGCCCGCGCAGCCGGGGCGGACCCAATACCTGGAGCAATCTCGTCGCCTGCTGCGCACCGTGCAACGCGGGCAAGGCCGACCGCACCCCGGAAGAGGCGGGGATGCGGCTGCTGTGGGAGCCCAAGGCTCCCGACCCGCTCGCCCGCAAGCAGCGCCGGATCTGGAAGGAGTACGCGCCGTGACCACCACCGACCTCGCACTGACCGAACTGCTGACCCTGTCCGATTCGGGGCAGTGGCATCGCGCCGCCTGCCGCGGTGACCCCAACCACGAGGCGTGGTTTCCGTACCCGTCGCAGGACTTCGACTACGCCCGCGGGATCTGCGCCGGTTGCCCGTTGCTCGCGGGGTGCGCCGAGTACGCGGCGCAGACGGGTCAGTCGGGGGTGTGGGGCGGTCGTGAGTACGACCGTGGCCGCGTGATCAGGGCGTGATCGCGCCTCGGGGGGGGGGGGGGGGGGGGCGCCCCCCCCCCCCCCCCCCCCCCCCCCCCCCCCCCCGCCACACCACGCCGCGGGGCGCGGGGAGCGCGGGGGTGTGGGGAGGGGGGGGTGTGTGTGCGCCGGGGGGGGTGGGGTGATGGTGGGCGGGCCGCCCCGCGCGGGGCGGGCCCCGCCCCCCCCCCCCCCCCACGCCCGGACGCGTCGTCCTCCTCGACGACATCGCTGTGACCTGCGGCGATGCGTCGGGGTATGCACTGTGCTGCGGTACGACGCGGTGTCCTTAAACTTGCCGCGTGGGTACGCATCGCAACGGGACCAGATCTCGAAGTATCAGCAAGGGTCCGGTTATCGCGGCAGCGGCACTGATCCTGGTGATCGTCGCCGTGTTCGCATGGTTCCAGCTCAGCGATCGTGCCGAGACGTCCGATGTCGCGGCGGCCGCCGAGTGCGTCGAAGGGGCCGCGGCCCTCGATGTCACCGTGGACCCGGCGATCGCCGGTCCGGTGCGGACCGCGGCCGAGCGCTTCAACGCGACCAAGCCTCGGGTGCGTGATCACTGCGCCCAGGTGAAGGTGTCGGCACGCCCGTCGAGCGCCCTGGCAGGCGGCCTGGCCGATACGGCCACGTGGGATCCCGCGCTCGGTCCGAAGCCGGGCCTGTGGATCGCCGATTCGAGCCGCACTGTCGAGCTGGTTCGGGTGCCCGGTCTGATCGAGGGCACGCCCGCCTCCATCGCCACCAGCCCGATCGTGCTCGGCGTGCCCGATGCCCTGCGCCAGGCGCTGGAGCAAAACCAGATCGCGTGGGCCGACCTGCCGCGACTGCAGCAGGGCTCGCTCGACGAAGTCGGTCTGAGCGGGTGGGGTGGGCTGCAGATGGCCCTGCCCCCGGGTGACGCGACGACCGCCGCCGCGGCATCGATCGGCGCCGCGGTCTCGGGCACCGAACCGTTGACCGAGCAGGCCGCCGGATCCGGTCAGGTCGTCGCCGCGATCTCCGGGCTCGCCGCGGGCGCGCAGACACCGGCCGACCTGATGACCGCCATGTCTGAGATCACCGCGAACCCCACCGACGATGCGGTGCACGCGGTCGCCGCGACCCAGCAGCAACTCGGCACCGGTGGCCTCACCGCGTTCCGGCCGGTCGGCTCCGCGCCGCTGGCCGACTACCCGGCGGCGCTGCTGTCGGGTCCGTGGGTCGACAAGACCCAGAATCTGATCGCGTCGCGGTTCATCGACTTCCTGCGCGCGCCGGAGCAGGCGGGCGCGCTCGCCACCGAGGGCTTCGGGCCCGCCATCGGCTCGGCACCGGCGAATCCGCCGCGTGCGGCACTGGAGAAGGTGCAGTCGACGCTGGCCAACCCGGTCCTCGGCGTGAACGCCACGGTCTTGCTCGATGTGTCGTCGTCGATGGGTACCGCGGAGGGATCGACCACCCGGCTGTCGAACGCGATCGCCGCCGTCGCCTCGACGCTGCAGGTGATGCCGCCCGATTTCGGGCTCGGCCTGTGGACGTTCGGTAAGAACATCGACGGCACCACCCCGTACAAGGTCCAGGTGGCCACCGACCTGCTCACCAACTCCCAACGCAACGCGGTCGGCACGGCGGTCACCGCGGTGAAACCGAGCCAGCTCACCGCGGACCAGGCGTATCCGACCCTGCTCGCCGCCTACCGCGCCGCGGTGGCCGGATACTCCCCCGGTCGCACGAACTCGATCCTGCTGATCACCGACGGCCCCGACGACGATTCGACGCTGACCGGCACCGCGCTGGTCAGCGAGATCACCGCGGCGACCGATGCGCGCAAGCCCATCCGCATCGACGTCGTCGTGGTCGGCGGCGAGGGCACCCAAACCCTGCAGACCCTCGCCGACCGCACGGGCGGCACCTACATCCGCATGCCGGCGAGCAACGACCTCGGCTTCGGCACCGCGGTGGTCAAGGCGCTCACCACGCCCTAGGTTCGGATGGCCATGCGCGACACCGGCATCACGACGGCGAAACCTGCACCAGCGCACCGGATTCCATCGCTACCCAGAGGTATCCGGCGGGGTCGACGGTGAGTCCGTGCGGTTCGGCGCCCGGTAGGTCGAGGTGGGTGATCGCGCCGTCGGTGGCGATCCGGCCGAGACGGCAGCTCGCCCACTCGGTGAACCACAGGGCACCGTCGGGACCTGCCACGATCGCGTGCGGGCGAGCGGCGGTGTCCGGGAGGGTGAATTCGGCGATGGTGCCGTCGAGGTCGATGCGGCCGATGGCACCTGCGCCGATTTCGGTGAACCAGAGTGCGTCGTCGGGGCCCGCGGTGATGCCGACCGGCGCGGCCGCGGTTGTCGGGAGCGGGTGGACCCGGACCGCGAAGTCATTGTCGATGCGGGCGATCGCGTTGCCCTGGTTCACCGTGAGCCACAGGGCACCATCGGGCCCCGGTGTGATCATCGAGGGCATGCCGTCGACCTCGACGCGGGTGATGGTGCCGTCCGGGGCCAGTCGCCCGACCCGACCCGCCTGCAATTCGGTGAACCAGAGGGCCCCGTCCGGCCCGACACACGCACCATAGGGTCCGTCCATCGACATGCTCGTCACCACACCGTCGACGGTGATCCGCCCGAGCCTGCCGCCCTGAAACTCGGTGAACCACAACGCATTACCGGAACCGGCAACGATCACCGTGGGTTGTCCGTCGGACGGTTCGAGTGGATGGACCTGCACGAGCCCCGCCGCGAATCGTCCGATCGCGCCCTGCGCGACCAGTGTGAACCACAGCGCCTCATCGGGGCCGACGGTGATCCCATAAGGCGCGCCCGGCACGTCGATCACTTGCACGATCTCAGCCAAAGTCCTCAATTCCCTTCTGTATTCCCCGGAAACGACGGCGCAACGCCCGATCGTGCGACACCACGACCACCGCACCCCGGTATTCGCTCAGCGCCCGTTCCACCTCATCGACCAAGGTGAGCAGAACAGGCGGTTGGTCGGCTCGCCCGTCCACATAGGACTTCGATACTCCGCGCAGGGACAGTTGAGTGGTCAAACAATGCTCCAATCGCAACTCGTGTAGCTTTAATCATACAAACCTGTGACAACTAACGCAACAGGAGTAGTTTTTGGAACCGCAACGACGCCCCGGCGGACGTAGCGCCCGGGTCAGGGAAGCTGTTCTCGACGCGACGACGGCCGAACTCGCCGAGCACGGCTACCAGGGCCTCACCGTGGATGCGGTCGCCCAGCGGGCCGGGGTACACAAGACCACCGTCTACCGGCGCTGGCGCGGACCGGAGGGCCTCGTCGCCGACGCGCTCGAGCGCGCCGCGGAACAGTCGTGGCCGATCCCGGATACAGGCACCCTCACCGGCGATCTCCGTGCGCTCACCGAGCTGGTTCGCTCGGGCTTCGCCGATCCCGACGCAGGCACCGTGGCAACAGCCTTTGTCGCAGCGGGCATGCAGCATCCCGACGCCGCCGCCGCGCTGCGCGGCTTCTACGCCGCACGCCACGACGAGGCGGCGGCGATCGTGCGGCGGGCGATCGTGCGCGGTGAGGTCGAGCCGGACATCGACGCGGCCGAGATCATCCGGCTCGCCATCGCACCGCTGTTCCACCGGCTGTTCATCACCCACGAACCGGTCACCGCCGAGCAGGCACGCCGATCCGCGGATGTCGCGGCCACACTCGCAAGAATCCCAGTCGATACCCGAAGTCGATGACACTTGGCGAAATCGTTACCCGAAAACCTGGCATCACCCGCCGACGCGAACAAATTAGCGCCCGCGCAGGCGAAAAGGGAACGACAACAAACCAGGAGCGGCGCGATACGGTCGATCCGTGGCTGATGGTGGAGGATACGGCACCGCAGCCCTATTTCTCTACCCCCGTTGCGTCCCAGTCACTGAACCGCCTGCCCATGCCGCATTTCTGCACCCGCGCGGTACCGTGACTTTCGACGCTGAACCCGGCGAATACGAACTGATATTCGATTGCCGATATTCTGTGACAAATAAAATGGCTGTTCGGTCCGGTTCGACGGCTCAGTGAGGTGACTCCGACAGGTTCGGGAGCGACGGAGACAGCGCTGAGCGGTGCCGCTCCGAGTCCAGCCGGTCGCAGTCTGCGACCATTCGCACCGCACATTTACGCAGGTCCGATGGATGTTTCGTCGAACTAACGGACTTCGTCCCGTCATGAGACGAAGCCTCCAGACCCATCTGGGCGAGCCACGCGGAGCTGGGTGCCGGGCGCTTGCGCGGCCGTCGATATTCAGGGTCGACGCGCCTTCCCGTCTTGGCTAGTATCGGCCGGAAATAGATGTTTAATCCTCAGCAGGGAACAGCTCCAGCCCTTCCCTTCTCTATTCTGCTCAGCGCATTTTCGGCTGTTCACTGATGAAATCACCGGGTGGCATAGCGCAATCAATCGACACAGATCAGCCCGGCTTGCGGTCTGGTGCATATCGATACCAGATTGAGGCTGACAGGAGTTCTGCGCTTTGACCGGGCACGAACGCGAGTCAGGGGATATGTGTGAGCGAACAACCGTACAAAACCGAAGAATGGCGCGAAACTCCCACCGTGCCGACCTCGGCGTTCGGATTGTCGGCGGCCCAGCGGGGTATCTGGTTTGCCCAGCACATCGCCGGTAAGGAAATACCCATCTCGATCGCCCACTATGTGGAGTTTGTCGGCGAGGTGGACGGCGAGCTGCTGACGGTGTGCAGCCGCCGCGCGGCACGGGAGTTCGGGTCGGGGTTTCTGCGGTTGGCCGAGACCAACGGCGTGCCGTACCAGATGATCGACGACACCCTTGACGAGACGATGCCCCAGATCGACTTCCACGAATGCCAGGACCCGATCCGGGCGGCGCGGGACTGGATGACTCGCGAGTACACCGCACCGCTGGACATGGTGAGCGACCGACTGGTGCACTCGGCACTCCTGCGGGTCGGAACGGCTCATTACTACTTCTATTCGCGGATCCATCACATCGCCTTGGACGGATACGCGGCGATGACGATCATGCAGCGGGTCGCTCAGCTGTACTCGGCTGCCAAGGCCGGCGACCCGCCCCCTCCGTGCAACGCCGACGACCTGCGCGAGATCGTGCGAGCAGACGCCGAATACCGCGACTCCGAACGGTTCGCCGCGGATCGTGAGTACTGGCGAGACCACCTTGCCGACGCGCCGGCCCCGGTGAGCCTGTCCGGCCGCACCGCCGACGCGGACTCGCATCCCGTGCGGGTGGGAGGTGCACTGACCGCAGTGACCGCCGCCGCCATGGACGCCATCGCGGCAGCAGCGAATTCGCAGGTAGCGCCCGTGGTCGTCGCGGCGTTCGGTGTCTATCTCGCGCGGATGACCGGCGAGGATACGGTCAGCCTGAGCCTGCCGGTATCGGCACGAACCAACGCCTCGTTGCGCCGGTCCGGCGGCATGATCGCCAACGTCGTGCCGTTGCGGCTCGGCATCGGTACCGATCCCACCGTCGGCGCGTTGATACGGTCGGCTCAGCACGAACTGACCGGAGCGCTGCGTCGGCAACGGTATCGCCAGGAGGACATCTTCCGGGATCTCGGTTTCAGCAGCGACCGCGCCGCATCGTTCGGACCGTCGGTGAACATCATGCCCTCCGACCGGGTCATCGACCTCGGCGGCGTCGTCGGCGACTTGCATGTGCTCACCTCCGGGCTGATCGAGGACCTGTTCGTGAACCTGTATCCGGCCCGGGGTACGGAAAGCACACACCTGGACTTCCAGGCGAACCCGAACCTGTACACCGAGGCCGAACTCGGTCGGCACTACCACCGTTTCATCGAGTTCCTGCACGAGTTCGTCACCGCCGGTCTCGATACCCCGGCATCGTCGGTGCCGCTGCTGTCACCCGGTGAACACGCCGCGATCGTGCCCGCCCGCGGGCCTTCGGGATCGGAGCCGGTGCTGCTGCCGGACCTGCTGGCGGCGGGGCCCCGGTCGAATCCGGACGGGGTGGCCGTGATCGCCGGTGACCGGCGGATGACCTACCGCCAGCTCGATGAACAGTCGAACCGGCTGGCTCGGATGCTGATCGGTGCCGGTGCGGGCCCGGAAACCGCAGTCGCTGTGGCGATGTCGCGATCGGCCGATTCGGTGACGGCGATCTGGGCGGTAGCCAAGACCGGTGCGGCGTTCGTTCCCATCGACCCGCGGTACCCGACCCAGCGGATCGGCCACATGATCGCCGACAGCGGCGCTCGAATCGGGCTCACGGTCACCGGGGCACGCGACACCTTGCCCGACGAGATGGACTGGCTGGTGATCGACGATCCGGCCCTCGACGAACGGTATGCGGCCATACCGGCGTCGTCGATCACCGATGCCGACCGGCTCGCTCCGATCCATGTCGACAACAGCGCTTACCTGATCTACACGTCGGGGTCGACCGGCAAGCCGAAGGGTGTGGTCGTCGGTCATCGCGGTCTGATCAACTTGGTGCACAGCGCGATCGGCGATGCGCCGTTGTCCACCCGATCGCGGGTTGCCCAGGTCGCCTCACCGAGCTTCGACGCCTCGATCGAGGAGCTGCTGATAGCTTTCGTGTCGGCGGCGACTGTCGTGGTGGCAGCGCCGGATGCCTATGCCGGGGAACAGCTCACCGCCCTCCTGCGGGAACAGCGGGTCAATCGGCTGCACGTGACGCCCGCGGTGCTGGCAACGGTCGATCCGACCGGGCTGGAAGAACTCGCCTGTGTTGTCGTCGGCGGCGATGTCTGCCCGCCGGAGCTGGTATCCCGGTGGGCGCCCCATGTTCAGATCGTCAACAGTTACGGACCCACCGAGACCACGATCTCGGCCACCTTCAGCGCGGCGATGCGGGCCGGCCAGCCGATCACGATCGGCGGCCCGGCTCGCGGAGTGTCGGCGATGGTGCTCGATCGCAGGCTTCGACCCGTCCCGGTCGGGGCGGTCGGCGAGCTCTATTTAGCCGGCCAGGGTGTGGCCAGGGGCTACCAGGGACAGCCCGGCCTGACCGCGGACCATTTCGTCGCCGATCCCTTCGGTTCGGGTGCCCGGATGTACCGCACCGGAGATCTGGTGCGCTGGTCCGGGCTCGACGACCGCGCAACCGAGGGATCGGCGCGGGAACTGTCGCTGGAGTATCTGGGCCGCAGTGACTTCCAGGTGAAGATCCGCGGCGTCCGGATCGAACTCAGTGAGATCGATTCCGTGTTGACCAGCCACGATGCCGTCGACTTCGCCGTCACCGTCGGCACGCCGACACCGTCGGGCGCGACGATTCTCGTGTCCTATGTGCTGCCGAGCGCGGGCGCCGACATCGATCCCACGTCACTGCAGGCATTCGCCGCGGAAATTCTCCCGCCCACCATGGTGCCTTCGGCGATCACACTCCTCGATGCGATACCCATGAGCCCGACCGGAAAAGTCGACCGGAAGGCTCTCCCGCAGCCCGACCTCACCGCTCCTGCCGGTTCGGGCCGGGCTGCGTCCACGCCGCGCGAGCACACCATCGCCCGGTTGTACGCCGAGCTGCTCGGCGTCGCTACGGTCGGCACGGATGAGAGCTTCTTCGCGCTCGGCGGCGACAGCATCAGCTCGGTGCAACTGGTGGCGCGCGCACGGGCCTTCGGGCTCGAGTTCAGCGCTCAGGATGTCTTCGAACACAAGACCGTGGCCGGGCTGGCTGCTGCCGCCACCGATCTCGGGTCCGCGTTGCCGGCGCTGCCCGGCGACATGGGACTCACCCGCACGCCGATTGCCTACGAGATGCTCGATCGCGCAGGCGGGATCACTCGCGACGCCCAGGCGCTGCTCCTGACGGTCCCGCACGGAGTCGACCGATCGGTCCTCACGGCAGCCCTGCAGGCTGTCCTCGATCGCCACGACATGCTCCGCGCGATACCACGCACGTCAGGGTCGGATTCCGGCCTCGCCGGCGATTGGTTCATCGACATCCGGCCGACAGACGCGGTCCCGGCGGACGACCTGGTCCGGCACGTCACCACACCCCATGAGCCCATGGCCGTGGCCGACCGCGAACTCGACTACGCCCTCGATCGGCTGGACCCGACCGCCGGGCATCTGGTCCAGACCGTGTGGATCGACCCGACCGACGACGAGCAGACCGGCCTGCTGTGGCTGGTCGTGCACCAGCTCGCGATCGACGCGGCGTCCTGGCCGATCGTCGTGGCCGATCTGGCTGCCGCATGCTCGTCGATCATGATCGGCGAAGCACCGGAACTCGAGGCTCCCGTGACGTCGTTGCCCGCCTGGGTGCGGGCACTGTCGGCCGAAGCGCAGACTCCTCGCCGACGCGGCGAAGTAGCGATGTGGCAGCAGGTGACAGCCACCCCCGATCCAGCCCTCGCCGCTCGGGCCGAGGAACCGCGGAGCGACCCGGCCGAAACCAGTGACCTGCAGGTCATGGTCCCGGTACCGGTGACGACAGCGCTGCTGGGGACGGTGATCGAACGGTTCCACGCCGATGTCGAGCACGCGCTGCTCGCCGCGCTGGCCATGGCGGTCACCCGCTGGCGTCATGAGCGCGGCGGCGCAGGCGATTCCCTTCGAGTCATGGTGAACGGCAGCGGCCGCACCGCAGTGGCTGGTGCCGAACTCGACCGCACGGTGGGCGGTTTCGATGCCGCGTATCCAGCGGGTCTCGATCTCACCGGGATCGATCTCGACGACGCCTTCGCCGGTGGTCCCAGCGCCGGCGGCGTACTCAAGACGGTCAAGGAACAGCTGCGGCAACTCGGCGACGGCGTCGGCTATTCGATGCTGCGCTACCTCGCCGGAGAGCTCACCGAGATCGCCGCACCGCAGCTGAGTTTCACCTATCTGGGCAGTACCGAGGACTGGCAGCACGACGGCTGGCGGCCTGTGACCTTCACACGTGCCCGCGACCCACAGGCACGCTCGCGCCAGGAAATCGCTGTCGACACCAGCGTGCAGCACACCGCGGCGGGGACTCAGTTGGCCGCGAACTGGTCATATCCCGCCGCTCTGTTCGGCGAGCAGGATATCCGCGCGCTGGCGGAGCTGTGGCTGTCGGCGCTGCGTGGCTTGGTCGCGGTCACCGGCTCACCGGCTGTCGGCGGGCATACGCCGTCGGATTTCGCGCTGGTGGCGACCACCCAAACCGAGATCGACCGATGGGAACAGCAATACCCCACCCTGTCGGATATTTGGCCACTATCGCCGATGCAAACCGGAATCCTTTTCCACGAGGCCTACGCCGCCGACACCGCCGACGAATACATCGACCAATCCGTGCTGACGATCGCCGGACCGCTGGATCGAGACCGGCTGCGCGCCGCCGCGCAAACCCTGCTCGACCGCCACGACAGCCTGCGGGTCGCCTTCCAGCACACCGAGTCCGGGCCGCGGCAGCTCGTCGTCGACGATGTCGAGATCTGCTGGCACGAGCTGGATCTCAGCGAACGGAATGCGCGCGACGACATCGTCGAACGACTACTCGCCGAGGACCGCGCGAGGCGGTTCGACACGGCGGACCCACCGCTGCTGCGGTTTCAGCTGATCCGGACCGATACCGACCGCCACCGACTCGTGGTGACCGGCCACCACATTCTGCTCGACGGCTGGTCGACCCCGCTGTTGGTGCGAGAACTCATCGACCTGTACATGGACGGTGCGCGAACAGCACAGCCCGCGCCCGCCCACACCTACCGTGACTACCTGGCGTGGCTGGCCGAAGGTGATGCGGCCTCGGCCATCGCCGCGTGGCAAGAGACGCTGGCCGACCTCGATTCCGCCACGAGGGTGACGACCACCGAGCACTGGAAATCGGAAACCGCTGCGAGCGTGGTCCGTTCGCAGCTCGGTGCCCGAGCCACGGCGGCGCTCACCACCACGATCCGCAGGCACGGGGTCACGCTGAACACTGCCGTGCAGGCGTGCTGGGCCATGGTCCTGGCCACGCTCACCGGTCGCACAGACGTGGTGTTCGGCTGCGTCGTGTCCGGGCGGCCGCCGCAGGTAGCCGACGTGGAGCACATGCTCGGGCTGTTCATCAACACACTGCCGGTACGCATCCGGCTCGACCCGGCCGAAGAATTGTCGCAGTTGCTCACGCGCATCCAACTCGAGCAGAGTCGATTGCTCGACTATCACCATATCGGGCTCCCCGACATTCACCACGCGGTCGACATGTCCGAGTTGTTCGATACCTTGATCGTGGTCGAGTCCTATCCGGTCGATCACTCGGTGCTGAGCCACGCGCTCGATGCCGCGGGGCTGAAGGTCCTCGCGGTGGACAGCTCCGACGCGGCACCGTACCCGGTCAACCTGATGGTCGTTCCGGGCGAATCCCTCACGCTCGAGCTGCTGTTCCGCGACGCGGCGATCGACCACGACCAGGCCGGCGAGCTACTGGCGCAGGTCGTGCGTTACCTCGAACAGATCGCCGCCGCCCCCCATTCGCGGGTGGCCACCGTGCAGCCTTGTGACTCCGCTGTTCTCCAGGAGTTGACCACTGTGGCAGGCCGGGAGTCGATCTCGGCTCGAACACTGGCCGAGATCCTGGCCGATGCCGCGGCGCGCGACCCGGACGCGACAGCGTTGCGATACGAGGGAATCTCGGTGACCTACCGCGAGCTGGACGAGCAGTCCAACCGGCTGGCACGGGTACTGATCGACGCGGGTGCCCGACCGGAATCCTGTGTTGCCCTGGCTCTGCACCGCTCGGTCGAATCGATCACCGCGGTGTGGGCGGTGGCGAAGACCGGCGCCGCCTTCCTGCCGATCGACCCGAAGCACCCGGCCGAGCGAATCGAATTCATGCTCACCGACTCCGGCGCCGCGATCGGCGTGACCACCACCGGCATTCGTGACCATCTGCCCGCTGGGCCGCGGTGGCTCGAGATCGACGCGACAGCGACGACGGAGAGCATCGCCGCCGCTTCCGGCCGGCTGCTCACCGACGCGGACCGGTTGTCCGAGCTCTGCGTCGACCACCCCGCGTATCTGATCTACACCTCCGGCTCCACCGGAGTCCCCAAGGGCGTCGCCGTCACCCATCGCGGTCTGGCGAATCTGGTCCAGGCCCAACAAGAACGGCTCGGCCTCACGTCCTCGGCACGGGTGCTGCATTGCGCCTCGCCCAGTTTCGACGCCGCGGTGTTCGAGCTGTTGATGGCGTTCGGATCCGCCGCCCGCCTGGTGGTGGCGCCGCCCACCGTGTTCGGCGGCGACGAACTCGCCGACCTGATCGCCGACGACGAGGTCTCGCACATGGTGATCACCCCCACCGCCTTGGCGACCATGGACCCGATCGGCCTGGACAGTGTCCGGGTCCTCGCAGTGGCCGGCGAAGAAGCCGGAGCGGAACTCGTCACCCGATGGTCGGTCGGCCGCGAGCTGATGAACCTGTACGGACCGACCGAGTCCACGATCTGGGCGACCGGCACCGACCCGATCGCCGCCGGCGACTCGGTAGCGATCGGAACCGCGGTGCGCGGCACCACAATTCAGGTTCTCGACAGCTGGCTCCGGCCCGTCCCGCTCGGCGTGACAGGTGAGCTGTACCTGGCCGGCCCCAGCCTCGCCCGCGGATACCACCGGCGACCGGTCTTGACCGGCACGCGATTCGTCGCGAATCCGTTCGACATCGGTGCACGGATGTATCGGACCGGTGACCTTGTCCGATGGACGACGGTCGGCGAGCTCGAGTACGTCGGACGCGCCGATTTCCAGGTCAAGATCCGGGGCTTCCGCGTCGAGTTGGGGGAGATCGATGCCGCCCTGCTCGCCATCCCCGGGATCGAATTCGCGGTGACGATCGGCTGCGAAGGACCCACCGGGGCAACGGTGTTGGTCTCCTATGTGCAGGCCGCATCGGGTGCGGGGCACAACGCCGATGACCTGATAGCGGCCCTGCGCGGCTCGCTGCCCAGCTATATGGTGCCGGCCGCCGTCGAATTCCTGACATCTGTTCCGCGGACACCGGTGGGCAAACTCGATCGCCGTGCGCTGCCCGTGCCGTCGTTCGACCGGGCGCGGACCCACACACGCGAGCCTGCCACCGAGATAGAGCGGCAGCTGTGTGGGTTCTTCGCCCAGACACTCGGTGTCGAGACGGTGGGCGCGGACGACTCGTTCTTCGGGCTCGGCGGCGACAGCATCATGTCGATCCAGCTGGTTTCGCGCGCGAAAGCCGAGGGGCTGTACCTCTCCCCCCGTGATGTGTTCGAGAATCCCACTGCTGCCGCGCTCGCCGAGATCGTCTCCGCTCGCGGCGGCGCCCAGGGCCGCGACCTCGTCGACGAGCTTCCCGGTGGCGGGATCGGCACCGTCGAACTGCCCCCGATCGCACGGTGGCTGATCGAATCGTCGAACGGAGATTTCGACCGGTTCGGTCAGACGATGATGCTCACCCTGCCTGCTGGGATCGACCACCAGACGATCGCGGCGACGCTGCAGGCCGTCTTCGACCATCACGACGCGCTCCGGGCGCGCCTGGTCCACGATTCGACCGGCTGGTCCTTCCACGTGGCTCCGCCCGGGTCGGTCGCCGCATCGGCGCTGGTCCATCGCGTCGTCGTGGACGCCGATACGGACTTCGATGTCGTTGCCGCACAAGAAATGTCGGCAGCGGCGGATCGGCTCTTCCCGGAAGCCGGGCTGATGATGCAGGCTGTCTGGTTCGACCCGGCCGCCGACGCGGGCTGCGAGCCGCGCCTGTTGCTGGTCGTGCACCATCTCGTCGTGGACGGTGTCTCCTGGCGCACGCTGGTACCGGATCTCGTTGCGGCATGGGGACAGATCAGTGCCGGAGAACGGCCGACGCTGCCACCGGTCGGCACCTCTTGGCGGCGCTGGACACATGGTTTGGTCGAGGTCGCAGCGACGCGTTCGGGGGAGCTCGACCTGTGGCGCCGCATCCTCGAGGGCCCGGATCCGCTGCTCGGCACCCGCGCGCTGGATCCCGCCGTCGACGTGGCCGGCACGGTCGAGCAGGTGCAGGTGCAGGTGTCGGCGCAGGTCACCGAATCGCTCCTGTCCACCATCCCGGCGACCTATCGCGCCGGCGTCCACGATCCGATGCTGGCCGCGCTGGCGCTCGCGGTCCAGCGCTGGCGCGGCAATCGCACCGATTCGGTACTGATCGGGCTGGAGGGCCACGGCCGTGAGGAGGACGTGGTCGGCGCGGACCTCTCGCGGACCGTCGGCTGGTTCACCAATGTGTTCCCGGTGCGGTTCGACCTGTCCGGTATCGACATCGACGACGCGTTCGCGGCCGGTCCAGCCGCTGGTATCACGATCAAACGAGTCAAGGAACAGTTGCGCGCGATACCCGACCACGGTATCGGATTCGGGCTCCTGCGATACCTCGATCCCGCTACCGCACCGAGCCTGCGTGAGTTCCCGGCCCCGCAGATCAGCTTCAACTATCTGGGCCGCGTCGACGCGGCGGTCCCCCGGGGACCATGGCTTCCGATCGCCGGACCTGACGCGCTGGGCGCCACCCACAACGACGACATGCCCGCCGGTGCCGTGCTCGCCGTCGACGCACGCACCGAGGACAGCCCGGCCGGGCCGCGGCTGACCGCGACCCTGTCGTATCCGACCGGACTGCTCACCAGGGCGGCGGTGCGGGAATTGGCCGAGTACTGGACGCGGGCGATGACCGCCCTCACCACGCACGCGGAGGGGCCCGCCGCCGGTGGACTGACACCGTCGGATCTGGACCTGGTTCGGGCCAGCCAGAAAGACATCGACGCATGGGAGCACCAGTTCCCGACCCTCACCGATGTGTGGTCGCTGACGCCACTGCAAACGGGGCTGCTGTTCCATTCCCGGCTAGCCGCGCACGGCATCGACTTCTACACCGTGCAGATGTCTCTCGACCTGCGCGGACAGGTGCAACCAGATCGGATCCGGCGTGCGGGACAGGCACTGATCGATCGGCATCCGAACCTGCGCACCGCGGTCGTCGAACGCGATGACGATCCCGTCCAGATCGTGCTCGAACACGCGACCCTGCCCTTCGCAGAGGACTTCCTCGACCGATCGGATGGGGCGAGCACGCAGCGCATGGCCGAACTGGCCAGGGCCGACCGCACCACACCGTTCGACATGGGTACGCCACCCTTGGTTCGCTTTCGATTGATCACCGTCGCCGACGACCACTGCCGCTTGGTGATCACCGCCCACCATTTCGTCCTCGACGGATGGTCGATGCCGCTGCTGATCCGGGAGTTACTGACGCTCTACGCCATCGATGGGGACGGCTCGGCATTGCCCCCGGCGCCGCCCTATCGTGAATTCCTGTCCTGGCTCGCCCGCCGCGACCACGCGGCGGCCCAGCAGGCATGGTCGAAAGCCCTTGCCGGGCTGGAAGAATCGACCCTGATCGCACCTGCTGCCGACGCACACGCACAGTCGCTCACCACACCCCCGACCGTCACCGTGTCGGTCGAGTTGCCCGCGTCTGCCACCGCGGCGATCAACGACCTGTCGCGGGAGCGCGGAATCACGGTGAACACGATCGTGCAATCGGCCTGGGCGATCCTGCTGTCGATATCGACCGGCCGCCGCGATGTCGTCTTCGGGACCACCGTGTCGGGGCGACCCGGCGAGGTGACCGGCGTCGAATCGATGATCGGACTGTTCATCAACACCGTGCCGGTCCGGGTGCGACTCGATCCCACCGAAACATTGTCCGGGCTGCTCACGCGCGTGCAGGCGCAGCATGCCGCGGTGCTGGATCACCAACATCTCGGGCTTGCCGATATTCAGCAGGCGGCCGACCTCGGCACACTCTTCGACACCATGACGGTCTTCGAGTCCTATCCGATCGAGCAGCGGGAGTTGCTGCACACCACCGACATCGCCGGGATGCGGGTGAGCGACCTGCACGCCACCGACGACACGCATTACCCGTTGATCCTGCTCGCGATCCCCGGAGAACGGCTCCGGCTCGAGGTGAAGGGCCTGACCGCGACCTTCGATCGCCCTGCGCTCGAACGGATCTCCCAACGGCTGGTCCGGGTTCTGGAAGCCTTCGCCGCGACTCCCGACCTACCGAATGCGCGGCTCGATGTGCTGTCCGAGCCGGAGCTGGCCGAGATGACCGCCACACAGCCGAACCGAGTCGAACCGAGAACATTGGCGTCGCTGCTGGCATCCGCCGCGCAGGCCGATCCCGACCGGATCGCACTGTCCGCGAGCGGGATCGAACTTTCCTACCGCGATCTCGACGAGCGGTCCAATCAACTGGCCCGGCTGCTGATCCACCACCAGATCGGTCCGGAAGACGTTGTCGCGGTGGGTATCCGGCGTTCACTGCAATCGGTGCTGGCCGTATGGGCCATCGCCAAGGCAGGCGCGGCCTTCGTGCCGACCGATCCGACCTATCCCGCGGATCGGATCGCCCACATGGTGGCCGACTCGGGGGCCGTGGTCGGCCTGACCGTCGGGTCGACGCACGAGACGCTGCCGGATTCGGTGAAGTGGTTGATCCTCGACGACCCGGCATCGGCCGATCGATCGGAGTCGATGTCGGCGGCACCGATCACCGACGAAGAGCGAGTGCGCCCCCTGCGCGTCGACCACCCGGCTTACATGGTCTACACCTCCGGCTCCACCGGACTCCCCAAGGGCGTCGCCGTCACCCACCGTGGTCTGGCGAATCTCGTCCAGGCCCAACAAGAACGGCTCGGCCTCACGTCCTCGGCACGGGTGCTGCATTGCGCCTCACCCAGCTTCGACGCCGCGGTCTTCGAACTCCTGATGGCCTTCGGATCCGCCGCCCAGCTGGTGGTATCGCCACCCACCGTGTTCGGCGGCGACGAACTCGCCGACCTGATCACCGACCATCAGGTCTCGCACATGGTCATCACCCCTACCGCCTTGGCGACCATGGACCCCGTCGGCCTCGAGTGCGTGCAAGTCCTCGCGGTGGCAGGCGAAGCGGTCGGAGCGGAGCTCATCACCCGGTGGTCTGCCGGCCGGAAGATGATGAACCTGTACGGACCGACCGAGTCCACGATCTGGGCGACCGGCACCGACCCGATCAACGCGGGCGACCCGGTGTCGATCGGAACCGCGGTGCGCGGCACCACAATTCAGGTTCTCGACAGCTGGCTCCGGCCCGTCCCCATCGGCGTCACCGGTGAGCTGTACCTGGCCGGCCCCAGCCTCGCCCGCGGATACCACCGGCGACCGGCGCTGACCGGCACGCGATTCGTCGCGAATCCGTTCGACAACGGTGCACGGATGTACCGGACCGGCGACCTCGTCCGCTGGACGACGGCCGGCGAACTCGAGTACATCGGACGCGCGGACCTCCAGGTGAAGGTCCGTGGGGTCCGGATCGAACTCGGCGAGGTCGACGCCGCCCTCACCGCGCATACCGGGGTCGAATTCGCGGTGACCATCGGCCACGATGCCCAGCCCGGTACCACCGCGCTGGCCGCCTACGTCGTCCTCGCCGATGGTCACGCCCCCGAGATGGGAGAGCTGCGCAAGTTCCTGTCCACCCGGCTGCCCGTCCATATGCTGCCCGCTTCGATCACGGTGCTCGACGCGATTCCACGGACACTCACCGGAAAGCTGGACCGCAAGGCACTGCCCGAACCGATCCTTGTGCCGACACCGTTCCGGGCGCCGATGACACCGATCGAGAGAAGTGTCGCCGACGCGTTCGCCCAGGTCCTGGACACCCCCAAGGTCGGGTTGGACGATGATTTCTACCAGCTGGGCGGCAATTCCCTGCTCGCCACCCGCGTCGTGGATCAGCTTCGACGCGAACTCGACACCGACGTGGCGGTGCTGTGGATGTTCACCGAACGCACGGTCGAACAGCTGGCGCGGCGGATCGAGACCGCGGCGGCCGTGCCCGGCTCGGTTACGGTCGATTCCGACACGCCACTGGCCGTACAGCTGCCGATCCGCACCGACGGTGACCTGCCACCGCTGTTCTGCGTTCACCCGGCCTCGGGGCTGGCCTGGTCCTATGCCGGTCTTTCCCAGCTCCTGGCGCCCGGCAGACCGATCTACGGCCTGCAGTCCCCCGAGCTGACCGGCGAAGGGGAACCACCCGAGTCGATCGACGCGTACGCCGACCGCTATGTGCGCGAGATCCGTACCCGCCAACCACACGGACCGTACAACGTGCTCGGATGGTCGTTCGGCGGCTTCATCGCCCATGCCGTGGCAGCACGGCTGCAACAGCTGGGTGAACCCGTTGCCCTACTCGCGGTGCTCGATGCCGATCTCGCGGTGCGTGATGCCGATCCGGACGCGCCACTCACACCCGGCGAGTTCGTCCACGAGTTCGGCGCGACCCTCGGCTTCGAGTCGATCCCGGCGCAGATGTCAGCCGCCGAGGCCGCCGCGCTGATCAACAATTCGATCGGTGGACAGCTCGTCGAAGCGATCCACATCGAGCGGCTGACCGACTCCTACAACCGCTCGGCTCGGCTGGTCGCCGGTTATCTACCGCCGGTCTTCGACGGAAACCTGCTGTACTTCACCGCCCTTCGGGATGCCGTCGACCCCGACCGGGGGGTCGAGAATTGGCGGCCCTTCGTCACCGGCTTCCTGCGCAATGTCGTGGTCGATACCGACCACGACGCGATGACCACCCCGCAAGTGCTTCCCGAGATCGCCACGGTGGTCGACAGCTATCTCGCGATCGTGCCCGGGAAATCGTGACTACGACGAATCCCGAACTGTCCACGCTCGGGCAATGGTGGGTACTGACGCGTCGATTGATCGCACCCTCGTGGCGCAACGGCGAGATCGTGTTGTCGATCCTCACGCCGGTGGTGTTCACCATCGGGTTCTATGTCCCGCTGAACTTGGTGATGACGGTCTTCGGGCACGGACTCAGTAGCTACGCGCAATTTCTCATGCCGATGATCGTGTTGCAAGCGATCGCGTTCACGTCGATCGCCGCCGCGTTCCGGGCGGCCTCCGACGCGACGGGGGGGATCAATCGCAGGTTCGCCACCATGCCGATCGGCGTCGCGACGCCACTGGCGGCACGAATGTCTGCCAATATGCTCCGCTGTGGCATCGCGTTGATCTCCGCGATCGCGTGCGGATATGTGATCGGGTTCCGTTTCGACCGCGGTCCTGTTTCGGCGATCGGTTTCTGTCTGTTCGCGATGCTCGTCGGTGCGGCGCTCTCGCTCGGAGCCGATGTGCTCGGGACGATCTCGAAGAGTCCGGAGGCAACCACGCAGGCGCTCACGCTCCCGCAATTGATTCTCGGCATGCTCTCGGTCGGGTTCGCACCGGCAGAGCAATTCCCGCAGTGGATTCAGCCGTTCGTGCGAAATCAGCCGATCTCGCAGTTCGCGTCCGCGCTGCGCGTTCTTGCCGGCGATACCACCGCCGGTGTCGCCGCGGTCACGTGGTCGGTGATGGGTCCACCGCTGGCCTGGGCTCTCGGATTGATCGTGGTGTTCGTGCCGCTGGCGATGTTTCTGATAGCGAGAAGGCCGTGATGGCGCCAACGAGTATCGAGTCCGAACCCGCACTGACATCGGCACCGCGATTTCCGCCACCGTCTCCCTCACGATGGCGGCCGGAGAACTCGATCCGCGCTCTGATGGTGCAGACCCTCGTCCAAACCCGGCAGTTGTTGTTGCGCTGGTCCCGCGATCCGATCATGGTGCTACAGGCGCTGGTCTTCCCCGCTTTGCTACTCGTGATTCTGAATACCGTTCTGGGCCGGCAGATCTCGGCCTTCGCGGGAAACAGTGCCCTCTACGGTTCGGTGCCGATGGTGACACTCGTCGCGGCGATGTCAGGGGCCACCGCCGGTGCTATCTCCCTCGGCCGCGATCGTGACCACGGATGGCTGGCTCGACTCTGGGTCCTGCCGGTGCATCGCGCATCGGGGTTGTCGGCGCGGATCGCCGCAGAAGTCGTGCGGATCACGGTCACCACGCTCGTGATCGCGTGCACAGGTCTCGCGCTCGGGTTCCGTTTCCAGCAAGGTGTTCCCGCCGCGGTGGCTTGGCTGCTCGTGCCGGTGTTGTTCGGCACCGCGTTCGCCACCTTCGTTACCGCTATCGCGGTACACACGGCCGAAGCCACCCTGGTGGAGGGTGTGACCCTGATCAGTTCGCTGCTGATGTTCTTCTGCACGGGGTTCGTACCGCTGGCCGCGTATCCACAGTGGGCTCAACCACTGGTCGAGCACCAGCCGATGACCTATGCGATCGAGACGATGCGCGGTTTGGCCCTCGGTGGTGAGGTGCGGGGGCCGCTGACCGGAATCGTCGCGTGGTCGGCGGGTGCGATCGCTGTGTTCGCCATCCCCGCCATCCGTGGCTATCGACGCGCGTCCCGGCGCTGATCAGCGATCCCCTGGAATCGACGCGGTCGCCGCAACTTCTCCATCGAGTGTGTTGCGACGACCGATCGACCCGAGAGCGCTATGCGGTTCAGTCTTCGTAGGCATCCAGCGGCGGGCACGAACACACCAGATTGCGGTCACCGAACGCTCCGTCGATGCGCCGCACCGACGGCCACACCTTCGGGCGGGCATGGCCGATTCCGCGCGGATATACCGCGGTCTCACGGCTGTAGGGGTGGTCCCACTCGGCGACCAGGCTGGCCGCGGTGTGTGGTGCGCCGCGCAACGGGTTGTCGGTCACCGGCCATACCCCGGCGGCGACCTGGTCGATCTCGCCACGGATGGCGATCATGGCGGCGATGAACTCGTCGATCTCCTCGAGGTTCTCGCTCTCGGTGGGTTCCACCATCAAGGTTCCCGCGACCGGGAAACTCATCGTCGGCGCGTGGAAACCGTAGTCGGCCAGTCGCTTTGCCACGTCGTCGACGGTGACGCCGGTCTGCTTGGTGATCTCGCGCAGGTCCAGGATGCACTCGTGGGCGACCATCCCGTTCTCGCCGGTGTAGAGCACCGGGAAGTAGGAGTCGAGGCGGCGGGCGATGTAGTTGGCCGACGCGATCGCGGTCAGGGTCGCCGCGCGCAGGCCCTCGGCGCCCATCATCCGGATGTAGGCCCAGGTGATCGGCAGGATCGAGGCGGAGCCGTAGTTCGCCGCCGACACCGCGTGCGAACCGGCTTCGAGCGGGTCACCGGGCAGGTATTGCGCCAGGTGCGAGCCCACCGCGACCGGGCCGACGCCGGGGCCGCCGCCGCCGTGCGGGATGCAGAAGGTCTTGTGCAGGTTCAGGTGGCTCACATCGCCGCCGAACCGGCCCGGACGGGCAAGGCCGACAAGGGCATTGAGGTTCGCGCCGTCGACGTACACCTGGCCGCCCGCGTCGTGCACGAGCGCGCACAGCTCGGCGACCTCGTGCTCGTAGACGCCGTGGGTGGACGGGTAGGTGATCATGATGCAGGCCAGCCGGTCGGCGTGGTCGGCGATCTTGGCGCGCAGGTCGTCGAGGTCGACGTCACCGTTCGCGCGGCACTTCACCATCTCGACGCGCATGCCGACCATGGCCGCCGAGGCCGCGTTGGTGCCGTGCGCGCTGGAGGGGATCAGGCAGGTGTCGCGGTGGTCGTCGCCGCGATCGAGGTGGTAGCGGCGGATCGCGAGCAGGCCCGCGTACTCGCCCTGGCTACCGGCGTTGGGCTGCAGGCTCACCGCGTCGTAGCCGGTGATCTCGGCCAGCCACTGCTCGAGGTCGGCGATCAGCTTGCGGATACCCGGGGTGTCGTCGGTGGGCGCGAAGGGGTGCAACCGCGCGAAACCGGGCCAGGTGATCGGCTCCATCTCCGCGGTCGCGTTGAGCTTCATCGTGCACGAACCGAGCGGAATCATGCTGCGGTCCAAGGCGATGTCCTTGTCCGAGAGCGCGCGCAGGTAGCGCAGCATGGCGGTCTCGGTGTGGTGGCGGGTGAACGCCGGGTGGGTCAGGTAGTCCGAGGTACGCGTCTCGATCGCGGCGAGCTCGGTGCCCGTGCCCGCGTCGGGAGTCAGTGCGGTGCCGAAGGATTCGACGACGGCGGCGACGTGCGTGTCGGTGGTGGCCTCGTCGCAGGCGATCGCGACGTGGTCCGCGTCGACCAGGCGCAGGTTGATGCCCTTCGACTTCGCCTTGGCGACAACGGCTTCCGCACCGCCGGGCACGTGGGCGAGCACCGTGTCGAAGAAGGCACCGTGCACGAGGGCCCCGCCGAGACCGGTCGCGACGGCGGCGGCGTGCTCGTGCACCCGGCGCGCGATGGCACGCAGCCCGTCGGCACCGTGGTAGCTCGCGTACATCGCGGCGACGATGGCCAGCAGCACCTGGGCGGTACAGATGTTGGAGGTGGCCTTCTCGCGGCGGATGTGCTGCTCACGGGTCTGCAGCGCCAGCCGGTAGGCGGGCGCGCCGTCGGCATCGACGGAGACACCGACCAGGCGGCCGGGCAGCTGACGGGCGAACGCGGTGCGCACGGCGAGGTACCCGGCGTGCGGGCCGCCGAAGCCCATCGGCACACCGAAGCGCTGGGTGGTACCGAAGCAGACATCCGCGCCCTGCTCACCGGGCGGGGTGCTCAGTGTCATGGCGAGCAGATCGGCGCCCGCGGCGACCAGTGCGCCGCGCTCGTGGGCGGCGGCGAACAGCGAGGTCCAGTCGACGATGCGGCCCGACGCGCCCGGGGTCTGCACGATCACGCCGAAGAACTCGCCCTCGGGCAGCGCACCGGTGGACAGGTCGGCCTCGACGATCTCGATGCCGAGCGGCTCGGCCCTGGTGCCGATGATGGTCTTGGTCTGCGGGAACAGGTCGGCGTCGATCAGCAGGCGGTGCGACTTCGACTTGCCCGCGCGGCGCAGCAGCGTCATCGCCTCGGCCGCGGCGGTGGCCTCGTCGAGCATGGAGGCGTTCGCGACGTCCATACCGGTCAGATCCGACACCATGGTCTGGAAGTTGAGCAGCGCCTCGAGCCTGCCCTGGCTGATCTCGGGCTGGTACGGGGTGTAGGCGGTGTACCAGGCGGGGTTCTCGAGCAGATTGCGCACCAGCACCGGCGGGGTGAGGGTGTCGTAGTAGCCCAGGCCGATCATCGAGGTGGCGACGGTGTTCGCGTGCGCCAGCGCGGCGAGCTCTTCGAGCACCTCGTGCTCGGAGGCGGGCGCGGGCAGTGCGCCGAGGCCGGACTCGTCGAGGATCGTGGCGGGCAGCGCCGTGGTCGCGAGTGCGTCGATGGACTCGACGCCGATGGTCGCGAGGATCCGGGCGAGTTCGTCGGAATCGGGTCCGATGTGGCGGTCGGCGAACGAACGGGTCACGGGCAGCTCCAGGTCGGGCGGGTCGACCTCGTGGTCGACGGGTACCAGCCCTCCCCCTCTGTCTGTGCGCCTGAGAGATTCGGAAACCCGGCCCCGAAAATCGGTGACCGTGCCCCTTTCCCCGTGGGCGGGCAGCCGGATGCCACCGCTTTCCAGAGGCGTCGAATCACCGTGCGGTCCCTGTTGCCTGAGAGATTGACGGGGAGGTGCTGCTCCTTCGGCGCCCCGGTTCTCGCGAACCGAGGACTCTCCCGCACGGCGGCGACGCCCGTCCAGTCTAATGGCAGACAAACCCCCGCAGCACCACCGCGACCCCGCTCAGGGTGTAGCGCTCGTCACCCACACTCGCTACAGGCTGGTGGGGTCGCCGAACACGGCTCCGCTGTCGTCGACCGCGGGTGTTCTGGTTTGCACATAGGTGTATTGGCGGATGGTGACCGGGCCCGCGCAGTTGTCGACTTTGATGTGGAAGTCGCGGGTCACGATCCGCACGGTCTCGCCCGGGATGAGCGGCTTGCCCTCCCCGATATCGATGTTGGTGATGTCGCCGGGTTCCAGTTCCAACTCCAGGAACAGACCAGGGTCCAACAGGATGGAAGGCAGGATGCCGTTGAACTCCTGCACCTGTGCCGATTCGAGCTCCTGTGACTGCCCGGACTCCTGCGTCTGGGACCGCACCGTCTCGCCGGAACTCGACCGCTGGACGGTCTCCGACTGCGCCTGCTCCGTCGCCTGCCGCTGCGCCTGCTCCGTCGCGTAGTTCTGCTGCGGCCCCTCGAGCCCGAATTCCATGGTGGGATCGATGCCAGGGAGCACGGCACCGATCCTGGCCGCACAGCCGACGGAGTATCCGGTCTTGAGCACACCCTCGGCCTGCCCGTCGAGCCGTCCGTACGCGACAGTGGAGACCAACGCCTCACGGCTGGTGGGGACGTTGTTCAACGGCGCGATTCGATAGATGACTTCATCGTGTGTGCCGACGGTGAAACTGCCCATATCCGACTCGAAAGTCTTCTCGTGCGGTGGCAGATTGACGGTATCGGCGTGTGCGGTCGGCTGCGACAGAATGGCCAGCGCTGAGGCGATGTAACTCACTCTCCAGATGATTCGCAACATGACCCGGACACTAGTGAATCCGACAGCCGTTTCCCCTGCGTCGCGCGGGCGCGTGTCCCGACCGATGCGGCTTCTTATTCCCTCGTTCATCCGGCACCACACCGGTTCGGCAACGTGATGAGGTCAGCGAGGGTCAGCGCTCGTGACTACCCGGTCTTGCGGTTCTCCCGAACCTTGCGGCGGAAGGACAGCTCGTCCTCGGGACGGTCGGTGATCGCGGTGGCCCGCTCGGCGGGGAAATCCGCGATCGCGCCGGTCAGTTCCCGCATCGCGCCACCCACGGCGATGCCGAAGACGCCCTGGCCGCCCTGCAGTAAATCGACGACTTCCTCGGGCGAGGTGCACTCGTACACCGAGGTTCCGTCGGAGAACAGGGTGATCCCGGCGAGATCGCCGACGCCACGGCTACGCAGGTGATCGACGGCGATCCGGATGTTCTGTAAAGAGATGCCCGCGTCCAGCAGCCGCTTCACGATCTTGAGGACAAGGATGTCCTTGAACGAGTACAGCCGCTGACTGCCCGACCCCGCCGCGCCGCGAATCGACGGCACGACCAGCCCGGTACGGGCCCAATAATCGAGCTGACGGTAGGTGATACCGGCGACCTGACAGGCGCTCGGCACCCGGTAGCCGACCAGATCATCCGGAACCGAGTCGTCCGGGAACAAGCCAGGCTGTACGACATCCTGCGTTTGTTCTTCCACTGATCGCTCCTTCTGCCGACGTTCTCGGGTCGGAGTCACGACGGATGTTGCCCGACTTTCGAGGTTACTCCTGCCATTGTCGGACCTGCGGTGCAGTCACACCAAGCACCAAACGCCGCGATTCCCTGGACCTCTACTTAAGGTTTAGAAGATCGTGATCAGCTATCGGTCGCCTTGAAGTCGTCCGGCGAAACCGACTCGAGGAACTCCTTGAACTTCTCCACCTCGTCCTCCCGCTCGTCGGGCATCACCAGTCCCGCCTCGGCGAGGACCGGTTCCTCGGCGTAGATCGGGCACCCCACGCGCAAGGCGATCGCCACCGAGTCCGAGGGTCGCGCCGAGACCCGCAGATCGCCGTCGAAGACCAGGTCGGCGTAGAAGGTGCCCTCCTGCAGATCCACGATCCGCACTTCCTTGAGTGTGTGTCCCAGCTCCGTGATCAGAATCTTGATCAGATCGTGAGTGAGCGGACGGATCGGCGTGACCCCCTCCTGCTCGAGCACGATCGCCGTCGCCTCGGCCTGCCCGATCCAGATCGGCAGATACCGCTCCCCCGAAGCTTCCCGCAGCAGCAGCACGGGCTGGTTCTGTGGCTGCTCGACACGGATGCCGATAACACGCATCTCGCTCATGAGTAAGTCCTGCCTCCCATACTCGGCCGCCGGCCGGCACGACAGCTGCACAGCTCGCCGTATCACTGAGTCTAGGCGAATTCTGAGGCGCGTAACGGAGACGTTCGAGCCGAAATCGGTGTGTAGCCGGGGCGATACCTGATCACCCGGCCGGGTGTGTCAGCCGCCGAGGGCCGTGCGCACCGCGGCTTTCACCAGTGCGGCGTGCAGGTTCAGCGATAGTGCCGCGAGTTCGCGGACGGTCTCTTCCGCGCGTGCGCGCGCGTCGGCATCGCGGCTCTTCGCGATGGGCGCGGCGATCTGCGCGATCAGCGCTGCCTCGCGGTCGGCGGCCAGTTTGAAGGCGCGCAGATGACGTGCCTCCAGGCCGAATTCGGCCATCGCCTTCGCCGCGTGTGCGAGCGTCACCGCATCGGACTCGAAGAATCCGCCGGCGCCGGGGACGATGAGTCCCGCGCGCAGCAGATCGTCGAGGAAACGGTCGTCGATATCGGCCTTGGCGAGCAGGTCGGTCCTGGTGAGCCGCACGCCGACGTCGACGCGCAGTTGCTCCGGCCTGATCGCGCCGGGAACGACACCGAGGCGGCGCGGCGCGGCGCGGCTCACCGCCTCGTCGTCGGCGTCCGCGGAGCCGGACACACCGTGCCCGGCTTCCGCGGCCCCGTGGTGGGAGTGCGCACGGGCGCGCGCTTCACGCACGCCCATCGTCGCCGCACCACTGTCGATCGCTTCCAACTGCTCCTTGATCACCTTCAACGGCAGGTACTGATCGCGTTGGGCGGTCAGTACGAAGCGCAGCCGTTCGTAGTCGGAAACCGAGAACCGCCGGTATCCCGACGGTGTCCGTTCCGGCCGGATCAGGCCCTCGGATTCGAGGAACCGGATCTTGGAGATGGTGATATCAGGAAAATCTGGTCGCAGCAGGTCGAGTACGGAGCCGATCGACATCCCTCCGCGCGCCCACTGCGCCGCCCCTGTCACAGCACTGTGCCCTTCGCGGGCACCAGTACCGTTGGGGTCATCGCGACCCCGCGCCCGACGCCGACTCGTTCGCCTGCGCGCGCGGACCGGTCAGGAAGACCAGCCGGAACTTGCCGATCTGGACCTCGTCGCCGTTCTGCAGCTCCGAGGAGTCCACCGGCTCCCGGTTGACGTAGGTGCCGTTGAGGCTGCCCACATCGACGACCTGGAACGAGTCGTCGTCCTGACGGAACTCGGCATGCCGACGGCTGACGGTGACGTCGTCGAGAAAGATGTCACTGTCGGGATGGCGGCCGGCCGAAGTGGTCGGCTGATCCAGCAGGAAACGCGAGCCCGCGTTCGGGCCACGCTTGACCACCAGGAGGGCCGCGCCGGCCGGCAGGCCCTCGACGCCCTGAACCGGCTGTTCGCCGGTCGGCTCTGCGGAGCGCGACGCGTCGACCTCGTTGAGGAAGTCCGCGCGGAAGACCGACGTCGTCTCGGCCGCGGTTTCCCCGTAACCCGGGTCCCTGTTCTCGCTCACCGTTTCTCTCCTCCTCGAACCTGATTATCCATGCAAGCAGGTGCTGTATTCGGCGACACGACCGGCGCGATCACATCGCCAGGAAAGTTCCCGGCGTCGATTCCCCGACGTATCCGCTTGGCTTTGACCGTACCCTGCCGGGGCGTGCCCGTGCAGGGAGAACTGTGAAGGCTGCGTCAGCCCCCGATAACTCCTTGGTAACCCGCTGCATCCAGCAGTTCACCGAGGGCGGAATCCAGGGTTGACTCGTCGTCGAACGCGAGCTCGAACAACCAGCCCTCGTCGTAGGGATCGGTGTTGAGCGTCTCCGGTGACTGCACCAGATCCTCGTTCACCGCAACGACTTTGCCGCTGAGCGGAGCGTAGATGTCGGACACGCTCTTGGTCGACTCGACCTCGGCGATGCTCTCGCCGATGGTCACATCCTTGTCGACGTCGGGCAGTTGGACGAACACGACGTCACCCAGCTGTGACTGGGCGTAATCGGTGATGCCGACACGGACCGCCGTGGGGCTGGTCCGCCGCACCCATTCGTGCTCTTCGGTGTAGCGCAGTTCCTCAGGGGTCCGGGTCACAGGACGTCCTTTCATCGTCGACGTTGCACGCAACAGTATCGACTAGCTCCCGTGGTGCGGCACAGGCGGTATCGATCGCGCGACCGCGACCGCCAGCCCCGCGTAGAGCACCCCGGTCCAGACGTAGAGTGCCGTACCCCAGATCAGCAGTGCCCAGCCGAACGCCCACCCGAAACTCGCCCCCGCCCAGTCCATCTCCCCGGTCAGGATCCACGGCAGCGCCGACATCAGCGCGAAAGTGGCCGCTTTTCCCAGGTAGATCACCTCCGGCGCGGGCAGGTCGCGCCGCTTGTACACCGAAAGGGTCGCGGTGAGTACCAGATCGCGTGCGATCAAGATCACCGCGAGCCACCAGGGCAGCAGGCCGCGCACCACGAAGGCCACCAGGGTCGTCACCAGGTACAGCCGGTCGACGAGCGGGTCGAGCAACGCGCCCAGACGCGAGGACTGATCGAGCAGCCTGGCGAGCTTGCCGTCCAGGAAATCGGTGAAACCGCTGGCGATCAGCAACGCGAACGCCCAGCCGTCGGCGTGGCGGACCAGCAGCAGCCACAGGAAGACGGGGATGCCGATCAGCCGCAAGACGCTCAGCGCGTTCGGCACGGTCAGGATGCGGTCGCTGAACACGCCACCGGATTCGGTGTCGTGCGTGCCCGGCGTTCCTGATTCGGTTGCCACGCCCATGCTTACCGCAGCGACCCCTGCTCGCGCCATCCGGCCACGCCGAAACGCCGACAACTGGCGCTGTGTGTCGAGCGTGGCGCTGCCCGCCACGCGGCGACCGGCTAACCTGGGCAGTCGTGTCCGACAGTGGTATTGATCTGCGCTCCTACGTCTCCGCCGAGGACGCCCGTGAACGTGGCCGGGCTGCCAGGCAACGGGTGCCTGTCACAGAACGGGACCGTGCCGCGGAGAGCCCCGAGCGGCCGACGGTGCGCGAGTTCATCGATACCAGCAACCGTGGCCGGATCGAGCGGCTGATTCCGCTGCGGATCGGCCGGATGATCGCCTCACCGTTCACCTTCTTCCGTGGCGCCGCCGGCCTGATGGCGGCCGACCTCGCCGCCGGACCGGACAGCGGCCTCGCCGCGCAGATCTGTGGCGACGCCCATGCCGCCAACTTCGGCCTCTACGGCACCCAGCGTGGCGAAATCGTGATGGATATCAACGATTTCGACGAGACGGTCATGGGCCCGTGGGAGTGGGATCTGGAACGTCTGGCGGCAAGTCTGGTGCTGGCCGGGCGCGAAGGCGGCGTCGACGCCGACGATTGCCTGCGCGCGGCACGCGATGCCGCCCGCTCCTACCGGCGCACCGTCGACGAATTGGCCGAGATGCCGTTCATGCAGTCGTGGACCGCGCTGCCCGACGAGTCGATCCTCGCCAGCGCCAAGGCCGAAGACCTGCTCGACGACTTCAAGAAGGCCGCGAAGAAGGCCCGCAAGAACACCAGCGCCAAAGTGGTGGCGAAGTGGACCGAGCACCTCGACGATCACGAGACCGATATCCGCAAGCACCGTTTCGTCAGCGACCCGCCCGTGCTGACGCCCGTCGACGCGCCGGTGTCGGAAGCGGTGATCGACGGCCTGGAACGCTACGCGAGCACCATCAGGGAGTCCCGGCGCAATCTGCTGGCCCGTTTCGCGGTCTCCGATGTCGCGTTCCGCATCGTCGGCACCGGCAGCGTCGGCCTGCACAGCTACGTGGCGCTGTTGCACGGCAACGACGGCGAGGCGGTGGTGCTTCAGGTCAAGCAGGCGCGCCCGTCCGCGCTCACCCCGTTCCTGCCCCCGGCCACGCCACGCCACGAGGGCGAGCGGATCGTGGTCGGCGCGCGGACCGTGCAGTCCGAGACCGACATCCTGCTCGGCTGGACGACCATCGAGCTCGACGAGTCGCTGCCGTTCATCGTGCGCCAGTTCCGCAATCTCAAGGGCAGTATCGACCCGGCGACCCTGTCCGCCGACGATCTCGACGACTACGGTCGACTCGCCGGTGCGCTGCTTGCCCGCGCGCACGCCCGCTCGCTGGACCCGCGCGCGCTGGCCGGCTATCTGGAAACCGATGACGACGATGACGACCGGTTCGAGGAGTCGGTGGCCCGCTTCGCGGTGCGCTACGCCGACCGCACCGAGGCCGATCACGCCGAACTCGTCGCCGCCGTGGCCGCGGGCACGTTCGACGCCGAACAGGATTGACCCAGCTACGATGTACGCCAACGGTTCTCGGCCCGGATCGCGTGTGCCGAGCACCGCGCCAACGACCAACGAAGGGCGGTCTCCATGCTCGTGCGCGTGCAGAATGCGGCAGGCAGCGATGCCGAGGCGGCACTGATCGACTGGTTGCGAACATGGAAGGACCCGTCGAGCCCGCACGGTGTCGTCACGATCAACTGCAGCCTGTTCCACCAGGATCGGCTGCACCAGTTCGACGCGGTGGTCTGGACCCCCACCAGTTGCGTGGTCATCGAAGCGGAGACGTTCACCGCGCCGCAGGACGGCGTGCTGGAGATCCCGCTCAACGGCCCGTGGATGGTCTCCGGGGAGCTCGCCCAGTTCGCGGGTTCGGAGAAGTCGACGCCGCTGGAGCGATCACGTGATCACACCTTCGCCCTGCAGGACTATCTCGCCGCCCGCGGGCTCGGCCAGCGCGCGGTGCACGGACTCGGCCTGATCGTGCCGATGCCCGGCGCCCAGATCGACGTGCACCAGGGTTGGAGCGACCCGAGCTTCGATGTGATCGTCACCGACGACCCGCACCGGCTCGAGATGTACTTCGAATTGCTGGCCGAGAAGGAACACAATCTCTGGACGGCCAACGACGTCGCCATCGCGTTCCGCGGCCTCGGCATCCTGCCGTCCCTGCCCGCACCACAGGACCTGCTCAACGAGGGCTTCCTCGGTCCGATCGACGTGACGCTGTGGCACGGCGGGCCCACCCAGGCGGCCGCGGAGGCCTACGCCGAGGAGCAGGCCGAGCTCGAACGCCAAGCGCAGTCCCGGGGCATGGTCGCGCCGTGGTACAGCCCGTGGAAGCTGTATCCGCGAGTCGGCGGCGATCTCGATTTCGGCCGGGCGTTCCTGCGGATCACCCTCGCCCTCGGCATGATCGTGGCCATCGTGTGGGTGCTGTGGTTCCTGGTCACGGCGGTGCTCACCTACGGTCCGGCTTGAGCGGGACCACGCGGCTGTCGTCGCGTCCGTGATCGACCGTGTTCGCGGTGCCACCGTTGTCCGGGTGACGGCGATCGGCGCCGGTGCCGTACTGACCGCGGCGATACCGCTGACGTTCCCCGCGCACGGCGGCGCGAGCGAACTCGACGCCATGGTGTCCGAGGACACCGTCTCCCCCGGCCTCGCGCAGGTGCTCGTCGCTCCGAGCAACGCGCCGGTGGTCGTGGCGCTGCTCCTGGCCGCGTGTGCGTGGTTCGCGCTACGGCGGCAGTGGTGGCAGGCCGTGACCATGCTGGTGGTTCCCGAGATCGCGTTGGCGGTCAACACCTGGTTGCTCAAACCGCTGTGGGATCGCCGGCTCGACGACCATCTCGCCTACCCGAGCGGACACACCGTCCATATGGTCGCTGTCGCAACGACTTTCGCGTGCCTGGTGACCGACCGCCGGGCACGGATCGTGGTCGCGGCGCTGACCGTGCTCGCACTGGTCGCGATCACCCCCGGCATGGCCGAATTGGGATACCACCACCCCACCGACATCCTCGGTGGGGCAGCGGCGGCAGCGGCGATGGCGATCGGGCTGTGCTGGCTCTCCGATGCGCTACGGGCCCGAAACCGCGCCTAGCCCTCCGAAGGGGCAAGGCGCGGCGCGCACCTTATCGGCGGTCGAAAACGCTGGCGTCGTGCAGCATCTCGGCGCGCAGCATCGTCTCGGGCACGCCCATCGCCTCCACCAGGGTCAGCGCGTCGGGACGCAGGCGGTCCACGAGTTCGTTCACCCCGCGCCGTACCCCCTTGGCCCGCTCCACCGACATGAACCGGTGCATGATGTACCAGGCCAGGTTCTCCTCCAGCGAGGCGTAAACATAGAGGTCGCAGACTGTTTCAGCGAGGGCTTTCGCGTCCGGGTCCTCGATGGCGGCGATACCGTCGACGAACTCCTCGAGCACGAGGCGGTCGATGTGCGCGGCCCCGGCGGCCAGGATGTGGTCCTGGGCGTTGTTGAACGCCTCGAACGGGCCGGTATCGGCGGCCCTGGCGCGCAGCCGGTGCGCGGCGGTGCGCAGCAGGTAGTCCTCGCGATCGGCGAACAGCTGCAGCTGGACATCGCGTTTGGACAGGTCGCCCTCGTCGACGCTCTCGTCGTTGCGGTCGCGCAGGGTCTGGATCAGCTGACGCACACCCGAACGTTTACGCACCACGTCACCGGCCATGGTGGCGGCGAAACGCACCCAGCCGAGCGCGTCGAGGTCGCGGACCTCGTCGGAGTAGGCCGTGAGCAGTTCCTTCGCCACCAGCTGGGTCAAGACGACATTGTCGCCTTCGAAGGTGGTGAACACGTCGGTGTCGGCCTTCAGCGTGACCAGGCGGTTCTCGGTGAGATAGCCCGCGCCGCCACAGGCTTCGCGGCATTCCTGGATAGCCCGGGTGGCGTGGCGGGTCTGGGCGACCTTCAGACCGGCGGCACGCTTCTCCAGCGCCCGCTGTGAGCTCGGTTCCGTGTCCTGCCCGCGCTGGATCAGATCCATCCGGCGTACGAGGTCGTTCTGGGCGAAGGCCAGCGCGAACGACTTCGCCACCAACGGCAGCAGCCTGCGCTGATGGCTGCGGTAGTCCAGCAGCAGGGTCTCCTCGCCGGTGTCGGGGTCGGCGAACTGGCGGCGCGCCAGCGCGTAGCGCACGGCGATACTCAGTGCCACCCGCGCGCCCGCGGCGCCCGCGCCACCCACGCTGACCCGGCCACGAACCAGCGTGCCGAGGGTCGTGAAGAAGCGGCGGCTCGGGTTCTCGATCTCGGAGCTGTAGGTGCCGTCCGGGGACACGTCGGCGTAGCGGTTGAGCAAGTTCTCGCGCGGGATCCGCACATGGTCGAAGACGATCCGGCCGTTGTCGACGCCGGGCAGACCGCCCTTGAGTCCGTCGTCGTAGGTGGTCACGCCGGGCAGGTCAGCGCCGCGGTCGTCGCGGATCGGTACCAGCAGACAGTGCACCCCCTGGCTCTCGCCGCCGATGATCAGCTGGGCGAACACCGCCGCCATCCGCGCGTGCACCGCGGCGCCACCGATGTAGTCCTTGCGCGCCGACGGCGTCGGGGTGTTGATCACGAATTCCTGGGTGGCCGGATCGTAGGTGGCCGTGGTCTCCAGATCGGCGACATCGCTGCCGTGCCCCGACTCGGTCATCGCGAAGCAGCCGAGCAGATCGAGCGAGATCAGGCGCTTGATGAAGTCGCGGTGCCGCTCGGTGCCCAAGTTCTCCACCGCGCCGCCGAACAGCCCCCACTGCACACCGGATTTCACCCACAGCGACAGGTCGGTGTAGGCCAGCATCTCCAGCCCGGTGACCGCGCCGCCGGGATCGCCGGTGCCGCCGTTCTCGGACCGGAAGCCACGCTCGGGATAGCCCATGGTCGCGATGACGCGCATCTGGTCGAGCACGCGAGCCCTTGCCGCGTGGATATCGAGTTCGGGGTCGTCGGTGAATTCCTCGCCGGCGAGCTGCGTGCGTGCCTGTTCCCTGACCGTGCGCCACGGTCCGTCCAGCGCTGCGCGGAGATGTTCTGCCGTCGTCGATGTGCCGGTAGCCATGGCACCGACACTAGCCCGCCGACGAACAGTCACCCAGGCCCGAAACTCGGTTCGGGCCAAAGTCTTGCCAACGGATTGAACATGCGTTTAACATATTGAACATGCGTTCAGCCGATCTCACCACCGCAGCCAGGATCCGCGATTCCGCGATCGAATTGTTCGGTGAGCAGGGCTTCGGTGTCGGGGTTCGGGCGATCGCCGCCGCGGCCGGGGTGTCGCCCGGGCTGGTGAACCATCACTTCGGTTCCAAGGACGGCCTGCGCGCGGTCTGCGACGATCGTGTGCTCGAGATCATCCGCGACGAGAAGTTGCGCGCGATTCAGACACCGGGTCCCGCGGGGATGCTCACCGCGATGGCCGAGATCGAGATGTACGCCCCCCTGGTGGCCTACATGCTGCGCAGCTTCCAAGCCGGCGGCGCGCTCTCGGAGTCGTTGCTCGAGCACATGATCACCGACGCGGAGCAGTACATGCAGACCGCCGTCGACGCGGGAATGATCAAACCGAGTCGCGATCACGCTGCGCGCGCCCGCTACATCGTGCTCTGCCACGTCGGCGCCATGAACCTCTACCTGCAGATGCGCATGCAACGCGAAGGAAAACTCGACTACCGCAAGGCGATCCGTGAGCTGTCCGACGAGATCACCTTTCCGGCACTCGAGCTCTACACCCAAGGCTTGCTCACCGATTCCACCACGCTCGACACCCTTTTCGAGGAGTAGACGATGCCCAACCCCACCACTGCCCGGGTCATCGATGTCGCGGACCTGCGAAAGACGTTCGGTCGCTTCACCGCGCTCGACGGACTCGACCTACATGTCGGTACCGGCGAAATCCACGGTTTCCTCGGTCCCAACGGCGCAGGCAAGTCCACCACCATCCGGATCCTGCTCGGCGTCCTGCGCGCGACCGGTGGCGAGGCCGCGGTCTTCGGCCGTGACCCGTGGACCGATGCCGTCGACCTGCATCGCCGGATCGCTTACGTACCGGGCGATGTCACACTGTGGCCGTCGCTGTCGGGTGGCGAGACGATCGATCTGCTCGCTCGCATGCGCGGCGGCCTGGACGAGGCACGGCGCGACGAGCTGATCGAACGCTTCGAGCTGGACCCGACCAAGAAGGCGCGTACCTATTCCAAGGGCAACCGGCAGAAAGTCGCACTGGTGTCGGCCTTCTCGGCGAACGCGGACCTGCTGATCCTCGACGAACCGACGTCGGGTCTGGACCCGCTGATGGAACAGGTCTTCCAGGACTGTGTGCGTGATGCCGCGGCTCGCGGTGCGACGGTACTGCTGTCGAGCCACATCCTGTCCGAGGTCGAGCACCTGTGCGACCGGGTGACGATCATCCGAGCGGGCCGCACCGTCGAATCCGGTTCGCTGAACGAACTCCGCCACCTGAGCCGCACCGCCATCACCGCCGACCTGATCGGTGATCCCGGCGATCTCAGCGCGATGCCCGGTGTCGGCGATGTCGAACGAGACGGATCGACGCTGCGCTGCCAGGTCGACGCCGACCATCTCGGCGCCCTGATCCGGGTACTCGGTGACGCGGGCGTCCGCAGCCTGACCAGTGCGCCACCGACGCTGGAGGATCTGTTCCTGCGCCACTACCACGTCGACAACACCGAGACCGCGGAGAAGGTGCGGGCATGACCACTACTGTCGCTGTCCCCCATTTCACCGGAACCTCGCGCACCGCAGGCGAATTCGCGGGCACCGGCCAGATGTTGCGCCTGTACCTGCGCCGCGACCGGGTGGTCGCCCCGCTGTGGTCGCTGCTGATCGGGTTGATGCCCGCGCTGCAGATCGTCTCGATCAAGGACATCTACACCACACCGGAACAGCTCGACCACTTCGCGGCCACCACGGCCGCGAGCCCGGCGCTGATCGCCATGTACGGACCGGTTTTCAGCTCGGCACTCGGCTCCATCGGCACCTGGAAAGCCGGGGCGATGTACGCGATGATCGCGATCGCCGCGGTACTCACCGTCATCCGTCACACCAGGGTCGAGGAGGAGACCGGCCGCGCGGAACTGGTCGGCGCCACCAGCATCGGCCGATTCGCCGGCCTCACCGGCGCACTCCTGCTCACCTACGGCGCGTCCGCGTTCGCCGGAATCGCTTGCACCGCTTCGCTGCTGGCCACCGATCTGCCCGTCTCGGGCTCGGTCGCCTTCGGTGCGGCGCTCGCCGCGTCCGGTGTCGTCTGGGGTGCCGTGGCCGCCGTCGCCGCTCAGGTCAGTACCGGCGCCCGGCTCGCCCGTGGCATCGCGCTCGGCACCTTGGGTGCCGCGTTCGCGGTGCGCGCGGTCGGCGACGCGGGAAATGGTGTGCTGTCCTGGTTCTCGCCGCTGGGGTGGTGCCTGCAGGTCCGCCCGTTCGCCGACGAACGCTGGTGGGCACTCGTGCCGCTGGCCGCCCTCGGCGCCGGCGCGACCCTGCTCGCCTACCGGTTGCTGCGCACCCGCGATATCGGTGCGGGCCTGCTGGCCGAGCGCCCCGGACCGGCGGTCGCGGGCACCGCACTGTCGGGTCCGATCGGTCTGGCCTGGCGACTACAGCGGGGTTCGCTGCTCGCCTGGACGACCGGCTTCGCCCTGTACGGCCTGCTCATCGGCGGTGCGGTGAACAGCATCGGCGGCATGCTCGACGACAGCGGCACCCTGCAGGACGTGGTCACCTCGCTGGGCGGGTCGGCGGATCTGGAGAAGTCGTTCATCGCCTACGCCGTCACCATGCTGGCCGCCGCGGCCGCCGCCTACTCGGTGTCGGCGGTACTGCGGCTGCACGAGGAGGAGAACTCGGGCCGCGCCGAGACGGTGCTGGCCGCCGCGGTGGGGCGCGTGCGTTATGCGTCGAGCCACCTGCTGTTCGCGATCGGCGGACCCGCCGTGGCGCTGCTGACCGCCGGTCTCGCCATCGGCATCGTCTGGGGTGCGACAGACGGTGATCTTCCCGGCAAAGTCGGCGATTCCCTGGGCGCGGTCGCGGTGCAGCTGCCCGCGGTCTGGGTGATCACCGCCATCGCGATGCTGTTGTTCGGCGCCCTGCCCAAGTACGCGGCCCTTGCCTGGGGCGTGCTGAGCGCGATGATCGTGATCTTCCTGCTTGGCTCGCTGGGCAGCTTCTCCCAGTGGATCCTCGATCTGGTTCCCTTCGTCCACCCGCCGAAGCTGCCGGGCGCGGCATTCGACATCGTGCCGATCGCCTACCTGGCCGTGCTCGCCGGAGCGGGAATCCTTCTGGGGCTCATAGCCTTCCGTCGCCGCGACCTGCGCTGACGGCGCGAGGCCCGCGTAGCCGGGGTGGTGAGTCGACTCACCACCCCGGCTTTCAGTACGCGCCGTCGCCGCGGGTGACCACCCCGATGGTGCGCGCGATCAACGCCAGATCCAGCACCATCGACCAGTTCTCGACATAGGACAGGTCCAGCCGCACCGAATCCTCGGGCGACAGATCCGACCGCCCGCTGACCTGCCACAACCCGGTGACGCCCGGCTTCACCAGCAGCCGCCGTCGCATCTCCCCGTCATAGCTGTCGACCTCACGCTGCACCTGCGGGCGCGGCCCGACGACACTCATGTCACCACGCAGCACGTTGAAGAACTGGGGCAACTCGTCGAGGCTGTACTTGCGCAGGAACCGGCCGACAGCGGTCACCCGCGGATCGTCTTTGACCTTGAAGAACAACGGATTTCCACCGTGCCGGTCGATGAGTGCCTCCACCGCGCTGTCGGCATCGACGAGCATGCTGCGGAACTTGATCATCCGGAACGGAATTCCGTCACGCCCGATCCGCTCCGAGAGGTAGAACACCGGTCCCGCGCTCGTCACCTTCACGGCGATCGCGATGGCGGCCAGCATCGGCGCGACGAGCACCAAGACCGCCGCGGCAAAACACAAGTCGAACAACGCTTTACGACTCGACTTCGCTCGTCCGTAGCGCGGCGGATCGATGTGCAGCATCGGCATCCCCGCGACGAGCCGATTGGTCAACCGTCCCCCCGCGATGTCGACGACACCGGGCGCCACGATCAGATCGACGCCGAGCGGATCCAATGCCCATGCCATTCGCCGCAATTCGGCGGGGCCGAGATGATCGGTCGCGGCCACGGCCACCGAATCGGCCCCACTGCGGCGTACCGCCTCGAGCACCGAGCGATCGTCCCCGAGCACCGAGGGCCCGTCGGTCGTATCGAACTGCGCGCCGAGCGATCCCGATGGCACGCACACACCGACCACGCGGTAGCCGGAGCCGGGATCGCCGGTGAACGCCGTCGCCATCGCGTGCGCGGCCTCGGGCGAACCGACGACCAGCACCGCGGTGTGGCACCGGCCCTGCGCGCGCCAGCGCCGCAACCGCCACCGCCACGCCACCCGTCCAGCGACCAGCGCGAGCAGCCCGGCGGGCAGCGCGATGGCGAGATAGCCACGCGCGACCTCCACCCGGAACAGCAGCGCCAGTATCGCGAGCACACCGAACAGCCGCAGCGTCGCCGATACCAGCCTGCGGAACTCCTCGCTGCCGGTGCCGACCACCTGCGGCGTACGGCTGCCGTAGCCGTGCAGCAGCGCCAGCCACCCGGCGGCCAAGGCCAGCGACACCACGGAATAACCGACCTCGTAGGGCAACGGCCAAGCCAATGGGGGCGCGGCGGGCCCGCCGAAGCGGATCACCTGCGCGGCACCGACCGCTCCGAACACCGCGATCACATCCGTGACGACCAACCGCTGGACCAACGCGGTCTGCCAACTCTCGCGCTGCGTACGGCGCAGCACCTGAACACCGTTGACAACATCGACGTCGCCACTACCGGTGAGCTCGTAGCTCATGAACCCACACCTCCCCTTCGGGAGACGAATCGTTTCCCGATCCCCGTCGACCGGAAAGCGGCCTTTGCGGCCGTCCTGCTTCCCGTCGATTCGATACCCGCCCGCTGATTGTTACAGACCACGAGCAGGCATTCTTTCCGAAGCCTCACCGCCACAACGGATTCCAGCAGTTAGCCACATCACAGCGCAATCGGACAGCTATCACCGAATCGCTATTGCCTTTCGATATGAATGCAGGACTCCCACTTTCACAAGTGAGCGGCATCACAAAGGAATGAGGAATGGTCGCGCTCGCCAGCAGTTTGCCGGTATCGGATCGACCTGGTCGAACTCCGAAACATACCACGAATCTCTTTCTCCCCCGTACGTTTCGGGGGGTACCCCAGCGGGCCCCCTGTAACGTCTGAGCCCGTCGATCCGACTTCCGGCATGACCGGCATGAGCCGTGACAGCTTGGGTGAATGTGCAAGAAGGTGGGGGTTCCACGTGCAATGTCGACTCTGTGATTCCGAACGGCTCACGAGCGTGCTCGACCTGGGCGCCACCCCACCGTGCGAGAGCTTCCTTGCCGTCGAGGAGCTAGACCTGCCGGAGACGACGTATCCGCTGCACCTGCGGCTGTGCGAGGACTGCCTCCTGCTGCAGATCCCGGCGCTGATCACCCCCGAGGACACCTTCACCGAGTACGCGTACTTCTCCTCGTTCTCCGACAGCTGGGTCCGCCACGCCGAGCAGTTCGTCACCACCACCGCCGAGCGACTCGGTCTCGGCTCCGATTCGTTCGTCGTCGAGGTGGCCAGCAACGACGGCTACCTGCTGCGGCACGCGGTCGCCCGCGGCATCCGCTGCCTCGGCATCGAGCCATCCGTCAATGTCGGCTCGGCGGCCCGCGAGGTCGGCGTGCCGACGGAAACGGCGTTCCTGGAACCGGATTCGGCCGCGCGGATCCGCGCCGAGCACGGTCCGGCCGATCTGGTGGTCGCCAACAACGTCTACGCCCACGTGCCCGACCTGCGCGGGTTCACCCAAGCCCTGCGCACACTGCTCAGCGACGACGGCTGGTGCAGCATCGAAGTGCACCACGCGCTGAACCTGGTCCAGCTCGGCCAGTTCGACACCATCTATCACGAGCATTTCCAGTACTACACCGTCCATTCGGCGCAGCGCGCGCTGGCGATCGCCGGGCTGACCGTCGTCGACGTCGAACTCCTGGAAACGCACGGCGGCTCGATCCGGCTGTGGGCACGCCCCGACGCCGTCGCCGAACCGAGCGCCCGGGTCGCCGAGGTCCTCGACCTCGAGCGGGCGGCGGGCCTGCACGAGCCGGCCGGTTACGCCGCGCTCGGCGCCCGCGCGGAATCGGTCCGCCAGGAGCTGCTGCGTTTCCTGCTCGACTGCCGCGCGGCGGGCAAGCGGGTGGTCGGCTACGGTGCGCCGGGCAAGGGCAACACCCTGCTCAACTACTGCGGTATCCGGCCCGACCTGCTCGAGTACACCGTGGACCGCAACCCGTACAAGCACGGCCGATTCACCCCGGGCACCCGGATCCCGATCCATCCGCCGGAGCGGATCGACTCCGACGAACCCGATGTGGTGCTGGTCCTGCCGTGGAATCTCGAAACCGAGATCACCGCCCAGCTCAGCCATATCGGTGACTGGGGTGGCGAACTGATCTATCCGCTGCCGGTGCTGCATCGCGGCACCGCGATCGACAAACCGGTGGCAGGCGAACCCGTCGCAGCCGGCGCACACTCCGAATGAAAGTGAACGAACCGATGAAGGTCGTCCTGTTCTGCGGCGGATACGGCATGCGCATGCGCGGCGGATCCGACGACGTCGTCCCCAAGCCGATGCAGCTGGTCGGCCCGCGCCCCCTGCTGTGGCACGTGATGCGCTACTACGCGCATTACGGCCACAAGGAGTTCGTCCTGTGTCTGGGCTACGGCGCCGAACACATCAAGAACTTCTTCCTCACCTACCAGGAGTCGGCGTCCAACGACTTCGTGATCCGCAACGGTGCGGTGGAGCTGCTCGGCAGTGACATCAGCGACTGGTCGATCACCTTCGTCGACACCGGCGTCGAATCCGCGATCGGGGAGCGACTGCGCCGCGTGCGCGAGCACCTCGACGGCGACGAGTACTTCCTGGCCAACTACGCCGATGTCCTCACCGACGCACCACTGGACACCATGATCGAACGCTTCCACGCCTCGGGTGCGGCCGCGTCGATGATGGTGGTGCCGCCACAGTCCTCGTTCCACTGCGTGGACATCTCACCGACGGGCGAGGTGAAGGACATCGTGCCGGTGGCGCAGATGCCCCTGTGGGAGAACGGCGGATACTTCGTACTGAGCCAGGAGATCTTCGATCTCCTGCCGCCGGGCGGGGATCTGGTGGCCGACGCGTGCGGCGCGCTCGCCGGGCAGGGCAGACTTTTCGGGTATCAGCACATGGGCTTCTGGAAGCCGGCCGACACCTTCAAGGAACGCGCCGAACTCGACGACGCCTACCGCAACGGCACCCGGCCGTGGATGGTGTGGGACCAGCCGTGATCGGCTTGTTCACCCGCCCGCCGCGCCGGATCGCGGTGCTCGGCGCGCACTGCGACGACATCGCGATCGGGATGGGGGCAACACTTCTCGCGCTCACCGGTGCCGATCCCGGCGTCGAGGTGCGGGCCCTTGTGCTCTCCGGCGGCGGCACCGCACGCGAGGACGAGGAGCGTGCGGCGCTGACCGCGTTCTGCTCGGGCACCGAACCCGACCTGCTGGTCCTCGATGTGCCCGACGGCCGCGCACCGGCGCACTGGGACCGGATCAAGGACGCACTGGCTGCCTTTCGCCGTGGCGGCGAACCCGAGGTGGTGTTCGCACCGCATCGCGGCGACGCCCACCAGGACCACCGCCTGCTCGCCGAACTGGTGCCGACCGAGTTCCGTGATCACCTGACCCTGGGTTACGAAATCCTCAAATGGGAGACCGACACCCCGGCGCCCACCCTCTACCACCCGTTGAGCCATGAACTCGCACAAGAGAAGTCGCGACTGCTCCATAAACACTATCCGTCGCAGACGGGCCGTGACTGGTTCGACGAACAGGCCTTCCTCGGGCTGGCCCGGCTGCGTGGCGTGCAGTGCCACGCACCGTATGCCGAGGCGTTCGTGCTCGACAAAGCGATCATCAGATGGGAACAGACGTGAACATGCGGGTACTGGTCACCGGGCACCAGGGCTATCTCGGCACCGTGATGGTGCCGGTGCTGCGGGCGGCGGGCCACCAGGTCACCGGCCTTGACATCGGCTACTTCGCCGACTGCCTGCTCGGCGAATTCGCCGGTGACCCCGAAGGTCTGGCGGTGGACCTGCGCGAGGTGACCGTCGAGCAGCTGCGTGGTTTCGACGCGGTGATCCACCTTGCCGCGTTGTCCAACGATCCCCTCGGCGCGCTGGCGCCGGAGATCACCTACGACATCAACCATCACGCGTCGGTGCGGCTGGCCCGCCTCGCCAAGGAGGCCGGGGTCTCCCGGTTCCTCTACGCGTCGACCTGCTCGGTCTACGGTGCCGCCGGTGCCGACCTCGTCACCGAGGACGCCCCGCTGCGCCCGATCACCCCGTATGCCGAGAGCAAGGTGCGCGTCGAAGACGACGTGGCTGCCCTCGCCGACGACGGCTTCGTCCCGGTGTTCCTGCGCAACGCAACGGCTTTCGGCTTCTCGCCACGACTGCGGGCCGATATCGTGCTCAACAATCTGGTCGGCTACGCGGTGCTCACCGGTGAGGTGAAGGTGCTCTCCGACGGCACCCCGTGGCGCCCCCTGGTACACGCCGCCGACATCGCCGCCGCGTTCGCCACCTGCCTCACCGCGCCCGCCGCCGACGTCTCGTGCCGGGCGTTCAATATCGGCACCGAGGTCAACAACCTGACCGTCGCCGAGATCGCCGCCTCGGTGGTCGACGCGGTGCCCGGCTCACGATTGCTGATCACCGGCGAGAGCGGCGCGGACCCACGGTCCTACCGGGTCGACTTCTCTTACGCGCGTGCGGTTCTCGGCTTCGAGGCACAGTGGACGGTGCCCGCGGGTGCGGCCGAGCTGTTCACCGAGTACACCGCGCGTGGGCTCACCTCGGACGCGTTCTTCCGCCGGTTCACCCGGCTGCCGCATCTGCAGGGCCTGTGCGATTCCGGGGTGCTCGACGCACAGCTGCGCCGGATCAGTGCGTCGGCGTCAGCGTAGCCAGCAGCGCGGGCCAGCTCCCGGCTCCCGCGTCACGCGCGGAGACCGGGCCGACGGGCAGCGGCCAGTCGATGGCCAGCTCGGGGTCGTCGTAGGCGACCCCGAGGTCCTCGGCGGGATCGTGCGGACGGTCGATGCGGTAGCAGACGTCGGCGACCTCGGTGAGCGCCTGGAATCCGTGCAGGAACCCCGGCGGCACATACAGGTGACGGAACTGCTCGTCGTCGAGTCGAAACGCTTGGCGCGCACCGAAAGTCGGCGAGCCGGGGCGGATGTCGACGAGCACGTCGTGGACGGCGCCGTGCGCGCAGCGCACCAGCTTGGCCTCGCCTCGCCCGCCTCGTCCGTGCATGCCGCGGATGACCCCGCGCACCGACCGCGACTGCGAATCCTGCACGAAAGCCGCCGCCGCGCCCGGCACCCCGAGATGGGCGTCGAACTCGTCCGCGTCGAAAGTGCGGGTGAACAACCCGCGATCGTCGCGGAACGGTTCGGGAACGAGAACCACCACGTCAGCCAATTCGGTCCGCTCGATACGCACGAGGACATCCTGCCATGACCCGCCGATGCCGCGGCTGCGCGAAGACCGCGCTCACTCCCCTTCTCGACCTGGGCTCGGTCCCGGCGGCGGACCACTTTCCGCCACGTGACATTCCGGTCGCCGACACCGAATGCGGCCATCCGTTGCGGATGGACCGGTGCGCGGCATGCGGGCTTGCCCAACTCGCCGACGACGACACCGTCACAGCCGAACCCCGCGGCGTCGAACCGCTTGCCCTGCGCGAGCAGGCCGCCGCGGCGGTGCGTCTGGTGCACGCCGCCGGACTGCTGCGCGGTTCGACGGTGACCGAATTCGGCAGCCCACACGGCGGCACCTGGCTGCCCCTGCTCGCCGCGCACGGCTTCACCGAAACCACCGGCGGACCGGCCGATGTGGTGCTCGACTGCTTCGGCATCATGCACGAACCCGATCAGCGGGCGGCTTTCGCGGCACGGGCCGCCGCGACGGCTCCCGACGGTGTCCTGCTCGTGCAGTACCACTCCCTGGCCGCCATCGTCGCGCAGGGGCAGTGGAATGCGTTGCGGCACGGGCACTTCGCGTACTACTCGATGTCGACCCTGCGCACTCTGCTCGGGGCGGCGGGAATGAGCGTGGTCACCGCGTGGGAGTTCGATCTCTACGGTGGCACCGTGCTCCTCGCGGTTCGCCACGGCGACCACACTCCGGACGCCCTGGTCGAAGAACTTCTCGCGAGGGAAGCCGAGGCGCTGAGCTCGGCCGCCGAGCTACAGCAGACGGTCGACCGCCATGTCCGCGCCCTGCGTGGCTGGCTGGAAGAGGCTGCCGCACAACGACATCGGGTCTTCGCCTACGGCGCCGCGTCGCGGGCGGTAGCCCTGCTGAGCATGGCAGGCGCGCACCGCGGCCTGCTCGCCGGTGTCGCCGACGCCTCGCCCGGCAAACAGGGCCGCCGGATGCCGGGCACCGATGTACCCATCATCTCCCCCGCCGAACTGGTCGCCGCCGAGCCCGACGTCGTGCTGTTGACGCTGCCGGACCTGCTCGCCGAAGTGAGCGCCGGACTGCCCGAACTCGAGGGCCGGTGGATGATCGACGACCCGGCGGGCCCACGCCGGCGATAGTCGCCTGCCGAGGCTGTGGCATAGCCGACCATATGTCGATCGGCACATGATCGGATCGCGTGGGATACTCGGATCACCCAGCGCCGCACCATGATCGAGCTCCGGTCACTGCTGGACCTTCGCAGTGTCGCGGTGGCCGGTGCCCGGATCGCAGGGGGAAGTGGCGTCGAACGCACGTTCGGCGGGCGAACATCCAGGGGAGAAATATGATGAGGGGAATCACCGTGCTCGCACCGCGTGCGCTCCGGATCGCGGCGATGGCGTCGGCCGTCGCTATCGGTCTCGCGATGGGGGCAGGCTCCGCCGCTGCCGGAATCGACAGCAGCAGTATCGTTCTCGACGGCAAGAACCGCACCGTCGAGGCAATCCAGTCCGACACCCGGATCGACTTCGTCGCACCGCTCGACGGCAATCCGCTCACCCGCGAGTGGTTCCACAGCGGCGCGGCCTCTTACCTGGTCACCGGCCCCGAGGCCGAAGCCTGGTCCGGCCGCATCACGATCGGCTACCAGGTCGGCTACCCCGCCACCCTGGACGGCAGAATCAAGTTCGAGTGGTCGACCCCGGGCTTGAGCGTCGAGATCGGCGGCGACCCGAGCGCCACGCTCGACGGCCTCATCCCGCGCGCGGGCATCGAACTCGCCGTCGGCTTCGGCCCCGGCATCCAGGAGGTCGAGGTCGCCGGTGGGGAGATCTCGGGAGCCGAAGGCGTACTTCGCCTTTCGGGTTTCCACGGCACCGTCACGGGGGTGCTCGGCCGGACCAATGTCCGCCCGTTCGTGAAGATCGTCGGTTCCGGCGGCGACACCGTCGTCACCTACGGCAAGACCTTCTCCATCTGATCCTCGTCGCCCCGGCGGGCACGCACTCGCCGGGGCCATGGGCCACCGAAGGTCTCGGTGCTACCTCACTCGCCCGGGCGCACCGCGCCCACCGCACCCAGCGTCCGCACCCTGACCCGCTCCATGATCTGGCCGACCAGGCGCAGGTCACCGGTGAGAACATCCGCGCGCGTCACCAATTCGGGGTGGTCGACGACGAGCCGATGGTGGAAGCGGTACATGTCGGTGAGCTTCGACCTGGTGGTGGTGCGACTGCACAGGTTGAACGAGGAATTGCGCCAGGCGGCCACGATTCGTTCCATCCCGACGAAGTGACCGCCGGTCGCGACGCGTGCGAAGAGGTCGACATCCATCGGGAACACCAGGTCGGGACGCAGGCCGCCGACGCGCCGGTAGTCGGCCAGCCGGAACATCGCCGCGGCCGTCGGCCCGAACTCGGCCGGACCGCGACGCACGATGACCTTGGCCAGTTCCCGTGGCGTGCGGCGGCCGAGCAGACCGGGCAGACCGAGATCGGTCTCGAGCAAACCGCCCTGCTCATCGATCACATCGAAACGACCCGCGCAGATCGCGACCGACGAGTCGGCCATCAGCGCCCACTGCTCGGTCAGCGCGCCGGGGCGCAGGATGTCGTCGGCGCACACCACTTTCACCAGATCACCGGACGCGGCCCGGATCACCCGATCCCAGTTGGCCCCGATCGGCAGCACCGACTCGTTGCGCAGCACCCGCACCCGGGGATCGCCGGTGGAGCGGGCGATCTCGCCGGTGCGGTCGGCGCTTGCGTTGTCGAGGACGAGCAGCTCGAAGTCGGCGTCCTCGGCGAGCACCGACTCCAGGGTCACCGCGAGCGTCCGCTCGGCGTCGTAGGCAGGCACACACACCGTCAACGCGGAAACCATCGTCGTACTCCCTGTCATCGGGGTATGCCCTGTTGCACCCCCGCCATCCCCGTGACGAATCTACCCCACCCCCGTACCGCCTGCCGCCCGGTAGGCCCGAACGTGGTTGCTCCCCTAGACTGTGGGCTGATAGCGAATTCGCCGGTCGGGATGCACTTCGCGGGACACATGATGAAGGGTGCGGAGGTTGACGACTGCGACCGCAATGGTTGGTGTGCACATGACCGGATCGGAATGGTTCGGTACCACACCGGGCGGACTCAACCGCTATTTCACCGATCTGTATCGAGCACTCTCGCGGCAGCCGGAGATGGTGGTGACCGCGTCGGCGTTCGGCGACGCCGACGACGCGGGCGCCCGATCGTGGGGGCCGACGGGCGGTTCGACACTGCACCGCACCCGCACCGCGCTGCTCGCACGCGCCGAGCTCACCACCGGCACCGTCCTTGACCGGCACTTCTGCCTGTACGGCCCGCTCGCCCGGACCGCGACGGCGAAGCTGCCGCTGGTGGTCCACTTCCACGGGCCGTGGGCGCAGGAGAGCGCGATGGCGGGCGAATCGGCCCGTGCCGTGCGGGCCAAGTACCTGTTCGAACGACTGCGCTACCGCGGCGCCGACCGATTCATCGTGCTGTCGGGCCACTTCCGTGACGTGCTCGAACGCGACTATCACGTGCCTGCCGACCGGATCTCGATCATTCCGCCCGGTGTCGACCTCGACCGATTCCGCGCGGCGCCGCTCGACACCACCGCCACGACCCGGACCGTGCTGTGCGTGCGCAGGCTCGAGCGGCGCATGGGCATCGATGTGCTGTTGCGGGCCTGGCCGCGGGTATCGGCCGCGCATCCCGACGCTCGGCTCGTCGTCGTCGGCACCGGTACCGCCGAAGCGGATCTGCGCGCCGAGGCTGCGCGGCTCGCGGGCAGCGTCGAGTTCACCGGCCGGGTCAGCGACGACCGGCTCAGCGAGCTCTACGCCGAAGCCACCGTCTCTGTTGTTCCGACGGTCGCGCTGGAGGGCTTCGGCCTGATCGCCCTCGAGTCCCTGGCCGCGGGCCGGGCGCCGATCGTCACCGACTGTGGCGGATTGCCCGACGCCGTGCGCGGCCTCGACCCCACCCTCGTCGTCCCCGCGGGCGAGCCGGACGCGCTCGCCGCCCGGCTCGTCGCCGCCCTCGACGGCACGGTCCCCGACCCGGCCGCCTGCCGCGCGCACGCGGAGACCTTCACCTGGGACATCGCCGCGGACCGGCACGCTGCCCTGTATCGGGCACTGCGATGACCCGAGCCGTTTTCCTCGCGCATACCGCGGCACCGTCCGGCGCCGAGCTCGCCACCCTGCGGCTGCTCGACGCCTTGCGCGCCACCGGCCGCTATCAGGTCACCATGATCTACACCGAGGACGGACCGATGGTTGCCCGGATGCGGGCACGCGACATCGAAACCCGGGTGGTAGCGGGACAATTCGACTCCCGCGCCATGCGCATCGGTACCGGGGTGCTCGGACTGATCACCGGCTTCATCGCCCTGCTGCGGTTGGGCTGGGCCGTCGGTGCGGCCGTCGGCGAGACCCGCGCCGATGTGGTCGTCGCCGAAAGCACCAAGGCACTGGTCCTCGGCGCTGTCGCCGCCCGCCGCGCGCGGGTTCCCCTGGTGTGGCAGGTCCACGACCGCGTCTCCCCCGACTACTTCGGCAAGCTTCCCGCCCTGGCGATCCGCGTGCTGGCCCGGCTCGTGTGCCGGGGACAGCTCGCCAACAGCCGCGCGACCGCTGCCACCCTGCCCAGCGGACCGGTTACCACGATCGCCTATCCGGGTGTCGAACTGCCTGCGGCACAAGCGGATCCGCGTACCCGCCCGGCCACGGAGGCAGTTGTCGTCGTAGTCGGCAGGCTCAGCCCATGGAAAGGCCAGGACGTCTTCCTGCGCGCGATCGCCGCGCTGCGGGTCCGGCCCGGGAGGGTGATCCTGGTGGGCGGCACGTTCTTCGGCGAGGAACCGTATCGCGCACAGCTGGAAAAGCTCGCGGCCGAGTTGGGTGTGGCCGCCGAATTCACCGGCCATGTCGACGATCCCGTCGAATATCTCACCGCCGCCGACATTCTCGTGCACTGCTCGGTCCTGCCGGAGCCCTTCGGGCAGGTCGTCGTCGAGGGCATGGCCGCGGGCTGCGCGGTGGTCGCCGCGACACCGGGCGGTCCCGCCGAGATCATCCACACCGGAGTCGACGGCCTGCTCGTCCCCGGTGGCGACGTCGCCGCCCTCACCACCGCGCTGGAAACCCTGCTCCACGACCCCGCCGCCCGTGCCCGCCTCGCCATCGCGGGCCGCGACCGCGCGCGCGACTTCGACATCCACACCAGTGCCCGTACGGTCGCCGACTTCCTCGACACCTTGGTGACCCGCGGTGACTGAGCACGATCGCTACCTGGCCACCGTCACCACCGACGTCTTCCCGCACGTACAGGCGGTCCCCCGCGAAACCGGCCCGCATCGCCGACCCGACGACGAACACGGATCCGGCGCCGGCAAGCACATCAAGTCCAGCCCGCTGGCCGTCCTGCGCGACATCGGGTTCGTCAGCTTCGGCAAGTACGGGCAGTATCTCGTCACCTTCATCACGGTGCCGCTGATCGCCCGGGTACTCGGCGCGCACGGTCTCGGGCTGCTCGCGATGGCGATGTCGGCCTATTTCATCGGCTCGCTGATCGTCGATCTCGGCATCACCTCGTTCATGGCCGCGCGCGTGCCCGACGCCGAAGACGACCACGGCGCCGGGACACGGTTCGCGGCCATCAACCAGTTGCGCGGCGACTACCTCGCCGTGCGGCTAAGCCTGCTGCTGATACTCGGGCTGGCACTCGGTGCCGGCCTGGTGTTCGGTGTACCCGAACCGGTGCAGATGATCCTGCTCGGCCTGTTCGCGGGCGGGTTCTGGTCGATGTCGGAGGACTGGCTGCTGATCGGCCAGGGCCGTTTCGGCGCGTCGACGGTCTACCAGGGCATCGGGCGGCTGGGCTACCTCGCCCTGCTGGTCGGCGTCCTGCCGCGCATGCCGAGTGCGCAGGTCGCGGTGCTGTGTCTGCTGGTGTCGTCGGTACCGACGGTCGTGGCCACCTGGATCGATACGTCCCGGCGCTACGGCAGGCCGTCGCGGCCGCGCGATGTCGGCGAACTGCTGCGCACGGGCGCGCCGGTTTTCGCCTCCCGCTTGCTGATCACCACCTACGGCCAGGGCGCCGCCGCGATCTATTCGGTGGTGCTGAACGCGGCCGCCCTCGGCCTGTACTCCGCGGGCGATCGCCTCGTTCGCGCCCTGCAATCGCTGCTCGACCCCATCGGTTTCGCCCTGCTGCCGCGCATGGCGCGACGCAGCACCGACGGCAACTTCTGGCGTGACAGCGTGCGGGTGCTCGCGGCCTGTGTCGCGCTGGCCGCGCTGGTGAGTGCCCTGGTGTGGGTAACGGCCCCGTTCCTGATCGAGGTGATCTTCGGCACCGAATTCCTCGGCGCGACATCACTGCTGCGGATCGAGATCCTGATCCTGCCCGCCACCACCGTCACCTCGTTCGTCACCACCGCGATCCTGCCGGTCCGCCAGGACACCTTCGGTGTGCTCGCCGGCGCCGTGATCGGCACGGTGATCGCGGCCTGCGCGCTCGGGCTGACCTTCCGCACCCACTCGGTACACACCCTCGTCTACGGCAGCGTGCTGGTCGAATACACCGTCGCTGCCTGGTATCTCGCGCGGGTCAGGATGCTCGTCCTGCGCGACCGGCGTAACAAGGACCACTCCGCATGAAAATCCTCTTCGTCGGCGACGACTGGATCGGCAGCAATGCCCGCTCGCTGGCCGACGGTTTCCGCCAGGCGGGCCACGATGTGCTCGTCGTCGACTCGACCGCGATCACCCTGCCGACCCGTTTGTCGCCGCCCTGGATCTACGCCAAAGCACGCAAGGAGCGGGCGCCGTGGCAGGTGCGCGCATTACACGAGCGAATCGAACGTAGCGCTGAGGCCTTCGATCCCGATATGGTGTTCGTGTTCAAGGGAATCCATCTCGACCAGCGCAGATTGCTCGATCTGCCTGCCGCGCTGCATGTGCATTACAGCGCCGACGATGTGGCGAACCCGGAAAATCTCACCTCCTCCTACCTCGCGCACGAGCCCGAGTGGGATCTCGTGATCACCACCAAGCGTCACAATGTGCCCGAGTTGCGGGCGCGCGGTGCCCGGGCCGTCGGTTTCGTTCGCAGCGCCTACGATCCGGCCTGGCATCACCCCACCGCCCGCCGCGACGGACGTGACTATCTGGTCGGCTTCATCGGTGTGTGCCGTCCCGACCGCCGTGCCGCGATGGTCGAACTGGCCGGGCGCTACGGCGAGCGCATGCTGGTGCGTGGGCCCGGCTGGCGCCGGGTACCCGAACTGCGCGCCACCGGTGCCCACGTGGGCGGGGCTGTCTACGGCGCCCGGTACTCGGCCGCGGTGGCCCAGGTCGGCGCGAACCTGGTGCTGCTGAACTCCGACAACCGCGACACCCACACCTGCCGCACGTTCGAAGTGCCCGCTGCCGGTGGACTTTTCGTCGGTGAACGCACCGACGAGCACGCCGAGCTGCTCGACGACACCACCGAATGCTTCCTGTTCTCCGACACCGGCGAACTCCACGACATCCTCGACCGGTGCGCGGCCGAACCCGACAAGGTCGCCGCGGTGGCCGCCGCCGGGCACCGCCGCGTCGTGGCCGACGGGCACCGCTATGTGGATCGGGCGCGCGAGATCGTCGCGCTGGCGCAGGAGGTCAGGTCCTGACCGGTTCTGCCACCGTCGCCGCCGTCGCGGCCGCGCTGCTCGTCATCGCGGTCGCTGCCCTGTGGGTGCCCGGCGTCGCCCGGGTGTTCCTCATCGCGCAGGCCGTGTTCTGGTCGCTGTCGTATGTGGCGCGACCGCTGGTGCTGCTCGCGGTGCGGCCCGAACCGCACTTCGGTGACAACGTGCCCGATCCGCGTCTGGCCGATCTCGGCTACGACCGCGGGATCGCGCTGGCGTTGCAGCATGTCGTGTTCGGGCTGTGGGTGTACGCGGCGCTGGTTGTCGCCTATGCGATCTGGGCGCACCGCAGGCCGCTGCGCCGCGCCGCCGCCCTCGACGATCCGGATTTCGTGCCCGCGCTGGTCGCGCTGTACGTGCTCGGCATGCTCGGGCGCGCGGCAGGCACTGCGTCCGGGTCGGCGGGCACCGCGGGTGAGGTCGACAGCGCCAACCCGCTGCTGGCGTTCCTCGCCGTGCCGGCCTCGATCGCCGCGATCGGCCTGATCATCTTCCTGCGACCACCCGACCCGCGCCGCACCGCCGTCATCCTCGGTGGTCTGCTGGCCGGTGAGCTGTGGTGGTCGTCGGTGGTGCAGTCCAAGACCCCGATCCTGGGCGCCGCGCTGGCACTGGCCATCCGGTTCTCGATGATGGGCTGGAATCGGCGTACCGCCCTCGGTGTCGCGGGCATCGGTGTGATCGGGGTGATCGGCTTCGGCTGGCTGCAGTCGTTCAAGTCCACCGGCACCGCGGCCCGCGATGCGGCCTCGGTCGATGCGATCTACCCGGAGACCGTGCAACCGTTCTTGAGCATCCTGCGCCGGTTCGATCTGCTCGAGGCCGCCACCGACGCACTGTTCTACGGTCCCGGCGGCTGGCTGACACCGACCGAGGTGGCCCAGCACGCGAGCCTGAGCCTCATCCCGGCGCCGCTGCTCGGGCTGGAGAAGTTCCAGTCCGGGACGGCGTGGGCGAACGAGGTGCGCGGCGCCTCGGTGGATATGAGCACCGTGACGGTCTCGCTCGCCGAGGGAAATTTCAACGAGGGCTATGTGCTCGGCGGTTACACCGGGGTCGTCGTGTGCGCGGTGTTCACCTTCACGCTCCTGCTGGCGTGGTCGTTTTCGCTGTATTCGCGGTGGTTTCCGGTGATCGTGCTCGGCTTGGCGATCACCGGCGCCTCGACACTGTTCGAGCGCGGGATTCTCGGCAGCATGGAGAATCTCGGCAAATTCGTGCAGACCGCCGTGCTGGCGTGGCTGGTGTATCTGGTCGTCGAGGAGTTCCGGCGCACCGAATCATGTGTGGTATCAGGGGAAATGGAGTCCCAGCGATGGGTTTGATCGATATCTGGCGCATCGTACGACAGCGATGGCTGTTGATCGTGGGTGTCGTGCTGGTGTGCACGGCCGCCGCGTGGGCTTACGCGCAAACACTGCCGAGCACCTATGCGGCGTCGAGTTCGATGTATGTGTCGATGGCGACAGGCACCTCGGTCAACGACTCGTATCAGGGTGGCCTGGCCGCGCAGCAGCGCGTGCGGTCCTATCTCGATCTTGCCGCCTCGACGACGGTCGCGGCCCGTGTGGTCGACGAGCGGGGATTGAAGGTCACGCCGGAGGAGATGCGCGCGCGGATCACCGCCAGTTCCCCGCCCGCCACCTCGGTGATCGTGATCTCGGTGCAGGATTCGACGCCGACCGGCGCCCGCGATCTCACCGATGCCGCGGTGGCCCAGTTCCGCAAGCTCGTCGACGAGCTCGAGTCCATCCAGCGCGACGCGGCACCGGCCGCGCGGGTCGCCGTGGTCGACCGGGCGCAGGTGCCGAGCACCCCGCTGGAACCGCCGCCGAGCCGGATCGTGCTGCTGGGTCTGATCGCCGGTCTCGCCCTCGGCGGCGGCGCGGCGCTGCTGCGCGAGCGCACCGACCGTTCGCTGCGCACCCCGGATGCCGTGGCGTCCGCGCTGCCCGTTCCGGTGCTCGGTGTGATCGAGGCGGGCAAGCCCGGTGCCGCGGGTGAGACGCGGCGGTTGCGCAGCCGGTTGCTGCAGCACGACCCCGCCAAGTCCGTGCAGCTGACAAGTCTGTCGCCGCGGTCGGAGCCGGATGTGGCGATGGCACTTGCGCGTTCGCTGTCCGACAGCGGACAGCACGTGGTGCTCGTCGACGCCGACACCAGTGGCGGCGGCAGCACCGAGTTCATCACCAGCGACAGCCCGGGGCTTGCCGCCGTGCTGCGCGCCACCCTGCCCATCGCCAAGGCGCTGACGCCGTGGTCGGAGACCGGGATCGCGTTCCTGCCGCTCGGTGCGGCCGATCAGCAGACGCCCGACCTGCTCGTGTCGGCGCGGTTCGCCGACCTGCTCACCGACCTGACGTCGCGATTCGACCATGTCATCGTGGAGACCGCACCGGTCACCGTCGCCGCGGACGCGATCGGCGTGGCACCGCTGTGCGATGCGACCGTCGGCATCGTCGAACTCGGTGCGCTGTCCGGGCCCGGCTTGCGCGGCGCGCTCGCGACTCTCGGCGCCGCGAAACTCACCGGAGCGGTGGTGTACAGCAGACCGTCGGCTCCTCTGGCCAGTTTCCTGGAACGGCTGCCACTGTGAACGAGGAATCAGTGGGGCGGCGGCGGCTGCTCGCGGCCACCTTCGGCGCGGCGGCGGTGCTGCCATTGGCCGCGGCGTGTGCCGCCGACCCGGAACCGAGTGCCGAGTTCCGGTCACCGCACGTCAGCGATACGCCCGCGGCCCGCAACGTCCGCGATTTCGGGGCGGTCGGCGACGGTAAGGCCGACGATACGGCGGCCATCGCGGCGGCCGCGGCCGCCAGGGACCGACCGGTGGTGCTGTATTTCCCGGCGGGCACCTATCGCGTCCGGTCGTGGCCTGAAATGCCGGATTACGCAACGGTTCTCGGCGACGGCGGGGACTCCAGCGTCGTGTTCTGCGAGGAAGATGTCACGCTGATCCGTTTGGAGAAGCGCAGCCGGGTGCGGTTCTCCCGCATCGGTTTCTATCTCACGGGGCCGCGCGCCACCGGTTTCGTGCTGTCGGAATGCTTCCGCTGTTCGTTCGACGGTGTCGTGATCCGGGGAAATCACCTCAGCGACAACCATCCTCGCTTCCTCGCCCAGCGTGGCGTCGTGCTGGATCGCAATACCGGTGGCACCGCGTTCATCAACTGCGATATCAACAATTTCGGGGTCGGGCTGGAAACGCAGTGCATCCAGAACTACGTCACCTCGTCGAAATTCACGAGTAATTACGTCGGCGTGCTCGGCACCGGCAACGACCACAATGCCGGCTTGGCGCTGACCAACGTGGAATTCGTCTCCGATCGCGATCCGCGCACCACCGATCGCCATCTCATGGTCGACGGCGCGGCCAACGACTGGTGGCTCACCAATATCTGGTTCGAGGGCGCCGATATCGCGGTCTCGGTCGGGACACGCGGTAAGGGCGGACCCGCCCAGTTCGGCATGGTCAATTGCAAGGTGGCCGCCCGCTCGGTCGGGATCGATCTCGCGTATTGCAGGCAGCCGTATCTGGCGAATGTGGTCTTCGATCAGGAATCCGATCGCCCCGCCGTCGAATTGCGCATCGACCCCACCGACTGCGCCGAGGGCACCGCGATCAACCTCATCTCCGGCACCGCCGACGACCTGCGAGCCGGAGTGTTCCCCGATGGCTGGCAGGTGATCGGGCGCAGCGGGATGCGCACCTCGCGGTTCACCGGCACCGTCATCACCCGCGCCGGGCACGGTGACGCTGATCTGTTCCAGGCGCAGGGCAACGACGGCGCGGTCCGCTCGGCCGTATTGTCCAGCGGCGCTTGGCTATCCGATCACGCCGAGGCGGGACTCGTGCTCAAGGATCCCGCGGGTGGCTACTGGCGGCTGGCCGTCGGTACCGACGGCGCGTTGCGCACCGTGGCCATGGGCACGCAACGGCCGCGACGATGACGTCGTCCTATGCCTCGGTTGCGCTGGGACCGGTGCGCCTGCACGGGGTCACGGTTCGGCTGCGCCCACCGGCATTCGGCGATTTCGCCGAGTGGCAGCGGATTCGTCTGCGGGATCGCGACTGTCTCGAACCGTTCTGGTTTCGTTCCCCGTTGACCTGGGAGCAGCGGCACACCGCGACCCGCTGGGTGCGTGAATGCCTCACTGCCCGAGCCGAAGCCAGGGCGGGACGACGGGTGAGCACCGTGCTCGAGATCGACGGCAGGTTCGCCGGGCAGCTCGAGCTGGTCGGTATCGACTCCGGTGCCGCCGAGCTCAGTGTGTGGGTCGACGCCGAGGTCGCCCGTCGCGGTGCGGGCGGGCTCGCCGGGTCGCTGCTGCTGGACTTCGGGTTCGGCACCGTCGGCCTGGAGCGGATCACCGCGCCGATCGCCGTCACCAATGCCGGTGCACGGCGCGCGGTCCGGCAGCGCTGGACGATGGAAGCGGTCATGGCCGGGTACTTCGACGTCGGGAGCGGCCGCGTCGACCATGAACTGTGGTCGGTGACCAGCGATCGGATCCCCGAGGGCGGGTTCGCCGCGGACTGGCTGGACGGCTATCTCGCGGCGCACCCCACGGCCGAGAGCCCGCCCGACCATCCCGACTCGGCGACCGGCGCCACGATATCGAGGCGCACGGTTCTGCGGGCCCGGACACGCTACTGCCTCGGCAGGATGCGGCACATCGCCGACCCGTTATGCGCCGCTACCGCAGGCACGGCCCCTGGCGAGCACGGTTCGATGACGTTACGACACTGGCGCGCAGGCGATTTCAGGCAACGCCGCGCCGCGCGGATCCGCGCCCGGCCGCTGCTCGCGCCGACGGCGCGGCCCGAGGACTGGACCCGGCTGCACACTCGGCGGGAATGGTGGCGGGCCAGGGCATCGTCTCGAAGGGGGCTTCGCGGCAAGCACGGCGCCGTCTTCGTCATCGAGGAAACCGGCCGGTACGTCGGCGAGTGCCGCCTCTTCGACCTGGACATGTTCGATCGCAATGTTCGTGCGGCCGTGTGGGTTTCACCGGAGGCTCCCCCGGAGATCGCGGTCAGCGCGTTGCGTCTGCTGATCACGCATGCCACCGAGCGGCTCGGCATCTGGCGAGTGGCACTGGCCGTACCGTCCGCCGACCACGCGGGTGCGGCGATCGCCCTCGATGCCGGTCTGCGCCACGAGGGCACCATGCACCACTACCGCGGTGCCGACGGCGAACTCACCGATCACGAGCTGTGGGCATTCAGCACCGCCCGCACCACCGCGGCGTGCGTATCCGGCACCGGAGGGGAACACCCATGACAGCCCACCACGGCTTCGACCGCAGCAACGCGCTGCAAGCGCGCTTGCACGACCTCGTTCCGGGGGGCGCGCACACCTATGCCCGCGGCGCCGACCAGTACCCCGAGTCGATGGCGCCGATCCTGGTGCGCGGCAACGGCGCTCACGTCTGGGATGCCGATGGCAATCGCTACGTCGAGTACGGGATGGGTCTGCGCGCGGTAACTCTCGGCCACGGCTACGCCCCCGTGCTCACCGCGGTGTCGGCGGCCATCGCCGACGGTGTCGGCTTCAGCAGGCCCACCGAGCTGGAACTGCTTGCCGCACAGGACTTCCTCTCGCTCGTGCCCGGTGCCGACATGGTGAAATTCGCCAAGAACGGCTCCGATGCCACCACCGCCGCGGTCCGCCTGGCCAGGGCGGTGACCGCCCGCACCACCATCGCTGTCTGCGATCAGCCGTTCTTCTCCGTCGACGACTGGTTCATCGGCACCACCGAGATGGCGGGCGGCATCCCCGCCGTCGACACCGTGAAGTTCGCGTACAACGATCTCGACGCCCTCGCGGCGACACTGGCCGACCGCTCGGTGGCCGCGGTCTTCATGGAGGCCGCGACCGCCATGGCCGAGCCACTGCCCGGCTACCTGGAAGGCGTTCGCGCACTGTGTGATCGGTACGGAACGCTGCTCGTGTTCGACGAGATGATCACCGGTTTCCGCTGGTCGGCGGGCGGCGCCCAAGCCGTCTACGGCGTGACACCCGACCTGTCGTGCTGGGGCAAGGCGATGGGCAACGGCTTCCCGATCTCCGCGCTCGCGGGCAAGCGCGAGTACATGGAGCGGGGCGGGCTGCGCACCGATCAGGAGCGGGTATTCCTGCTCTCGACCACGCACGGCCCGGAAACGTCCGCGCTGGCCGCGTTCCGGGCGGTGGTGCGCGCCTACCGCACCGAGGACCCGGTCGGGCGAATGGAACAGGCGGGCCGCACACTCGCCGACGGTGTGAACACGATCGCCGCCGACCTCGGCATCGCCGATTTCCTCCAGGTACGCGGGCGGCCGTCCTGCCTCGTCTACCGCACCATGGACGCCGAAGGCGTACCCTCGCAGGCATTTCGAACGTTGTTCCTCCAGGAACTGCTGGTCCGTGGCGTCCTCGGCCAGTCGTTCGTCACCTCCGCCGCCCACGACCCGGAGGCGATCACCACGACGATCGCCGCGTGCGCCGAGGCCGCCGAGGTCTATCGCCGCGCGGTCGAGCGCGGCACCGTGGACGGACTGCTGCGCGGCCGTCCCGTCGCCCCCGCACTGCGTCGCACCGCGGCGCCCCGACAGATCGAAGCGAGCACCCTGCGATGACCCGTGTCGCCATCGTCCACGAACGCTTCACCGAGTTCGGCGGCTCCGAGGCCGTCGTCGGCGAATTCGTCGAAACCTGGCCCGATGCCGAGGTTTTCGCGCCGATCGTCGCGCCCGGCGGCCTGCGCGAACCCGTGCGCACCGTGCACGACACCTGGCTCAGCAAGGCGCACACCTACACCGGCGGCAGGCACGCCCCGTTGCTCCCGCTGGTCCCCCGCGCGCTGCGTCGACTGCCGTTGCGCGACTTCGATGTCGTCGTGGTCAGCCATCACGCCTTCGCCACCCAGGCCGCCCTGGCCACCGACGCGCCTGTCGTCGCCTACGTGCACTCCCCCGCCCGCTGGGCCTGGGATCGCGAGTTCCGTGCGCAGGAGGCCGGTGGCCGCGTCGGTCAACTCGCGCTCGGCGCGCTGGGCACCCTGGCCCGACGCGGCGAACTGCGCGCCGCGCCGCGGCTGACGCACGTCATCGCCAACTCGCACGCGGTCGCCGAGCGGGTCACCGACTGGTGGGGTCTGCCCGCCTCGGTCGTCAACCCGCCTGTGCAGGTCAGCCGTTTCACCCCCGACCCGACGGTGGAGCGCGAGGACTTCTTCCTGTGCGCGGGCAGGCTGGTGCCGTACAAGCGCGCCGACCTCGCCATTCGCGCCGCGCAACGGGCGGGGGTTCGCCTGGTCGTCCTCGGTGACGGCCGGTTCCGCGCCCAGCTCGACGATATCGCCGGATCGGAGACGACCTTCCTCGGCGCCACCTCGGGCGAGCTGCTGCAGGACATGTACCGGCGCTGCCAAGCCCTGCTGATGCCGGGTATCGAAGACTTCGGCATCGTCCCGGTGGAGGCGATGGCCTGCGGCACCCCGGTGCTCGCGATCGGCACCGGCGGTGCCCTCGACACGGTGCGCCCCGGTGTCACCGGCGAGTACGTCCCGGCCGGATCCGATGACGACGTCGTCGCGGCGCTGGCCGACCGCATGCGCGAATTCCGATCGGCGGCCTACGATCCCGCGAAGATCCGCGAACACGCCAACACCTTCGCTCCCGAGGTGTTCCGCGCCAGGATCGCGAGCACCGTCCGCGACGTCCTGGCGGACCAGCCTCGGCGGTAGCGACAAGTTGCCTGAAACTTCCGGTTACTGAAAGTATCTGTCACACATACCCTTTGACCTGCGACGACAGGTGACAATTCCCACACGGTGATGCCACGCCATTCGCTTGCCCGCCTAGGTTACTGGCGAGTACGGTAGGCGTAGCCGAGACGACGATGTGCCCGGTTTCTCTCCAGCACTCAGCTGCTGGACCTCAACCGTTGATTTCGCATCCACCGCCGCATGCCGATCACTGTTGCATGACACTGTGTTTCGAGATTTTCAGGAGGGGCGATGGTTTCCTACATCGTGACTGGCGGTACCGGATTTCTGGGTCGGCGTGTGGTGCGGGGGCTGCTCGCAGCCGACCCCACCGCGATCGTGCACGTGCTGGTGCGCGCCGAGTCGCTGACCAAGTTCACCGCGCACAATGCGCAACATCCCGACAGCGACCGCGTGTTCGCGCTGGTCGGCAACCTGACCGCCGAGGGCCTCGGTCTCGGCGACGGTGCGCCGCGCGCCGATCACGTCCTGCACCTCGGCGCGGTCTACGACATGACCGCCGACGAGGAGACCGCCCACGCGGCCAATGTCGCAGGCACTCGCTCGGTGATCGAGCTGGCTCGCAGCCTCGATGCCACCCTGCACCATGTGTCGTCGGTGGCCGTCGCAGGCGATCACCGCGGCAAGTTCTTCGAGGAGGACTTCGACCTCGGCCAGAACCTGACCTCGCCGTATCACCGCACCAAGTTCGCGGCGGAGAAGCTCGTTCGCGAGGCGACCGACGTGCGCTGGCGGGTCTATCGCCCGGCGATCGTGGTCGGTGATTCGCGCACCGGCGCGATGGACAAGATCGATGGCCCCTACTACTTCTTCTCCGCCATCTCGACGCTGGCCACCCTGCCGTCCGAGCTGCCGTTGCCGCTGCCCGACCTGGGCGCCACCAATGTGGTGCCGGTCGATTACGTCTCCGAGGCGATGGTCCGGCTGGTCCGGCGCGAGGGACTCGACGGGCGCACGTTCCACCTGGTCAACCCGCGACCGCAGCCGTTCGGGGAGATCTACCGTGCGCTGGCAACCGCCGCGGGCGGTCCCGTCGGCATCGGCACCGTGCCCGGCAGCGCACGTGCGCTGAACGGGCTCGGCCACGTCCCCGGCGCCAACGCGGTGCGCGACTTCCTGTTCGAGCAGGCGGGCATCCCGGCCGAGGTCGCGCCGCATGTCGGTTTCACCGCCGAGTTCGTCTCCGATTCCACCCAGGCGCAACTGCCCGGGCTCACCGTGCCCGCGTTCGACACCTACGCGGACCGCCTCTGGGATTTCTGGCGCACCGACCTGGACCCGCACCGCGGCCGTATCTCCGCCGACGCGCAGCCGCTCTCGGGGCGCACGGTGCTGATCACCGGGGCTTCCTCTGGCATCGGCCTGGCCACCGCGCACACCGTCGCCCGCCGGGGCGCGATCGTGCTGATGATCGCCCGTGGCGTCGAAGACCTCACGGCCGCAGTGGAATCGGTGCGTGCGGAGGGCGGCACCGCCTTCGCCTACCCCTGCGACATCACCGACGCGGAGTCCGTCGACCTCCTGGTGAAGACCGTGCTGACCGAACACCACCACGTCGACTACCTGATCAACAACGCGGGCCGCTCCATCCGCCGCTCGGTCGCCAACTCCGTGGATCGTATGCACGACTTCGAACGCACCATGGCGGTCAACTACTTCGGTGCCGTGCGCCTCATCCTGGGGTTGCTCCCGTCGATGCGCGAACGCCACTTCGGCCATATCGTCAACATCTCGTCCATCGCAGTCCAGACCAAGGTCCCCCGCTTCGCCGCCTACGCGGCGAGCAAGTCCGCACTGGACAACTTCAGCGATATCGCCGCGGTCGAAAACCGGGGCGACGGAGTGACTTTCACGTCCATCCGGATGCCGCTGGTCCGTACGCCGATGATCGCTCCGACCGAGCTCTACCGATCGCTGCCGCTGCCCGACCCGGAACGCGCAGCCGACATCGTGGTCCGTGCGCTGCTGGAACGCCCCGACCGCATCGACACCCCCGTGGGCACCTTCGCCCAGGCGGTCGAGATGTTCCTGCCGTCGCTCAAGCGCACAATTCTGCACACCGGCTTCCGCTTCTTCGGTGAATCCACTGCGGCACAAGGCAAGTCGGTGAAGCAGGTGACAGCTGAACCTGCCGAGCCGACACGCAACGCCCTCACCGTGCTCGGCCCGGTCCTCGCACCACTGATGGTGATGCCCAACTCGGCGGCCCGCATGAGCCGGGTGCTTCCCGGCGTGCACTGGTGACCTGACGCTGACACCCGGCCGGTCGCGACGCTCGTTGTCGCGGCCGGCCGGTTCTGTTCACCGCAGGTAGGTGCTCGCCCACGCTGCGAGGGTTGTCGGGGTAGTGGTGAGCACCGTCCGTGGGTCCTCGGCGACAAAACCGGAACTCAATCCCGCTGACATACCGGCGATGCCATCGATTTGCCCCTGTCCTAGACCTGCCGATCGCAGTGCTTCCCGGAACTCGTTGTCGGCGAGGTGAATCGGGGTGACCTCGTGCCCCAGCTGCCCACCGACGATCTCGGCAACCTCGGTGAATGTCAGATCCCGCGGCCCGTGCACCGCCTGCACGACACGCCCCGACCACGCGTCCGACAGGAGCCGGACCACGGCCACCTCACCGATGTCGCGCGGATCCACCCACGCCATCACGTGGTCCAACGGCCACGGTGTGGACAGCGTGCCTGCCCGGATCTCGTCGAGCTGGGTCAGCAGGTTGGTGAAGAAGTAGCCGCACCGCAGGTGCAACACGTTCGCTCCGGTGTCGTCGAGTAACTCCTCGGTCCGTGCCAACCCGTCGATCTCCCCTGCCCCACCCCGCTTCTCGGCACCTCCACTACTGACGAACACCGTCGCCTCGATCCCGTTCGCCACCACGGCACGCGCCGCCGATGCCCCCATCCGCGCGTACCCCGCCACCGGATCACCATCCACGAGCGCAGGCGGATCGACCCAGAACAACCGATCAGCCCCTGCCGTAGCCCGCACCACCGCATCCGAATCTGCCTGATCAACCTGCACGACATCGACGAACCCACGCATCGCAGTATCGAGCCGCCCGGGATCGCGCATCAGCACCGTCGGCCGCACACCCGCCTGCACCAACAACTGCACCACCCGAGCCCCCACATGCCCAACCGGCGTAGTGACAACAACCCGCTTCGCGCCCTCTCGAAGTTCCATAACCCCACGCTAGAACCCATCGCGGCCAATTACTGACCGCGATGGGCGAGGAGTTTCGGTGACTACTCCACCTACTTCAGCGCGATCGAACGAGGTCGAGGGAAGCAGCCGGTGACCACCGCTCCCCCGCGGCGATGAGGGTTCGGGTCGCGCGGAGCTCTCTCGGTCTTGCCATGGTGACGGCGCCGACGGGGCGGCCGTCGTGCAGGGCGATCGCGAGGAAGTCCCTGGAATCCAGGTCGCCGTCGACGACCAGTTCGTCGTGAGGGTGGATCCAGCCTGCGAACTGCATCGAGAGGCCGTGTTGGTCGGTCCAGCCCCAGGGGATTTCGGCGGGGGTGGCGGGGTGGCCGAGGATGGCTTTCGCGGCCGCGGCGCCGTCGGACATCGCCGTGTTCCAGTGCTGGCCGCGTTCGAATTCGCCACGGCGGGGGTTGAATCCGGTGGTGGCGTCGCCCGCGGCGAAGACGGCGGGGGCCGAGGTGCGGTAGTGCTGATCGATGACGATGCCGTCGTTCACCGCGATGCCCGCGGCTTCGGCCATGGCGGTGTCGGGGACCGAACCGATGGCGACCAGGGCGGCGGCCGCGGTGAAGGTGCGGCCGTCGGCGGTCGTGGCGGTGACACCATCGCTGGTGTCCACGAGCTGCGTTGTGGTGACGCTGTTTTCGACCACTACGCCGTTCTCGACATGGATGTCGCGAACCAGGTCCGACACGGTCTGCGGCACTATCCGATCGAGCAGTGCCGGGCCCGCGTTCAGCAGGGTCACGTCGGCACCGAGACCGCGGGCGGTGGCGGCGACTTCGCAGCCGATCAGTCCGCCGCCGATGATGAGCAGCGAGCCGCCCGCGTCGATCGCGCCTTGCAATGCGGCGACGTCGGACCATCTCCGCAGCGTGTGCACGCGAGTGGACGCGGTATCGATGGTGCGCGCGCCGGCTCCGGTGGCCAGCAGCAAACTGTCGTAACCGAGTACCTCGCCGGTACTCAATCGCACTGTCGCGCTGTCGGTATCGACCGCACGCACCAGGGTGGCCGGGCGCAGATCGATCGCGTTGTCGGCCCAGAACGTCGACGGCTTCAGTACCACGCGCTGGAACGGCGTGGTACCCGCGAGCAGTTCCTTGGAGACCGCGGGCCGTCGATACGGCAGGTCGGGTTCCGCGCCGACCAGCACGATCTCGCCGCCGTAGCCCTCCCGGCGCAGGGTCTGGGCGGCGGTGGCACCGGCGACGCCTGCGCCGACGATGACGATCCGCTCGCTCATCCTCGGCTCACCTCCCGCATGTCGAAATCGGCCTTGGCGGCGCCGCAGTCGGGGCAGGACCAGTCGTCGGGGATGTCGTCCCAGCGAGTGCCGGGTTCGATGCCGTCCTCGGGCCAGCCCAGCGCCTCGTCGTACTCGAAGCCGCACTGGACGCACTGGAACAATCGGTAGTCGTTCATCGGGACACGCCTTCCTTCGGTTCGAAATCGAGCTTCTCGCGCACGCCACAGTCGGGACAGCACCAGTCGTCGGGGATCTCCGTCCAGGCGGTGCCGGGCGCGAAACCCTCACGGGGAGCGCCGAATCGCTCGTCGTAGACGTAGTCGCACACGGGGCAGAGGTAAGCCATCAGTTCACTCCGTACTTCGCCAGTACCTTCGCCCGCTTGCTGGGCTGGATGTTCACCCGGGTGATGTCGCCGTTGTAGTGGGCGAGGACGCGATGGTCCATCACCTTGCGCCACAACGGAGTCAGGTACGCCAGGCCGATCAGGCTCGCGTAGCCGCTCGGCAGCTCGGGCGCGCCGTCCATGTGCCGCAGGATCTGGTAGCGGCGGGTGGGGTTGGCGTGATGGTCGCTGTGCCGTTGCAGGTGGTACAGGAAGATGTTGGTGACGATGTGGTCGGAGTTCCAGCTGTGTTCGGGCGTGCAGCGCTCGTAGCGGCCCGACGCGGTCTTCTGCCGGAGCAGACCGTAGTGCTCGAGGTAGTTCACCGTCTCCAGCAGCGAGAAGCCGTAGATCGCCTGGATCACCAGGAACGGCAGGATCGACGGACCGAACACCGCGACCAGCCCCGCCCACAGCACGACCGACATGAGCCAGGCGTTGAGCACGTCGTTCTGCAGCGAGAACGTGCTCTTACCCAGTCGCTGCATGCGGGTGCGCTCCAGCTCCCACGACGACTTCAAGCTGCCCCACACGCTGCGCGGCAGGAAGCTCCAGAACGATTCGGCGAAGCGCGCACTGGCCGGATCCTCCGGCGTCGCGACGCGCACGTGGTGACCACGATTGTGCTCGATGTAGAAGTGGCCGTAGAACGTCTGGGCCAGCGTGATCTTCGACAGCCAGCGCTCGAGTTCGTCCTTCTTGTGACCGAGTTCGTGCGCGGTGTTGATGCCGACACCGCCCATCGCGCCGATGGTGAAGGCCAGGCCGATCTGGGAGATCAGGCCGAGTCCACCGTCGATGCCGAGCCAGGACAGGTTGTCCGCGGTCCACAGGTAGCACGCGAACACCAGGCTCACCAGCTGGAGCGGAATGTAGGCGTAGGTGCAGTAGCGGTAGTACTTGTCGTTCTCCAGCTGCGCCATCACCTCCTCGGGCGGGTTCTTGCCGTCGGGCCCGAAGAACCGGTCCAGGGTCGGCAGCAGGACGTACACCAGGATCGGCCCGAGCCACCACCACACCGGCGCGACGACCTGCCACCCGAGCTGGTTGAAGACCCACACGAAACCGGTGGCCAGCAGTGTCGCGCTGGGGGCGACGAGGCCGAACAGCCAGAGGTATCGCTTGGGATCGCGCCAGTCCGGCGGTGCGGCCGATGCTGCGTGGTCGTCGATTCGAGATGTCGTCATTGCCATTCTCCTGATCACCAGACTTCGAACACTTACACGCCTGAAGTCGCCTTCGTTTACACATTAGCCTGAAGTGTTCCGCTTGCATACAGTGCTGGCCAGATTGTTAATGATCGAGCATATGGACTGTCACATGTAGGATGATCGGGTGGCCGAACCACCGAACTTTCAGGCAGAAATGCGCCAGCTGCTGCGCGACCGGATGATCGACGCCGCGCGCACGATGGTCGTCACCGAGGGCTGGGGCGCGGTCAACATGTCGCGGGTGGCCAAGGAGGTCGGCATCAGCAGGCCGGTCCTCTACAAGGAGATCGGCACCAAGCAGGCGCTCGCGGATGCCCTCATCGAGCGTGAGACCGGCATCTACCTGGCCGGCATCGCCGAGACGCTGGCCGAACACCCGGGCGACCCGCGCGCTGGCATGACCGCCGCCGCCGAATACACGCTGCGCACCGCGGGCGACAACACCCTGATCAAGGCCGTGCTGTCAGCTCGCCAGGATGCCGACACGGCCTTGCTGCCCGCCTTGGTGAGCGACCCGGAACCGATACTCGGACGGGCCGTCGCCGCGCTCACCGCCACCGCACGCGAGCGGTACGAATTCGCCGACCTGACCGACGACGAGCTGACCTCGATCGTCGAGATCATGGTCCGGCTGACATTGAGTCACTTGTTCCAGCCGACAGGCAGCGTCGATCGCGCGGTGGCGCAGATCGGCGCTGTGATGTCGGGGGTCATGCCCGCCGCTTGAGTGGGCTCACAATCGCGTGCCCACCTGTCCGGCCGCGGCCGCGAACGCCCACTCGTAGCTGCCGTGCGCGGCCGGGAAGATCCCGCCCGCGCACACCGGATCGCCTGCGGCGCAATAGTTCGCGGTGCGGTCGGCGTACCACGGTGGGACCGTGCCGCCGATGAGTCGCAATGGATCACCGAACAGCAGCACCGCGACGACGCGCGAGGACAGCTCCGGCGGCAGTACCCACATGCCCGGCAGCGGCGCCGAGCCGAGCACACCGTGGGCGACCACCGCGCCCTGGGAGTAGCCGACGAGGACGAAGCGCTGGTCTGGGCAGGCGGCGGCCTGGTGGATCAGATGGCTGGTCATGGCCCGGGTGCCGTCGCTGATCGAGCTCGGCACGAGTAGGTCGGCTGGGTACTCGACCCGGTGGGCGGTGGTGTCCACCGGTAGTTGCGCGCTCAGTACCGCGTAGAGCGGGTCGCCGATGGCGGCTCCCAGATAGCCGGGTTCTGCTGTGCCGCGGGCGATCACGACATCGAGCGTGGCGCAGCTCTGCGCCCATGCTGTCAGTCCAGGGGACATCGCTGTCCCGATTCCCGCGGCCAGTAGCAACACCGACAGCGCTCGCGCTGTATGCCTTGCGACGATACGAATTGCCTTCCGATAGGTCATCGTGCCCACCCACTCACGCCGTTGTGAGAAATAGAGAAAGAGCGATTCACCTCCTGCCCAACGGCATTCGGTGTGCTCAGTGGTGGAATACCCGCTGACCTGCATCTACATGGCGCGAACTCGGCATCGGCTGCGCCACGGTTACATCTCGGATCGCCTGCGGCACAACGCCGCTGCCCGATCTCAGTGCTTCTTGGGCTTCTTCTTGTACTTCGGCTTGTCGTGATCGGGCTCCCACTCATAGCCCGCGACCCCGCGTTCACAGTAGGAGTCCGCGACGTGGACATCGCCCTGGTCGCGCTCACACCAACGCGATTTCGAGCAGGAGGTGGCGCCGAGGCCGGCCACCACGGCGAGCGTGAGGACGGCAGCGCCGGTACGGGTACGGACGTTCATGAGTTGTCGAGCCTTTCCTAGAATGAAATATCGCTGGTCAGGGCGTTTTCCAGGACTTGCCCCCACCCGCCGACGAACCAATGCTACGTTCCGTGCATGTCGAGCACAGCGCCTGAGCCCACCGAAGATTTCTCCCCCGACGCGATTGTCGTCGGTGCCGGACTGGCGGGCCTGGTCGCCGCGCACGAATTGGTGCTCGCCGGACGCAAGGTATTGGTCCTCGATCAGGAGAATCGCGCCAACCTCGGCGGGCAGGCGTTCTGGTCGCTGGGTGGGTTGTTCGTCGTCGACAGCCCCGAGCAGCGCAGGATGGGCATCAAGGACTCCTACGAACTGGCCCTGCAGGATTGGCTGGGTTCGGCCGGTTTCGACCGCGAGGACGAGGACCGGATGGGCCGCGAATGGGCCAAGGCCTACGTGCGGTTCGCCACCGACGAGAAGCGGGATTACCTGCACGCCTTGGGTTTGCGCTTCACCCCGCTGGTCGGCTGGGCCGAGCGGGGCGGCGGTCTGGCCGGCGGGCACGGCAACTCGGTCCCCCGGTTCCATCTCACCTGGGGCACCGGGCCCGAAGTGCTCCGCGTGTTCCTGGAGCCGGTCCTGGCCGGTGAGGCGAAAGGATTGGTGCGCTTCGCATTCCGGCATCGCGTCGACGAGCTGATCGTCGAAGACGGCGCTGTCACCGGTGCGCGCGGCAGCGTCCTCGCACCCTCCGACACCGACCGCGGCCAGGCATCGAATCGGGATGTGGTGGGCGAGTTCACCTTCCGGTCGCCCGCGGTGATCGTGAGTTCGGGCGGCATCGGTCACGCCCACGACCTGATCCGCCGCAACTGGCCCACCGAGCGTCTCGGCCCGTGCCCGGAGACCATGATCTCCGGTGTCCCCGCCTATGTCGACGGCCGGATGCTCGGCATTTCCGAGGAAGCGGGGGCTGCGCTGGTCAATCGCGACCGCATGTGGCACTACACCGAAGGCATCAACAACTGGGACCCGATCTGGCCCGACCACGCCATCCGCATCATTCCCGGCCCGTCGTCGCTGTGGTTCGACGCGAACGGAAACCGTATGCCCGCACCGTGTTTCCCCGGTTTCGACACCAACGAGACCATGCGCCAGATCCTGTCGACCGGCTACGACTACTCGTGGTTCGTCCTCAACCAGTCGATCATCGAGAAGGAATTCGCGCTGTCGGGTTCGGAACAGAATCCCGACATCACCGGCAAGGACTTGAAGTTCACGGTGCGCAGCAGGCTCGCCAAGGGCGCGCCCGGCCCGGTGGAGGCGTTCAAGCAGCACGGCGTGGACTTCGTGGTCGCCGACTCGCTGGCCGAACTGGTCGACGGCATGAACGAGCTCGCCCGCGGGCCGAAGCTGGACGTGGCCGCCCTCGAACACCAGATCGTGGGCAGGGACCGCGAAGTCGCGAACTCGTTCTCCAAGGACGCGCAGGTGACCGCGATCAACAACGCCCGAAAGTTCCTCGGGGACAAGGTCCGTGTCGTCAAACCGCACCGCATCCTCGACCCGGCGCACGGCCCGCTCATCGCGGTACGCCTCAATGTGCTGACCCGCAAGACCCTGGGCGGGTTGCAGACCGACCTCGATTCGCAGGTGCTGCGCCCGGACGGCTCGGTGTTCGCGGGGCTATATGCCGCCGGTGAGGTCGCCGGGTTCGGCGGTGGCGGTGTGCACGGTTACAACGCGCTGGAGGGCACGTTCCTCGGCGGGTGCATCTTCTCGGGTCGCGCGGCCGGTCGGGCGATCGCGCGGCGCACGCCCTAGTGCGGGTGCCGGGGGGCCAGAGTGCGCGATGCCTCCTTGGCCACCTCGGCGAGCGCACGAGCCAGCCGCGCGGTGTCGAGTGCGGTGCGCTCACCCTTGACCGTGCCCGACAGCGAGATCGCGGCCACCGCGACACCGCGGCCGCGGATCGGCACCGCTACGCAGCCGACGCCCGGCAGCGACTCCTCGGTGTCGACGGCCACGCCCTGACGATTGCGGATGCGGGCGAGTTCGCGGTGCAGTTCGGCCCGGTCGACGATCGTGCGCGCGGTCCGCGCCACGGCATTGCCGCGCAGCGAGGCCTCCGCGATGCCGGGCTCCAGCGTGGCAAGTAGCGCCTTGCCGACCGCGGTGGAGTGTGCGGGCAGCCTGCCGCCGATGCGGGTCGGGATGACCACCCGCCCGCGGCCACCCGATCGATCGAGGAACAGCACCTCGCGCCCGTCCAGCACCGCGAGGTGCCCCACCAGCCCGGTGCGCTGACTGAGTTCGTAGAGCAGCGGCCCCACCACCTCGCGCAGCTCGTTCTGCTCGGCCGCGAGCCCACCGAGTTCGAGCACCCGCAGGCCCAGCCGGTAGCCGCCCGGGGTGTGCGCGAGCCAGCGCAGCCGGATCATCTGGTCGAGGATGCGGTGCACGGTCGAGCGCGGCAGCCCGGTGCGTTCGGCGAGCCCGAGCAGCGTGAGCGTGGGTGTGGCGGCGTCGAACGCGTCCAGAATGAGCGTCATCCGCTCGATCATCGACGTCGGCGGTGTTCCGGTCGCCCGGCCCGACCCGGTCCACAGGCTTTCCGGCGCCGGCTCGGTCACGATCTCGACCGTCATGTGATCCAACCTCCACAGTGCGTAGCGGTATCAGACTAGAGCCGTCAGCTCCGCTTACGCACTATTTCGCCTCGATCTCAGGCCGGCACCGGGCTGACCAGCGTCACAGACAGCGGGCGGCGCACGATCGGCGCGAGGGTTGCCACGATCTCTCCGATGGCCATGGCGGGTGCGGAGTCGGGGTCCGTGTCGACGAACGGAGCGCCCTGATCACCCGCCGCGCAGACCGCCGGGTCGAAGGGGATCCGGCCGATGACGGGGCAGTAGGTGTCCAGCAGACCGCTCAGCGCCCGGCTCACCGCGGTGGCGCCGCCCGCGCCGAAGGGGGTCTGCCGGATGCCGTCGGGGGTGTCGTACCAGGACATGTTCTCGATGATGCCCGCCACCCGCTGACCGGTCTGCGCGGCGACAGCACCCGCGCGTTCGGCGATGCGGGCCGCTGTGCGTTGCGGCGTGGTGACGACGAGCAGTTGCGCGGTGGGTAGCAACTGGGCCAGGGAGATGGCGATGTCGCCGGTGCCCGGCGGCATGTCGATGAGGAGGATGTCCAGCTCACCCCAGTAGACATCGTTGACGAACTGCTGCAATGCGCGGTGCAGCATCGGCCCGCGCCAGACGACGGGAGCATTGTCGTCGACGAACATGCCGATCGAAATGACACGAACGCCGAACGCGGTGGGCGGCATCATCATCCGCTCGACCAGTGTCGGCGCGGCGGTGATGCCGAGCATCGCAGGCACCGAGTGACCGTGGACGTCGGCGTCCATGATGCCGACGCGCAACCCACGTCGGGCCAGGGCGACCGCCAGGTTGACGGTGACGCTGGACTTCCCGACGCCGCCCTTGCCCGAGACCACGCAGTACACGCGGGTCGGTGAATCCGGACGCGCCAGCGCGGAAACGCTCTCGGAATCAGGTCCCCGAAGCTGGATGCGCAGGTCGCGGCGCTGTTCCTCGGTCATCACCCCGAAGTCGATGTCGGTACCGGCGACGCCGGGTACAGCGGTCACGGCGGCGCGGACATCGTTTCCGATCTTCGTCCGAAGGGGGCAGCCGGCGACGGTGAGCCGGATTCGCACAGCCACGCGACCCTGCGCGTCGATGGCGATGGACTCGACCATGTTCAATTCGGTGATGGGACGGCCGATCTCGGGATCGTCGACACCGGCGAGCGCGGTCCTGATCTGCTGTTCGGTGGGTGGTTCCATGAGCTTCTCCTCACTGGGACAGGCTGGCGTGCAGCATGTCCGCGCGTTCGACGACCTTGATCCGCGCGCGTCCTTCGGGTTCGCCCAGCGCGCGTTCGTGGGCGTCGAGCCGGTACCAGCCCTCCCACGTGGTGAAGGGAATGCCCGCGGCGGTGAGATGTTCGGTCACCGCGTCGGGGTGTGGTCGAGACGCCGGTGTCAGCAGCGCGCGGTCGGCGAGCAGGCAGGCGACGGTTTCGCCCGCGTCGCCTTTGGTGTGACCGATGAGGCCGACGGGGCCGCGTTTGATCCAGCCGGTGACGTACACCCCGGCGAGGTAGCGCGCGCCCTCGCGAGCGTTCGGGTCGATCAGCACTCGCCCCGATTCGTTGGGGATGGTGCCGGTGCGGTCGTCGAAGGGGAGGTCGGCGAGGTCTTCGGAGCGATAGCCGACCGCCCGATAGACGGCCTGCACGTTCCACTCCCGAAATTCGCCGGTGCCCTTCACATTTCCCGTGCCGTCGAGCTGGGTGCGTTCGGTACGCAGACCGGTGACCTTGCCGTCTTCGCCGAGCACCTCCGACGGGGACTCGAAGAAGTGCAGGAACAGCTTGTGCGGGCGGTCGCCGTGGTCGCGGATGGCCCACTGCTCCAAGGTGTTGGCGACCATGTCGACCTGCTTGGAGTTACGGCGGGCGGCTTCGGAGCCTTCGTCGTAGTCGATGTCTTCGGGGTTGACGATGACCTCGATGGTCGGCGAGTGATCGAGTTCGCGCAGCTCCAGGGGGGTGAACTTGGCCTGGGCGGGCCCGCGGCGACCGAAGACGTGGACCTCGAGGGCTTTGTTGCCCTTGAGTCCTTCGTAGACGTTCGGGGGGATCTCGGTCGGGAGGAGTTCGTCACCGGTCTTGGCCAGCACCCGGGCGACGTCGAGGGCGACGTTGCC
>NZ_JBHXNJ010000010.1:0-99011 GCF_042719655.1 Nocardia sp. NPDC058518
GCTTCGAACTGTCGGTGCTCGACCTGCGGCAGCGTCGCGAAGGTGATGTCCTCGGCTCGGCGCAGTCGGGTACCGCGCGGTCGCTGCGTCTGCTCTCGCTGCTCGACGACCTCGAGGTGATCACCGCCGCACAGGAACTCGCCAGGCAGGTCGTCGCCGAGGACCCGGGTCTGGTGAACCACCCGGGCCTGGCGGGCATGATGCACGCCGCTGTCGACGGCGAACGCATCGAATACCTCGCCAAGTCCTGACCGGCCACGCGACCCGTCAGCGCGGTAGGCGCGGGTACGGCAGGTCGGTGCTGGTGTGTTCGGTCACGGCCAGGGGGCGCCCGATCTGCGGGAACGCGCGCTGTGGGCACCCGGGCCGCTCGCACACCTTGCACCCGGCCCCGATCGGCACCGCCACCTGCGGATCGTCCAGCTGCAGCCCCTGCGAGTACACCAGCCGGTCGGCGTATTCGATATCGCAGCCGAGCCCGATGACGAAGTTCTTCGACGCCGTCCCGAACCCCTGCGCGGCCGCGGGCGTGGTGCGAGCGATCCACAGGTACCGGCGCCCGTCGGGCATCTCCGAGATCTGGGTGAGAATGCGGCCGGGATGCGCGAACGCCTCGTGGGTGACCCACAGCGGGCAACTGCCGCCCACTCGGGAGAAGTGGAACGCGGTGGCGGACTGCCGTTTCGAGATATTGCCCGCCCGGTCGGTGCGCACCAGGAAGAACGGCACACCGCGCTGACCCTGCCGCTGCAGGGTGCTGAGCCGGTGGCAGACCGTCTCGAAACCGACCTCGAAACGCAGGGCGAGCAGGTCGGCGTCGTAGCGCAGTTCCTCGGCCGAGCGCAGGAACCGCCCGTAGGGCAGGATCAGCGCACCGGCGAAGTAGTTGGCCAGCCCGACTCTGGCCAGCGTGCGGGATTCGCCGGTGAGCGCCCGGGACTCGGCGAGCACGTTGTCGATCTCGCGGCCGTAGAGCAGCAGGCCGAGAGTGGTCGCGATCTGGAAGGCGCGCTGCCCGGGACGCAGCCGCCTGGCCAGGGTGAGGGTTCGGGTGTCGGGGTCGTAGTGACGTTTCGGGATGGCCGGGTCGGCGCCGTCGCCGCGCACCAGCACCGTGACGCCCGCGCGTTCCTCGGCGATCCTGGCCAGCTGACGATCCAGCGAGCCGATGCTCAGACCGGATTCCTCGAACAGTTGCTCGGCGGCGTGGTCGAGGGTCGAGATGTGGTTGCGATGGTCGTAGAAGAAGTCGCGCACATCCTCGTACGGCATGGGTGTGCCCGGGGCGCCGGCGGGCGTGTCGACGCGCGAGGACAGCAGGTCGAGCTGGTCGGTCGCCGCGCGCAGCCGCCGGTGCATCGCGATCACGATGCGTGCCACCTCGGGCAGCCTGGTGGCCAGTTCCTCCACCTCGGTGATCGGTGCGGTATCGCCGCCGCCCGCGGCCTCCACCAGCACCTCGTGCAGGTCCGAGACCAGCCGCGCGTCGGAGTCGGCGGCGAAGAACTGCACGTCGAGGTCGAAGGTCGAGTTGAGTTTCAGCAGCACGGGAATGGTCAGTGGACGCTGATCACGTTCGAGCTGATTGAGATAGCTGGGTGAGAGGTCCAGCGATTTCGCGAGCGCTGCCTGGGTCATCCGCCGTTCTTCGCGCAGCCTTCGTAGCCTGGCCCCCGCGTACATCTTCCGCACGCCGCAGATCTTAACGCCACCTGTTCGCAATGTTTGCTGAAAGTGGCGAATGACTCGGGAGAAGTCCAGTCCTGCAAGGGATTTTACCCGTGGCTACCCGTGCGTAACATGCGAAGGAGCAGGCCGGGCCGACCACACTGCCCCGGACGGAATCTCCGTCCGGGGCAGTGGTCTTCATGCTCGGATCCGCTAGGTCAGCGCAGTGCCGCGGCGGCCGTCACCAGATTCCGCAGCGACGCCTCGACCTCCACCGGTCCGCGCGTCTTCAGACCGCAGTCCGGGTTCACCCAGAGTCGTTCGGCCGGAACCGCTTTCAGCGCGGCGGACAGGGAGACGGTGATCTCCTCGACCGACGGCACCCGCGGCGAGTGGATGTCGTAGACGCCAGGCCCGACGCCGAGCGCGAAACCGGCCGCGTTCAGATCGTCGAGGACCTCCATGTGCGAGCGCGCCGCCTCGATCGAGGTGACATCGGCGTCCAGCCCCGCGATCGCCGAGATGACCTCGCCGAACTCCGAGTAGCACAGGTGGGTGTGCACCTGGGTGGTGTCGGCGACGCCCGCGGTGGCCAGGCGGAACGAATCCACCGACCACCGCAGGTACGCGGGCTGTTCGGCGGCACGCAGCGGCAGCAGCTCGCGCAGGGCGGGTTCGTCGACCTGGATGATCCGCGCGCCCTGGGCTTCCAGGTCGACGGTCTCGTCCCGGATGGCGAGCGCGACCTGGCGGGCCGAGTCACCCAGCGGCTGGTCGTCGCGGACGAACGACCACGCCAGGATGGTCACCGGGCCGGTGAGCATGCCCTTGACCGGCTTGGTGGTCAACGACTGGGCGTACCCGATCCAGGACAGCGTCATCGCCTCGGGGCGAGTGACGTCGCCGAACAGGATCGGCGGGCGCACGCAGCGAGTGCCGTAGGACTGCACCCAGCCCGCCTCGGTGACGGCGAAACCGTCGAGCAGTTCGGCGAAGTACTGCACCATGTCGTTACGTTCGGGTTCGCCGTGCACCAGCACGTCGAGCCCGAGCTTTTCCTGCAGGGTGATCACGTCGGCGATCTCGGCCCGCATCCGCCGCACGTACTCGGCCTGGTCGATCTCGCCCTTGCGCAGCGCGGCGCGGGCCAGCCGGATGGTCGAGGTCTGCGGGTAGGAGCCGATCGTGGTGGTCGGCAGCACCGGCAGGTCGAGGTGATCGCGCTGCAGGGCGCGACGCTCGTCGGCGGGGGAGCGGGTCAGGTCGTTCTCGTCGAGCGCGGCCAATCGGCTCCGGACCTGGTCGTTGTGCAGGCGCGGGTCGGTCCGGCGGGATTCGGCGGCGGCGCGGGCCGCGGCCAGTTCGTCGGCGACGGTGTCGACACCTGCGGTGAGCGCCGTGGCAAGGACTCGTACCTCGGCGACCTTCTCGGTGCCGAAGGCCAGCCACGAGCGCAGCCGCTCGTCCAGGCCGGTCTCGGGGGTCAGCGAATACGGCACGTGCAGCAGCGAGCACGAACTCGACACCGCCACCGCGTCGGCGCTGCCGAGCAGGGTGCCCAGGGTGCCGAGGACGGCGTCGAGGTCGGCGCGCCAGATATTGCGGCCGTCGACCACGCCCGCCACCAGCAGTTTGCGAGCAAGGGCGGGCAGCGCCGCGACCGCCGAGATATCGGAGCCCGCGGTGAAATCGAGCGCGACACCCTCGATCTCGGTCTCGGCCAGCGCCGCCAGGGCGGCATCGGGGTGCCCGAAGTAGGTGGCGACCAGGATCGCGGGCCGGTTCTGCGCGGCCGACAGCGCGCTGTAGGTCTGGCCGACCAGGGCGATCTCCGCCTCGGTCAGGTCGGTGACCAGCACCGGTTCATCGATCTGCACCCATTGCGCGCCCGCATCCGCCAGCTGGGCCAGCAGGTCGAGGTACAGCGGCAGCAGTTCGGGCAGCCGCTCCAGCGCGGCGCCGTCGGCGGCCTTGGCCAGCTTCAGGAAGGTGATCGGACCGATCACCACCGGACGTGCGGGGACACCGAGTTCGATCGCCTCGTCGAGTTCGGTCAGCAGCTTGCCGGGATGCAGCGAAAAGGTGGTGGCCGCGTCGATTTCGGGCACCAGGTAGTGGTAGTTGGTGTCGAACCACTTGGTCATCTCCAGCGGAGCGACCGTGTCGGTGCCACGCGCGGCCGCGAAATAGCGGTCGAGCGGATCGGCGATCCCGGCCACTCGCGGCGGCAGTGCGCCGAGCAGTTCAGCGGCATCGAGCATCTGGTCGTAGTAGGAGAAGGTGCCCACCGGCACCGAATCCAGTCCCGCCGCGGCCAGTTCGGTGAGCTGGGCGCGACGAAGCTGACGGCCGACCGCGTGCAGGTGCGCGGCATCGGCACGGCCGGCCCAGTAGGACTCGGTGGCGCGCTTGAGTTCCCGGTTCGGGCCCACTCGCGGAAGGCCGAGAACCGTTGCGGTGAACGGGGTGTGTGAAACAGTCACGGAGATTCTCCAGTGTCGTGCAGGGAGAGCCGTCGCCTTTTCGCGGGCACACGCCACCCGGCCGGACCATGTCGCGAACGGTACGACGGGTCGGCATCGGTGGTCCGCGCGCCCGATCCACGAGGCGGTGGCCGCCGGATACGGCGTATCCGGCACAGTCGGCAGGTCTTCGGACTCGCGGGCACCGGTCGTGTGATCGACCGACCTACTGGCCGTCGCTTCCCAAGCATGATGCCCAGTGCTGATGACGGCGGTCGTTCCTGCTCACCGCTGCGGGACAGTCCCGGATTCTCACCGGGTTCCCTCTCACCCGGTGCGGAACATGATCCGCACCCGGGTTTCGACGCCTACGCGGGAGGTCGGGGCTCCGACTCTTCCACCGCGCAGGCGAACCAGCTGCGCCCCCAGCATAGGCCCTCAACGGGGGCGCGGGTCACCGCCCGGTGGCGAACAGTGCCGTGACCTGCGGTTGCGCCCACATTGTCCACGCGCACCGCCGACCGCTCCTCGCAGTGAGATGTGACGGCCTGATGAACGCAACTTCGCAGGTAGGCGGGTGTGCGGTGTGAAGAATGCTGCGAAGCCACCTTGCGTGTCCGGCCCCGGCTCGTCGCCGGGTACCGTAGGCCAATGTTCTCGAAAGTCTTGGTCGCAAATCGTGGTGAGATCGCTATCCGTGCCTTCCGCGCGGCCTACGAACTCGGCATCGGAACGGTCGCGGTGTTCCCGTACGAGGATCGCAATTCCGTCCATCGCCTGAAGGCGGCCGAGTCCTATCAGATCGGTGAAGAGGGTCACCCGGTTCGGGCGTACCTGTCGATCGAGGCGATCATCGACGCCGCGGTGGCCGCCGGCGCCGACGCGATCTACCCCGGCTACGGATTCCTGTCGGAGAACCCCGACCTCGCCGCGGCCTGTGCCGCCGCGGGCATCACCTTCATCGGACCCACCGCCAAGATCCTCGAGATGGCGGGCAACAAGGCCACGGCCATCGCCGCGGCCAAGGCGGCCGGGCTGCCGACGCTGAAGTCCAGCGAGCCCTCGGCCGATATCGACGAATTGCTCACCGCCTCGGCCGAACTCGAATATCCGATCTTCGTCAAGGCTGTCGCCGGTGGTGGTGGTCGTGGCATGCGCCGGGTCGCTACGCCCGAGCAGTTGCGTGAGTCGATCGAGGCGGCGTCGCGTGAGGCGGAGTCGGCGTTCGGTGATCCGACGGTGTTCCTCGAGCAGGCGGTGGTGAATCCGCGCCATATCGAGGTGCAGATTTTGGCTGATCAGCACGGCAATGTGATGCATTTGTTCGAGCGGGATTGTTCGCTGCAGCGTCGTCATCAGAAGGTGATCGAGCTCGCGCCTGCCCCGAATCTGTCTCCTGAACTGCGCGAGCGGATTTGCGCTGACGCGGTGGCGTTCGCGCGCCAGATCGGCTACATCAACGCGGGCACTGTGGAGTTCCTGCTCGACGAGCGCGGCAACCACGTGTTCATCGAGATGAACCCGCGTATCCAGGTGGAGCACACGGTCACCGAGGAGATCACCGATGTTGACCTGGTGCAGTCGCAGTTGCGGATCGCTGCCGGTGAGAGCCTCGCGGACCTTGGTTTGAGTCAGGAGACGGTGCAGATCCGCGGAGCCGCGCTGCAGTGCCGTATCACCACCGAGGACCCGGCCAACGGGTTCCGTCCCGACACCGGCCGCATCACCGCCTATCGCACGCCGGGCGGCGCGGGCATCCGTCTCGACGGCGGCGCGAACCTAGGCGCCGAGATCGGCGCCTACTTCGACTCCATGCTGGTCAAGCTCACCTGCCGTGGTCGCGACCTGCCCGCCGCCGCCGCGCGCGCCCAGCGCGCGCTGGCCGAATTCCGTATTCGCGGCGTGACGACCAACATCCCGTTCCTGCTCTCGGTGCTCGATGATCCCGATTTCCAGGCGGGCCGGGTGACCACCTCGTTCATCGACGAGCGTCCCGAGCTGCTCACCTCGCGCGGATCGGCCGACCGTGGCACCAAGATCCTGACCTATCTGGCCGACGTCACCGTCAACAAGCCCAACGGCGACCGCCCGACCACGGTGTACCCCTACGACAAGCTGCCCGCCGTCGACCTGACGCTGCCGCCGCCGGACGGTTCGCGCCAGCGACTGCTCACCCTCGGGCCGGAGGGTTTCGCGCGTGCCCTGCGCGAACAGAAGGCGCTCGGCGTCACCGACACCACCTTCCGTGACGCGCACCAGTCGCTGCTGGCCACCCGCGTGCGCACCAACGGTCTGCTCGGTGTGGCGGGCCACGTCGCGCGGCTGACCCCGGAGCTGCTCTCGATCGAGGCGTGGGGCGGCGCGACTTACGATGTGGCACTGCGGTTCCTGCACGAGGACCCGTGGGAACGCTTGGCGGCCTTGCGTGAAGCCGTGCCGAACATCTGCCTGCAGATGCTGCTGCGCGGCCGCAACACCGTCGGCTACACGCCCTACCCCGAACAGGTCACCCGCGCTTTCGTTTCCGAAGCCGCCACGACCGGTATCGATATCTTCCGCATCTTCGACGCCCTCAACAATGTCGACCAGATGCGTCCGGCGATCGACGCGGTCCGCGAAACCGGTACCGCCATAGCCGAAGTCGCCCTGTCCTACACCGGTGACCTGCTCGACCCGAACGAGTCGCTCTACACCCTCGACTACTACCTGAAGCTGGCCGAACAGATCGTCGACGCGGGCGCGCATGTCCTCGCGATCAAGGACATGGCAGGTCTGCTGCGTGCCCCCGCGGCCGCGAAACTCGTTACCGCACTGCGCAGTAACTTCGATCTGCCGGTGCACGTACACACCCACGACACCCCCGGCGGACAGCTCGCCACCTACCTCGCCGCCTGGCAGGCCGGTGCCGACGCGGTCGACGGCGCATCCGCGGCCATGGCGGGCACCACGAGCCAGCCCGCGCTGTCGGCGATCGTGGCCGCCACCGCGCACACCGAACACGACACCGGTCTGAACCTGCAGAACGTGTGCGATCTCGAGCCGTACTGGGAGGCGCTGCGCAAGGTCTACGCGCCGTTCGAGTCGGGCCTGCCCGCGCCGACCGGTCGCGTGTACACCCACGAGATCCCGGGTGGTCAGCTGTCGAACCTGCGTCAGCAGGCGATCGCGCTCGGCTTGGGCGACCGGTTCGAAGAGGTCGAGGCCAAGTACGCGGCCGCCGACCGGCTGCTGGGCCGCCTGGTCAAGGTGACCCCGTCGTCGAAGGTCGTCGGTGACCTCGCGCTCGCCCTGGTCGGCACCGGTGTCGACATCGAGGACTTCGCCGCCGATCCGGGCCGCTACGACATCCCCGATTCGGTGATCGGCTTCCTGCGTGGCGAACTCGGCACCCCCGCGGGCGGCTGGCCGGAGCCGTTCCGCAGCAAGGCACTGGCCGGGCGCAACGAACCCAAGCCCGAGACCCCGCTGAACCCGGCCGACCAGAAGGCACTCGACGGCTCGTCCGCGCAGCGCCGCGAAACGCTGAACCGGCTGCTGTTCCCCGGCCCGACCGCCGAGTTCAACTCCCATCGCGAGAAGTACGGCGACACCACCGGCCTGTCGGAGAACCAGTTCTTCTACGGCCTTCGCCGCGGCGAGGAACACCGCGTGCAACTGGAGAAGGGTGTCACCCTGCTCATCGGCCTCGAGGCGATCTCCGAGCCCGACGAGAAGGGCATGCGCACGGTGATGTGCATCATGAACGGGCAGTTGCGCCCGGTCGCGGTGCGTGACCGGTCCGTCGCCTCCGAGGTGCCCGCGGCCGAGAAGGCCGACAAGAACAACGCCGGTCACATCGCGGCACCGTTCGCCGGTGTGGTCACCCTCGCGGTGTCCGAAGGCGACGAGATCCACGCCGGTGACACCGTCGGCACCATCGAGGCGATGAAGATGGAAGCGGCCATCACCGCGCCGCGCGGTGGCGTGGTCGGCCGAATCGCGACCACCAAGGTGGCCCAGGTCGAGGGCGGCGACCTGCTGGTGGAACTGGTCGCGCGCGAGTCGGAATGACACGCATCGTCGCGGGTGTGGCGGGCGGGCGGCGCTTGAAGGTGCCGCCCGCCGGCACCCGGCCTACCTCCGATCGGGTGCGTGAAGCCCTGTTCAGCGCGATCGACGCGCGCCTCGATCTGGACGGGACGCTGGTCCTCGACCTGTACGCGGGCTCGGGTGCGCTGGGCTTGGAAGCGCTCTCGCGCGGAGCCGAGCGCGCGTTGCTGGTCGAATCCGACCGCAAGGCGGCCGAGGTGGTGCGCGCCAATATCGCCGAGCTGGGTCTGCCCGGCGCGGAACTGCGGCTCGGCAGTGTGTCCTCGCTGCTGAAGCACGCCGCGCCGCGGGCCTACGACGTGGTGTTCTCGGATCCGCCCTACGAGGTGAGCACCGAGGACGTGATCGCCGACCTCACCGCCTTGGCGAGCAACGGCTGGCTCGCACCGGAGGCGTTGGTGGTGGTGGAGCGGTCGAGTCGTTCACCCGAAATCACCTGGCCGGCAGGCTTTGTGGCGCTGAAGGCGCGCAAGTACGGGGAGACCAGGGTCGAGTTCGCCGAGTTCGGTGCTAGCGTCTGAGCTATGGCTGCAGCACTGTGCCCCGGCTCCTTCGACCCGGTCACCAACGGTCACCTCGACGTGTTCGCTCGCGCGGCCGCGCAGTTCGACGAGGTGATCATCACCGTCAATGTGAACCCCAAGAAGCAGGGGATGTTCACCGTCGAGGAGCGCATGGAGCTCCTGCGCGAATCGGTCTCGCACCTGCCGAACGTGCGCGTCGCGTCCTGGCAGGGTCTGACGGTCGATTTCGCCAAGCAGGAAGGCATCAGCGCGATCGTCAAGGGTCTGCGTGACGCGGGCGACTTCGGCTACGAGCTCCAAATGGCCCAGATGAACCACAAACTGGCCGGCGTCGACACCTTCTTCATCGCCACCAACCCGTCCCTGAGCTTCCTGTCCAGCTCCTTGGTCAAAGAAGTAGCGGCCTACGGCGGCGACGTGAGCGACATGCTCCCGCCTGCGGTCCACAAGCGTCTGCTGGACCGCCTCGCCGAACGTAAGGGCTAGCTGGTCGCGGGGAGGCGGAACAAGCCTCTCAGTGCGAGGAAGCGCATGCCGCCGACTGCGGCGGTGATGGCGAGGACCGTCAGCGCCTGCGTGATGTCACCCAAACCGGGCGCCCAGAAATCCAGTCCGGCCAAGCACGCGGTCGTGATCGCGAGTCCGATCAACGCGATCCCGCCACCTTCCCACTGCGCGGTGAACCAGGTGACCCGGTCCGTGGCATGGAAGGTGAGCTGACGGTGGAATTCGTTGGCGATGACGGTGCTGACCACCGATCCGGCCACATTGGCGACCAGCGGGCCGATGCCGTGCATCGCGAAGAACAGCAGCACATAGGCGATATTGCTCGACCCGCCGACGAGGGCGAATCGGAAGAGCTGGGGCAGGGCGCGGTCGCCGCGCAGGTAGGTGAGCGCGCCCTCGAGCTGCGGGCGCAGCGCGGGTGCGACTTCACTCGGCGTCACCACGGGGAACGGACCGGTCCAAGGAGTGAACATGCCCGCCACGTGCGACACCGGACTCCTAGGAGTTTCCAGGAGGGTCATGTTCGACTCCGATCCCAAATGAACAGACGTCGAGGAGTACAACAGCGAAAAGGTTGTGGTGCTTCCCGGCGGACGGCGTTGTCGTGCCTACCGATGGTAGCCGAAGTGGAGGGCCGCACTCCACTTGATATCTGTGCGATCTAGGACACTGTCGCGACACACCGCGACGACATTCGGCACAGCTGCCGACGACAGGCACACTGGGCGTCGGCGGTAGTGGTTTCGCCGTGAGTCCGCAGGAGGGTAGTGAGCATGTATCGCGTATTCGAAGCACTCGACGAACTGGTCGCCATCGTCGAAGAGGCGCGCGGCATCCCGCCGACCCGCAGCTGCATCGTGCCGCGCGGTGATGTCCTCGAACTTCTCGACGACGTCCGCGACGCACTGCCCGGTGAACTCGACGATGCCCAGGACGTGCTCGATCACCGCGACAAGATCGTCGGCGATGCCCGCAGCGGCGCCGAAACGACGGTCACCACGGCCAACGAGCAGGCGCGCACCACCATCGACAAGGCCCGCGCCGAGGCCGATCGCATCCTCGCCGACGCCAAGGACCACGCCGACCGGATGGTCGCCGAGGCCACCGCCCATGCCGACCGCCTGGTGACTTCGGCCCAGGCCGAGGCCGATCAGGTCGTGGCCGAGGGCAACGCCGAATACGACGAGCTCACCGGCCGCGCCCAGATCGACGCCGACCGGGCCATCGACGCGGGCAAGGCCTCGTACGAGCGCTCGGTCGCCGACGGCAAGGCCGAACAGGCCAGGCTGGTCGCGCAGACCGAGGTGGTGCGGGTCGCGCACGCCGAATCCGCCCGCCTGATCGACGAGGCGCACGCCGAGTCCGACCGGGTGCGCACCGAATGCGACGACTATGTCGACGAGCAGATGGCCGATTTCGGCGGCAAGCTCGCCGCCGTGGAGGAGACGCTCAACACCACCCGGCGCTCGATCACCCGTGGTCGCCAGCAGATGCGCGGCGGACCGGCCGCCGAATACCCCGAATACGCTGCCGACCACCGCCGCTGAGGCGAGTGCGCGTTTTGAGTTCGGGCGGGGTCCTGCCGTACTGTTGAGTGGTTGCCCATTATCCCCTCAACGGTAAGTGAGTCCGCGATGTCGGCCGGTTCCGGTTCGCCTGCGCGTCCACGCAAGACCAGTGGTCCTGTGTCCGACGCGGGTTTTGTGCTGGATGTCCGCAATCTCGGCCGCAGGCCGGGAACCATGCGGGAGCTGCGTCGCACGGTCACCGACCACGAGCGGCTGGGTCTGGACCTGATCGCCATCCCGGCCGATGCCGCGGTGGAACTCGACCTGCAACTGCAGGCGGTCTCGGAGGGTGTGCTGGTTACCGGCACGGCGTCCGGTCCGACGGCCGGGGAGTGCTCGCGCTGCCTCGAACCGTTCGACGACCAGGTGCAGATTCGTCTGACGGAACTGTTCGCGTATCCGGACAGCACCACCGAGCAGACGACCGAGGACGCCGAGGTCTACCGCATGGAAGACGACCTCGTCGACCTCGAGCCGGTGATCCTCGACGCCATCGGGCTGGAGCTTCCGCTGCAGCCGCTGTGCTCGCCGGACTGCGCGGGCCTGTGCCCCGAGTGCGGTGTGCGGATGGCGATTGCGGGTCCTGATCATGGGCATGAGATACTGGACCCTCGCTGGGCGAAGTTGGCGAAGTTCGCCACTGATGAGCCCGGTACCGGCGACCCCGCCTGAGGGTTCCACCACCAAGACCAAACCGCTGCCGCGGCATCTGATGCCGGTGTAGTCAGCGAAAACCAAGAGGAGAAGTAGCCGTGGCTGTTCCCAAGCGTCGGATGTCGCGTTCCAACACCCGGTCGCGGCGCAGCCAGTGGAAGGCCACCGCGCCGACCCTGGTCACCTGCCCGAACCGCGCGTGTGGTGAGAAGACCCTCCCGCACATCGCGTGCCCGTCCTGCGGTACCTACAAGGGCCGCCAGGTCACCTCTGCAGTCTGATCGTTGTAGATCATTCCTAGCAACGTGACAGCCAGTAAAGACAATGTAGGCGCGGCGGATCACGCCAGCCTGCTCACCGCCCTCGGTGTCGACGTACGACCGGAGCTTCTGCGCCTAGCGCTGACGCACCGGTCGTACGCGTACGAGAACGGCGGTTTGCCGACCAACGAGCGCCTGGAATTCCTCGGCGACTCGGTACTCGGCCTCAGCATCACCGAGCGCCTGTATACCGAGCATCCGGAGAAGTCCGAGGGTGAACTCGCGAAACTGCGCGCCAGCGTGGTGAACATGCACGCGCTCGCCGAGGTGGCGCGTGGTCTCGGCGACGGCGGACTCGGTCAGTATCTGCTGCTCGGTAAGGGCGAAGAGCTCACCGGCGGCCGCGACAAGCCGAGCATCCTGGCCGACGGCATGGAGTCGCTGCTCGGTGCGGTGCACCTCGAGCACGGCATCGAAACCGCGCGCGGCGTGGTGCTCCGGCTGTTCGCCGAACTGCTCGAGCGTGGGCCCCGCATGGGCGCAGGCCTCGACTGGAAGACCAGCCTCCAGGAACTCACCGCCGAACGCGGTCTCGGCGTGCCCGCCTACGAGATCACTTCCACCGGGCCGGACCACAACAAGGAGTTCACCGCCACCACGGTGATCGCCGGTCGTCCGTACGGTTCGGGTATGGGCCGTTCCAAGAAGGAAGCCGAGCAGAAGGCAGCCGGTACGGCCTACAAGGCCTTGACCGACGAATCCGCGGCAAAAGCCTGATCTGTGCCCGAGCTGCCGGAGGTCGAAGTTGTTCGGCGCGGTCTTGTCGACCACGCGGTCGGCCGGGCGATCGAAACTGTCACCGTCACCCACCCGCGTGCCGTGCGCAGGCATGCCGCGGGTGGCGCTGATCTGGCCGCGAGACTCAAAGGGTTGCGGATCGACTCCGCGCAGCGGCGCGGGAAGTATCTCTGGCTCACTTTCGACGAGCCCGATACCGCACTGATCGTGCACCTGGGTATGAGCGGTCAGATGCTCGTGCAACCCGCCGGCGCGCCCGTCGAGAAACACGCGCACATCCGGGCAGTGCTCGGTGACGGTGCCGAATTGCGATTCGTCGATCAACGCACCTTCGGTGGCTGGGCACTGGGCGAACTCGTCGAGGTGGACGGAACCGTGGTGCCCGATTCCGTGGCCCACATCGCGCGCGATCCGCTGGACCCGCTGTTCGACCGTGAGGCCGTGGTCGCGGCCATCCGCGCCAAGAACACCGAGATCAAACGCGTACTGCTCGATCAGACGGTGATCTCCGGCATCGGCAATATCTACGCCGACGAGGCGCTGTGGCGGGCCGGTCTGCACGGCACCCGCGTCGCCGCCGAACTCACCCGCCCGGTCCTGCGCACCCTGCTCGACGGGGTTACCGCGGTCATGACCGAGGCGCTGGCCGTCGGCGGTACCTCCTTCGACGCCCTGTATGTGAATGTGAACGGCGAATCCGGCTATTTCGCCAGGTCATTGGCCGCGTACGGGCGCGAGGACGAACCGTGCGATCGGTGCGCGACGCTGCTGGTACGGGAACAATTCATGAATCGGTCGTCATTTTCCTGTCCGAAGTGTCAACGGAAGCCGCGCCGCCGCTGATCCGGGCACGCTAACGTTTCCCCTGACAGGTCGTGACAGACCGGGTCCGTGCAGGGAGGACGTTATGCGCAAGCTGACCTATTTCGTGGCATCGACAATCGACGGCTTCATCGCCGCCGAAGACGGAACGCTGGATTTCTTCCCGGTAGGTGGTGACCACGGGCCGGCGATCATCTCGCAGTACCCGGAAACCCTGCCGACCAAGGTGCGCGAGGCACGGGGGATCTCGGCGGGCAACATCTACTTCGACACCGTGATCATGGGCCGCAAGACCCACGACTTCGGGGTCCGCACCGGCACCGCAAGCCCGTACGAGCACCTCCGCCAGTACGTGGTGTCCACGACGCTGCCCGAAGCGCCCGCGCCGGGGGTGGAACTGATCGCCGAGGATCCGACCGCGGCGGTGCGCGAACTCAAACGCGAAGACGGACTGGGTATCTGGCTCTGCGGCGGCGGGCAACTGGCGCAGACGCTGCTGCCAGAGATCGACCAGGTGTTCCTGAAACTGCACCCGGTGGTACTGGGTACCGGCAGGCCGCTGTTCGGCGGTGGGACGAAACTGCCCGCGCCGGAACGGTTTCGGGTGATCACCAGCCGGGTGTACGCCGACGGCGTCGCGTTCCTCAAGTACGGCCGGATCAAGTAGTCGCGATGACATCGGCGGCGAACCCGGGTCCGGTGGCGGCACTGCGTGAGGTCGGGTTCTGGCTCGAACGTAGTCGTGCCGAAACGCACCGGGTGAAGGCTTACCGCCGCGCCGCCGATGTCGTCGCCGGGCTGTCGGAGAGCGAGTACGCCACTCGCGCCGCGGAACACAGTTGGCGTGAGCTTGCCGGTATCGGGCCGAAGACGGCAGCCATCATCGAACAGGCTTGTGCCGGTGAGGTTCCCGACTATCTGGCCGAGCTCCGCAAGGACGCACGGCCGATCGCGCCCGCGGGCGAGGAGCTGCGCGGTCTGCTGCGCGGCGACCTCCACACGCATTCGGACTGGTCCGACGGTGGAAGCCCGATCGCCGAGATGATGGGGGTCGCGGCGGCGCTGGGACACGAATACTGTGCGCTGACAGACCATTCGCCCCGTCTCAAGGTCGCCAACGGCCTGTCCGCCGACCGGCTGCTGCGCCAGCTCGACGTGATCGCCGAACTCAACGAGCAGATGGCACCGTTTCGCATCCTCACCGGCATCGAGGTCGACATCCTCGACGACGGCACCCTCGACCAGCGTGCCGACCTCCTCGAACGCCTGGATGTCGTTGTCGCCAGCGTGCATTCACATCTGCGCGACGACAGCGCCACGATGACCAAGCGGATGGTCTACGCCGTCGCGAATCCCGATGTCGACATCCTCGGCCACTGCACCGGACGGCTCGTCGAAGGGGCTCGCGGGACCCGCCCGGAGTCGTCGTTCGACGCCGAACTCGTCTTCGAGGCCTGTCGGAGATACGGCACCGCCGTCGAAATCAACAGCCGCCCTGAGCGTCGTGACCCACCCGGACGACTGATCGAGCTGGCCGTGGAGATGGACTGCTTGTTCAGTATCGACACCGACGCCCACGCACCCGGCCAATTGGCTTGGCAGGGCTATGGATGCGAGCGGGCGCTGGCCCACGGCGTCACCGCCGCGAGAGTGATCGACACCTGGCCGGTCGACGAGCTCCTCGCATGGTGTCGAGAATCGAGTGGGTGAAGTCTTGCCCAACAACTGACTTCGCCTCCGATCGGCCGACTCCCGCCTGGTAGATATCAACTCGCCGATAGTGGCTGAGTGTGGGGGATCTGATGAGCGTTCCGATCGAGATGGTGCTGTCCGGGGCAGGTATCGCGGTCGCGTCGGCGGCGTTCGTGCGCGAGTTCGTCCTGGTCGGGCGTCGCCGGCTCGGCTACCGCGTGCAGATGGATACGCCGGTCACCGGTGAGACCGAATCCGCTTCACTGGTGGGTGCGCTGCGGAATCTGAGCACCCCGGATATCCCCGGGATGCCGCTGGATCTGTCGAAGCTGTCGGTGGTGCTGGTTCGCGTCGAGAACAGCGGCACCCTCGCCATCGACGCCGACGACTACCGGATGCGCAGCCCCGAATCCGCGTTGATCGGGCTGCACGTCACCTTCCCCGGCCGCGAGGTGATCGGCATGGCGGTGACCGAACTCGAGGGAGTACTGCCCGACAATCTCGGTCCGGGTTCTGGCATCGGCAAGCGGGTGCGGGGTGAGGGCGCGCGCTTCGAGGGCATCATCGATCTGCCGAAGGTGCCGCTCGAACGAGGCCAGCACTACAAGATTCTGGCGGTACTGAAGCGGGAACACGGCACGGGAGCGCCCGCGGAGCCGATCCTGACCGGTGCCGTCAAGGGCGGCAAGGTTGTCGAGACCAAGAGCAAGACGGGCCCGTCGCGAAAGTTGATGGCGCTGTGCGGATTCCTGGTAGCGCTGATCACGGTCCAGGCTGTTCTCGCGCTGCAACCGGACCCGCCGCCGCGTGATTGCGCCGCGGGCGAACTCACCGTCGTCGGGTCGACCGCGATGGCGCCGATGATCCGCAAAGCCGCCGGGGACTACGAGCGGACCTGCACCGACGCGAAATTCACCTTCGCGTTCGCGGGCACCGAACCCGGCCTGCGCACGCTGACCCGCGGCGGTGAGACGCAGAACACGCTCGCGATCGGGGACGGCTCCAAGGGCAATTCCTTCGAAGCGCTGACCGAACACCCGCTGGCGCTCGGCTCGTTCTCGATGGTGGTGCACCCCGGTATCGGCCTGACGAACCTCACGACTCAGCAGATCCGGGACCTGTACCGGGGAAATGTGAAGAACTGGAACCAGATCGGCGGACCTGACCTCCCGGTGGTGCTGATCGACCGGACCGCGGGCTCGGGCACCCGGCGCGCGCTCGAGTCCCGCCTGCTCGAGGACAATCGCAAGGTGTTTCCCTACACCAGCTGCATCGGGATGGCGGCCGGTGGCGTGCAATGCGAGGTCGACGTCACCGAGGAAGTGGCAATATTCGTTGCCAAAATTCCTGGTGCAGTGGGCTATATGGAGACCTCGGCGGTCGGTTCCGAGGTCAGGGCCGTGTCGATCGACGGAGTCAGCGCTTCGGCGGACTCGATGCGCGCGGGCCGGTATCCCTTCGTCGGAGTCGAGTACGCCCTCACGCACGGACCGGTCGCCGGTGATTCGCTGGTAGCCCAGTTCATCGACTATCTGGTCCGTGGTAAGGCCAGGCTCACCATGATCGAGTACGGAAATATTCCATGCGTTGATCCGGTAGAACCCGCCTTCTGTACGCCGTAGACCGAATCTGACCGCGTAATCTCCTGTCAGGCTGCAGGAATCGATACCGAACATTTCCAGCAACACGCTGGTTTACTCTCCGGTAGCGGGGTACGTTCCATGACGGCCCCTCTGTTCAGGCGGGCACCCGAATCGGTGCGTATCGCGTCTGGCCAGGCCAACCATGCCCCATGGACGGCGGTGAAGCTCTCGTCTCCACCTCCGCCGAGGCGGCCATCTCTTGTTCGCGCAAGTGTTGCGAGGTTGCGTCCCTGGAAGGAAGGTCATGAGTACAGACACGTCGGCAATGTCGCCGACCGGTTTGTCCGCGTCCGATCTCTACTCGATCGATCACCACGGTGGTCCACTGCGGATCGCCATGGTTGTTCCACCGTATTTCGACGTTCCACCCAAGGCCTACGGCGGCGTCGAGGCGGTAGTCGCCGATCTGGTCGACTCACTGTGTGAGCGTGGCCATCACGTCACCCTGTTCGGCGCGGGCGTAGACGGCACCCAGGCGAATTTCGTCCCGCTGTGGGACCGGATCCAGCCCGAACGGCTGGGTGACCCGTTCCCGGAAATCGTGCACGCGCTGCGGGTGCGCCGCGCCATCGAGCGGCTGGCCGATACCGAAGGCATCGATCTGGTCCACGACCACACTTTCGCGGGCCCGCTGAACGCGCCCGCCTATGCCAATCTCGGGTTGCCGACGGTGGTCACCGTGCACGGCCCGGTGCAGGACGACTGCTACCGCTATTACAAGGAACTGGGCCAGGAGTGCTCGCTCGTCGCGATCAGCGACCGCCAGCGCGCGCTGGCGCCCGATCTGCCATGGGCGGGCCGGGTCCACAACGCGCTGTGTCCCGATCAGTGGCCGTACGAGACCGAGAAGCAGGACTACGCGCTGTTCCTCGGTCGTTTCAGCAACGACAAGGGCCCGCATCTGGCGCTCGACGCCGCCCACGCCGTCGGCATGCCGCTGATCCTGGCGGGCAAGTGCAGTGAGGCGCCCGAGAAGGCCTACTTCGAGGAGTTCGTGCAGCCGCGGATGACCGACCAGGATCAGATGTTCGGTCTCGCCGACGCGGCCGCCAAGCGTAAGCTGCTCTCCGGAGCTAAGTGTCTGCTGTTCCCCATTCGATGGGAGGAGCCGTTCGGCATGGTGATGATCGAGGCGATGATCTGCGGCACGCCGGTGGTCGCGTTGCGCGGCGGTGCGGTGAGCGAAGTGGTGGTCGACGGGGTCACGGGGCGGATCTGTGACGATCCGGCCGAACTGCCCGCCGCCATCGCCGAAGTGCAGACCTACGATCCGGCCCTGTGCCGGAAACACGTGGTCGACAACTTCAGCGCCGACACCCTCGGCCGCGGCTACGAACAGGTTTATCGGGAGCTGCTCGCCCGCACCACGATCGGGTACGACACCGCCTATGCGATGCCGATGCCCTTCGGGGTGGCGGCCAACGGGCGCGCATGAGCACCGACAGCGCCTCGGCGCCGAGCCCCCTCAACGCGGGGGAACCCGCGGGGCTCGGTGGCGGCGGCGGCAACATCACCCTTGTCGAAGGCGGCACGTTCTGCCTGTCCGACCGGCTCGGCGATATCGAGCCGGGCAAGCCGCAGGGCCTGTTCTTCCGTGACGCCAGGGTGATTTCGCGCTGGGAGCTGATGATCGACGGCAAACGGCCCGAGGCGCTGTCGGTGCTGAGTCCGGAGGCTTTCGCGGCACGGTTCGTGCTGCGCAGGCCTCCCCAGCAGGGTCGGGCCGACAGCACCCTGCTCGTGGTGCGTGATCGGCTCGTCGCCGAGGGCATGCACGAGGTGATCACCCTGGAGAACATGAGCCGCGAGGCGACGGCGGTGGTGGTGGAACTACACGTCGACGCCGATTTCGTCGATCTGTTCGCGGTGAAGGAAGGCCGCACGAACGGGCGTCGGGCGGAGATGACGACCGCCGACGGTGAACTGCTGCTGCACGACCGCGCCGATCTGTCCCGTGGACTCGCGCTCACCTCCACCGTCGAGCCGATGGTGCTGCCCGGCACCATGATCTGGCGGGTCGTCGTCCCGGCGGGCGGGCGCTGGCAGACCGAGATCACCGCGCAACCGGCAGGCGCGGCGCAACGCCCGCAGACCTCCGGCTCCGTGGGCGAGCGTTACCGGGCCAGCGAGCCGGTACGCAAGATCCAGGCGTGGCGGGCCACCGCCACCGACATCTCCGCCGACTCGGGCCTGCTCAACCAGATCCTGCGCCGCAGCGAAAGTGATCTGGGCGCCTTGCAGATCCACACCGATTCGGGCACCAACCGGCCCTTCGTGGCGGCGGGCGCGCCGTGGTTCATGACGCTGTTCGGCCGGGACTCGCTGCTCACGGCATGGATGTCGCTGCCGCTGGAAACCGATCTGGCACTGGGCACTTTGCAGCAGCTGGCCGAATTGCAGGGCCAGACGATCGACCCGCTCGTCGAGGAGGAGCCGGGCCGGATCATGCACGAGATGCGGCGCGGGCCCTCGGTCGGGCAGGTGCTCGGTGGGCAGATCTATTACGGAACTGTCGACGCCACACCGCTTTTCGTGATGCTGCTCGCCGAATGTCTTCGGTGGGGCGCGGATCCGGCATCGATCGCCACCCTGCTGCCCGCGGCCGACGCCGCGATCAGCTGGATCACCGATTTCGGTGACCGCGACGACGACGGTTTCGTCGAGTACGTGCGCGCCACCGACCGCGGCCTGATCAATCAGGGGTGGAAGGACAGTTTCGACGGAATCAACGACGCCGCAGGGCATATCGCCGAAGCGCCGATCGCGCTGGCCGAGGTGCAGGGGTATGTGTACGCGGCGTTCCTGGCCCGCGCGGAACTGGCCGACCAGTTCGACGACCCCGAGCTGGCCGTGCGGATGCGGGAGCGGGCCGACGAGTTGCGAACCAAGTTCGCCGAACAGTTCTGGCTACCCCATTACGGCTGGTACGCGGTGGCATTGGACGGCCGCAAGCGGCAGGTCGACGCGCTCACCAGCAATGCGGCGCACTGTTTGTGGTCGGGCATCGCGACCGACGAGCATGCCGAGATCCTGATCCGGAATCTTGCTCGGGCGGAGATGGATTCGGGATTCGGGCTGCGCACGTTGTCTTCGGATATGGGCGCCTACAACCCGATGAGTTACCACTGCGGGTCGATCTGGCCGCATGACACGGCGATCGCTGTCGCCGGGTTGATGCGGTACCAGCATGTGCCGGGCGCGGTGGAACTGGCGACGAAGCTGTCGGGCGGGCTGCTCGACGCGGCCGCCGCGTTCGACGGGCGGTTGCCCGAGCTGTTCTGTGGTTTCCCACGGTCGAGATTCGCCGCACCCGTGCCGTATCCGACATCGTGTTCGCCGCAGGCTTGGGCGAGTGCGGCGCCGTTGCTGCTGGTTCGGTCGTTCCTCGGGCTCGATCCCGATGTGCCTGCCAAGACGTTGACGTTGCGGCCGCAGGTGCCCCCGGCCTGGGGGTGTGTGCGGATGTCGGAGTTCCGGCTGGGCGAAGGGGTGACGGTGGATCTCGAGGTGTGTGGGTCAGCGGTAACCGTGACCGGTCTACCGGATGGTTGGGCTTTGGTCACAGACGAGGATTAGCTCAGAAAGACGAAAAGGGGCCGGATCCGTGGTGGATCCGGCCCCTTCGCTGTGTTCAGCCCAGGAACGGGTAGCGGGCGTCGAGATCGAGGTTGAGTTCGACGACGTTCACCCGCGGCTCGCCGAGGAATCCGAGCGTGCGGCCGTCGGTGTGCGCGTCGAGCAGTTCGCGCACCTGGGTGGCGGTGATACCGCGCGCCTTCGCCACCCGCTCGACCTGGATGGTCGCGTATTCGGGGGAGATGTGCGGGTCGAGTCCACTGCCGCTCGCGGTGACCGCGTCGGCGGGGACGGCGGCCTCGGCCGGTGCGTCACCGAGGATCGGGATGATCCGGCCGACGGAGTAGTCCTCGCCCTCCTTCGCGCACTCCACGGCGACGCCGCGGAACGTGCTCAGGAACGGCTGCGTGGGGCAGAGTTCGTTGACGCTGACCACCTGCACCGGCTGCGACACATCGCCGTCGGCATCACGCGGCCCGATCACCGAGAGCACCGCGCCCACACCGTCTTTCGTGCAGAACTGCCGGGCGCCGTCGACCCCCTCACGGTCGCCGACCTCCTTCGAGCGAGTGCACACGGTGGTGAGCAGGCTGGTTCGGTCGGCGGTGTCGACGATGTCTTCCGGGCCGAGATTGCTCGCGGCGGTGGACAGCGGGTCGTAGCCGTCGCCCGCGGCCGACGGGCGGCTCTGGAAGTACTGCGCCATGGCATTGCCGTCGGCGTCGGTGAACGACTGCCCGATCAGGCTGGAGCCCACCACTTTTCCGTCCTGCTCGATGAGCGACCCATCGGCTCGCTCGCTGAGCCCCGGCAGCTGGGCGATCGCGAAGACGGCTACGGGATAAACGATTCCGGTGATCGCGGTCAGCACCAGCAGGGCGCGCAGGGCGGCCAGGTGCTGACGGATCCAGGTTGACATTCGCATTTCAGGACATCCCGGGGAGGAGTTGGACGAACAGGTCGATGATCTTGATGCCGACGAACGGGGCGATGATGCCGCCGAGGCCGTAGATCGTCAGGTTGCGGCTCAACAGTTTCGAGGCATTGCTCGCCCGGTAGTTGACGCCGCGCAGCGCCAGCGGAATGAGGGCCACGATGATGATCGCGTTGAAGATGACCGCGGACAGGATCGCCGACTGCGGACTGGCAAGGCGCATGATGTTCAGCGCGTCCAGGCCGGGGAACAGCACCACGAACAACGCGGGAATGATCGCGAAGTACTTGGCGATGTCGTTGGCGATGGAGAACGTGGTGAGCGCGCCACGGGTGATCAGCAACTGCTTGCCGATCTCGACGATCTCGATCAACTTGGTCGGGTCCGAGTCCAGATCGACCATGTTGCCCGCCTCTTTGGCGGCCGAGGTGCCGGTGTTCATGGCCACGCCCACGTCGGCCTGTGCGAGCGCGGGGGCGTCGTTGGTGCCGTCGCCGGTCATCGCTACGAGGCGGCCGCCGTCCTGTTCGGACTTGATCAGGGCGAGCTTGTCCTCCGGTGTGGCTTCGGCGAGGAAGTCGTCCACGCCCGCCTCGTCGGCGATCGCCTTGGCGGTCAGCGGATTGTCGCCGGTGATCATCACGGTGCGGATGCCCATGCGGCGCATCTCGTCGAAGCGTTCCCGCATGCCTTGCTTGACCACGTCTTTGAGGTGGATGACACCCACGAGGCGTGGGGTGCCGTCCTTGACCTCACCGACCACCAGCGGCGTGCCGCCGGAGGCGGAGATGCCGTCGACGATCACCGCCGCCTGCTCGGGGATCGAACCGCCTTGGGCGCGAACCCATTCCGTCACGGCACCGGCTGCCCCCTTGCGCAGCTGGTGCCCGTCGGCGAGGTCGACACCCGACATGCGGGTCTGTGCGGTGAACTCCACCCAGGTCGCGCCCGGCAGTTCACCCGCGCTGCGTTCGCGCTTGTTGAACACCTCCTTGGCGAACACGACGATCGAGCGGCCCTCCGGCGTTTCATCGGCGAGGCTCGACAGCTGTGCCGCGTCGGCCAGTTCGTCGTCGAGAACGCCCGGCACCGGGATGAACTCGGCGGCCTGCCGGTTGCCGAGGGTGATGGTGCCGGTCTTGTCGAGCAGCAGGGTGTTCACATCGCCCGCGGCTTCCACCGCACGACCCGACATCGCCAGCACATTGCGCTGCACGAGGCGGTCCATGCCCGCGATGCCGATGGCCGAGAGCAACGCCCCGATGGTGGTCGGGATGAGGCAGACCAGCAGCGAGACCATCACGATGCCGGTGATGCCGTGCGCGTCAAGTGCCGAGGTATCCGGCACGCCGGGGTTGTTCGACTTGGCGAAGATGGCCAGCGGCTGCAGGGTGGTCACCGCGAACACGAAGATGATCGTGAGCGCGGCCAGCAGGATGTTGAGCGCGATCTCGTTCGGCGTCTTCTGCCTGCTCGCACCCTCGACGAGGGCGATCATCTTGTCGATGAAGCTGGCGCCGGGTTCCTGGGTGATCCGCACGACGATCCGGTCCGAGAGCACCGTGGTGCCGCCGGTGACGGCCGATCGGTCGCCGCCGGATTCCCGGATCACGGGCGCGGATTCACCGGTGATGGCCGATTCGTCCACCGAGGCGATGCCTTCGACGACGTCACCGTCGCCGGGGATGATCTGGCCCGCTTCGACGACGACGTAGTCGCCGCGACGCAGCTCGGGGGCCGCGACGCGTTCCTCGACGATGCGCCCACCCGGTGTCCAGTCGGCCAGGCGCCGGGCGATGGTGTCGGTCTTGGCTTTGCGCAGCGAGTCGGCCTGCGCCTTGCCGCGCCCCTCCGCGACGGCCTCGGCCAGATTCGCGAAAACGACTGTGAGCCAGAGCCAGAGCACGATCGCCCAAGCGAAGAAGCTCGGGTCGGTGATGGCGAGGATGGTCGACCACACGGCGCCGATCTCGACGATCAGCATCACCGGGTTCTTCCACAGCGTGCGCGGATCGAGCTTGCGCACGGCGTCGGGAAGGGAGGTGAGCAGCAGCTTCGGGTCGAGGACGCCGCGTTGTACGCCCTTGGTGCGGTGTTCGGGCCGCGGTGCGGTTTCTAGTGTGGGAGTGGTCATTTCAGTGGATTCCTTCGGCGAGCGGCCCGAGTGCGAGAGCGGGCAGGAAGGTGAGCGCGACCAGGATCACCGTCACACCGACGACCATGCCGATGAACTGCGGCCGGTGCGTCGGCAGCGTGCCGATCGACGCGGGAGTGGTGCCCTGCTGGGCCAGCGAACCGGCCAGTGCCAGCACGATGATGATCGGCAGGAACCGGCCGAACAGCATCGCGAGGCCGAGGGCGGTGTTGTACCACTCGGTGTTGCCGGTGAGACCGGCGAAGGCGGAACCGTTGTTGTTGGCCGCGGAGGTGAAGGCGTACAGCACCTCCGACATGCCGTGTGGCCCGCCGTTGAGCATGCTCGCTCGTTGTCCCGGCATGGCCATGGCCACCGCGGTGCCGACCAGCACGATCAGCGGGCTCACCAGGAAATACGTCGCGGCCAGCTTGATTTCGCGCGGGGTGATCTTCTTGCCCAGGTATTCCGGGGTGCGTCCGACCATCAGGCCCGCGACGAACACCGTGATCACGGCGAGGATCAACATGCCGTAGAGACCGGAGCCGACACCGCCGGGCGCCACCTCGCCGAGCTGCATGTTGAACATCGTCATCATGCCGCCGAGGCTGGTGTAGGAATCGTGGAACGAGTTCACCGCCCCCGTCGAGGTGAGGGTGGTCGCGCCGGCGAAGGTGGCCGAATCGGCAACGCCGAAGCGGGTTTCCACGCCTTCCATCGACGCGCCGATCGCGGTCGGGACCGTGCCGTGGTGCTGCAGCTGGAACAGGTTGGTCAGTGAGATGCTGGCCAGGGCGATCGTGCCCATCACCGCCACGATCGCGAAGCCCTGCTTGGTGGAACCGACCATCCGGCCGAAGGTGCGCGGCAGCGAGAACGCGATCACCATGAGCAGGAAGATCTCGATGAAGTTCGTCCAGGTGGTCGGGTTCTCGAACGGGTGCGCGGAGTTGGCGTTGTAGAAGCCGCCGCCGTTGGTGCCGAGTTCTTTGATGACTTCCTGGCTCGCCACCGGACCGCCGGTGATCGTCTGTTCGGCGCCGCCGATGGTCTGCGCGATCTGGTCGTGCAGGTTGAAGTTCTGGATCACGCCGCCCGCGACCAACACGATCGCGAAGACGAACGACAGTGGCAGCAGAATCCGCAGGGTGCCGCGGACCAGGTCGACCCAGAAGTTGCCCAGGTCACCGGTGTGGCGACGGGCGAACCCGCGCACCAGTGCCACCGCCACCGCCATGCCGACGGCCGCGGAGACGAAGTTCTGCACCGCCAGACCGGCCATCTGCACCAGGTGACCCTGGGTGGACTCACCGGAATAGTTCTGCCAGTTGGTATTGGTGACGAAGCTGACCGCGGTGTTCCACGCGAGCGCGGGGGTCATCTCGGTGCCGGGATCGTTGAGGTGCAGTGGCAGTGCGCCCTGAACCAGCTGGAAGAAGAAAAGGAACAGCACGCTGACCGCCGAGAACGCCAGCACACTGCGGGCGTAGACGGGCCAGGTCTGCTCGACCTCGGGTTTCGCGCCGATGGCGCGGAAGATCAGCCGCTCGACGCGGGAGTACTTGTCGCTGTTGTATACCCGGTACATGTAATCGCCGAGCGGCACATGCACCAGGGCCAGCGCGATAACCAGGGCCGCCACGAAGACGATCCCCGCAGTAGTCGTGTTCACCTAGAACCTCTCGGGGAAGAGCAGCGCCGCGATCATGAAGACGGCGACGAGGACAGCCAGCGCGAGACCGACAAGGTTCGCGATCACAGCTTCTCCACCCCCCGCTGGACCAGGCCCAGCAGCGCGAAGATCGCCACGGTGAGCACCGTGAACACCACGACAGACATTTCCAACCTCCTTGTGCTCCGAGGTGGAGCACCTAGGTGAGTGAAACGCCGGATCGCGACTCGGCGTGGCTTCCTTACGACTCCTTAGCGCCCGGCGGCCATGCCTTTGCGGAATGTTGACGCGGTGGGTGGGCGATGGGTGTGAGGATGCCGTCAAAGCACGCCCGATAGCCGTCAACACACCGTAAAGATCGAGATCAGGCGTTTGTTCGGACGGTAGAAAGTGGGCACCGGTACGCGAACGGCGCCGCCGGTTCCCTTGTGCACGGAAAGTGAGATCGCGGTGTCGGTAGTGACCCTTGCGGTGATCTTCGGTTTTGTCGGATCGCTGCTGCTGATCCGGGTGCTCGGTCGGCTGAACACCTCGCATACGCCGATGGTGTCGGTCGGCGTGTTGCCGGTGCGCCCTACAGTCGAGGCTCGGCGACACGCGATGATGGACAGGTGAAACGCGGACAACTGCGCATCTATCTCGGTGCGGCGCCGGGCGTGGGCAAGACCTACGCCATGCTCGGCGAGGCGCACCGGCGGCTCGAGCGCGGCCGTGATGTGGTGGCCGCGCTGGTGGAGACGCACGGTCGCGCGAAGACCGCGCAACTGCTCGACGGCATCGAACGGATCCCGACGAAGCTGGTCGGCTATCGCGGGACCGAGCTGCCCGAACTCGACGTCGACGCGGTGCTCGCGCGCAAGCCCGCCGTGGTGCTCGTCGACGAGCTCGCGCACACCAACGCGCCGGGCAGCGTGCACGAAAAGCGCTGGCAGGACATCGAACAGCTCCTCGACGCTGGTATCGACGTCATCTCGACGGTGAACGTGCAGCACCTCGAGAGCCTCAACGATGTGGTCGCCCAGATCACCGGGATCGAGCAGCGCGAGACAGTGCCAGATGCGGTGGTGCGTGCGGCCGATCAGGTGGAGCTGGTCGATCTCACGCCGGAAGCATTGCGGCGCAGGCTCTCGCACGGAAATGTGTATGCGGCGGACAAGGTGGATGCCGCACTGCGTAACTACTTCCGGCCCGGAAATCTCACCGCGCTCCGGGAACTGGCACTGCTCTGGCTGGCCGATCAGGTCGACGCCGCGCTCGCCAAGTACCGGGCCGATCACAAGATCACCGAGCTGTGGGAGGCGCGCGAACGAGTCGTCGTCGCGGTCACCGGCGGGGCGGAATCGGAGACGGTCGTGCGCCGGGCGGGGCGGATCGCGTCCAAGTCCAGCGCCGATCTCGTGGTGGTGCACGTGGTTCGTGGTGACGGGCTCGCCGGTGTGTCGACCGAGCGGATGGTTCGGCTGCGTGAACTCGCGGCCGGGCTCGGTGCCTCGCTACATACTGTGACCGGCGACGATGTGCCTGGCGCGCTGCTGGAATTCGCGCGGGAGGTCAACGCCACGCAGTTGGTGCTCGGGACCTCGCGACGGTCGCGGTGGGCGCGGATGCTCGACGAGGGCATCGGGTCGACGGTGGTGCAGCGTTCGGGCAAGATCGACGTCCACATGGTGACCCATGAGCAGGCCAACCAGGGTGTGCGCCGCAACCCGCTGCGCGTCCGTCAGCCGCTGTTCGCCTGGATCGCCGCACTGCTGGTGCCGGTGCTGGTGAGCGTGGTCTGCTGGGCGACGCTCGACGGATTCCTCGAACTCGGCGGGCTCAGCGCGATGTTCTTCGTCGGTGTCGTCGCGGTCGCGCTGCTCGGCGGTGTCGTGCCCGCCTCGGTGTCGGCGCTGCTGTCGGGGCTGTTGCTGAACTGGTTCTTCACCTCTCCGCGCTACAGCCTCACCATCGCCGAACCGGACAACTTCGTCACCGTGGTGGTGCTGCTGATCGTGGCGGTCGCGGTCGCCGCGCTGGTCGATGTCGCGGCCAAACGAACCAGGCAGGCGCGCAAGGCGTCTCGTGAAGCCGAACTGCTCACCCTGTTCGCCGGTGCGGTGCTGCACGGCGCCGACCTGCCGAATCTGCTGGAACAGGTGCGTGAGGCCTATGGGCAGCGGGCGGTGAGCATGCTGTGCGGTGACGTGGTGGTCGCCGAGGTCGGTACGAATCCACCGCGACGTTCCGACGATGCCGAGACGGTCATCGAAGCGGGTGACGCGACGAGCCTGCTGTTGCTGGCCGGGCACCCACTCGACCCGGGGGAACGGCCGGTGCTCAACGCGGTGGCCAATCAAGCCGCCGGGTTGGTCCGGCAAGAACGGCTCGCCGAGGAAGCCAGTGCCGCGGCGGCGTTGCTCGAGGCCGATCGGTTGCGCCGGGCACTGCTCTCGGCAGTCAGCCACGATCTGCGCACGCCGTTGGCCGGTGCCAAGGCCGCCGTGTCGAGTCTGCGCAGCGACGATGTGGAGTTCTCCGCCGAGGACACCGGCGAACTGCTCGAAGCGATCGAGGAATCCGTCGACCAGCTGACCGCGCTGGTCGGCAACCTGCTCGATTCGTCGCGCCTGGCCGTCGGTGTGGTGAGCCCGCAGTTGCGGCAGGTCTACATGGACGAGGCGGTGCACCGCGCGCTGGTGAGCGTCGGGATGGGGGCACGTGGATTGCGGCGCGCGGCGATGGATCGGGTGAAAGTCGAGGTCGGCGAGGTGTCGGTACTCGCCGACAGCGGTCTTCTCGAACGCGTGCTGGCGAACCTGCTCGACAACGCCCTGCACCACTCCGGCCGTGACACACCTGTTCGTGTCACCGCCGAACACGTTGGCGACCGGGTGTCGATCGCGGTCGTCGACACCGGACGCGGCGTTCCCGCGGGCACCGAGGAGGACCTGTTCGAGCCGTTCCAGCGACTCGGCGACCGGGACAACACCACCGGCGTCGGCCTCGGCCTTTCGGTCGTGCGCGGTTTCGTCGAGGCGATGGGCGGTACCGTCCACGCCGAACCCACACCGGGCGGCGGTCTGACCATGCTGGTAGACCTGCCCGCCCCCTTCACAGGAAACAACGATGCCGACAAGTGAGCACATGGGTAACTCCGGCGGGACCGGAGAACCCACTGCTACGCCGAAACCGCCGCCCGCCCGGATGCCGGTCGCCCCACCTGAGTCCGGCCAAGATACGCGCAGTGGCGGAGCCGTGAAAGTTCTGGTGGTCGATGACGAGCCGCAGATCGTGCGGGCGTTGCGGATCAATCTGTCGGTGCGCGGCTACGAGGTGATCACCGCGGGCAATGGTGCCGCCGCGCTGCGTGCCGCCGCCGAGAAGCATCCCGATGTGGTGATTCTCGATCTCGGGCTGCCCGATATGGACGGCATCGAGGTGCTCGCGGGGCTGCGTGGCTGGAGTAGCGCGCCGGTGCTCGTGCTCTCGGCGCGCACCGACTCCGCCGACAAGGTCGAGGCGCTCGACGCGGGGGCCGACGACTACGTCACCAAGCCGTTCGGGATGGACGAGTTGCTGGCCCGGTTGCGTGCGGCGGTTCGGCGTGGGGCCGCCGACGCCGGGAGCGACGACCCGGTGGTGGTGACCGATTCCTTCACCGTCGACCTGGCCGCGAAGAAGGTCACCAAGCAGGGCGTGGCCGTGCACCTCACGCCCACCGAGTGGGGAATGCTCGAGATGCTGGTGCGCAATCGCGGAAAACTGGTGGGGCGCAAGGAACTCCTGCGCGAGGTATGGGGTCCGGCCTATGCCACCGAGACCCATTACCTGCGGGTCTACCTCGCACAGTTGCGGCGCAAACTCGAGGACGATCCGGCGAACCCGCGTCACCTGCTCACCGAGGCCGGGATGGGCTATCGCTTCCAGGAGTGAGCGTGCGCCGGGTCACGTGACCGGAATGCCGGTGGCGGCGGTGGCGTTCCCAGGCGTGGATCGTCCTCGAGCGAATGGCAGGATCAAGGCATGGCTGAGCAGACCGCAACCGTGAACAATGCCCCCACCGAACTGTGGGTCGAACGCACCGGAACCCGTGCATACACCGGGCGCAGTAACCGTGGCGCGGAGGTTTTGATCGCCTCCCAGGGTGTTCCCGGCGCCTTCACTCCCGGTGAGCTGCTCAAGATCGCACTCGCCGGGTGCACCGGGCTCAGTTCGGACCTGCCGTTGTCGCGTCGCCTCGGCGACGAGTTCGACGCCACCATCCGCGTCTCCGGCGACGCCGACCGCGAGAACGAGCTCTACCCGCAGCTCGACGAGGTCCTCGAACTCGATCTGTCCGAACTCGACGAGGCCGCGCGCGAACGACTACTGGTCACCGTGCAGCGCGCCGTCGACAAGGTGTGCACCGTGGGCCGCACGCTCAAAGCGGGCACGAAGGTGACACTGACGTTCAACATCGACGCATGAGCGAGGAGCCGGTTCGGCTGAGTGCGTGGGTGCACGGGTACGTGCAGGGCGTGGGGTTCCGGTGGTGGACGCGGTCGCGCGCACTGGAACTCGGGCTGGTCGGCTACGCACGCAATCACCGCGACGGACGCGTCCACGTTGTCGCCGAAGGGCCACGAACGGCGGGCGAGAAATTGCTGGAACTGCTACGGTCCGGCGAGGCGCCCGATAGTTCGCAACCCGTCGGGCACGTGAGACATGCTCTGTCCGGGCCGGCACCCGGGCGGGTAGACCTGGTTGTGGAAAGCTGGGAGCCCGCGCGGGGCGACATGACGGGATTCGAGGAGCGCTAGTGGTGACTTCGGGGGCTAGGGGGCGGCAGCGGTGAGCACACAGAACCCTGGACCGCCCGATCGACCGGAACAACCCTCGAACGGCGAGCCGGACAGGTCCCCGTGGACGCCACCCGATCCCGGCGCGGGATGGTCCGCACCGGATGCGAGTTCGACACCATCCGATCCGAACGCAGGGCCGACGCCGCCGGTGTTCGGCGCGGGCGGGCATCCTGTCGATCAGCCGCGTCCCGGTCGGATGGCCAGGCAGGAACCCGGCGTCACCCAGCCGCGTCCGCCGACGGTCGGCGAGGCGCGCGCCAGAGACAAGGCCCGCAGGCAAGCCGAGGAAGCTGAGCGGGCGGCGGCCGCGGCGGCAGAGGAGAAGCGGCGCAACCGCAAACGCGTGATGATCGGTGGTGTCGCCATCGTCGGCGTCGCCGCGCTGGTCGGCGGTGGCTACCTCGCCTACCGCGCGGTCACCGCACCCGACCAGGTGACGGCCTCGTGCGTGCAGATCGACGAGAACGGGCAGGAAGTCGTTGTCCCCGATGAGAACTGCGGCGACGGCAAGACCAATTTCCGCAGTGACGGCTCCGGTGGCGGCCACGGCGGCGGACTGCTGATTCTGGGCTGGCCGCAGTACCGCTACCACTACGGCGGCACACCGACGATCGGCAAGCCACCCACGGGCGGCACGTCGGTGAAACCGCGCAATGCCGAGATCAAGACCAAGAGTGGCACCACGGTGCAGCGCGGCGGACTCGGCAGCAAGTCGACCGGGGGGAGTGGGACGTAGATGCGGCGCAACAAGAGCACACCGCGCCAGGACTGGCAGCAGATCATCGAAAAGCAGGGTCTGGTCTACGGCGCACCGGGCCGCGACGCCAGCGGTCAGCCGCGGCCGTACTGGGACGAGTCGGTGCACTACGAGTTCTCGATGGACGAGATCCTCGCGCTGGAAGCCGATGTGGAACTGCTGCAGTCGATGTGCCTGCACGCGGCCGAACACGTGGTACTCACCGAGCGCTTCGCCGATTTCGGTCTGCCGGAATGGACGTGGGGCCCGATCGCCGAATCGTGGCGTCGCAGTGACCCTTACGTGTACGGCCGCTTCGACCTGCGCTACGACGCGCGGCGCCCGGCCAAGCTGCTGGAATACAACGCCGATACCCCCACCTCGCTGCTCGAGGCCGCGATCATCCAGTGGCACTGGTTGCAGCAGGTGTATCCCGGTGGCGACCAATGGAATTCGCTGCACGAGAAACTGGTGGAGCGCTGGACCGAACTGCGCGGCGTGCTGCCCGGTACCGAACTGCACTTCACCTGGTCGGGCGCCGACGCGACCGGTGAGGACAACGTCACCACCGCCTACATGCAGGAGACCGCGGCCGAAGCCGGTTTCGACACGGTCGCGCTGCCGATCGAGGAAGTCGGTTTCGATACCGAGCTGAACCGGTTCGTCGATCTGGCCGAGGCGCCGATCGAGGCGATGTTCAAGCTGTATCCGTGGGAGTGGATCATCGACGACGATTTCGGCAAGCGCGTCGTCGGCAGCCTGCCCGCGACCGCGTGGATCGAACCGCTGTGGACCACGCTGCTGAGCAACAAGGCGATCCTGGCGATCCTGTGGGAGATGTATCCCGGCCACCCCAACCTGTTGCCCGCCTACCTCGACAACCCGCACGAGCTCACCGAATACATTCGCAAACCCAAGCTCGGCCGCGAGGGCGCGAATATGACCATCGTCGGCCCCGGCATGGAGACCGCGACCGGCGGCGTCTACGGCGCCGAGGGTTTCGTCTACCAATTGCTCGACCCGCTACCGGAATTCGATGGGATGCGCCCGGTGCTCGGCGCCTGGGTCGTGGGTGACACCGCGGCCGGGCTCGGCATTCGCGAGACCGCCGGCCTGATCACCGATGACGGCGCCGCGTTCGTGCCGCACCGCATCGTCGACTGACACCTGACCTCACAACATTGTTCGAAAGGACCACGATGACCGCCCTCGCCCTGGAATCGGGTTATTGGAGTGCGCTCGGTGAAGGCGTCGGCGCCATCATCCTGTACTGCCTGATCGGCCTTGTCCTGATGCTGATCGGCTTCTTCGCCATCGACCTGACCACGCCCGGCAAGCTGCGCGACCTGGTGGTGGCGGGCAAGCCGAACGCGATCATCGTCTCGGCGGCCGGGATGATCAGCATGGCGTTCATCGTCGTGTTCGCGGTGCTGGCCACCGGCGGCAGCGGCAAGCTGTCGGAAGGGCTCATCGCGGCGATCGTGTACGGCCTGGTCGGCATCATCGCGCAGGTGATCTCGGTGCGGGTGATCGAAAAGGTCACCGGCGTCGACATCGGCCGCACGCTGCACGCCGAGACCTACACCCCCGAGGTCCTCGTCGTCGCCGCCGCGCACTTCGCGCTCGGTCTCGTGGTGGCGTTCGCCATCCTCTGAGCGAGGGTGAGCGGTTGACATCGCACTGTGGAGGGTGGACGCTGGAAACCAGCACTCCATCGTGGATGTGACCGAGAGGACGTCGGCATGGATATCACCCCGGGTACGCGCGCGTCCGACGCCGAACGCAACGCGATCGTCGCCCAGCTGGGTACGCATCTGGCCGACGGCAGGCTCGACCTTGGCGAATACGACCTGCGCGTGGCCAAGGTCTACGCGACCACCACGCGCGACGACCTCGCGCTCGTCCTGTCCGACCTGCCGCCGCTGACCACACAACAGCAGGCCGCGGCGCCCACCGAACGCAAGTCCGGTACCCGCTTCCCGATCTGGCAGCGCATCGAGGCGGGTAGCTGGCTCGGCGTCAGCGTGATCGTGCTGGTCATCTGGGGCCTGATCTCGCTGACCGCGGGCGAGCTCACCTACTTCTGGCCGATGTGGGTGATCGGCCCATGGGGCGCTGTCCTGGTCTTCCGGGTGATCACCGGCTGGGAAGCGAGCCCTGGCACCGAGACCCACCTGCGCCAACTGCAGAAGCAAGCCAAGCACATGAACCCCCACGGCCCGCACTGACCGCAAACCTGCCGCTACATCCGCTAAGCTTTCGCGAGCACATGGGTAACTCATCGGGAACCGGCTACTCGAGTCACCCTCATCACCGCTGGCCGCGTGCGATGCCTACACGCACCTAGGTCCGGCCCGAATCGCGGAGAGGCGGACGAGCTCTCTTGCATTTGAAGAGCTTGACGTTGAAGGGGTTCAAGTCCTTCGCGTCTGCGACCACTTTGCGCTTCGAACCGGGCATTACCTGCGTCGTCGGGCCGAACGGGTCCGGTAAGTCCAATGTCGTGGACGCGCTCTCCTGGGTGATGGGTGAGCAGGGTGCCAAAGCGTTGCGGGGCGGGAAGATGCAGGATGTCATCTTCGCCGGGACCGTCGGGCGGGCACCGCTCGGGCGTGCCGAGGTGACGCTGACCATCGACAACTCCGACGGTGCGCTGCCCATCGACTACGCCGAGGTGTCGATCACCCGGCGGATGTTCCGCGACGGCGCGGGCGAGTACGAGATCAACGGCAGCACGTGCCGGCTGATGGATGTGCAGGAACTGCTGTCCGACTCCGGTATCGGGCGCGAAATGCACGTCATCGTGGGTCAGGGCAGGCTGTCGGCGATCCTGGAATCGCGGCCCGAGGACCGGCGCGCGTTCGTCGAAGAGGCCGCGGGTGTGCTCAAGCACCGCAGGCGCAAGGAGAAGGCGGTCCGCAAGCTCGACGCGATGCAGGCCAACCTCGCCCGGCTCACCGACCTCACCACCGAACTGCGACGCCAGCTCAAACCGCTCAGCCGCCAGGCCGAGGTCGCCCGCCGCGCGCAGACCGTGCAGGCCGACCTGCGCGACGCCCGGCTGCGCCTGGCCGCCGACGATCTGGTCACCCGCCGTGGCGAACTGGAGTCTCAGCTCAGCAAAGAGGCCTACGCCCGCGAACAGCAGATCAACGTGCAGACCGAACTAGACGCCGCCAACGCCGCGCTCGCGCAGCAGGAGTTCCAGCTGTCGCGGCTGAGTCCCAGTGCCGAGGCCGCGGCGCAGACCTGGTTCCAGCTCTCGGCACTGGCCGAACGAGTGAACGCCACCATCCGCATCGCCAGTGACCGGGCCAGGCACCTGCACACCGAGGCTCCGGTCGGCACGGGACGCGACCCGGATCAGCTCGAGGCCGAGGCCGACCGGATCGAAGCCGAAGAGGCCGAACTGCGGTACGCGGTCGAGATGGCGACCGAGACCCTCGAAGCCGCGCGCGAAGCCCTCGCCGAGCGTGAGCACGCCGCCAAGGCCGCCGAGCAGGCGCACCTGGCGGCCGTGCGCGCGATCGCCGACCGGCGCGAAGGCTTGGCCCGGCTGTCCGGCCAGGTCGACACGTTGCGCACCCGAGCCCAGTCCGTGGACGCCGAGATCGCGCGCCTGTCCGTGGCCATCGCCGACGCCCGCCACCGTGGTGAGACCGCGCAGGTCGAATACGACTCGGTGCAGGACGAACTCGGCGAGCTCGACGCGGGGGAAAAGGGGCTGGACGCCCAGCACGAACACGCCGTCGCCGCGCAGGGACTGGCCGACGAGCGGGTCCGGGAACTGCGTGAACTCGACCGTGAGGCGAGCAAGCTCGTCGCCCGGCTCGGTGCCCGCATCGAAGCTCTCGGCATGAACCTGGCCCGCAAGGACGGTGCGGCCTGGCTGCTCGAACACGGCGTGAGCGGGCTCGGCGGACGGCTGTCGGGCCTGTTGCGCGTGCAGCCCGGATTCGAGGCCGCTGTCGCCGCGCTGCTCGGTCCGCTCGCCGATGCCATCACCGCCGATACCGCGACGACCGCCGACTCGGCGGTGCGGGAATTGCGCGGCGGTGACGGTGGTCGGGTGGCGTTCGTCTTCGCGACCGGCGCGACGATTCCGGCCGAGCGGTCCGCGTTGCCCGCCGGTGCGCAGTGGCTCGCCGACGTGCTCGATGGCGACGATCAGGTGCGACCCGCGCTGGCCGCGCTCACCGCCGACGTCGTGGTCGTCGAGGATCTGGCGACCGCCACCGAGCTCGTCGCGCTGCGCCCGGAACTACGGGTGGTCACCCGTGACGGTGATCTGGCCGGTGCGGGCTGGATCGTCGGCGGTTCGGAACGGATGCCGAGCCAGCTCGAGGTCCAGGCCGATATCGACACCGCCACAGCGGAACTGGCAGCCGCGCAACGGCGGGCCGAGGAGCTGGAGGCGGCGCTGGCCGGGGCGCTGGCCGAACAGGCCGACCGCAAGGACGCCGCCGACCACGCGCTGATGGCGCTGCACGAATCGGACCAGGCGCTGCTGGCGATCTACGACCGGCTGGCCCGCGTCGGGCAGAGTGCGCGCGCCGCGCAGACCGAAGGGGAGCGGCTGGCCACCCAGCGCGCGGAAGCCGAAGCGGCGCGGGAGAAGTCGCTGGCCTCGCTGGCCGAACTCGAGGACCGGTTGCGGCACGCCGAGATCGAGCACGACGGCAGCGACGACAGTTTCGGCGCCGCGAGCACCGAGACCGCGGGGTACGCCCGCGAAGAAGCCGCCGCCGCGCTCGCCGAAGCCCGGACCATGGAGGTCGAGGCACGCCTGTCCGTGCGCACCTCGGAGGAACGCGCGGAATCCGTTCGCGGCAAAGCGGATTCGCTGCGCAGGGCCGCCCGTGGTGAGCGGGAGGCCAGGGCCCGCGCCGAACGTGCGCAGGCCGCTCGGCGCCAAGCGGCCGCCGTGGCCGCGGCGGTCGCCGAATCGGGTACCAAGATCAAGCATGAACTCGAGCAGGTGGTAGCCACCGCCGCGGCGCGACGTGACGAATTGGTCCGTCGCCGTGGCGAATGCGCCGCGGCGCTGGAACAGGTGAAGGAACGCGCCCGCGCGCTGAACACCCAGCTGGCCCAGCTCACCGATGCCGTGCACCGCGACGAAGTCGCCAAAGCCCAAGCCGCACTGCGCATCGAACAGCTCGAGACGACCATCTCCGAACAGTTCGGCATCGCACTCGCCGATCTCGTCGCCGAATACGGGCCCGACGTGGTGCTGCCGCCCTCGGCGCTGGAGATACACGAGTACGAGCAGGCCAAGGAACGCGGCGAACAGGTCAGCGCACCCCAACCGATGCCCTACGACCGGCCCACCCAGGAGCGCCGCGCCAAGCGCGCCGAGAAGGACCTCACCACTCTCGGCAAGGTGAACCCCCTTGCGCTGGAAGAGTTCGCGGCACTCGAGGAGCGCTACACCTTCCTCGCCACCCAGCTCGAAGACGTCAAGAACGCGCGCAAGGACCTGCTCGACGTGGTCGCCGAGGTCGACGCCCGCATCCTTCAGGTGTTCACCGAGGCCTACGCCGACGTGGAACGCGAATTCGTCGGCGTGTTCGGGAAACTGTTCCCCGGTGGCGAGGGCAGGCTGGTGCTCACCGACCCGTCGGACATGCTCACCACCGGCATCGAGGTCGAGGCCCGCCCGCCCGGCAAGAAGGTCAAACGCCTCTCGCTGCTCTCCGGCGGCGAAAAGTCGCTCACCGCAGTGGCTTTGCTCGTCGCGATCTTCCGCGCCCGCCCTTCACCGTTCTACGTGATGGACGAGGTCGAAGCCGCGCTGGACGACACCAACCTGCGCCGCCTCATCGGCTTGTTCGAGCAGCTGCGCGAGAAGAGCCAGCTGATCGTCATCACCCACCAGAAGCCGACCATGGAGATCGCCGACGCCCTCTACGGGGTGAGCATGCGTGGCGACGGCATCACCCAGGTGATCTCCCAGCGGCTGAACCGAGCCGAGGTCACCGACCCCGACCCGGTGTCGGCCTCGGTCTGAGATCGTCGGGTCGGCGGAGTCGCCCAGGTCAGTTCGCGGGGGCCTGCGCCCCGATCCGTTCGAGGATCCGCTGGGTGCCACCGCGTGCCAACCAGTCGCGCAGCGAGGTCAGCCCCGGGTGCAGTGAGCGCAACGCGGGCAGATCGGCGTGCCAGCCGCCGGTTTCGCGGATCAGGCGCCAGGTGTTGCCGAGCTGGGGTCCGATCGCGTCGGCCTCGTCCTCGGTGACCTCGCGGTAGTGGATGGGGTGGCCGATCGCGGCGCTGATCGTGGCGGCCGCCTCGACGGGGGTGATGGCCTCGCCCGCGAGCTCGAGGATGCGGGCGTGCCAGGTGTCCGGGTCGGCGAAGGCCAGGGCGGCGAACGCGGCGATATCGTCGACGGCGATCATCTGGAGCGGGCGATCGGCGGGGAACAGGTGCCGGTGCTCGCCGCCTTCGCGGATGCCGTCTACAGGGGAGTCGTGGAGGAGGTAGTTCTCCATGAACCGCACGGGGCGCAACACGGTGTAGCGCAAGCCGACTGCGGCCAGGGCCTCTTCGATCTGCCGTTTGCCCTGCTGGCCCCACGATTCCGCGGCGCCCATCGTGGCGACGCCGGTGAACACGATCTGCTCGACACCGGTGGCTCGGGCGGCGTCGATCATGGCGATGCCGCGACGGGCCTCGGTGTCTTCGCCCCAGCCCTTCGCGCTGTAATCGGCTGGCGGAACGAGGAATACGGCTCGGGTACCGGTGGTCGCGGCACGCAGCGATGCGGGGTCGTCGAAGTCGCCGACCGCCAATTCGGCGCCCAGGGCGGCCAGTGCGCGGGCAGCGGGGGAGTCGGTGTCGCGCACCAGAGCTCGGACCCGGTGTCCTTCGGTGAGCAACCGGCGGGCGGTCGCGCCGCCCTGCTTGCCGGTGGCGCCGGTGATCAGGACGGGAAGTGCTGACGTCATCGCGGAGGAGCTCCGTTTCGTGATCGATCGTGTGCCTACAATCGGGTCGGTCAACCCGTATGCCGGACGTTACGGGCGATTGCACCCGGTTGGCGAGGTCACGTACAGGGAAGGCGTAACGAAATGACGGTCGGCAACAGCGCGGAACCCGCGATCCGATCCGATGCGCGCCGCAACCGCGCACAGATCCTGGCCGCCGCTCAGCGCGCGCTCGCGGAACGCGGGACCACGGTCTCGCTGGCCGAGGTGGCCCGCCGCGCCGGTGTCGGCGCGGGCACCGTCCACCGGCACTTTCCGACGAAAACCGATCTGCTGGAAGCGGTGATGCAGCAGCGTGTCGACGGATTGGCCGCGCTGGCCGCCGAACATCTCACCGATCCGGACCCCGGTTCGGCCTTCTTCGCCCTCTGTACCCATGTCATCGTCACGACGCCCGGCAACAAAGACCTCTGCGACCTGGTGCAATCCGACGACGGCTGGCCACGCGCCCTGCTCCGCGGCGCGGGCAACCGATTCCATCGCGCACTGGGCGCCCTGCTCGCCTCGGCCCAACGTCAGGGCGCGGTCCGCCCCGACGTGGTCGTCACCGACGTGCTCGACATCTTCACCGGATGCGTTGCGATCCAACGACATCGACGCGCGGAAGACCCCCTCGCCCCGGCCGTCGCCCTCATCCTCGACGCCCTGCGAACCCGCCCACTATCCGTAACGGAACCCGCGAGAACCGACCGTAACGAAACGCTGGAAAGTAACGAAATCCCGGCACCCTGCCCCGTCTGTAGCGCGCCCGTCCGCCGACCGGCCACCGGCAGACCGGCGCGCTACTGCTCGCCGGCTTGCCGCCAAAAGGCACACCGCCAACGCAGCTCCCCGCGACTTTTCGCCGGGTTGTGACGGGTGGCAGGGTTTCGCATCGGGCCGGGGGACTTCGAGTAGTCGGGTGTTGGGCCCTTCGGGCGGAAACTACCGGAACTCTCGCATCTGACGCAGTGTGAACCGGTGGACCGGCTATTTGACCTCGGAGCGGCGCAGCAGCACCATGCCGATGACGAGCGGGATGATGATCCAGATCATCGTGGTCGATCCGAGCTGGGCCCACTCCTGTGCCGAGGACGTCTGACCCGCGAACAGCGCGATCTGCGTGTGGTTCCAGTCTATCCAGGGCTGGAGGTCGGTGAACCATTCCCTCACCCGGGCCAGCAGCACCAGGATGCCGGAGAGAACAAAGGACAGCGCGAAGTAGCCGACGATGGCGCCTGCGGAGTTGCGCAGCACCACGCCCAGGGTGAAACCGATGGCCATCCCCACCAAGTTGCCCAGGACGATCTGAGCCGCGTGAGCCGGTCCGATGTTCCACACCGTGTCGACCCCGGCGAGGGTGGAGCCCACCACGTTGCCGACGGCTCCGATCGTGAACGCCACCAGCATCGAGACGATCCCGACGATGATGGTCGCGATCGCCTTGGCGCCGATGACGCGCCCCCGGCTCGGTACGAGCGTGAACGTCGTCAGTCCGGTGCGCTGACTCCACTCGCTGGTGACCGCGAGGATCGCGATCATGGGGAGGATCAGCGTCATCGGGAAGCCGAGCGCGGTGGCGAAGGTCTGGTAGCTGAGCGCGCTGGCGGGGGCGAAGATGATGGCGGCCGCGGTCGCCACGACCGAGAGGACGCCGATGCTCGTGAGCAGCCAGAAGCCCGAGCGCGTGTCGAACATCTTGCGCAGCTCGACGCCGATGATCCGGCTGGTCGGGATCGGATGTACGGCGCGGTCGGCGGTCGTTGCGGTCTGGGTGGTCATGCTGCTGCCCCTTCTCCGGGAAAGTTGCTGTCGCGCTGGGATTCCGCGGTGAGCTCGAGGAACATCTCCTCCAGACCAGCGCCGTCCGCGGGGCGCAGTTCGGTCAGGGCGATGCCGGCCGCGAGGGCGACCCTGCCGACGTGGTGTGGGTCGGCGTGGGTGTGGAGCGAGCCTGCGCCCGAGGGCGAGGCGCCGATGCCGGCGTCCGCGAGGGCGCCGGCCAGCCGGGTGTTGTCCGCGGACGAGACGACGGTCCCGGCCGTCGACAGCAGATCCTGCTTGGTCCCCTCAGCGACGATCCGGCCGTTCCCGATCACGACCAGGTCGTCGGCGATGACCTCGATCTCGTGCAGGAGGTGTGAGGACAACAGCACCGTGCCGCCCTGGTCGGCGAACTCGCGCAACAGATCGCGCATCCAGCGGATGCCGGCGGGGTCGAGGCCGTTGGCGGGCTCGTCGAGGACCAGGACGGCGGGGTCGCCGATGAGAGCGGTCGCGATGCCGAGCCGCTGCCGCATGCCGAGGGAGTAGTTGCGGACCCTGCCGTCGCCCTCCTTCTCCGTCAGCGACACCCGGCGCAACATCTCGGGCACCCGGCTGGTCGGCAGCCCCATGGTGCGGGCCGCGACGGTGAGCACCTCGCGGCCGGTACGGCCGGCGTGCTGGGCCGAGGCATCGAGGAGTACCCCGATCTCGATGCCCGGGTTCGGCAGGTCGGCGTACCGGCCGCCGAGGACCTCCACGTGGCCGGAGGTGGCTGGGCTCAGGCCGACCATGATCCGCATCGTGGTCGACTTGCCTGCCCCGTTGGGGCCGAGGAAGCCGGTCACGCGGCCCGGTCGGGCGGTGAACGAGACGTCGTCGACGGCGGTCACGCCGCGATAGCTCTTGGTCAGGTGGTCGACAGTGATCATGACGGAAGTCTCGCTGCGACAGGCCTTCCGCCACATCGGCGTCGAGGCCGGACCCGCCTCGACCGATGGGAGGGGAAACGTCTCGTTCTTTCGGCGGATCTCCGACGCCTCGGCAGTCTCTAGGCTCGGTGTGTGATCCCTACCGCCCTGCGCTCGCTGTGGGACGAGCCCCGCGCCGCCGACCCGCCCGAACAGCCGTGGCGCGACCGGGTGCTGGTCGGTGTGGTGATAGTGGCGGCGCTGCTCGAAGGAACCCTGCGAGAGGACGTCACCTGGCGGCTGGTCGTGACGATCGTGACGGTCGGACTCGCGCCGGTGCTGCTGTGGCGGCGTACCCACCCGTTGGTCTGCGTCGTGGTGGCCTTCGGCACCGGCATGGCGTTGGGACTGGCGAGCCGGCTGGCCGGGATCCAGGGTGTGGGCCTGCACACGATGAGCTTCATCCTGGTGCTCGTCTACGCGCTGGTCCGCTGGGGTTCAGGGCGTCAGATCGTGATCGGGCTGGCGGTGGTGGCCGTCGCCACGGTGTTCAGCATTGCGACCGACTACACCGGGCCGTCCGAGCTCTTCGGCGGGCTCGCCGTCCTGGCGGCGGTGGTGGCGGGAGGTGCGGCGTTGCGCTACCGCGCCGAGAGTTGGCGCCGGGCGCTCGACCAGGTCCGCAGCCAGGAGCGCGTCGGCCTCGCGCGCGAGCTGCACGACTCGGTCGCCCACCACGTCTCGGCGATCACTGTGCAAGCGCAGGCAGGCCGGGCGATGGCCGGGCAGCGACCTGAAGCGGCGCTCGAGGCGCTTTCGGTCATCGAAGGGGAAGCGTCGCGGGCACTGGCGGAGATGCGGGCGATGGTCCGGGTGCTGCGCGACGGAGCACCGGCGGAGTACGCTCCCCAACCCGGCGTCGCCGACCTGGTGTCCCTCGCCCGCCGCGACCCGGACCCCGTCGTCGACGTCGAGTTGGCAGGTGATCTGGCCGGACTTCGGCCCCCGGTCGACGCAGCCGTGTACCGGATAGCGCAGGAGGCGCTGACCAACGCACTGCGGCACGCCCGAAACGCCTCACGTGTGGAGATCCGGGTCGCCGAGGGCGCGGGAAGGCTGCGGATCCGCGTGACCGACGACGGCCGGATCGACCCGGCGCGGCCTGCGACCCACGGCTTCGGGCTGCTGGGGATGACCGAGCGCGCGCGGCTGCTCGGCGGCACGCTGCGCGCCGGGCCGACGCCCGAGGGCGGGTGGGCGGTCGACGCCGAGCTGCCGACGGAGATACCCCGATGACGGTGCGCGTGCTGGTGGCCGACGACCAAGACCTGGTGCGCACCGGCCTGTCGATGATCCTTGACGCCCAGCCCGACATCGAGGTCGTCGGCCGAGCCGCCGACGGCAAGGCCGCCGTCGAGCTGGCGCGTCAGCTCCGCCCCGATGTGTGCCTGGTCGACATTCGGATGCCAGGGCTGGACGGCATCGAGGTGACCGAGCTCCTCGCAGGGCGCGACGTCCCTGACCCGATCGCGGTGGTGGTGATCACGACATTCGACCTGGACGAGTACGTCCACGGCGCGCTTCGGGCCGGCGCCCGAGGATTTCTCCTCAAGGATGCCGGGCCCGAGCTGCTGGTGCAGGCCGTCCATGCCGCCGCCGTCGGCGATGCCCTGATCGCGCCGAACATCACCCGACGGCTGCTGGCGACCCTCGCCGCGGGGGCCTCACCGAAACGCCGTACCCAACCGATCGAGCCGCTCACCCCGCGCGAGGAGCAGGTGCTGAAACTGGTCGCTATCGGCCGCACGAACGCCGAGATCGCCGCCGAGCTGTTCATCAGCGTGACGACCGCCAAGACCCACGTCGCGAGCCTGCTGACCAAGATCGGCGCTCGGAACAGGGTCGAGATCGCGATGTGGGCCTACGACACCGGCCGGGTGGGGCACTGAACCCGATGTTCTCGCGTGATCAGGGGTTACTGCCTACAGCAGGTCGCTGACGTCGTCGGGGACGTCTACCGCGTATTTGCGCAGGATGTCCATCGAGATGACCTCCAGCGCGTTCTCGTGGGTCGCGGCCAGCACCACGGGAGCGGCTACGCCGTCCTCGTGGGCGTGCAACCAGCGGACCGCCACCACGCACCAGCGGTCGCCCGGTTGCAGGCCGGGGAAATTGTTCTCTGGGCGGGGGGTGCTGAGGTCGTTGCCGATGGAGGCCTGATGCTCCAGGAATTCCGCCGTCACGACGGTGCACACGGTGTGGCTGCCGAGATCCTCCGGACCGGTGCTGCAGCAGCCGTCCCGGTAGAAGCCCGTGAGAGGATCGGTGCCGCACTCTTCCAGCGGCCCCCCAAGCACGTTTCGATCGGTCACTCCGCCGATCCTATGGGGCAAGCGCCAGAAGTTCCGCAGGACAACGAATCTGTAGTGTTTCCGCCACACCGCGACGCGCCCGGATACGGCTCGCCGACCTGCCCCGCAGACGCCGCCGACGTGCGGTAACTGCCCGCACGAATAGACTCGCCGGGTGAGTTCGCAAGCGTGGATCCTGATCGCCGCGATCGCCGCCGTCCTGTTGGTGGCGCTCGTCGCGGGTTTCGTCCTGTACAAGCGACGCCAGATTTCGCTGGCGCCGCCCGAGCCGGACAAGGAGTTGACGGACCGCTCCGGTGGTTACACCGCGTCCGGTGGGTTCAACTTCAGCCAGGGCGGCTCGACGGCCACCTTGCCCAAGCCCGAGCCCGTCCCGGAGCGCACCGACACCGACGGCCAACCGCACGTCGGCGACGACGCGGCGGTCCCGCGTGACGCCCCGCGCCGCGGCATCACCGATGTTCCGCTGCCAGAGGGTGATGTCGTCGTCGACGAGACGGTGGTCGTCCCCGACGACGCGTCCACCCTCGACACGGTCGCACCGGCCGAGCCCGACACCGAGATCGCGCCCACCACCACCGCGCCCGCTGACACAGCGCCCGCCGAGGCCGCGCCCACCGCGGCGCCGATCCCGGCCGACGCCACCACCACCGCGATCGAAGAGATCGACCCCACCACCGGCCGCCTCGTCCGCCTGCGCGGCCGCCTGGCGCGTTCCCAGAACGCGGTCGGCAAGAGTCTGCTCGGCCTGCTCGGCGGCGGCGACCTCGACGAGGATTCGTGGGAGGAGATCGAAGACACCCTGGTGCTGGCCGATATCGGCACCGCGAGCACCGCGAAGATCGTCGAACGCCTGCGCGAGGAGATGGCCTCGCGCAGCGTGCGCACTCCCGAGCAGGCCCGCGGCGCGCTGCGTGACGTGCTCATCGAGGCGCTGCGCCCCGAACTCGACCGTTCCATCCACGCCCTCCCACACGGCGACAAGCCCGCGATCCTGCTCGTCGTCGGCGTCAACGGCACCGGAAAGACCACCACCACCGGCAAACTCGCCCGCGTGCTCGTCGCCGACGGCCGCCGCGTCCTGCTCGGCGCCGCCGACACCTTCCGCGCCGCCGCCGCCGATCAGCTGCAGACCTGGGGCGAACGGGTGGGCGCCGAGACCGTGCGCGGTAAAGAGGCCGCCGACCCGGCCGCCGTCGCCTTCGACGCGGTCACCGCGGGCATCGACGGCGGTGTCGACGCGGTCCTCATCGACACCGCGGGCCGCCTGCACACCAAGACCGGCCTGATGGACGAACTGGGCAAGGTCAAGCGGGTCGTGGAGAAGAAGGGTGAGGTCGACGAGGTGCTGCTGGTCCTCGACGCGACCGTCGGCCAGAACGGCCTGATGCAGGCGCGGGTGTTCGCCGACGTCGTCGACATCACCGGCGTGGTGCTCACCAAGCTCGACGGCACCGCCAAGGGCGGCATCGTGTTCCAGGTGCAGCACGAACTCGGTGTGCCGGTGAAACTCGTCGGCCTCGGCGAGGGCGCCGACGATCTGGCCCCGTTCGAGCCGGGTGCATTCGTCGACGCCCTGCTCGGGGGCGCCGCGTAGCGATTCCCATCGATGCCCGCCCGATCCAGCGATCGGGCGGGCATCGCTGTTTTCCGGGGCTGACATCACTGTTCCCGGGAAACGGCGCCGCGGCGAATCGCCGCGCGAACTCGCGGCGAATCCCACCTCCGTACCAACCTCACCGTGAGCTGACAGGCTCATGCCAACCACACGAAACGTGGATGCAACACAACAGCGCTATCCGTTCACTCAGGCGAAACACCACAGCTCAACGGATGAAACACCGAGTGGCGACCCTTCTGTACAGGTCCTTTTGCCGTCATCGGCGAGGCCCGAGATGAGGAGGAAGACAAGGTGGCATTTCCACTGATCGGTACACCGGATACCGGTGATACCGCTTGGATGCTGGCGTCGGCAGCGCTCGTGCTGTTGATGACGCCGGGTTTGGCGTTTTTCTACGGCGGCATGGTCCGTGGCAAGAACGTGCTGAACATGATCATGATGAGCGTCTCCGCGATGGGCCTGGTCACCATTCTGTGGTGTCTGTACGGCTTCTCGATGACGTTCGGCGAGGACAAGGGCAACCTGATCGGTGATCCTCTCCAGTACTTCGGTCTGAAGAGCATCTTCGGTGGCACCGCCGCGGATTCGGCGGGCATCCCGCTGTTCACGGCGACCCCGGAGGACCCGACGGCCCCGATCACCGCGGGTATCCCGCTGACGGTCTTCGTCGCCTTCCAGCTCATGTTCGCGATCATCACGGTCGCACTCATCTCGGGCGCGGTCGCCGACCGCCTGAAGTTCGGCTCGTGGCTCGTATTTGCCGGAATCTGGGCCACGGTCGTCTACTTCCCCGTCGCGCACTGGGTCTTCGCCTTCGACGGTTACACCGCTGAGGCCGGTGGCTGGATCGCCAACAACCTCAAGGCGATCGACTTCGCCGGTGGTACCGCGGTCCACATCAACGCCGGCGCCGCCGGTCTGGTCCTGTGCCTCATCCTCGGCAAGCGCAAGGGCTGGCCGAAGACGCCGTTCCGTCCGCACAACCTGCCCTTCGTGATGCTCGGCGCCGGTCTGCTGTGGTTCGGCTGGTACGGCTTCAACGCCGGTTCGGCGCTGGGCGCCAACGGCATCGCCGGTGCCACCTTCCTCACCACCACGATCGCCACCGCCGCCGCGATGATGGCCTGGCTGCTCGTGGAGAAGATCCGCGACGGTCACCCGACCTCGCTCGGCGCTGCCTCGGGCATCGTCGCCGGTCTGGTCGCCATCACCCCGGCTTGTTCCTCGGTGAACGTGGTCGGCGCCCTGGCCATCGGTGTGGTCGCCGGTGCGCTGTGCGCCCTGGCCGTCGGCCTGAAGTTCCGCTTCGGCTTCGACGATTCGCTCGACGTGGTCGGCGTCCACCTTGTCGGTGGTCTGGTCGGCACCCTGATGGTCGGTCTGGTCGCTGCGAGCGAAGCTCCGGCGGGCGTCACCGGCTTGTTCTACGGTGGTGGGATCGAGCAGTTGAAGCTGCAGGCTGTCGGTGCCTTCGTCGTCCTGGCCTACTCGCTGGTCGCCACGGCCGTCATCGCGTACGCGATCAAGTTCACGATCGGCCTGCGCGCCAGCGAAGAGTCCGAGTCGGCGGGCCTGGACGAGGCCGAGCACGCGGAAACCGCATACGATTTCGCTGCTGTGGGTGGCACGGCACGCTCGCTCGTCAAGGAGGCATGACGAACATGAAACTGGTTACGGCAATCGTCAAACCGTTCACGCTCGAAGATGTGAAGACCGGGCTGGAACAGGCAGGCGTGCTCGGCATGACCGTCAGCGAGGTCCAGGGATACGGCCGGCAGAAGGGCCACACCGAGGTCTACCGCGGTGCCGAGTACTCGGTGGATTTCGTTCCCAAGGTCCGGGTCGAGGTCGTCGTCGACGATGCGTCGGTCGAGAAGGTCGTCGAGGTGATCGTCGAAGCCTCGCGCACCGGCAAGATCGGTGACGGCAAGGTGTGGGTGACCCCGGTGGACACCATCATCCGTGTCCGTACCGGCGAACGCGGAAGCGACGCACTGTAATTCGGTAGGGAACGCACGACAATCGATCGAGTGGCGGCCCCGCTCCCACCGGTGAGAATCTCAACCGGTCGGGGCGGGGCCGCCCGCATGAAATGGTGGTGTGGGCTGTGGCACAGCGGAACGGCGGTACTCAGAACAACGGAGCGGCGGATCTGGTCAAGGCCAGGGCGCAACTGCTCGACGGAGCGGGCACCCGCAATCCACGGCTCGATCCGGAATCGCTGCGCGAGGCCCTGGTCGACCTGTTCGAACTGTGGCTCACCGGCAAGGGCAACGAACTCGGCATCACCGCCGACAGCGGCCTCGCGGTCGTGGCGGTCGGCGGACTCGGCCGCCGCGAGATGCTGCCGTACTCCGATCTCGACCTCGTGCTGCTGCACGACGACGTCGACCCCAAGGTGGTCTCCGAGGTCGCCGATCAACTCTGGTATCCCCTCTGGGATGCCCACATCAAGCTCGATCACAGCGTGCGCACCGTGCCGCAGGCGCTGCGGGTGGCCGCCGACGACATGATCGCCGCGCTGGGCCTGCTCGAAGCCCGCCACATCGTCGGCGACGAAGACCTCAGCAATCTGCTCATCGGCGGCGTGCGCCGGGAATGGCGCACCGGAATCCGGTCCCGCTTCGACGATCTCATCGCCCAGACCAGCGCACGCTGGCAGCGCAGCGGCGAGATCGCTCACCGCGCCGAACCCGATCTCAAGAACGGTCGCGGCGGGCTGCGCGATATCCAGCTGCTCGACGCGCTCTCGATCGCCCAGCTGACCGACGCCATGCCGGGACTGGGCCCCGAGGTCCCCGGCGGCGGCCTGAAACAGGCCCACCGCAGGCTTCTCGACGTGCGCACCGAACTGCACCGGGTCGCGGGCCGGGCCCGTGATCAACTGCGCGCCCAGGACGCCGACGAGATCGGCGCCGCGCTGCGCATCGGTGACCGCTTCGATCTCGCCCGGACATTGACCGATTCGGCGCGTACGGTGAGCTATTCGTGCGACGTCGGTCTGCGCACGGCCGCCAACGCGCTACCGCGACGCGGCCTGGCCAGACTGCGCCGGATGCCGGTGCGCCGACCACTCGATGAGGGGGTGGTCGAGCACTCCGGCGAGGTCGTGCTGGCCAGAGACGCACGCCCGCAACGTGATCCGGGGCTGATCCTGCGGGTGGCGGCGGCGTCGGCGCAGACCGGGTTGCCGATGTCGGCGACCACGCTCAACCGCCTGTCCGAGGACGCGCCCGAACTGCGCGAACCGTGGCCAAAGGACGCGCTCAACGACCTGCTCGTGCTGCTCGGCGCGGGCCGCGGCAGCATCGACGCGGTCGAGGCGCTCGATCGAACGGGCTTGTGGGGCAGGCTCTTTCCCGAATGGGGCGCGGTCCGCGATCTGCCGCCGCGCGACGCACTGCACACCTGGACCGTCGATCGGCACCTGATGGAGACGGTCGCCTTCGCCAGTGGCCTGAGTACCAGGGTCGCCCGGCCCGACCTGCTCGCCCTCGGCGCGCTGCTGCACGACATCGGCAAGGGCCGAACGGGCGACCACAGCGTCGTCGGCGCCGAACTGGCCACCCACATCGGCCGCAGGCTCGGCCTGTGGCCCTCGGATGTGCGCACCCTCAGCGCGATCGTGCGCCACCACCTGCTGCTGCCCGACACCGCTACCCGGCGTGACCTCGACGACCCGGCGACCGTGCAGCACGTCGCCGACGCGCTCGGCGGTGACGTTGGCCTGCTCGAACTGCTGCACGCGCTGGCCGAGGCGGACTCGATGGCCACCGGCCCTGGGGTCTGGGGCGACTGGAAGGCCTCGCTGATCGGCGAACTGGTGCGCCGCTGCCGGCTCGTCATGGCGGGCGAGCCACTGCCGCAACCGGAACCGATCGACCCGGAGCTCTTGGACAAGGCCGCGGCGGGCGGCGTGCACGTCACCCTCGCGCCCGGCGACGGCAAACACACCTTCGTGGTGACCGTGATCGCCCCCGACGAGCCCGGCCTGCTCTCCGACGCCGCCGGTGTCCTTGCACTGCACGCGCTGCGCGTGCTCTCGGCCTCGCTGGGTAGTGCGGGGGATGCGGCGATCAACACCTTCGTGGTGATGCCGAAATTCGGTGACCCGCCGGACGCGGGTCTGCTGCGTCAGGAGCTCATCCGAGCCACCACCGGCGCGCTCGACCTGCCCGAAGTGCTGGCCAAACGCGAAGCCGAGGCAGCCGGGACGGGGCCGGGCCGGTACGCGCGTGCCGCGCCGCGACTGATCTGGTCATCTGTCAGCACACCTGGGCAGGTGATCCTGGAGCTGCGCGCCGACGATCGGGTCGGTTTGCTGAGCAGGCTGGCCGGTGCCTTCGCCGCGACGGGAGCGAACGTCCGGTGGGCCAAGGTGGTCACGATGGGCTCGGCCGTGGTCGACGCCTTCTGCCTCGATCTGGGCGACGCCGACAGCCCCGCACTGCGCGACCGCATCGAAAAGGCCGTCCTCGACGTGGTTCCCAGGCCTGCGCCCGCCCCGCCGCCGACCGAAACCGACGAAACCGCTTGACATTGTAAGGACACGGTTTACTCACTGATTGCTATCAGGTTGCTACACAGCGAGCTCGCGGCCCGATAAGTCGAGATAGGACCTATAGCATTTCCCTGGTCTGGCTGTCACTCGTACGAGGGGAGCTGATCCGTGGCTATCGAAGTCGTTTCCGCGTCAATGATGACCAGCGACGCAACCGCGCACATCGCGCGCTGCGTCGGTGGTGACCTGTGGGTGGTTTCGTGGTTACCGGGTCGCACCCTCAGTGGTGCGCAGGCGTTAGCCGCGATGACCATCGCCTCGACCGCCGCCCGCCACGCCGACAGCGCCGATTCCGAATGGCTCCGGATCGAGGCGCTCTCGCGGGAACTCGGCCTCACCGGCAGAGAAGCGGTGTACCTGGTGAACATCGAATCCCACGAGTTACGCCGCACGGCGCCACCGCACGTGCAACATACCGAATAACCTCCATTACCCTGGGAGGGCAATAGACGTCCGACTTCGGTCAGACGATCTGAGACCCTTTCAGATCAGGAGCGCGATCGGTGTTCGAATCCCTGTCCGACCGGCTTACCGGTGCACTGCAGGATCTGCGCGGTAAGGGGCGTCTGTCACCGGCCGACATCGACGCCACCGCGCGCGAGATCCGCCTCGCACTCCTCGAGGCCGACGTCGCGCTGCCCGTGGTGCGCGGCTTCATCGCCAACGTCAAAGAACGCGCCAAGGGCGCGGAGGTCTCCGGCGCGCTCAATCCCGCGCAGCAGGTCGTCAAGATCGTCAACGAGGAACTCGTCGCGATCCTCGGTGGCGAGACCCGTCGCCTCAACCTCGCCAAGAACCCGCCGACGGTCATCATGCTGGCCGGTCTGCAGGGTGCGGGTAAGACCACCCTCGCGGGCAAGCTGGCCAAATGGCTCAAGGGCCAGGGACACCAGCCGTTGCTGGTGGCCTGTGACCTGCAGCGTCCCGGCGCGGTCACCCAGCTGCAGGTCGTCGGTGAGCGCGCGGGCGTGCCCGTGTTCGCCCCGCACGGCGGCACCTCCATCGGCGGTGGTGAGAACCCGCTCGGGATCACCGCGGCCGACCCGGTCGCCGTCGCCGCGGCCGGTATCGAAGAGGCCAAGGCCAAGCAGTACGACGTGGTCATCGTCGATACCGCTGGTCGCCTCGGTATCGACGCCGAACTGATGCGCCAGGCCGCGGGCATCCGCGATGCCGTGCAGCCGGACGAGACGCTGTTCGTGCTCGACGCGATGATCGGTCAGGACGCGGTCAGCACCGCCGAAGCCTTCCGCGACGGTGTCGGGTTCACCGGCGTCGTGCTCACCAAGCTCGACGGTGACGCTCGCGGTGGTGCGGCGCTGTCGGTGCGCAATGTCACCGGCGCGCCGATCATGTTCGCCTCCACCGGTGAGAAGCTCGAGGACTTCGACGTCTTCCATCCCGACCGGATGGCCTCGCGCATCCTCGGCATGGGCGATGTGCTCACGCTCATCGAGCAGGCCGAACAGGTCTACGACGCCCAGCAGGCCGAGGAGACCGCGCGCAAGATCGGCAGCGGCGAACTCACGCTAGAGGACTTCCTCGACCAGATGCTGGCCATCCGCAAGATGGGCCCGATCGGCAACCTGCTCGGGATGCTGCCCGGCGCGGGTCAGATGAAGGACGCCCTGGCCGCGGTCGACGACAAGCAGCTCGACCGGGTGCAGGCGATCATCCGGGGCATGACGCGCGCCGAGCGGGACAACCCGAAGATCATCAACGCTTCACGGCGCTTGCGCATCGCCAATGGTTCCGGAGTCCAGGTTTCCGAGGTCAACCAGCTCGTCGACCGCTTCTTCGAAGCCAAGAAGATGATGGCGATGATGGGTCGGCAGATGGGGATGCCCGGCGCACGGCGCAGCAGCACCAAAAAGGGCGGTAAGAAGGGCAAGAAGGGTGGGCGTGGGCCTACCCCGCCGAAGGTCCGTGGTGGGTTCCCCGGGATGCCCGCCGGAATGCCGGGGTTGCCGCCGGGCATGGATCTGTCGAACATGCCGCCCGGTCTCGATCAACTGCCGCCCGGCTTGGACGGGATCGACCTGTCGCAGCTGAAGTTCCCCAAGAACTGAGTTTTTGGCGCGCTGGCGCGCGCGTGTCCGTGGCCCCAAGGGGCCGCCGGTTAGACACCGTTGCTTGCTCCTTCGTCGCCTACGCAACGGCGTCTAACCGGCGACCCGGCCGCGGACCGGCCACTTCGTGGCCGCCGCTCCCTAGGGGTCGCGGGTGCGGGTCGGTGTGTCAGATCACGCCGGGGATCAACGCCTTGCGCTTCGCCGGGTAGTCGGCGAACTTCTCGCGGTACCACCGGTGGGTCGCGAAGGCGCGCGGCACCAGGTTCCCCGCGGTGATCAGGAAGATCACGACGCCGGCCAGCGACCAGGTGAGCAGGGCGAATCCGGCCCAGGCGATCAGCTCGCCGAGATAGGCCGGGCTGCTGACGAACCGGAAGCCCGCGCCGTGCGGGACGCGGTACTCGGCGGCGCCGGGGTTGTTCTTGTCTCGCAGGTTGCGCACGATCGCCTCGGATCGCACCAGCAGGCCGAAGCCACACAGGTACACCACCAGTCCGATCAGGAAGCGCGGATCGGTGAGCCAGGCGGTGCCGTACTGGTTCTTGTAGTCGTTGCTGAAGAACGCGCCGTTGAGATAGCCGTGCAGGGCCGTCACGAACACGCCCGCCGCGACCACCGAGACGTTGAAACTGCTCTTCTTGCCCGGCACCTGCCGGATGGAGAGCGGGAAGAACCAGCCGCGGTTGCTGTAGTGCAGCAGCCAGATGGCGGCCAATATCAGCGGCACCGGTTCGAAGCGATCGGGGCCGCTGAGATAGAACAGCGCGAACACGACGGTCGCGGGCAGCTCCATCAGCCACCAACCCAGCTTGGGGTTGAGATTGAAGCCGACCTTGTTCGACGCGAAGCGGCCGTAGGGGCTCTGGGCGAACAGTCCGCCGACGATCACGAACGCGGCGAAGGCGAAGGCGATGGTCAGCACTGTGTCGTAGGTGGTGTTCCCGGTGTACCAGTCCATCGAGATCCTCTTTGTCCAACAGGCGCCGGGCACGATCGCCGACGCAAAACTAGAACACGTTCTATCATGGATCGCGCAGGGGGAGCGTGAGTATGGAGGACGCACATGCCGTTGGACCGGACCGACGAAGACCTGCTGGCGGCGGTGCGGGCGTCACCGCGTGCCGTGGCGGCGCACGACAAGACCGCCTGGGTCGGCCTGTTCGCCGAGCAGGCCGCGGTGCACGACCCGTACGGCTCGCGCGAGCACATCGGCCCCGACGCGATCTCGCGCTTCTACAACGTCTTCATCGCGCCGAATTCCATCGCCTTCCGCGTCGACCGCGATCTCGTCGCCGGGTACACGGTGGTGCGTGATCTGAACATCGAGACCACGATGTCGACCGGCGCCACCGTCACCGTACCGATGCATCTGCGCTACGACCTGGTCGGCACCGACGGCGGCTGGCGAATCGCGCGGCTCGCCGCGCACTGGGAGCTGGGGGTGATGATCGCGCGACTGCTGCGCACGGGGCCGTCCGGGCTGCTCGCGGGCGCGAAGCTCGGGCCGCAACTCGTCGCCGAGCTCGGTGTGGGCGGCGCGATGGGCATGATGCGGGCGCTGCGCGGGGTGGGTGGCTCCGGCAAGCGCATCGTCGGCAGGCTGTTCGCCGCGGCCGCGTCCGGCGATTCGGGCGGCGTGCGGGCGCTGCTCGATGAGCGGACGGTGGTCGAACTGCCCGCCGGGCACCCGATCTCGGTGGCGGAGTTCGCCGAACGTGCGCGAGGGATGAAGTGGGACAAGATGATCGCCGCCGGGCGCACGGTCAGCGTGAGCGTACGGGTCGGTACGGCACCGGGCGTGGCGTTCGTCGACTTCGCGCCCGACTCTGCGCGTATCGCCAAGGTGACTGTCTTTCTCGACGGGAATCCGTCCGAAAGCTAGCGACGCGGCCGGCTCTGCCCGGATAGCCGTCCTCGGCCCGGCATTCACCGCGCCGACGCCCGGGCAACCGGCTCCGGCGCGGCGTCACCGGCGGTAGGTTGGTGGCGTCGACGGCGAGGAGGTCTTCATGCACGTGCGCGGGGTGGTTCTGCCCGGTGACGAGGAGCGCGACCTGTGGGTCGTCGACGGCCATGTGACCTTCGAGCCGGTCGCGGACGCGGACACGCTGTGCCGGACCGGCTGGATCGTGCCCGGCCTGGTCGACGCCCACTGTCATGTCGGCATTCGCTACGGCGGCGGGGACGAGACCCACGAGGGCGCGATCGAGCAGGCAGAGACCGAACGCGACGTGGGCGCGCTGCTCCTGCGCGACGCGGGCTCGCCGATCGACACCCGTTTCATCGACGAGCACGCCGAGCTGCCGCGGATCATCCGCGCGGGCCGCCACATCGCCCGCCCCAAGCGCTACATCCGCGAACTCGGCATCGAACTCGACGACGAACGCGACCTGCCGGAGATCGTCGCCGAGCAGGCCCGCTTCGGCGACGGCTGGGTGAAGATCGTCGGCGACTGGATCGACCGGTCGGTCGGCGACCTGCGGCCACTGTGGAGTGACGACATCCTGAAGCAGGCCATCGACGCGGCCCACGCGAACGGGGCCAGGGTCACCGCGCACGTGTTCGGTGAGGACGCGCTGCCTGGTCTGATCAACGCGGGCATCGACTGCCTCGAACACGGCACCGGCATCACCGACGACACCATCGAGCTGATGGTGGCCAACGGCACCGCCCTCGTCCCCACCCTGATCAACATCGACACCTTCCCCGGCATCGCCGACAGCGCCACGAAGTTCCCGGTCTACGCCGCCCACATGCGCGATCTGCACCGCCGCGTCCGCGACACCGTCGGCAAAGCCCACGAGGCGGGCGTCCCGATCTACGCAGGCACCGACGCGGGCGGTTCCATCCGTCACGGCCGCATCGCCGACGAGATCACCGCCCTGTCCGGCGCGGGCCTGTCACCCCACGAGGCCCTCGGCGCCGCTTCCTGGAACGCCCGCACCTGGCTGGGCCGCCCCAGCATCGAAGAGGGCGCCCCGGCCGACTTCGTCGTCTACGCCCACGACCCTCGCGTGGACCCTCAGTCGCTCACCGACCCACAATGGGTTGTGCTGCGTGGCCTGGTGGTGAAGACACCCGACCCCGTCACCGGGCACCGCTGAATCGGCGTTGCGCGGCGATAGCGGAGGCGATTTCCGGCCGCGGCGGGTCGTCTGGCAGAATGAACCCTCGTCCTTCCTGGACAGTGTCAGCCCGTCTCCGGTTACGTACCGCGCGGCGGTCACGCACGCATGCGCGAAACCGGACCCGCAGACCATGTGGGTCGCCGAATCGCGTGGTGACCAAACTACTGAAAGAAGACTGAACAGCATGGCTGTCAAGATCAAGCTCACTCGTCTCGGCAAGATCCGCAACCCGCAGTACCGCGTCGTCGTCGCCGACGCCCGCACCCGTCGTGACGGCCGGGCCATCGAGTCCATCGGCCTGTACCACCCGAAGGAAGAGCCTTCGCTGATCCAGATCGACGCCGATCGCGTCGCGTACTGGCTGTCCGTCGGCGCGCAGCCGACCGAGTCGGTGCAGCGTCTGCTCGAGATCACCGGCGACTGGCAGAAGTTCAAGGGCCTGCCGGGCACCGAGGGCACCCTGAAGGTCAAGGCCCCGAAGACCTCCAAGCTTGACCTGTTCAACGCCGCGCTCGCCGCCGCCGACAACGCGCCCACCACCGAGGCCGTCACCCCGAAGAAGAAGGCCGCCAAGAAGGACGAGGCTGCCGCTGAGGAAGCCGCCACCGAGGCTGCCGAGTAATGACTGCTGTTGTTGCCGATGCCGTCGAACATCTGGTTCGCGGCATCGTCGCCAACCCTGACGACGTCCGTGTCGAGCTGCTCACCGGACGTCGTGGACGCACCGTCGAGGTACACGTCCATCCTGAAGACCTGGGCAAGGTGATCGGGCGCGGTGGTCGTACCGCGACCGCGCTGCGCACCCTGGTCGCCGGCATCGGCGGCCGTGGGATCCGGGTCGACGTGGTCGATACCGACGCCTAGATGGAACTCGTCGTAGGTCGGGTCGCCAAGTCGCACGGCGTGCGCGGCGAACTCGTCGTCGATGTTCGCACCGACGAGCCGGACGTCCGGTTCGCGCCGGGTGTCACATTGCGCGGCAGGATGCCGAAGTCCTCGGCGACCCGTGACTACACCGTGAAGTCGGCCCGAGAGCACTCGGGCCGGCTTCTGGTGTTCGTCGACGGTATCGACGACCGCACCGCCGCCGATGCCCTGCGCGGCACCTTGTTCGTCGTCGACAGCGAGTCGCTGCCGCCGTCGGAGGATGACGACGCCTTCTACGACCACGAACTCGAAGGCCTTCGGGTCGAGTTCGCCGACGGCACCGAAGTCGGCACGGTCACCGAGGTGCTGCATTCGGCCGCGGGTGAACTGCTGTCTGTACGTGCCGCCGACGACGGTCGCGAAATTCTCATTCCCTTTGTCACCGCCATCGTGCCGACGGTTTCGCTCGCCGATGGGCTGGTGGTCATCACACCGCCCGAGGGCCTGCTCGATCCGGAGTAATTCGTGCAACTCGACGTCGTCACGATCTTCCCGGAGTATCTCGAGCCGCTGCGCACCGCGCTGCTCGGCAAGGCCGTCGACAAGGGCCTGATCTCGGTCGGTGTCCACGACCTGCGTCACTGGACGCACGATGTGCACAAGTCGGTCGACGACTCGCCCTACGGCGGTGGTCCCGGCATGGTCATGAAGCCCACCGTCTGGGGCGACGCCTTGGACGAGGTGTGCCCCGACGACGCGTTGCTCGTCGTCCCCACCCCGGCCGGTGTGCCGTTCACCCAGGCCACCGCGCAGCGCTGGGCCACCGAGAAACACCTCGTCTTCGCCTGCGGGCGCTACGAGGGCATCGATCAACGCGTGTTCGACGACGCCGCCCGCCGCGTGCGCGTCGAAGAGGTGAGCATCGGCGACTACGTGCTCATCGGCGGCGAGGCCGCGGTGCTCGTGATGACCGAGGCCGTGGTGCGCCTGATCCCCGGCGTGCTCGGCAATCAGCAGTCCCACCAGGAGGATTCGTTCTCCGACGGGCTTCTCGAGGGTCCCAGCTACACCCGGCCGGTGTCGTGGCGGGGCCTCGATGTGCCCCCGATCCTGCTCTCGGGCGATCACGCCAAAGTAGCTGCGTGGCGTCACGAACAGTCACTGGACCGGACAGCGCGGCGTCGTCCCGATCTGCTGCCCTGAACTATCCCGTGATCACGCGGGTGGTGATGCAGAACGGATGCCCCGCGGGATCGAGCAACACACGCCAGCGCGGATCCGGTTGCACCGGTGCGGGTTTCGCGCCGATCGCGAGGGCGTGCTGTTCGCATAGGTCCAGGTCGGCATCGGCGGCGAGGTCCAGGTGTACCGCGGCTGTGCCCGGCCACTGCGGCGGATAGTAGTCCTCGACGCGTTGCGCGGCGACCGTCAGTCCCGACGGGATACGGATCCCGACGCTGTGCGCGTCGTTCCACAGGACACGGCCACCGAGCAGCCCGAGATAGAAGCGGGCGAGGGACTCGGGGTCGTCACAGTCCAGTGAGAGGCCGGCCAGTTGAAAAGGCTCCGTCATCGGACCGACGGTACCGGGCCGGATGCGCGCCGAGATTGTTTTGCCCAAAGACAGTTGGGTATCCATTGCGGTCATGCGTTGTGCGATCGTCCAACCTGAGACTTGCTGGTTCCATTCGGAATAGGTTCGGTACCTGCGTCTTTCGGCGCGATCGGGTCCGGAGCGGTGAATCCGAGCGTGCTGCGCGCCGATGTTCCCAGTACAGGCATTGCGTCCGTGGGTGATTGGCTATTACCGACATGCGTGGGGTACGAGTTTCGATGCCGGTGTCTCGCGCCGCCGCGGGCGATCGAGTCTGCCCGCGTGACTGTTCCAGGGCATTGGACACTCATGGCGGCCGAATGAAAGTGATATATCGCACATATCGGACAAGCCGTGAATGGGGCTGTGTGACGGCCGTTCAGGGCAGCAAGCCGTGCCGCCGTGCCAACGCGACGGCCTCGTGTCGAGTGCTCGCATCGAGCTTGCTCATCGCCTGCCGCAGATAGCTCTTCACGGTTTCGGCCCCGAGCGAGAGCCGAAGCGCCGCTTCCTGATTCGTACAGCCGAGCGCGATCTGAGCGAGCACATCGAGTTCGCGCCGTGACAGTCGCGGCGCATCGCCGCCGGGACCGCCGGTCAATACCCCGGTCAATCGTTCGCACACCCCGGAAAGCCGTTCTCGCAGTGCGGGATCGCCGGTCTCGGTCGCGAGGGCGCGCAGTTCGGCGTGGATCTCGCGCAGCTCCTCGGTCACCGCGGGCGTGGACGCGGGCGGCGGCGTCGCGAGGTCGAGTAGCCGGACCCGCCGGTCCACCTCATCGCGGACGGCGATCTCGGCGGCCAGCCGCCGACCCGCCTGCAGGATCACCTCGGCGGTGCGGTCGCCGAGGGGGGTCGCGCCACGCGTGGCCGCGTAGAGCACCGCGCGCGGCCGGTCGGCGACCAGGACCGGCACGGCGAGCACCGACCGCAGCCCTTCGCCGACCACCGCGGCGTCGTAGTGGTGGGTGATGGTGGACGCGCCCCGGTAGTCGGCCACCGACGCGGGCCTGCGGTACTCCATGGCCTGTCCACCGAGCCCGGAGGTGCGCAGCACCGACAGCCCGCGCAGTCCCGTGGTGACGGTGCCCGCGAACTCGGTGAGCAGCAGGGTGTCCTCGTCCACCGCGCCGCCGAACACCACCGGGACGCCCGCCCGGCGCGCCACCCAGCGGATCTCGGCGCGCAGGGCGTCACCGTCGCGCGGGCGCAACAGGGAAGTCATGGGTCACCCCTTTTCGGGGGTAGTGGTCGACGTGAGCTATGCCACATTCTAAGGCAGACCCGGCGGCCGTTGCCCGGGTGTTGAGGAGAAGCTGCGATGACTACCGACCTGGACGCGCGGGTGCGCGACCTGCTCGACGACTACGACGGACCCGAGGCCTGCGCGGCCGAACTGCTCTGCGATCGGCATCCGGCCGAGCAGATCGCGTTCACCGTGGTCGAAGCCGATCTGAGCGCGCACGAGCTGACCTACGGCGAGCTGCGGGAGCGCTCGGCCCGGTTCGCCGCCGCGCTGGCCGAACTCGGCGTCGAATCGGGCGACCGGGTGGCGACGCTGATGGGGAAGTCCGCCGAGCTCGTGGTGGCCCTGCTCGGCCTCTGGCGCCGTGGCGCGGTGCACGTCCCGTTGTTCACCGCGTTCGCCGCACCCGCCATCGAGTTCCGGCTGAGCGCGAGTCACGCGAAAGTAGTTGTCGCCGACGCCGACCAGGCGCCGAAACTCGCCGGGACCGACTACCGGACGATCATCGTCGGCGCCGCCGAGATCCCCGGCGCGCTGCGCTTCGACGATCTGCTCGCCCGGCACCGGCCCGACGATCCGCGCGCGCGGCCGGTGGCGGTCGGCGGCGTCGGTCTGCTGGTGCAGTTGTTCACCAGCGGCACCACCGGAACCCCCAAGGGCGTGCCGATCCCGGTCCGCGCGCTGGCGTCCTTCCACGCCTACCAGGAGTTCGCCCTCGACGTTCGCCCCGACGACGTCTTCTGGAACGCGGCCGACCCGGGCTGGGCGTACGGCCTCTACTACGCGATCCTGGGTCCGCTGGCCACCGGCGTGCGCAGCCTGCTGCTGCACGCGGGTTTCTCGGCGCCACTCACCTGGGACGTGCTGCGGCGCTTCGGTGTCACCAACTTCGCCGCGGCGCCGACCGTCTACCGGGCGTTGCGCGCCGGCGGCGGTCCGGTCCCGGACGGCTTCGCCCTGCGTAGGGCCTCGTCGGCGGGGGAGCCGTTGACCCCGGACGTGGTGGCGTGGTCGCAGCGGAACCTCGGGGTGGCGGTGCGTGATCACTACGGCCAGACCGAACACGGCATGGTCATCTGCCACGCGTGGCACCCCGCCCTCGATGTCGCCGCCCCGCTCGGTTCCATGGGCAGACAGCTGCCCGGGTGGTCCTGTGCGGTCCTGGCCGAGGACGCCGACATCGAGGCGGCACCCGGCGAGATCGGCCGGGTCGCCATCGACACCGACCACAGCCCGCTGCTCTGGTTCCTCGGCTACCTCGACGATCCGGAACGCACCGCGAGCCGATTCACCGCCGACGGACGCTGGTATCTGACCGGTGACGTCGGCGCCCGCGACGCCGACGGCTGCTTCCGCTTCAGCGCCCGCGACGACGACGTGATCATCATGGCGGGCTACCGGATCGGCCCGTTCGAGGTCGAGAGCGTGCTTGTCCTGCACGATCAGGTCGCCGAGGCCGCCGTGGTCGGCATGCCCGACGAACTCCGCGGCGAGGTACTCGAGGCCTTCGTGGTGACCCGCGCCGACACCGAGGGCAGTGCCGAGCTGACCGCCGAACTGCAGCAACTCGTCAAGGACAAGTTCGCCGCCCACGCCTATCCGAGAAGGGTCCACTTCGTGGACAGTCTGCCCAAAACCCCGAGCGGCAAGGTGCAGCGATTCCTGCTGCGTGGCAAGGAGATCCGCTGATGTCCGAACTCAGCTACACCTGCGGTCCGGCAGGCACGCCACTGCTCGGCGACACCATCGGCGCGAACCTCGACCGCACCGTCGCTGCCCACCCGGCGCGCGACGCGCTCATCGACTGCCCGACGGGGCGCCGCTGGACCTACGGCGAGCTGGGCGCCGCTGTCGACGCCGTCGCGACCGGCCTCACCGCGCGCGGCATCGGCCCCGGTGACCGGGTCGGCATCTGGGCGCCCAATTGCGCGGAATGGCTTCTCGTGCAGTACGCCACCGCGAAGATCGGCGCGATCCTGGTCAATATCAATCCCGCCTACCGCACCAGCGAACTCGAATACGTCCTCGTCCAGGCCGGGGTGCGAATGCTGGTCGCCGCACCGGAGTTCAAGACCTCGGACTACGTCGCGATGATCGAGCAGGTCCGGCCGAACTGTCCCGCCCTGGAACAGGTGCTGATCCTGGGTACCGAGCCGTGGCAGCAGGTGGCCGAGACGGTGCCCGACGCCGGACGGCTGGCCGCGATCGCCGAGACGCTGTCGGCCGACGATCCGATCAATATCCAATACACCTCGGGAACAACAGGTTTCCCGAAGGGCGCGACGCTGAGCCACCACAACATTCTCAACAACGGGTTCTTCGTGGGCGAGCTGTGCGGATACACCGAAGCCGACCGGGTCTGCATCCCGGTGCCCTATTACCACTGCTTCGGCATGGTGATGGGCAATCTCGCGGTCACCTCGCACGGTGCGGCCGTGGTGATTCCGGCGCCGTCGTTCGATCCGGCCGCGACGCTGGCCGCCGTCGCCGCCGAACGCTGCACCTCGCTCTACGGGGTTCCGACGATGTTCATCGCGATGCTGGCCGAACTCGACAGCGGCGCCACACCGGAGCTGTCCAGCCTGCGCACCGGCATCATGGCGGGCTCGCCGTGCCCGGTGGAGGTGATGAAACGAGTGATCGACCGGCTCGGCATGGCCGAGGTCGCGATCTGCTACGGCATGACCGAGACCTCGCCGGTCTCCACCCAGACCCGTCGCGACGACAGCATCGACCGCCGCACCGCCACCGTCGGCCGGGTCGGCCCACACCTCGAGGTCAAGGTGGTCGACCCGGAGACCGGGCGCACCGTGCCACGCGGGGAACCGGGTGAACTGTGCACCCGCGGCTACTCGGTGATGCTCGGCTACTGGGAACAGCCCGACAAGACCGCCGAGGCGATCGACGCCGCCCGCTGGATGCACACCGGCGATATCGGCGTGATGGACGACGACGGCTATCTCTCGGTCACCGGCCGGATCAAGGACATGGTCATCCGCGGCGGCGAGAACGTCTATCCCCGCGAGATCGAGGAGTTCCTCTACACGCATCCCGATATCGTCGACGCCCAGGTCATCGGTGTCCCCGACGCCAAATACGGCGAAGAGCTCATGGTCTGGCTGCGCTTGCGCGACGGCGCGGACCTGCTCGATGCCGCCGCCATCCGCGCCTTCTGCGCAGGCCGCCTTGCCCACTACAAGATCCCGCGCTATGTGCACGTCGTCGACGAGTTCCCGATGACGGTCACCGGCAAGGTTCGCAAGGCGGAGATGCGTGAGCTGGCCGAGCGCATCCTCGACAGCTCCGACTCGGCGCAAATGTAGTGCAGCGCAACGTCACTCATCCGGTCGCGCTGCCCCGATCGCACCGGTAGCCTGGGCGCGGCGGTTCGTGCCGGGCCGCGAGATGATCTGGGGGATACGGTGATCCGTCGTCTGTCGATGATGGCCATGACGGTGTGCGCGTTGATCGCGGCGAGCGGGGGACCGGCCGGTGCCGGGCCGGGCGGTGCCGTGGTGCTGCCATCGCCGGTCGGCGCGCTGCCGGTCGGCACGACGACGCTGCATCTGGTCGACCCGGCACGGCCGGACCCGTTCGCGCCGGACCGGACCCGGGAGCTGATGGTGTCGGTGTTCTACCCGGCCACCGACGTCGAGCGGCATCCGCGCGCCCACTACGTCTCGACCGAGCTGATTCCCGGATTGGAACAGTCGCTGGGTGTCGAATTGCCCGGCGCGCTGACCAACTCCCACCGCGACGCGCCCGCCCGTGCCGAGGCGGCCTATCCGGTCGTGCTCTACACACCGGGCGCCGGGGTGTCGCGACTGTTCGGCACCGGTCTGGCCGAGGACCTCGCCAGTCGTGGCTATGTCGTGGTGACCGTCGACCACACCTACGAGGCGCCCGTCGTGGAATTCCCCGGCGGTCGCCTCGTTCGGGCCGCGGCCGCCCCGAACGGGTTCGACACCGAGATCAGGGCGAAGTACGTCGCCACCCGGCTGCTCGACTTCCGCCTCGTGCTCGACTCACTGACCGGGCTGGCCGGTGGCACGAACCCCGACGCCGAACAGCGCGCGCTCCCCGCTGATCTCGGGCGGACCCTGAATCTGGACCGGATCGGCACGGTCGGCCACTCGTCGGGCGGCTACACCGCGGTGGAATCGATGCACGAGGACCGCCGGATCGACGCCGCCGTCGACCTCGACGGGCAGCTCGGGGTCGACGAGGCCTTCGGCCGCGCGGTGACCGAGGGCCTGGACCGGCCGACGCTCGTGCTGACCAGCGCCCAGATCGAGGAGGTCGGCGACGCGAACCCGTCGCTGAACGCGTTCTGGCGCACGGCGACCGGCTGGAAACGGCACCTGGCGATCCAGGACACGGCCCACTACGACTTCACCGACATGCCGCTGCTCGTCCCCGCGCTCGCCCGGCCCGCCGCCTCGACCTACATCGGCGCGATGGCGCCGGACCGTTCCGCGGCGCTCGTACACGGCTACGTCGCCGCGATGTTCGACCGGTTCCTGCGCGACCGCACCGACACCGTGCTGGATCGGCCGGTGACCGAACCCGAGGTGAGGACAATCCGCTGACCTGGGTGCCAGCGGGGTGTCGGTGCGGAGCTGTAGTCTCTGCGGCTGTGACGACAGCGCCCGAGATCGCCGACAGCACGACCACCATCGCCAGCGTAGGCAGGCGGATCGCCGATGAACTGGGGGTACGCGAGACCCAGGTCCGCGCCGCCGTCGAACTGCTCGATGGCGGTTCGACGGTTCCGTTCATCGCGCGGTACCGCAAGGAGGTCACCGACGGCCTCGACGATGCCCAGCTGCGTCAGCTCGAGGAACGGCTCGGCTATCTGCGTGAGCTCGACGAGCGCCGCGGCGCGATCATCGAATCCATCCGCGGCCAAGGCAAACTCGATCCCGCCCTGCACTCGCAGCTCATGCTCGCCGAGACCAAGGCGCGCCTGGAAGACATCTACCTGCCGTACAAACCCAAGCGCCGCACCAAGGCTCAGATCGCGCGCGAAGCCGGACACGAGCCGGTGGCCGACGCGCTGATCGGCGACCCGAACACCGATCCGGCCGGATACACCGCCGAACAGCTCGACGGTGCCCGCTCGATCCTCGTCGAACGCTTCGCCGAAGACGCCGACCTGGTCGGTGAGCTGCGCGAGCTGATGTGGAATCGCGGTCAGGTCACCTCGACGGTGCGCGCGGGCAAAGAGGAGGCGGGGGCCAAGTTCTCCGACTACTTCGAGTTCAGCGAGCCTTTCCACAAACTGCCCTCGCACCGGATCCTGGCGCTGCTGCGCGGGGAGAAGGAAGAGATGCTCACGCTGCACCTCGAAGCCGACACCGAAGAACCGGTACCCGGCGAGCGCACGATCTACGAGGGCCGCATCGCGGTCGCCTTCGGCATCGCCGACAAGGGCCGCCCGGCCGATTCCTGGCTGCTCGACACCGTCCGCTGGGCTTGGCGCACCAAACTGGCTGTGAGCCTGGGTATCGACACCAGGATGCGGTTGCGGCAGGCGGCGGAGAAGGACGCGGTCGACGTGTTCGCCGCGAATCTGCGCGACCTGCTGCTCGCCGCGCCCGCAGGTACCCGCACCACCATGGGCCTCGACCCGGGCTACCGCACCGGTGTGAAGGTCGCCGTCGTCGACGCCACCGGAAAGGCCGTGGCGACCGAGGTCATCTACCCGCACAAGCCGCAGGGTCAGACCGAGAAGTCCCTCGCCGTGCTGGCCGCGCTCGTCGCCCGCTTCGACGTGGAGCTCATCGCGATCGGCAACGGCACCGCCTCACGCGAGACCGATGCCCTTGCGGTGGAACTGATCTCGCGGATCCCGGAGAACAAGCCGACCAAGATCGTGGTGTCGGAGGCGGGCGCTTCGGTGTACTCCGCCTCGGCCTACGCTTCGGCCGAACTGCCCGACATGGACGTATCGCTGCGCGGCGCGGTCTCCATCGCCCGGCGTCTGCAGGACCCGCTCGCCGAACTGGTGAAGATCGATCCCAAGTCGATCGGTGTCGGCCAGTACCAGCACGACGTATCCGAGACGCTGCTGGCGCGCTCGCTGGGCGCCGTCGTCGAAGACGCGGTGAACGCGGTCGGTGTCGACGTGAACACCGCCTCGGTGCCGCTGCTCTCGCGGGTGTCGGGTGTATCTGGCTCGGTGGCGGAAAGCATTGTGGCCCACCGTGATCAGAACGGGCCGTTCCGCAGCCGGACCGCCCTGCTCGAGGTACCGCGCCTCGGTCCCAAGGCCTTCGAGCAGTGCGCGGGCTTCCTGCGCATCCGCGGCGGCGTCGACCCGCTCGACACCTCCGCCGTGCACCCCGAGGCCTACCCGGTGGTGCGTCGCATTCTCGAGCACACCGGCCGGGAGATGGCCGAGGTCATCGGCAACACCAGCACCTTGCGCGCGCTGAAGCCCGGCGACTTCACCGACGAGAAGTTCGGTGTGCCCACCGTCAGCGACATCATCGCCGAGCTGGAGAAGCCGGGCCTTGACCCGCGTCCGGAGTTCAAGACCGCCGAATTCGCCGCGGGCATCGAGAAAGTCGCCGATCTGAAGCCGGGGATGGTGCTCGAAGGCGTCGTCACGAATGTGGCCGCGTTCGGCGCGTTCGTCGATGTCGGCGTGCACCAGGACGGTCTCGTGCACGTGTCGGCGCTGTCGCACAACTTCGTCAAGGACCCGCGCGAAGTCGTGAAGTCCGGTGACGTGGTGAAGGTGAAGGTCCTCGAGGTCGACGTCGCGCGTCAGCGGATCGGACTCACCCTGCGGCTGGACGACGAGCCGGGCAAGCCCGCGCAGGGGGACAATCGTGGTGGCGGTGCGCCGCGCGGTCAGGGTCGTGGCCAGGGCGGTCGTGGCCAGGCACCTGCTCGCAATCAAGGACAGGGTCGCAATCAGGGACAGGCTCGTCAGGGCAATGGGAACGGTGGTGGCAACCAGCGCAAGCCGGCTGCCGCACCGACGGGATCGATGGCCGACGCGCTGCGCAAGGCCGGTTTCGGCAACAAGTAGGCACTCGACGACAGGGCAGGCGGCATGGGACGGTGGCTCGAACACGAGGTGATCGCGCACGGCCGCCTGCCCCTGCTCTGTTTCCTGCTGGGGTTCATCCTCGGCTTCGTGGTGATCCGGATCAGCGTGCGGATGATCCGGGCCAAGGTGCGCTGGTGGCCGGGCAATGTGAAGGCCGGCGACACCCACATCCATCACATGGTGTTCGGCGTGATCACGGTGCTGCTGTCGGGCATCGGGCTGATCGCCACCGCCGAGGACTCCACCCAGGTCACCTCGAGCGTGCTGGCGGCGCTGTTCGGGATCGGCGCCGCGCTGGTACTCGACGAGTTCGCGCTGATCTTCTATCTGCGTGACGTCTACTGGTCCGAACAGGGCCGCACCTCGGTGGACGCGGTGTTCGTCGCGCTCGCGGTGACCGGCCTGCTGCTGCTCGGCGTGCAGCCCGCGACGTTTCTGGACTACGACGATTTCCGGTCCTCGCGCGGTGTCGGGGTGCGGCTGGGTGTGGCCGTCACGACGGTGGTTAACCTGTTGCTCGCCGCGGTGGTGATCGCCAAGGGCAAGATCTGGACCGGGCTGTTCGGCATGTTCTTCACCCCGCTGCTGCTCGTCGGCGCCGTGCGATTGAGCAGGCCAGGTGCGCCGTGGGCGCGCTGGCGCTACGGTCACCGGCCCAAGACCATGAATCGGGCGATCGAGCGGGAGCGGCGATATCGCCGCCCGGTCATCCGCGCGAAGATCTTCGTCCAGGACCTGATCGCGGGCAAACCCGATGTCGAGCACGCACGCACCGCCGCCGAGGCCGAGTTGGCCCGCACGGTCGTTCCCGCGCCGTCCGCCCCGCCGCCGCACCCGCATCTGCTGCCGCGCCGCCGGGCCGATACCGTGTCCGACCAGTCAAGCGACGAGTGAGCCCCGATTTCGGTCGGGGCTACCCGGTCTGGCACAATGAACCGGTTGCCTTGGACGAGTCATGTCCGAGAGCACTCCTGTTCTGAGCATGAACCGGTCGAGCGCGCGAGTGCCGCCAGGTTCCTCTGTTCACGCGAAGAATCCGAAAAGGTGGAAAATGAACACCCTTGATTTCGTCGACGAGAAGTCGCTGCGTAGCGATGTCCCCGCATTCCGTCCGGGCGACACCCTGAACGTGCACGTGAAGGTCATCGAAGGCTCGAAGGAGCGCATCCAGGTCTTCAAGGGCGTCGTCATCCGGCGTCACGGCGGCGGCATCGGCGAGACCTTCACGGTCCGCAAGGTGTCCTTCGGCGTCGGTGTCGAGCGCACCTTCCCCGTGCACAGCCCCAACATCGACCACATCGATGTCGTGACCCGCGGTGACGTGCGTCGCGCCAAGCTGTACTACCTGCGCGATCTGCGCGGCAAGGCTGCCAAGATCAAGGAAAAGCGCTGATCTCGCAGTAGCACTTGGCAGTACCAGAATTCTTCAGGTAGCCCGGTACCCGACTCACGTCAGGGTGCCGGGCTACTCTGTTCGGCGTGGCAGACGAAAGTGAGTCGGTGTCGGTGTCCGATTCGGGTGACGACGGTGGGCGGCGCAGAAAAAAGCGCGGCGACAAGAAGCAGCGCCCGTTCTGGCAGGAGCTGCCGATACTGATCGTGATCGCGGCGGTGATCGCCGCGCTGATGGTGACTTTCGTCGGTCGGCCGTATGTGATTCCGTCGCAGTCGATGGAGAACACGCTGCAGATCGGTGATCGCATCTACGTCCAGAAGATCAGCTACTACGGCTCCGAACCCGGGCCGGGCGACGTGGTGGTCTTCGTCGGACCGCCGTCGTGGAACGGGCACTACAAGTCGGTCCGTTCCGACAACACCGTCCTGCGCGGACTGCAGAACTTCCTGTCCTACTTCGGGCTGGTCCCGCCGGACGAGAACGATCTGGTCAAGCGCGTCATCGCGGTCGGCGGGCAGACCGTGCAGTGCTGCGACCCGCAGGGCCGCGTCATGGTCGACGGCAAACCTCTCGACGAGCCGTACATCAAGAAGGATTACCCCTGGTACACCGACCGCCCCAACGCCGTGTACCCGGCGGGCCGGGTGTTCGGTCCGGTGAAGGTGCCGGAGGGCAATCTGTGGGTGATGGGCGACAACCGCAACGAGTCGGCTGATTCGCGCGCCCACGTCAGCGACGATCTGCAGGGCACGGTGCCGGTGGACAACGTCCGCGGCAAGACGGTGTTCAAGATCTGGCCGCCGAACCGTATGGGCCCGGTGAAGACGCAGAACGCGCAAGAGAACTGACACGTTGAGGACGGGCGTTCCGGGTCGAGTGCACCCGGAACGCCCAGGAGAACTGACGCGACGGGACAATCGAACTGTGGGGCAGGATCGGACCAGCTGGCCGCCGCGGATGGTGATGCGCCGGGCGGGCGGCCTACGCACGCTCGAGGCGGCGCTCGTACGCGGTGGCCTCGCGCCGGTGGCCGGCGTCGACGAGGCGGGGCGCGGACCCTGCGCGGGCCCGCTGGTGGTCGCCGCGTGCCTGCTGGCGCCCAAGGCCTACGACAAGCTGGCTGGGCTAGACGACTCCAAGAAACTCACGGAGGCGGCTCGTGAGGAGCTGTTCCCGGTGGTTCAGCGATTGGCGCTGGCCTGGAGTGTCGTCGTGGTGCCCGCGTGGGAGATCGACTCGATCGGCATCCACGTCGCCAATATCGAGGGCATGCGCCGGGCTGTCGCAGGCCTCGAACGCACCCCCGGCTACATCCTGACCGACGGATTCAAGGTCCCCGGCCTGCCCGCCCCGTCGCTGCCGGTGATCGGCGGCGACGGCACCGCGGCCTGCATCGCGGCCGCGAGCATCCTGGCGAAAGTGACCAGGGACCGGATGATGGTCGAGCTCGACGCGCAGCTGCCCGGCTACGGTTTCGCCGCGCACAAGGGCTACAACACGCCCGAGCACACCGCGGCCCTGCGGCAGCTCGGACCAAGCACCGAGCACCGTCGTTCCTGGCGTAATGTGCGCGAGCTCGAGGTGCCCGGAGGTAGCCGAGTGGCTACTCCGGCGGCACATGCGCGATGATGTCAGCAATGAACGCGGCGCTGCTAGCAGGAGGACGTCCCACCCGATGAGTGCTGAGGACCTCGAGAAGTACGAAACCGAGATGGAACTGTCGTTGTACCGCGAGTACAAGGACATCGTCGGCCAGTTCTCGTACGTGGTGGAGACCGAACGGCGCTTCTACCTGGCCAATTCTGTCGAACTGCGCCCGCAGAACGCCGACGGCGAGGTGTATTTCGAAGTGCGGATGAGCGATGCGTGGGTGTGGGATATGTACCGCCCGGCCCGGTTCGTCAAGCATGTTCGGGTGATCACGTTCAAGGACGTGAACATCGAGGAGCTGGAGAAGCCGGACCTGCGCCTGCCGGAGTAGTTGTCCACAGGGGCGCGGTTATCCACAGGTTTTCTGTTTGCCCAGCTCGCGTGGGTCAGCCACGCGAGGGCATGTGGCCATGCTTTCGCTCATGGCACACAAACAGGCGCTCGGCGCCTACGGGGAGAAGCTGGCCGCGCAGTATCTCTGCGAGACCGGGATGGAGATCGTCGCCCGCAATTGGCGGTGTCGATACGGTGAGCTGGATCTGATCGTCCAGGACCCGTCGGTCACCGTCTTCGTCGAGGTGAAGACGAGGTCGGGGCTGGGATTCGGTACTCCCGCCGAGGCCGTCACGTTCAGCAAGCAGCAGCGGATTCGGCGGCTGGCTCTGCTGTGGCTGGCCGAGCAGGACGGGCCGTGGCGGCGGATTCGCTTCGACGTCGTGTCGGTGCTGGTCCCGCGGGGGCGCGGGCCGGTCATCGATCATCTGACCGGGGCCTTCTGATGGCACTCGGACGGGCGCTGTCGGTGGCGGTGACCGGGGTCGACGGCCAGCTGGTGGAGATCGAGGCCGATATCGGTCAGGGCCTGCCCTCGGTGAATCTCGTCGGTCTGCCCGATACCGCGCTGCAGGAATCACGCAATCGGGTGCGTTCCGCGGTGGCCAATACGGGGGAGAAGTGGCCGGATGGCCGCGTGATCCTGGCACTCTCGCCGGCAACCCTGCCGAAGGTAGGAAGCGTTTACGACCTCGCGCTGGCCGTTTCCGTGCTCGACGCCTCCGGTGCGGTGCCCGGCGAGCGGCTCGTGAAGACGGTGCTGCTGGGGGAGTTGGCGCTCGACGGTCGGGTTCGGCGGGTGCGTGGGGTGTTGCCCGCCGTGATCGCGGCGCGGGCGGCCGGGCTGCCCACCGTGGTCGTGCCCGCCGAAGCGGTGGCCGAAGCGGGGCTGGTCGAGGGGATCGAGGTACTCGGGGCGACGAGCCTGCGAGCGGTGGTCGCGTGGCTGCGCGGGGAGGGCAAGCTGGTCGAACCCGACGGGGTCGTGCCGGGGACGCAGACTCCGTGCGGTGACCTCAGCGACGTCGTCGGTCAGGACGAGGCGCGCTGGGCGTTGGAGGTCGCGGCGGCGGGCGGGCATCACCTGTTGCTCACCGGACCGCCCGGAATCGGCAAAACGATGCTGGCGCAGCGTCTTCCAGGGCTGTTGCCCCCACTGTCGGAAGCGGAGTCCTTGGAGGTGACCGCGATCCACTCGATGGCGGGATCACTCTCGGCGGAGCAGCCGTTGCTCACGCGGGCTCCGTTTGTCGCCCCGCATCATTCGACGTCGGTGACCGCGATGATCGGCGGTGGTTCCGGTATGGCTCGTCCAGGCGCGGTGAGCCGGGCGCATCGCGGGGTGCTGTTCCTCGACGAGTGCGCCGAAATCGGCACCAAAGTGCTGGAAGCGCTGCGGACTCCGCTCGAAGAGGGAGAGGTGCGCATCGCCCGGCGCGATGGTGTCGCCCGGTACCCGGCCCGCTTCCAACTCGTGCTGGCGGCCAATCCCTGCCCGTGCGCACCGGCGCGCGATGTCGACTGCATCTGCGCGCCACTGGCTCGGCGCCGCTACCTGGGCAAACTATCGGGGCCGCTGCTCGATCGCATCGATATCTGGGTGCAGATGCACGGGCAGGCAGGCGCTACGTTCGGCGACGAGCAGGCCGAGAGCAGCACCACCGTGGCCGCGCGCGTTGCCCGAGCCAGAGTCCGCGCCGCGCAGCGGTGGAGCGAGGACGGGTGGGCGACCAATGCCGAAGTGCCAGGCCATGTCCTGCGCAAGCGGTTCAAGCTGCCACGGGAATCGATCGCGCCGATCGAGACGGCCTTACGGCTGGGGCGAATGTCGGCTCGTGGCGCCGACCGGGCGATCCGGGTCGCCTGGACGGTCTGCGATCTGCGCGAAGGGGAGTTGCCCACCGTGCAGGATGTGATGTCGTCGTTGAACTTCCGGCAGCGGGGTGCGCAATGAGCGAGTTGCGCGTGGTCGGTGATGCGGTGGATCTGGACGGTGATCCGGACGAACGCAGGCTCGCCTGGGTGTATCTGTCGCGGGTGGTGCAGGGGCCGTGCGCACCGCTGTCGGCACTGATCGCCTCCGTCGGGGTGTGTGAGGCCGCCCGTGCGGTCCGCGAGCACGAGTTGCCTGCCGCACTGCGTGGACCTACCGCCATGCGGCGCGAAATCGACTCAGCGGCAAAGGATCTGGACACCATGCTGCGCTTGGGTGGACGGGTCATCACTCCTGATGACGAGGAATGGCCCGGCTGGCGGATGCTCGGACTCGGCCAGCTCGACACCGAACGCGATCGTGAGGCAGCGGTTCCGCTGGTGCTGTGGGCGCGGGGCCCGCTCTCGCTCCATGCCGCGTCCGAACGTGCTGTCGCGGTGGTCGGTTCGCGGTGTAGCAGCGGATACGGGTTGCAGGTGGCCAGTGAGATCGCGTGCGACCTGTCCGGTCGGGGCTGGACGATCGTCTCCGGGGCGGCCTTCGGCATCGATGCCGCGGCCCATCGGGCGGCGCTGGCCGTCGGTGGGACCACCGTGGCGGTGCTCGCCTGCGGTGTCGATCGCCCGTATCCGGCTCAGCACGACCGCCTGCTCGCCGCCATCGCCGAAAGTGGTCTCGTCGTCAGCGAATACCCGCCGGGCATCTCGGCACAGAAACACCAGTTCCTGGCCAGGAATCGATTGATCGCGACACTCGGGGACGGTGTCCTGGTGGTCGAAGCGGGTCTACGCAGCGGTGCCCGCAACACGGTGAAATGGGCTCGCAGGCTGGGCAGGCCGGCCATGGCTGTTCCGGGACCCGTCGGGTCGGCTTCCTCGGCAGGCTGCCACCGAATGATCAGAGACGGCGAAGCCCTCCTGGTAACCCGCGCCGAGGACATCATCGACGAAGCGGGCCCCCTCCGCCTTCCCGTCGCCGAAGGCAACCCGTTGGACCAGGCAGCCCACCTCCGCGGCGCCGAAGCCGAAATCTATGCGGCTCTACCCACCATCGGTACCCGCCTTCCTCGGGAACTAGCTCAACAGTCCGGCCTTGACCTGGCCACCGTCCGGGCAGTCCTTCCGAGTCTGGAACTAGCCGATTTGGTCGGCTGCGACTCCGACGGATGGTTTCGGACCTCCAGCCGACGGGCGGGCTGAGGGGCAAAGCATGCAGTTGATGCGCATGCATCGGCCGTCGAGCGAGCAACTGGAGGGTTCGGCCAGTAGAACCGGTGGTCGGCCGTGTGGGCGGCTCGCATCCCGGGGCGGCGTGGTGGGTTGCGTGGGGGACGGGGAAGGGCGACGGTTGGGTCATGGATGTGTTGCCTGATGATCTGACCGCATTGCTCGCCGAGTTCGGTCGGCATCTGCGGTTGGGGCGGAATCGGTCGGCGCATACGGTGCGGGCGTATCTGGGGGATGTGCGGTCGTTGCTCGAGCATCTGTACGCGCGGTCGGCGGATTCGGCGGTGCGGGAGCTGGATCTGCCGTTGTTGCGGTCGTGGCTGGCCGACCTCGCGGCGGCAGGGGTGGCGCGGACGACCCTGGCTCGGCGGGCATCGGCGGCAAGGACTTTCACCGCATGGTTGACCGAGACCGGGCGGCTCGGTGTCGATCCCGGGTTGCGTCTGCAGGCCCCGAGAGCGCATCGCGTGCTGCCTGCGGTGCTCGGCCGCAATCAAGCCGAACACGCCATGGATGCGGCGGAATCCGGGGCGGCGCAGCAGGATCCGATGGCACTGCGGGATCGGCTGATCGTGGAGATGTTGTACGCCACCGGAATTCGCGTCAGCGAGCTGTGCGGTCTCGATATCGACGACATCGATCGGGAGCGTCGCCTCGTGCGCGTTCTCGGCAAGGGCAACAAGGAACGTTCGGTGCCGTTCGGTGGTCCCGCCGACACGGCGCTCGATGCTTGGCTCCGCGCCGGCCGCCCTTCCCTGGTCAACGACCACTCCGGCCGCGCCCTGTTCCTCGGTCAACGTGGTCGTCGCCTCGACCAGCGCCAAGCCCGCTCCGTCGTCCACGAGGTCATCGCCGCGATCCCCGGCGCCCCCGACATGGGCCCCCACGGTCTACGCCACACCGCTGCCACCCACCTGCTCGAAGGCGGCGCCGACCTCCGCGTCGTCCAGGAACTGCTCGGCCACGCCAGCATGGCGACCACCCAGCTCTACACCCACGTCTCTGTCGAACGCCTCAAACGAGTCCACGACCAAGCCCACCCCCGCGCCTGACGGCCGCGAAACGAGTCCGGCACCGAGACCGCGCCGCGCTGCGAGCGGATCGGCGAGTGAGAACGTAGCGGGCATCAGCGAACGGGCGCACGTGCGAACGGTGAGCGACATGGCGACGGGGAGATCGGCGGTGAGCGACATGGCGACGGGGAGATCGGCGGTGAGCGACATGGCGACGGGGAGATCGGCGGTGAGCAACATGGCGGCGGGGAGATCGGCGTGAGCGACATGGCGACCGGGGAGATCAGCGGTGACGACATGGCGGTCGGCGCGCTCGCAACGATCACGAGCGGAGGGATCGCGGTGGCGCATGATGGGGACAGGAGGTGGTGTAGTGACATTGCCCGAGGTCGGGGCCGAATCCGAGGACGGCGAGGAGGAGGTCGACTACCGATTCACCCTCGCCAATGAACGCACGTTCCTGGCGTGGATGAGGACCGCGCTCGGTCTGCTCGCCGGCGGTGTCGCGGTGCACACCCTCGTCCAACCGACTCGCCTGGCCGGATTCGCCGGTGTCATCTCGTTGATCTGCCTGATCATGGGACTGGTCGTCGCGCTCGCCGCCTTCCGGCACTGGCGTCGGGTGAATCTCGCGATGCGCGCCGGGGGACCGCTGCCGGGAACGATCCTGGTGCCGGTTCTCTCGGTCGGCGTCGCGGTGGTCGCCGCACTCGCCTGTGTAGCGGTAGTGCTGTCGTGACCGCACCGACCCTGGCCATGGAGCGCACCGCCCTGGCCTGGCGGCGCACGTCCCTCGGCGCGGCCGCCTGCGCCCTGCTCTTCGTCCACGAGGCAACCACCGACGGTGGGCTGACCTGGGTGCTCCCACTCGCCGCGGCCACGGTGGCGCTGATCCTGGCCGGGATGGGCTGGTCCCGTGGCCGCGCGCTCGATCGCGGACGTGTGGGCACCGGTCACCGATCTGTCGGGACCGCCGCCCTCGCCGTCGCGACCGTATCCCTGATCGCTGTCGTCACTGTGCTGCTCAGGCTATGAAAGGTGTCCGCGCGTTGGCGAGCGACCTGCGCCGATACGGAACTCGATCGACGATCGCGGCACCGGAAAATAGTGTGAGGGCGTGACTTCCCTGCGCGAGCGGCTGCGCGCCGCGTTGAAACCTGCGATGAAGGCCCGCGACCTCGGTGCGGTGTCGGCGCTACGTTCGGCGCTGGCGGCGATCGACAACGCGGAGGCGATCGATGTCGGTGAGATGCGAGCCGGTGCGATGGAAGACAGCCCAGTCGGTCTCGGCGCGGCCGAGGCCAGTCGCCGCGACCTCACCGATGTCGAGATCGAAGCGATCGTCCGCCGTGAGATCGACGAGAGACGGGTCGCAGCAACCGAATACGAACACCACGGTGCGATCGACCGCCGCGATCGGCTGATCGCGGAGGCAGACGCGCTGGCCGCGCTCCTCTGACGAGCCACCGAGTCCGCGAGTGACGGCCACCGGTCCGCGAGGCTTCGGCACCGGCCAGTCTCGAAGCGCCGACATCGAGCGCGTCGGCGAGGTGGGTAGCGCGACACGGACGCCGAAGGAAACGCTGATCCCCCGGCACCCGCGCCGGTCGAGCGCGACGTCAGCCGTTGGTGGGCAAGGTATTCAGGTAGCGGTGGGCGAACCAGCGCTGGATCAGGCGGACGACGGGGCCACCGAGGCGGACGTACCAGGTGCCCGGCTTGGAGAAGGCCGTGACCAGGCCGTAGACGGTGTCGTCGGTGGGGTCGTACTCGACCGCGAACAGTTCTTCACCGATCTCGGGGTGCCCGGGCAGGGTCCCGTAGGCGAAGCCTCGGCGGTCGGGTTCGTCGAGGACATAGACGACGCGACAGGGTGCGGTGATGCCGAGCCGGCCGATTCCGAGGAATACCGTCAATGCGGTTCCCGGCTGGGCGGTTTCGGTGTCGGCGCTCTGGAAGACGCCGGAGCCCTTCTGTATTCCGTACTCGAGGATGTGGTTTTCCGCGCGGTCGAACAGATCGCGGCCGTGACCGATCGGCTGTCGTAGCCGGAACCGGTGGTATCCGCCGGGCATGGTGGTGCGGGTGGCACCGACCTCGGGGTAGGTGAACGGCGCTGTTTTATCGGGCACGCCTCGATTCTCGTCCGCGGCCGATCGCCGTGGGGGCCGGGTGGTGGAGTGGTTCGTCACGTCATGGCTCCAACGGTTTCAGGCGGACCGGCACCTCGTGCAGGAGTCCGAGTGGGTCGACATATTCGCGTCGGTTGTGCGCACCGGACTCGCGACGGGCGCCCCAGTGCAGGCAGGCGGTGGCCGGACACCCCTCGTGTCCGGCCACCAGCGTGCCGATCGGCGTACCCCTGCTCACCCGGCTTCCCACCCTCACCTGCGCCCGCACCGGCTCGTAGGTGGTGCGCAAGCCGCCAGGATGATCGATCGACACCACCGGTTTGTCCGCCACGTCCCCCGCGAACACCACGATGCCCTCGCCCGCCGCCAGCACCGTCTGCCCGGCCGTGCCCGCCAGATCCACGCCCCGATGCCCCGGCAACCAATTCCGATCCGGTTTGTCGAACGCGCGCTCCACCGTGGGCCGCGGCCGCAGCGGCCAACCGAACGGCCCGGATTCGGCCGCATCGGCGGGTACCGCACCACTGAGCACGATCGCCACCAGGCAGACGACACCGAGTACCCGCCCGAGTACCGACCGGACCCGGCGCACCGCACGACGGAGATTCCTGCGGTCGCGAGGCCACTCGTCGCCGTCGGTCATGGCGGCTCGCCTTGCAACGGGACGATCGCGACCGCGAATGCGAGCCCGCATCTTCTGTCCGGCATCGGGCTTGTCGAACATCGCCCGGTCTCAGCGGTGCGGTCGCGGTGTCGGCACCCGCTGCTGCGCCGCCAGCGTTCGCAACATCTCCCGCAGTACCGCCGGAAGCCCCGCCGCCGACCCACTCCCACCCCCGGCTCGCACCACGATCTCGATCTCCGACCGCGCCCCCGCACTCTGATCCACACCTCGCGGACGGGCGGGAGCCGAATCGAGGTCGTGGATAGTCACCCGCACCGGTGCGGGAACAAGCTCTCGCCGCGGCACGACGATCACCGGCACCACGACCGGCGCCCGCCCGCAGAAACCCCGTGTCTCGGATGGTGTGCCCTTCCTCTGCGGTACCGGAGGCGCTACCGGGACCGTGCCCGGCGCGGCCGCACGTTGCGGTGGGAAAATCGGTTCGCCGGTCCTTCGTACGGGTGGCTGTGCGAGGACAACAGCACCGCCGCCGGCGCATATCGACGACAGACCGGCTGGGGGCGTCGCCTCGGCGGGCCGAGTCACCGACGGTCCGGTCGCGCCATCGCCCGAAGTAGGATGAGCCACGGCCGGCGCGGCGGCGACTCCGGCCACGCAGAGCAGCGGAAACGTAGTGATCAGGGTGCGTGTCAATGGATTCATGCCCCAACTCTGGGCGCCGGACAACCCCACCGGGACAACGATTTCGGGATTGTGGACAACTTCCCCACATGTGGATATCGACCACTTCATCTACGAAATGGGCGGTCGTTGCGCAGGGGCGATTTCGGACCTGGCCCAGGTCCGCGTAGACTGAACGAGCGGTTTGTGCTCAGCAGCCAGTGCGTGTGCACGGTACGGACCGACTTCGCGCGCCACCCGTGCTCGTCCATCCGGTCGTCGCTCGCAATGCAGACGGTCCGCGAGGGCATGTCAGCGCGAGTTCTCCAACGGATGAACAGGGAAATCGTCGGCTGGTCCCGGATTCTTCGAATCGGGTCCGGCGGTTTCGGTGGCGCCAGGGCAGTCGATCGCCGATCGACCGCGACAACCGGCAACGAAAGAGGATACGAAGGCTATGCCTGTCGTAACTATGAAGCAGCTGCTCGACAGCGGCGCGCACTTCGGCCACCAGACTCGTCGGTGGAACCCGAAGATGAAGCGGTTCATCTTCACCGACCGCAACGGCATCTACATCATCGACCTGCAGCAGACGCTGACCTTCATCGACAAGGCCTACGAGTTCGTCAAGGAGACTGTCGCCCACGGTGGCACCGTTCTCTTCGTCGGCACCAAGAAGCAGGCCCAGGAGTCGATCGCTTCCGAGGCGCTGCGCGTCGGAATGCCCTACGTCAACCAGCGTTGGCTGGGTGGCATGCTCACCAACTTCTCCACCGTGCACAAGCGCCTGCAGCGCCTCAAAGAACTCGAGGCGATGGAGCAGACCGGTGGCTTCGAGGGTCGCACCAAGAAGGAAATCCTCATGCTCACGCGTGAGATGACCAAGCTGGACCGCACCCTCGGTGGTATCCGTGACATGGCCAAGGTTCCCTCGGCCATCTGGATCGTCGATACCAACAAGGAGCACATCGCCGTCGGCGAGGCGCGCAAGCTGAACATCCCGGTCATCGCGATCCTGGATACCAACTGCGACCCCGACCTGGTCGACTACCCGATCCCGGGTAACGACGACGCGATCCGTTCCGCCGCACTGCTCACCAAGGTCGTCGCTTCCGCGGTGGCCGAGGGCGTGCAGGCCCGCGCGGGCCAGGCTTCCGGCGACGCGAAGCCCGAAGCCGGCGCAGGCGAGCCGCTGGCCGAGTGGGAGCAGGAGCTCCTGTCCTCGGCTACCCCGGCCGCCGAGGCTGCCGAAGCCGTCGAGACCCCGGCCGAGGCCGAGGCCGAGGTCAAGGCCGACCCGGCGCAGCACACCCCGGCCGACTTCTGAGCTGACCGGTAGCACTACGTTCACCTTGCCGGCCCTTCTGAATTCAGAAGCGGTCGGCAAGGTGGTGTTAACACCCAAGCACCCCACACACGAGGAGGCTCGCCCCCGATGGCGAACTACACCGCTGCTGATGTGAAGCGGCTCCGGGAGCTCACCGGCTCCGGCATGATGGACTGCAAGAACGCGCTGGCCGATTCCGACGGCGATTTCGACAAGGCCGTCGAGGTGCTGCGCATCAAGGGCGCCAAGGACGTCGGCAAGCGCGCCGAGCGTGCGACCGCGGAGGGTCTGGTCATCGCCAAGGACGGCGTCATGGTCGAGATCAACTGCGAGACCGACTTCGTCGCCAAGAACGCCGAGTTCCAGCAGCTGGCCGACGCCATCGTGACCGCGGCCGCCGCGGCCAAGCCGGCTGACCTGGACGCCCTCAAGGCGCTCAAGCTGACCGACGGCACCGTTGACGACGCCGTGCAGGCGCTGTCGGCCAAGATCGGCGAGAAGCTGGAACTGCGTCGCGTCGTGTCCTTCGACGGCCCGGTCGCCACCTACCTGCACAAGCGTGCTTCGGACCTGCCGCCCGCCGTCGGCGTGCTGGTGGAGTACGAAGGCACCGGCGACGCCGCTGCCGACGCCGCGCGTGCCGCGGGCATGCAGGTTGCCGCGCTCAAGGCCAAGTACCTGACCCGCGAGGAGGTGCCCGCCGACGTCGTCGACGCCGAGCGTCGCATCGCCGAGGAGACCGCGCGCGAAGAGGGCAAGCCCGAAGCCGCGCTGTCGAAGATCACCGAAGGCCGCGTCAACGGCTTCTTCAAGGACGTCGTGCTGCTCGAGCAGTCCGCCGTCACCGACTCCAAGAAGACCGTCAAGGCGCTTCTGGAAGAGGCGGGCGTGAACGTGAAGCGTTTCGCTCGTTTCGAGGTCGGCCAGGCCTGATCCGCCTGAACTGACGAAAAAGCCTCTTCGGCGCGGTGTGATGCCGCGCTGGAGAGGCTTTACTCGTGGATCGACCGACCCCACTTCTGGGTGATCGCAACCTGATAGGGCAGGATAGATGCCGCCTGCTCGCCCCGCTCTCGACCTCGCCGAAGGAGACCAACACCCATGACCGACCCGGGTAACGACCGCCCTGGATACAACCGGGTGCTGCTCAAGCTGGGTGGGGAGATGTTCGGTGGTGGTGGGGTCGGCCTCGACCCCGATGTCGTGCAGACGGTGGCAGAGCAGATCGCCGAGATCGTCGAGACCGGCGTGCAGGTGGCCGTGGTGATCGGCGGCGGCAACTTCTTCCGCGGCGCCGAGCTCGAGGAGCGCGGCATGGAGCGGGCCCGCTCCGACTATATGGGCATGCTCGGCACCGTGATGAACAGCCTTGCCCTCCAGGATTTCCTTCAGCAGCAGGGCGTGGATACCCGCGTGCAGACCGCCATCACGATGGGCCAGGTCGCCGAGCCCTACCTGCCGCTGCGCGCAAAGCGCCACCTCGAGAAGGGCCGTGTCGTGATCTTCGGCGCGGGCATGGGCATGCCCTACTTCTCCACCGACACCACCGCCGCCCAGCGCGCGCTGGAGATCGGCGCCGACGTGGTGTTGATGGCCAAGGCGGTCGACGGCGTGTTCGACGCCGACCCGCGCGTCGACCCGAATGCGAGCATGTTCACCGAGATCACCCACAAGGAAGTGATCGAAAAGGGCCTGAAGGTGGCCGATGCCACCGCGTTCAGTCTCTGCATGGACAACCAGATGCCGATGCTGGTGTTCAATTTGTTGATCAAGGGCAATATTGCCCGCGCGGTGGCCGGTGAACCCATCGGCACCCTGGTTCGGTCGTGACCCCGCATCCGCGGACGATGACGATGACGATGCTGTGGAGGATTCGGTCGTGATTGATGAAGCGCTCTTCGATGCCGAGGAGAAGATGGACAAGGCCGTCACGGTGGCGAAGGACGACCTGGGCAGCATTCGTACCGGCCGCGCCAACCCGGGCATGTTCACCCGGGTGCTGATCGAGTACTACGGCTCGCTCACCCCGATCACCCAGGTCTCGAGCATCACCGTGCCCGAGCCGCGCATGGTCGTGATCAAGCCCTACGAGCAGAGCTCGCTCGGCCTGATCGAGAACGCCATCCGCAACTCCGACCTCGGCGTGAACCCGACCAACAACGGCGACATCCTGCGGATCTCGGTGCCGCAGCTCACCGAGGAACGTCGCCGCGAGATGGTCAAGATGGCCAAGGGCAAGGGTGAGGACGCCAAGGTCTCGATTCGCAACGTCCGCCGCAAGGCGATGGACGAACTGGGCCGCATCCAGAAGGATGGCGAAGCGGGTGAGGATGAGGTCGGGCGCGCCGAGAAGGAGCTCGACAAGACCACTGCCAAGTATGTGGCCCAGGTCGACGAGCTGGTCAAGCACAAGGAAGCCGAACTGCTCGAGGTCTGAGCGCCAGATCTCGCCAGTCCCGCTCGTGCGGGGGATGAACGGAACGACGAGTTGAGCGACGGGACAATCGTGGCCGAAGACGCCGCCGCCACCGGGGCGGCACCGGATCCCATGCCGGACAAGGTCGAGGAGACCGCGACCGCGGCCACGCCGCAGGGCGAGCAGCCGCCTGCCCCGGCATCCCGTGCCGGGCGCAATCTGCCCGCGGCACTGGCAGTGGGGCTGACGCTCGGGCTGTCGCTGATCGCGATCCTGTTGTTCGTCCCGAAGGTGTTCATCGCGGTCGCGGGGCTCGGCGTGGGCGTCGCGACCTGGGAGGTCACCAAGCGGCTGCGCGAAGCCGACGTGCTGGTGCCGCGGATTCCGCTGCTCGTGGGCGGTCAGGCGGTGTTCTGGCTCGGCTGGCCGTGGGGGGCGAGCGGGGTGCTCGGCGCGTTCGCCGCCACCGCGCTGGTGTGCATGGTGTGGCGCCTGTTCGATCACGGCCTCAGTACCGCGCCGAAGAATTTCCTGCGTGACACCGCGATCGCCGTGTTCACCCTCACCTGGATCCCACTGCTGGCCGCGTTCTCCACGCTGCTGCTGCTCGAACCCGACGGCAATCTGCGGGTGCTCACGTTCATGATCCTGGTGGTGTGCTCCGATGTCGGCGGCTATGTCGCCGGAGTGCTGTTCGGCAGGCATCCGATGGTGCCCGCGATCAGCCCGAAGAAGTCGTGGGAGGGTTTCTGCGGTTCGCTGGTGTTCAGCGTGATCGGCGGTCTGCTGACCGTCACCTTGCTGCTCGAGGCCAACTCGATGATCGGTGTGGTGCTCGGTGTCGGCCTGGTGGCCGTGGCGACCATCGGTGACCTGATCGAGTCGCAGATCAAGCGGGAACTCGGCATCAAGGACATGGGGACGCTGCTGCCGGGGCACGGCGGAATCATGGATCGTCTCGACTCGATGCTGCCCTCGGCGTTCGTCTCCTGGCTGGTACTCAGCGCGCTGATCTGAGCGTCATGGCCTCTTGGCGGCCTGCCGCAGTTGCAGGATCCGCACCCCGCCGACCAGGCCCATCACCAGCGCCCCCGCGATCAGCGACAGCAACACGGTGACGCCGAGCGGCAGTTCGAAGTGCCAGAACAGCAGGTTGGTACGGACCTTGTCGAGATTCTGGATGATGAAGATCAGCAGCACGATGCCGAGCAGGGCGGCGGCAAGTAAGGCGATCCAGGTGTAGCCGGTGCGCGATCCGTGCACGGCGTCGTGTGGAACCGATACCGGTGTGGTAGCAGGCTGCGCCGGTTCGGCGGGCTTGCTGTGCTTGCCGGTGAGATCGGTCGGCGGCGGGTCGTGCTCGGCCGGTGACGCACCGGATTCTGCGGATGTACTCATGGTTCGATCATTGCCGACTGCTATGGCTCGCGCACGCATCTTGTCGATAACGTTGCCCGGCGTGCCAACCCCGAGGTCGCGTTTGGGACAATGGTGAAACTATGGCCATCTCCCTGCCCCTCGTGTTCGATGCCCCGCGCCGCGGCATGCCGCCGCGTCACCTCGCCGATCTCGATTCGGACGAACGCAAGGCCGCGGTGCAGGAGCTGGGATTGCCGAAGTTCCGGGCCGACCAGCTGGCCCGTCAGTACTACGGCCGCCTGCAGTCCGATCCGGCGCTGATGACCGATCTGCCCGCCGAGGTGCGCGCGAAGGTCGGCGAAACGCTGTTCCCACCGCTGCTGTCGGTGGTGCGCAATATCGCCTGCGATGAGGGCGATACCCGCAAAACGCTGTGGAAGGCGCACGACGGGACACTGCTGGAGAGCGTGCTCATGCGCTACCCCGATCGCAATACGCTGTGCATTTCCAGCCAGGCCGGGTGCGGTATGGCGTGTCCGTTCTGTGCGACCGGGCAGGCGGGGCTCACCCGTAACCTGTCGACCGCGGAGATTGTCGATCAGGTGCGCGCGGCCGCGGCCGATTTGCGCGACGGTGAGGTGCACGGCGGTCCGGGCCGACTCTCCAACATCGTGTTCATGGGGATGGGCGAGCCGCTGGCCAACTACAAGCGGGTGGTGAACGCGGTTCGCCGGATCACCTCGCCCGCTCCCGACGGGCTCGGCATTTCGCAGCGATCGGTGACGGTGTCGACCGTCGGCCTCGCACCGGCGATTCGCAAGCTGGCCGACGAGGACATGTCGGTGCGCCTGGCGGTGTCGCTGCACACGCCCGACGACGAACTGCGCGACACCCTGGTGCCGGTGAACAATCGCTGGTCCATCGCCGAAGTGCTCGACGCCGCAAGGTATTACGCCGACAAGTCCGGGCGCCGCGTGTCGATCGAATACGCGCTGATCCGCGATATCAACGATCAGCCGTGGCGGGCGGACCTGCTGGGCAAGAAGCTGCACAAGGCGCTGGGCCCGCTCGTGCACGTGAACCTGATCCCGCTCAACCCGACGCCGGGTAGTGAGTGGGATGCCAGCCCGAAGCCGGTCGAGAAGGAGTTCGTGCGGCGCGTGATCGCCCAGGGTGTGTCGTGCACGGTGCGTGACACCCGCGGTCAGGAGATCGCGGCGGCCTGCGGTCAGCTCGCTGCCGAGGGCTAGGTCCTTCCTCCGCGCCGTCAGACGATGCTGATCGGTGCGATGAAGTCGTCGTAGGGGAGTGGGCCCGCGACGAAGGCGTTGACCTGCATGAAGTTCAGGGTGATGTCGCCGCCGTGGTTGTCCAGGAAGGCGATATCGGAGGCGTCGCGGCCGGTGGCGATGCGCACCAGGCTCGAGCGCGGTGCGAGGCCCGTCGGGTCGTAAGTGCGCCACTTGCCGTCGATGTAGGCCTCGCAGACAGCGTGGAAGTCCATCGGCACGCAGCCCGGCGCGTAGACCGCGGCGACCCGGGCGGGGACGCCGACGGCGCGCAGCAGCGCGACCATCAGGTGTGAGAAGTCGCGGCAGACGCCGGTGCCCGACAGCAGCGTCTCCACCGCGCCGTCGATGGGCGTGCTGCTACCCGAGACGTAGGTGATCCGTCGGCCGATCCACGACGCGACGCGGTTGGCTACCTCGGGATCGGCTATGCCGTAGCCGAATTCGGCCGCCGCGAAGCCGAGCAGTTTGTCCGACTCCGCGTAGCGGCTCGGTCGCCGGTACAGCGCGAGGTCGTAGTCGGAGGGCGGCTCGAGGAAGGCAGTGCCCAGGACGGTCGCCTGGTAGTCGATGCGGAGGGTGCCCGCGCGCACATCGAGCACGTGGATCCGGGAACCGTGCGCACCGACCACTTCGCGCGGCGTGAGGAACTCGCCGTCGAGCGAGCATGTCATGGACTCGATCAGGTCGAGCCCGGGCCTGCGGGCGACAGCGATCTGACACTGCAGCACCGAATCAGCATGGACCGCGACCTCCAGGCGAGCGGAAACGTCCCGTTTCACGCCCACAGACTGACAGGCGAACCGGGATCAGGCGAACCGAACCGCTCGAGCGGGTTGCGGCCCAGGCGTTATCGTCGCGGGACCGGATCGACGCGTGCGTCCGAGATCGTTGACTATGGCGCGCGAAACAGCCTCTGTCACAGTCACTCTCGAGCTCGAAGCCGGAAACGCCTCGCTGATGATCCTCGGCAAGATGCTCGGTCCCACCGGCGTCCCACCCTTCGAGGTCAAACGGCGCTACGACGCCGCGACGGCAGACCAGCGCGGCGAGATCATTCCGGCCGTCATCACGATCGACGCCCGCAAGCGCTGGACGATGCGACTCAAAACCCCACCCACCGCCTCCCTGATCCGCAAGGCTCTCGGCCAACCGGGCTCCCCGCAACCCGGCCACAAGCCGGTCGGCGCGCTCAGCCGGGAGCAATTGCGCCGCATCGCTGTTCGCAAACTGCCCGACCTCAACACCACCGATGTGGAGGCGGCGATGCGCATCGTGGCAGGCACCGCGCGCTCGATGGGCGTGCGTGTCGAGGGCTGACGACCGAGCGGCCGTTCACCGCGACCCTCGTCTGCGCCGCTTCCAGCTGGGGTGAACCCACTCCGGAGCGGTGTACTGCACCGATTCGCAGGTCCTTCGTTTGGTATGGTCCAGCCGTCGGACGAGGAGCGAGATTCGGGGGTCAGAGTGGTTTCTGACGGGACGGTGTTCGCCGGCTACACGATCGATCGGCAGCTGGGTCAGGGCGGGATGGGGTCGGTGTATCTGGCCAGGCATCCGCGTCTGCCCCGGTGGACGGCGCTGAAACTGCTCAATCGAGAGCTGTTCTCCGACTCCGAGATCCGGGCCAGGTTCGAGCGGGAAGCCGATCTGGTCGCCCAGCTCGATCACCCCAATATCGTGACCGTGTTCGATCGCGGGGTCGAGGGCGATCAGCTGTGGATCAGCATGCAGTACATCGACGGGATCGACGCCTCCTCGCTGGATCCGCACACCCTGCCGCCGGACCGGGCGCTGCAGATCATCGGTGAGACCGCCGCCGCGCTCGACTACGCGCATCGCGCGGGAGTGCTGCACCGCGACGTCAAGCCTGCCAATATCCTGCTGGCGCGTTCCAGCAGCCAGGAGCGGGTGTATCTCACCGACTTCGGTATCGCCCGCCTGCGCGACGATTCGGGTCATCTGACCGAGACCGGGTCGTTCACCGCCACCCTGGCCTACGCCGCGCCCGAGCAGCTCACCGGCGCCGCGCTGGATCACCGCGCCGACCAGTACTCCCTGGCGTGCACGCTCTACACGCTGCTGACCGGCAGCGCACCCTACGAATCGACCAGTCCGGCCGCGGTGATCACCGGCCATCTGCAAGCACCACCGCCCCCGGTGAGTCCGCGTCGCGCGGGTCTGCCGCAGGTGCTCGACGCCGTGATGGCTCGCGCGCTGGCCAAGCGACCCGCCGACAGGTTCGCCTCGTGCGAGGAGTTCGTCGACGCCGCTCAGCGGGCAGTGCGCACCGGAACCACCGGTGCCCGCCCGCTCGCCCGCCCGACCTCGGGTGCGCACGCTCAGCCGTTCGTCGGCATGCAGCCCATGCGCCCGGTGAGTTCGACGGGCACTCCCATCCCGCAGTACAACCCCGTTCCGATGCCCCCACGAGCGCCGCAGCCTCAGTACGCGCCCACGCCGCAGTACTGGCAGCCGCAACCGGCCCGGATCCCGAATCCGCCACCGCAGCGAGGCGGCTGGGGATCGGCACTGGGCACCTACGCGGTCCTGCTGATCGTGGTCATCGCGATCGCCGGAGTGATCGCGCTGCTGGCAAACCTCTGATCGGCCCGCCGACCCGATCGGCGGGTGCCATATTCTGGTCAGAATGAGCGACTTCGACGTCACCGCCGCCGACTCCATCGACCTCGACCGGTTGCGTCGTTTCGTCGCCGTGGCCGAGGAGTTGCACTTCGCGCGCGCCGCCAAGGCCCTGCGGATCCCGCGGCAGGCACTGAGCGCCACCGTGATCGAGTTGGAGGAAGAACTCGGCACCCGGGTCTTCGTGCCAGGCGCCTCGCCCACCCAGCTCTCCGACGACGGCAACGCCCTGCTCGCGCGTGCCAGGGACCTGATCCGGGTGCGGGAGCAGGCCGAACGGGAGCAGAAACCCGACGCGCCCGCGAGCCTGCGGGTGGGGTTCGTGCCGGGGGTGACGGTGTCGAAGTGGGCGCGGATCTGGGGCGAGCGGCTACCGGACCATCCACTCGAGGTCGTCGGCGTCGCGCAGGGTGAGCAGGAGTCGGCGCTGCGCGAGGGCCGCGTCGACCTGTGCTTCGTCCGGCTGCCCATCGACCGGACCGCGACGAACGCGATCTCACTGTGGCAGGAGACGCCGGTCGCGGTCGTTCAGAAGGACGACGCGCTGTCGCTGCTCGAGTCGATCAGCCCGGCGGATCTGGCCGACGAAACGATCCAGGACAGCGCCGATCTCGATCAGGCCGTCGACATCCTCGCCCTCGTCGCCGCGGTCGGTGGAGCGGCGATCATGCCGCAGTCGATCGCCCGCCTGCATCACCGCCGCGACCTGGTCTACCGCCCGGTCAGCGACACCGAGTTCACCGAGATCGCGCTGGCCTGGCCCGCCGGGACCGACAGCGATCTGCTCGAGGAGTTCGTCGGCATCGTGCGCGGTCGTTCGGCCAACAGCTCGCGCGGCGGCGTGGCGGAACCGGAACAGCGCGCCGCGGCGCCGGCTCGCAAGCCCGCGGCGAAGAAACCCGCAGCCAAGAAACCGGCGGCGAAGAAGCCGGTCGCGCGTGGCCGCAAACCGGCCCGGCGCGGCCGCTGACACGCGAAAACGCCTGCGGCGCAAGGTGATCGCTGCCGCAGGCGTGGACGTTTTCGAGCTGAAGGGTTACTTCGGCATACGCTGGGTGAGCGAGTCGACGACCATCATGAGCGCCATCAGGCCCGCCAGGCCGACGAGGAAGATGTCTTCGACGTGACCCTGGTGGTTGCCGATGGTCATCGCGAGCAGGGCGACGACGACGACCCAACCCGCGATGCGGAAGGTCTTGCGCGACTCACCGCTCCAGCCCCATGCTGCCGAGGGCACCTCGGCGGGGTCGACGCTGGTGGCGACGGCGCGCTCGGTGCTGGCTTTGTCGAGGTCCGTGGCTGCCACGATCGCTCCTTAGGGCTCGAGTTCTGGTTGGGCGAGTGAGCATATCGTGGCATACGACCGTCCGTCGTAGCCAGCAGCCCTGCCACAATGGGCCCGTGTCCCACCCCGCAACGCGTGCCGCGCACGCCAGTTCCCCGTCCACCGATCGGGTGAAGGTGCTGCTTCTCGGCAGTACCGGTTCGATCGGTACTCAGGCGCTCGAGGTGATCGCCGCCAATCCCGACCGCTTCGAGGTGGTCGGTCTGGCGGCGCGCGGCGGCAACCCCGCCCTGCTCGCCGAGCAGATGACGGCCACCGGCACCCGCAATGCCGCCGTCGCCGATCCCGCCGCCGCCCAGGCGCTCGATCTCGAACTCGGCGGCCCGGATGCGGTGACCGAACTGGTCCGCCGCACCGAAGCCGATGTCGTGCTCAATGCCCTGGTCGGTTCGCTGGGGCTGGAACCCACACTGGCCACCCTGCACGCAGGCACCCGCCTGGCGCTGGCGAACAAGGAATCACTGGTGGCGGGCGGCTCCCTGGTGACGCGCGCGGCCGCACCCGGGCAGATCGTGCCCGTCGACTCCGAGCACTCGGCGCTGGCCCAGTGCCTGCGCGGTGGCCGCGCCGAGGAGGTCGACCGCCTCGTTCTCACCGCATCGGGCGGACCGTTCCGTGGCTGGACCACCGAGATGCTCGAATCCGTGAACCCCGCCGAGGCGAAGACCCACCCGACCTGGTCGATGGGCCCGATGAACACCCTGAACTCGGCCTCGCTGGTCAACAAGGGTCTGGAGGTGATCGAGACCCACCTGCTCTTCGGCGTGCCCTACGACCGCATCGACGTCACCGTGCACCCCCAGTCGATCGTGCACTCGATGGTCACCTTCACCGATGGCTCGACCCTGGCCCAGGCCAGCCCGCCTGACATGAAACTCCCCATTGCCCTGGCACTGGGCTGGCCCGACCGCATCCCCGGCGCCGCCGCGGCCTGCGATTTCGGCACCGCCGCGACCTGGACCTTCGAGCCGGTCGACGACGAGGTCTTCCCCGCCGTGCGCCTTGCCCGACAGGCGGGTGAAGCGGGCGGCAGCGTCACCGCGGTCTACAACGCCGCCAACGAGGTCGCCGTCCAGGCTTTCCTCGACGGCAAGATCACCTTCCCCACCATTGTGCGCACCGTCACCCGCGCGGTAGAGGCCGCCGACCGCTGGCACGCCGAACCCGATACCCTGGACGACGTCCTCGCGGCCGACCGCTGGGCAAGGGAGTACGCCGCGAAGACCATCGACGGCGAAACTACGACCTGACCTAACGACCACAACGACACCACCACGTTTTCGGCCGCCCCGGATCCGAGGGGCGAGACGGAACGCCGAAGGCGCAGTATCGCCCCTCGGATCCGGGGTTACGAGGCCGAAAACACGCGGCGCCAGCCGCCAAAGAAAGGGCCACATGGTTTTCGCGCTGGGGTTCGCACTGTTCGCGCTCGGTATCACGATTTCGATCGCGCTGCACGAGTGCGGGCACATGTGGACCGCGCAGGCCACCGGCATGAAGGTGCGCCGCTACTTCATCGGCTTCGGACCGAAGGTGTTCTCGTTCCGCCGCGGTGAGACCGAGTACGGACTCAAGGCGCTGCCACTCGGCGGTTTCTGCGATATCGCGGGCATGACGGCCCTCGACGAGCTCGAGCCGGAGGAAGTCGACCGGGCGATGTATCGCCAGTCGACCTGGAAGCGCCTGGTCGTGATGTTCGGCGGCATCGGCATGAACTTCCTGCTCGGCTTCATCCTGTTGGTGGTCCTGGCGATCGGCTGGGGTCTGCCGCAGCTCGAGCAGCCCCCGGCTACGGCGCTGGGCACCATGAGCTGCGTCGCGCAGGAGACCCCGGAGAAGACCCTCGCCCCCTGCGCGGGCGACGGGCCCGCCCAACGTGCCGGGTTGCAGCGTGGTGACGTGGTGAAGGCCGTGAACGGCGTCGAGGTGAGCACCTGGGCGCAGTTCCAGGCCGAAACCCAGAAGCAGACCGGCACCTTCACCTACACGATCGAACGCGACGGCAACCGGCTGACCGTCCCGGTCACCCCGGAGCGGGTCATGCGCTCGCCCAAGGAAGGCCCGAGTCGTGAAGTGAGCGCCGTCGGCGTCGGCCCCGATTTCGCCGAACCGAAGCAGTACGGCCCGATCGCCGCGATCCCGGCCACCATCTCGTTCACCGGTGATTTCTTCATCGAGACTGTGAAATCCCTCGCGAAGATGCCGCAGAAGGTGTCGGCGCTGTGGGAAGCGGTCACCGGCGGCGAGCGCGACCCGGAGACCCCGGTCAGCGTCTACGGCGCCAGCCGCATCGGTGGCGAGACCGCCGAGCGCGGCCTGTGGGGCATGTTCATCCTGGTCCTGGCCAGCCTGAACTTCTTCCTCGGCGCGTTCAACCTGTTGCCGCTGTTGCCGCTGGACGGCGGGCATATCGCGGTGGTGCTCTACGAGAAGATCAGGAACACTGTTCGTGGCTGGTTCGGCAAGGCCCCTGCCGGTCCCGTCGACTATCTCAAGCTGCTCCCGGTGACCTATGTGGCGGTAGTGATCGGTGGTGCGTTCATGCTGCTGACCTTGGCCGCCGATATCGTCAACCCGATCCGTCTGCCCTGATGGCGAGATGACCGGTGTCATGCCCCTCACAGGGCGCCCGGTCACCCCGCGCGACTAAGCTCGGCAACAACAACCCAGGTCGATCCGCGAAACGTACGAAAGAAGGCAGCCGAACGTGACCAGCACAATCGGATTGGGGATGCCCACCGCCCCCGCTGCTGTTCTCGCACCCCGGCGCAAGACCCGCCAGCTGATGGTCGGCAATGTCGGCGTCGGTAGCGATTCGCCGATCTCGGTGCAGTCGATGACCACCACCAAGACCCACGACATCAACGCCACGCTGCAGCAGATCGCCGAGCTCACCGCCTCGGGCTGCGACATCGTGCGGGTGGCCTGTCCGCGCCAGGAAGACGCCGACGCGCTCGCCACCATCGCGAAGAAGTCGCAGATCCCGGTGATCGCCGACATCCACTTCCAGCCGCGCTACATCTTCGCCGCGATCGACGCGGGCTGCGCCGCGGTGCGCGTCAACCCGGGCAACATCAAGGAATTCGACGGCCGTGTCGGCGAGGTCGCCAAGGCCGCGGGCGCCGCGGGTATCCCGATCCGCATCGGCGTCAACGCGGGTTCGCTGGACAAGCGGATGCTGGAGAAGTACGGCAAGGCCACGCCCGAGGCACTGGTCGAGTCGGCGCTGTGGGAGGCGAGCCTGTTCGAGGAGCACGGCTTCGGCGACATCAAGATCTCGGTCAAGCACAACGATCCGGTGATCATGGTCGAGGCCTACCGCCAGCTCGCGGCGCGCAGCGACTACCCGCTGCACCTCGGCGTCACCGAGGCGGGCCCGGCGTTCCAGGGCACGATCAAGTCGGCGGTGGCCTTCGGCGCGCTGCTCAGCGAGGGCATCGGCGACACGATCCGGGTCTCGCTCTCGGCGCCGCCCGCCGAGGAGATCAAGGTCGGCGACCAGATCCTGCAGTCGCTGAACCTGCGCCCGCGCAAGCTCGAGATCGTGTCCTGCCCGTCGTGTGGACGCGCCCAGGTGGACGTGTACACCCTGGCCGACGCTGTCGCCGCCGGTCTGGACGGCCTGGAAGTGCCGCTGCGCGTCGCGGTGATGGGCTGTGTCGTGAACGGGCCGGGCGAGGCACGCGAGGCCGACCTCGGTGTCGCCTCCGGCAACGGCAAGGGCCAGATCTTCGTCAAGGGTGAGGTCATCAAGACCGTGCCCGAGCATCTGATCGTGGAGACCCTGATCGAAGAGGGGGGGGGCGTCGCCGAGGAGATGGGCGAGCAGCCGGGCGCCGAGCCCGTTGTCAGCGTGAGCTGAATCCCGCCTCCCTTACGCTCACACGTCGGATTCGGCGGACTCGTACCGCTCGGCGTGCTTTCGTGGCAGGCTGGTGCCGTGCGGAGTCTGCTGGAGCCGACGCGACGGTCCAAAACCGCTCCCGCGCGTCCGGTGGCCGTGCGAGATCTGGGCGAGGTGCTGCGTGTCCTCGATACCGACCCGGTGGCTTCGTGCATGATCGCCGCCCGCGTGCAGGAGTACGGGCTCGACTCCCGTAGCGGTGTCGGTGAACTGTGGAGCCGCGGCGGACCGGCCGACTCCCTGTGTTTCTCCGGCGCCAACCTGGTTCCGCTGCGTGGTGACCAGCAGGCCCTGCGCGCGTTCGCCGATCGGGCAGGCCGCTGGCCACGGGTGTGTTCCTCGGTGGTCGGCAGGCAGGAGCTCGCCCTCCCGCTGTGGGAAATGCTGCTCCCGTCCTGGGGTCCGGCCAGGGAGTTACGTGCCGATCAACCCCTGCTGGCGCTCGCCCGGCCCGCCGCCGCGCGCGCCGACGGGGGAGTGCGCCGCGTGCGACCCGACGAGATCGACCGCTACCTGACCGCCGCGATCGCCATGTTCATCGAAGAGGTCGGCATCGACCCGCGCACCGGCGACGGCGGTCGCGGCTACCGGCGGCGGATCAAGAGCCTTATCGAATCCGGCAGGGCCTGGGCACGTTTCGAAGACGGCGAGGTCATCTACAAGGCCGAGATCGGCGCGCTGTCGCGACGCACCGGTCAGATCCAGGGCGTGTGGGTACATCCCGAATACCGGGGCGCCGGTGTGGGCACCGCGGGCACCGCGTCGGTCGCCAATGCTGTTGTGGCAACGGGCCGTACCGCGAGCCTCTACGTCAACGACTACAACCGCATCGCCCGCCGCGCCTACAGCCGGGTGGGTTTCCGCCAGATCGCTACCTTCGCAACCGTATTGGTGGACTGAAACTTCGGCGCGTGGCGCCGAGGTCAGCGGCCTGTTCGCCGCTACCATCGATGCCGATGAGGACACGGATGCTCACCACTTGTGCGGTGGCCGCCCTCGCCGTTGCGGCGACCGCCTGTTCTTCCGGCGCCCAGGGGCCGGTGCCCGCCGCCGATGCCTTCGCCGCGGCGTTCGCCGAACACGATCTCTCCGCGGCCGCTGCGCTCACCACCGCGCCCGAGAGGGCAACGGCGGCACTGACTTCGACGTGGCAGGCGTTGCAGGCGGAGAAGCTGTCGATCCGCACCGGCGACGCGCGCGTCAACGGTGACACCGCGACGGTCGACTACACCTACGAGTGGACTCTGCCCAAAGGGCGCCAGTGGACCTATTCCGGCGAATTGCAGATGGGCCGCAGCGACGGGCGCTGGCTGGTCCGCTGGAGCTCCGCCGATATCCACCCCAAACTCGGTGACACCCAGAGCATGGAATTGCGTACCCGCCCCGCGCCGCGCGCCAGGGTGAACGAGGCTGCGGGCAGTGACGTGCTGGTTCCCGGCAAGGTCTCGCGCGTGAAGTTCACCGTGGCCGATGCCCCCGACCCGAGCCGCGTCGCCGGCGCGCTCGCTGCCGCGCTGAGCCGCATCGATCCCGTCGCCTACACCCCGCAGACCATCCTCACCTCGGCGCGCAGGACCGACGGCGCGCACACCGTGATCCTGCTCAACGAATACGAGGCCGAGACGATCGGCGGCGAACTGATCGGCCTGCCCGGCGTCACCCTGACCCAGGAGTGGGACATGGTGCCCACCGACCGCAAATTCGCGCCCGACCTGCTCACCCAGGTCCGCAAAACGGTGATCGCCGAGGTCGACGGGAAGGCAGGCTGGAGCGTGGTCACCCGCAATGCCGACGGCGCCGATCTCGATGTGCTGCACGAGGAAGCGGCCGAACCGGCACCGTCGTTCGCGCTGAGCATCGACCGGTTCGTCCAGAATTCCGCCCAGCACGCGGTCGACCTGCGCACCGAGCAGGCGATGATGGTGGTACTCCGCCCTTCGACCGGGGCGATTCTCGCGGTGGCCCAGAACAAGTTCGCCGACCGCGACGGTCCGGTGGCCACCAGTGGCCAGTACCCGCCGGGCTCGATCTTCAAGACGGTCACGGCGTCGGCGGCGATGGCCTCCGGTCTGGCCACGCCGGAGACCGTGCTGGCCTGTCCGAGCAGCACCATCATCGGCGAACGCACCATCCCCAACTACAACATGTTCTCCGTCGGTGACGTGCCGATGGCCACCGCCTACGAGCGTTCGTGCAACACCACCTTCGCCAGGCTGGCCAGCAAGCTCGAACCCGACGCGCTCACACAGGCGGCGGCGCGTCTCGGCGTCGGCCAGGACTACAAGGTCGAAGGTCTACCGACCGTGTCCGGTTCGGTGCCCAGAGCCGAGGGTCTCGTTCAGCGCGCTGAAGACGGCATCGGGCAGGGCCGAGTGGTGGTGAGCCCGTTCGGGATGGCGGTGATGGCCGCGACCGTCGCCCACGGTGCCGCGCCGGTGCCGTATCTGATCGCGGGCAGGCCGACCGAGATCACCGGTGATCGGCCCGCGATCGCGCCGGAGGTGGTCGAGGGGCTGCGTTCGATGATGCGCATGGTGGTCACCGGCGGCACGGCCGAACGCATCCGGGATCAGGGCGAGGTCTACGGCAAGACCGGCGAAGCCGAAGTCGACGGTGGATCGCACTCGTGGTTCATCGGCTATCGCGGGGATATCGCGTTCGCGACACTGCTGGTCAAGGGTGGTAGCTCCGACAACGCGGTTGCCGTCACCCGGGATATGTTCGCCGCATTGCCTGCCGGCTACTGATTCTCGGTCGCCAGCAGACCCCGCACCACCGCTAGCGAGGTGCTCTCGGTATGCGATGTCGCCGTGTCGTGCAGCACGTTGTAACTGACAACGGGCTCGGGTGCGGCCCCCATGGCCGCGCCGTCGAGGATATCGATGGCGGCCGCGCCGCCGAGGATCATCCCCGCAGTGGTCAAGATCAGAGTGGAACGCCTCATAGTTCGTCTCCCTCATTCAGGGTTTCGACGTGTTCGCGGGGCAGAGTTCGATTGTCTGAGGATTAGCTGATGCACAACCGTAGAACGGCGGTTACTTCGGCAACAGGCGACGGCAGCAAGCGACACACAATTGTTGCCCTATGTGCGGGCGTGTTCGAACACAACCGCTACCCGGCCGTGATGAAAAGGTGAACTACCGGTTTCGATCGTGCAAATGCGCTGATCAAGGGTCATGTTCGGGTAAATTACCGAATTACACGTGACTCAGCCGCGTTGCAGAGTTGCCGCTAGGTGATGCTGCAAAGATTCGCCAACCGCCGCCATCCGCAACGTGTACTCGATGGTGTCGCCGGTGACATGGAATGAGCGGCCGACCGCGGTAACCGGCTTTGCCGATTCGCTCAGGCCGATATTCGTGGAGTTCAATTCCAGACGAATTCCGTCGACCGTTTCGGTGATCGTGCCCTCGCAGATCTCGGTGATTCCGGTCGGATGGGCGAGTACGAGCTCGACCCGGCCCGGTGCCGGGCTGCGCAGGTAGCCGGTCTCCGCGTGCAGCGGCCTGCCGTCGGAGCCCGCCTTGGTCCGCTGCTTGTAGGTGAGGAACGGTTTGCCGAGGTGCCCGAAGGTGATCTCCTCGACGTAGTCGAAGGATTCGATGGTCGGGTATTCGCCTCTGCCCCGGCCGCGCCAGGTACCGAGTAGCGGTGCGAGGGCGGCGATGTCGGGATGCGGGGCGATGTTGGGGGAAGGTTCGACCACGGCCGACAGCGTAGTCCTGTGCTTCCTGCGACGGTCAGGGCACACCACCGCATCAGCCACGATAAGGTCAGCCTCGCCTGAACGCCGTCCGGCGGAAGGTCGAAAGGAAAGAACGTGAACGGACATGTGAGGGGTGCCCGCGGGGTGCGGTCCGGGCTGGTGCGCGGTGCGGTACTCGGCGCGGCAGTGTTGCTCGCCGCGGCGTGCTCGAACACCGGGCCCTCGACCGACGACGTGGCCGCGCTGGACGGCAACCGCTACAGCCAGACCAACCTGGCCGCCGACAAGGACTCCTATCACGCCCAGTTCACGCTGCCCGGCATGGTCAACGCCTGGGGCCTGGCGGATCGGCCCAAGGGCGCGGGCGGGCATTTCTGGGTCGGCGCGGGCGGCAAGTCGTTCCAGTTCCTCGGTGATGTGCAGTCGTCCTCGGATCCCAAGCTGCAGAAGCTGACCCAGGACCAGCTCAAGCTCGTCGGCATCCCCGGTGCCGACGCCGACACCTCCGACAAGAGCATCGGCAAGGTCACCGGCGTGGTGTTCAATCCGGCGCCGATCACCTCGGATCTGTTCGTGGTGCGCGACCAGTGGGTCGATGTGGACGGTATGCCGGTTCCGCTCGGCGGTTCCTCGCGCTTCATCTTCGCCACCGATTCGGGCAAGATCTCGGCCTGGACCGAGCAGGCCCCCGACGGTGCGATCGTGCGGCGCGACGGCGGCGCGAACCAGGTGTTCGACGGTTCCGCCGCGGGCATGGCCTTCTTCGGTATCGCGCTGGCGCCAACGGGTGACAAGCTGCTGGCCGCCGATTTCGGCACCGACCCGCAGGTCCGCACCTTCGACAAGAACTGGCAGCCGGTCGCGACCACCGGTTTCGCCAACCCGTTCGCCACCGGCGAGGTGATCGACGCCTCCTCGCCCGAGAAGGGCCGCAAGGCTGTGCCCGGCGATCCGGCGCCGTTCAACATCACCACCCTCGGTAGCCGAGTGTTCGTGTCCTATGCCGTGACCCAGCCCGCCGAGGACGATCCGAAGGCCTTCGACAAGGCCGAGGAAGCCTCGCTCGACGCCGACAAGGACAAGGACTCCAACGGCAAGCCCGACAAGGGCAAGGTGGCCGAGTTCGACGGTGCGGGCAAGCTGGTGCGCATCATCGACGACGGCGGCAGGCTCAACGCGCCATGGGGCGTGGCGATCGCGCCGTCGAATTTCGGTGCGCTCTCGGGCAAGCTGCTGATCGGCAACTTCGGTGGCCTCGGCCGCGTCCTCGCCTACGACGACACCACCGGCACCTTCGTCGACTACCTGCGCGACGGTGAGGCGAAGCCGGTCGAGATCGCTGGCCTGTGGGCACTGATGTTCGGCAACGGCGAAAGCCTGGGCGACGCGAACGCGCTGTACTTCACCGCGGGCCCGGAAGACGAGAAAGACGGCCTGTTCGGAAGCTTGCGCGTGCAGTAGCAAGCACATGGGTAACTCACCGGGTACGGGCGGACGAGGCCGACAACACCGCCGCCGGTCGCCCGCCTGGTCGACCACGCTCCCAGGCCTGGCTTGAATTCGCGGAGAGGCGGGCTAGCGGACAATTTGGATGTCCGGTGCCGATTCGCTTCCGCCGACCGGGCGTTGTAAGGGACAGTGGTGGCGGAATGGTTGCCGGGTGGGCGCGATCCGCGTCTGCCCGGCGAGTTCCATCCGCACGCGATGACACTCCCACCGGGGTGTCGTGCCAGAGCCGGAGGTGTGCCAGATGAAGGTTTCGTGCGTTGACGTCGTCGGCTCGGCGGGAGTGCGGTGACATGCGCCATTCGGGACGAGGGGCGATGCTGCCCGGCCGGGACGTGCTCCTGGCGGCCTTCCGCGGTTTGCCACACGATGACCACCCCATCCTCGACGCCGCAGGCGAGCTGGCGCTGCTGCACCAGTTGCGCGAGCGGACCCCACAGAGCGAGTCCGAGCACATCGATCGCCGCCGCGGCCAGTTGATGCGCGCGATCGATCGCTGGGTCATCCTCGCCGCCCCCGTGCCGCACGCCGCGGCCGACGAGCACTGCGAAACTCTCGGCGACCTGGTCGACCGCCTCGCCAAGCACTGCTCCCAGGCATTCGTCGGCCTGGCCGGTGCCCCCGAATCGGTCTTCTACGACGAGTGGGTCCGCCTCCACGACCTCGCCGACAGCTACGAGCGTCTGATCGACGACCTATGGTCGGGTGCCCGCAGCCTGCCGTCGAACAGTTACTGATCCCGACGGCCGCGGGCCCCCGAAAGTATTGGGCTGCTGGATGTTTCGTACGACGTATCATTTGTTGTGAGCACTCGCGATGATCCGGTCGGCATGCCGTCCACCTGCAGGTGGACGGCCGACCGGCCCGATTCCTGTCCGGCGGAATCCGCCGCAGACGAGCGCGCGGAGTCCGCGGCGACGGCCATCGTGCTACCGATCCGCCCACGCACCACCTCGGTCGACGCCGCGCCCCTGTTCTGCCTGGCCGGTGAAGCGGTCCTGGCCTGGAACTATGTGGACCTCGTCGCCCACCTCGACCCCCGCGTCCCGATCTACGGTCTGCAGGCCGGCAGTGAACCGCGCACGATCGGCGAATACGCCACCCGCTACCTCGCCGAAATCCGGCGCATCGCCCCGCACGGCCCGTACCAGCTCCTCGGTTGGTCCGCAGGCGGTTTCGTCGCCCACGAAGTCGCGGTCCGACTCCGCGCGGCAGGCGAACACGTCAGCGTCGTCCTACTCGCTACCGACCCCGCGGCGCCCACGCCCGCGCCGCTGTCCGCCGACCGATTCGCCGCACTGCTCGGTGCCGACATCGACACTCCAGCTTTCGAGGCACGCGCCGACGCGGGAACGAAAACGCCCACCGCGACCGCCGCGGCGATCAACGCCGCACTGGCGGGAACGATCGACCTCACCGGCAGCGATCTCGACCGCATCGCCGAGGTGAGCACCGCGGCCGCAGGCATGGTGACCGGCCACCGACCCTCGTGGCTCCCCGGCGACCTCACCGTGTGCGTCGCGGGCCGCGCACTCGACGGCACCGATCGCCTCGATCCTGTTGCCACGGTGCGCAATTGGCGCCCTTACGTGGAGGGTGCGATCACCGGCTTCGTCCTCGACGCGACCCCTGACGAACTCACCGCACCCGACGTTCTCCCCGAGATCGCCCGGATCCTGGCGAGCACCGGCCGCTACTGAGCGGTCGCGGACTGGGTGATCGCGGCCCGGGCTTCGGTGATCAGCTTCGCCGAGTCACGAGGGCTCAACGCCATCGCCCGCAGCTGATCGAAGATCACGCCGAACCGGCGGATCTCGGAGTGCCCCTCCACCAGGTCGTGCACCGACATGCTCTCCACGTACACCAGTTCGGGGTCGACCGGATTGCGGAAGTCGAGCAGCGTGAACGAGCCTGCCATGCCGGGGTGCGCGCCCGCGTCGAACGGAAGTACCTGCAGGATCACGTTCTTGCGCTTGGTCTCGTCGAGCAGCCGGTCGAGCTGGCCTGCCATCGTCGCGGGCCCGCCGACCACCCTGCGGATCGCCGCCTCGTCCATCACCACCCACAATTCCAGTGGGTCGTCCTTGGTCAGGTTGATGGCGCGATCCATGCGCGCCTGCGCCCTGCTCTCCATCACCGAGGCGTCGAGGCGTGGCATCGAGGTGTCGATCACGGCGGCGGCGTACTCGAATGTCTGCAGCAGGCCGGGCACCGTCGAGGTCTGGTACTGCCTGGCCGACAATGCTTCCGCCTCGAAGTTGATGTAATTCGCATACACCTCCGACACCGCGCCTTCGTAAGGGCGCGACATGCCGGGTTTCAGCGCGTCGGTCAGCAAACTGAGTGCTTCCTCGCGCATTTTGTCGTCCACCTGATACAGGTCGAGCATGGCGCCGAGAGTGCGGCGTTGTGGGCGCGCCTGAGCCATTTCGATCCGGTACAGCGTGGTGACGTTGATACCGGTTCGCGCGCTGACGTCTTCCTTGCTCAGCTGGGCGCTTTCACGCAGCTCGCGCAACATGGCTGCGAGCCTGCGGAGCCGGACGGTCAGGGTCGTGCGCTTGCCTGCCATGAAACGCATTATTGCGCTGCAAGGCCGCTATGTCACGCGATCGGCGAAGACAGCGGCATTGGGCCTGCCATGGTGTTCGGCGAGTCCGCGAGGCACGCCGGAAGACCGTGCGGCGCTGCGCATGTGACTCCCGGTTCTGTCAGGGCGGCTTTACTGCAGGAGTGATAACGCAATCTTGCGTTTCGTCTTCTGAGCGAGCATGATCCAGATAGCCTGGTTGCGAACAATCCGAACAGATGACCGGGACAACCGAATCGAGAGCCAATCATGTTGGTAGACAAATCTTGGGTGTCGGGTGAATTCGGGGCCTTGCGATGAGCGCGCCGGTGATGGGGATACTGCCGACCGCTCCGCAATTGTTGTGTGCATTTCAGGGGCGGCGATTTCAAGATCGCGAATTGTTGCGGTCAGCACACGCACTCGCTGAACTGCACGAACGGCGGGGGCAGGTGCGTGACACGGCATTGATCGCCGAGATCGATTGCCGTCGAAGTGAACTCGTCGACGACATCAACGACTGGTGTGTCCAGGAGATCCCGTTGCACCGCAACGGCGCCTCGCTGCACACCGAAAGTCTCGGTGCGGTCGTCGACCGGATGGCGCGTAGCTGGGTGGATGCCAACCAGGCCATCGACATCGACGGTGCGCGAAGCGACAACACCCACAAGCACTGGTACCACCTGGCCGAGCTTGTGGATGGTTACACAGATCTGGTCACCGATGTGGCAGGCGGACGGCGAAGGCTGCCCGAACAGTAAAGGGCTACGCCGGCTCCGGTGACAGCCTCGCCTCGAAGGCGATGCGGTCACCTCGGTAGAGCGAGCGCACCCGTTCGACGGGTGCGCCATCGGCGTCGACGCTGCGCCGGTGCAGCAGCAACATCGGTAGTGCGGTGGTGCATTCGAGCAGACCCGCTTCTCGCGGGGCGGCGAGTACGGTTTCGATGCGTTCGCGCGCACCGGCGAGTTCGACGCCGGTGGCGCGGATCGCGGCGTACAGCGAAGTGGTGGGGTCATAGCTGCCGCGCAGGGCGGCGAAGCGGTGCAGCGGCAGGTAGGTGCTCTCCAGCCCGACACGTTCACCGTCGGCGAGCAGTACCCGTTCCAGGTGCATCACCTCGGTGCCAAGCTCCACCTCGAGGTCGGTGGCCGTGGGCGCGGCAGGGGCGGCCCACTTACCAGCACAGCTGGTGGCGGCCGGCGTGGGCCCCGCGGGGCTCGAGCCCGCGCGCCTGGTGGGGCGCGGAGTCG
>NZ_JBHXNJ010000010.1:99021-113254 GCF_042719655.1 Nocardia sp. NPDC058518
GGCCCCCCCCCCCTCGACCCGGCTCACACCCCCGGGCCCCCCCACACCGCGGGTGGGGGGGGGCGCGCCCGGTTCGGGCCCCCCCGTCTTCCCATGCGACCAGGATGCGGCCTGGGGTGCGCCCGAGGCTGATCGCGCCCTCGGTATAGGAGCGCAGCGATAGTGGCTGCGTGAGTTTGGGCCGGGAGATCACCGTGCCGCGGCCCTGTCGCCGAATCCTGCCCTCCACCAGCAGTTCTCGCAATGCCTGCCGCACGGTTTCGCGGGCGACGCCGAAGCGGGTGGCCAGGTCGCGTTCCGAGGGCACCGGGTCGCCTTCGGTGAGATCGGCCAGGAGCAGGTCGATTTCGGTGCGAACCAGAAACACCTTCGGAACTCGGGTCGTCTGCGGCGAATCCATGCCGCCCAGCCTACCCGTATTGGTCTATACCAAAAATTAACTTGCCGTTCTCGTTGCCCACACCTATCGGTCTAGACCATTTGCCACTATCGGTGGCATGCGATTGGTCATCATCGGTGGAGGGATCCTCGGCACCGCACACGCCTGGGCGGCGATAGCCCGTGGACACGAGGTCGTGCACCTCGAACGCGAACGCGAAGCCCGCGGCGCGACGGTCCGCAATTTCGGCCTGGTCTGGGTATCGGGCCGCTCGGCGAACGAGCTCGAGCTGACACTGCGTTCGCGCGAACTGTGGGAGGAGATCGGCGGCCGGGTCGCCGGCGTCGGCTTCCGGCCAGCGGGCTCGATCACGCTCGTGCGGACCCCCGCCGAACTCGCCGTCGCCGAGGCCGCGGCTGCCGGTGACACCGCGGACGCCCGCGGCTTCGCCCTGCTCGACCCCGACCAGGTGCGCGCGATCAACCCGGCCGTGCGTGGTAAATACCTTGCGGGTCTGCACTGTTCGACCGATGCCGCGGTGGAGTCGCGCCAGGCGCTGCCCGCGCTGCGCGCCCACATGGGCGCGACCGGTCGCTACACCTTCCACGAGGGCACCGAGGCCCGCTCGGTGCTCGACACGGGTTCGGGCGCGGTCGTCGTCGACGATCACGGTCGCCGCCACGAGACCGACCTCGTCATCCACTGCCCCGGTGCCGCTCACTCGGGGCTCACCCGCGAACTGGCAGGCGAACTGCCGGTGCGCCGCGTGCGGCTGCAGATGATGCAGACCGCCCCGCTGGGCGAGCCGCTCACCACCGCGATCGCCGACGGCGACAGCTTCCGCTACTACCCGGGTTTCGCGGGCCCACAGGTGGATTCGCTGGCAGCCGAGCAGTCCCAGACCGCCACCGCCGCCGAGCACAAGATGCAGCTGCTGTGCGTACAGCGACTGCACGGTGGCCTGACCATCGGCGACACCCACGAATACGTCGAGCCTTTCGCCTTCGACGTCGACGAAGCGCCCTACGAACACCTCACCGAGGTGACCGAGGAACTGCTCGGCCGCAAGCTGCCGCCGATCGTGCGGCGCTGGGCCGGGGTCTACAGCCAGAGTGTCGACCCCGATGTGGTCGTCACCCGCGTGCAGGCCGATACCAACGTGTGGGTCGTCACCGGCCCCGGCGGTCGCGGTATGACACTCGGCCCCGCCATCGGCGAACAAACCGCCGCCCAGATCGGACTGTGAGGAACACCTATGTCGGACAAGAAGATCCAGCTCGCTGCCCTCGACATGGCAGGCACCACCGTCGCCGACGGTGGACTGGTGCTGCGCGCCTTCGAGAGCGCCGCCACCGCCGCCGGGATCGAGACCGATGGCCCGCGCCGTGCACAGGCTCGCCGCTACGTAGTCGACACCATGGGCCAGTCCAAGATCGAGGTGTTCCGCGCGCTGCTCGACGGTGACGAGGCCGCCGCCCAGAATGCCAACCGCGCCTTCGAAACCGCCTACGACGCCCTGATCGACGAGGTCGATATCGCGCCGATCCCCGGTGCGGTGGAAGCGATCACCGCACTGCGTGACGCCGGTGTCCGGGTCGCGCTGACAACCGGATTCAGCCGGAGCACCCAGGACAAACTCCTCGCCGCGCTGGGGTGGGCCGATCTGGTCGACCTCACCCTCGCGCCGTCCGACGCCGGTCGCGGCCGCCCCTACCCCGACATGGTGCTGGCCGCCGCGCTGCGCCTGGGCGTCGACGCCGTCGACCGGATCGCCGTCCTCGGTGACACCACCAGCGACATCGCCACCGGCCTCGCCGCCGGTGCGGGGATCGTCGCGGGCACTCTCACCGGCGCGCACTCCGCCGATCAGCTGCGGGCCGCGGGCGCCACCCATGTCGTGGCGTCGGTCGCCGAGTTCCCGGCGCTGGTGCTGGCCCACTGAAACTTGCCGTCGCGGTAATCGTCGCGGCGTCGCCCTCCGATCCACCCGTCCCTGCGATTGTCCCGACATCTGAACGAAAGTTGCTGTAATCGTGCGTACTTCCCTCACCGCGCGTCGCCTGTCCAAGGCCGCGCTGCTGCTCGCCGGCGTCACCGCCGTCGCGTTCACCGGCGCCTGCGGTGGCACCGGTACCGAATCCGCGGACGGCAAGACCGTCACCGTGTACTCCGCCGACGGTGTCGGTGGCTGGTACAAGTCCCAGTTCGACGCGTTCACCAAGGAGACCGGCATCGCGGTCAACCTGGTCGAGGCGGGTTCCGGCGAGGTCGTCAACCGCGTCGACAAGGAGCAGTCCAACCCGCAGGCCGACGTCGTGGTCACGCTGCCGCCGTTCATCCAGAAGGCCGAGCAGTCGGGTCTGCTGCAGCCCAGCGGCATCGACACCGCCGCGGTTCCGGCCGCGGCCAAGGACGCCGAGGGTAACTATGTGACCCTGGCCAACAACTTCCTGTGCTTCATCGCCAACCCCGCGGTCGACGCTTCGGCGCTCACCTGGGAAGACCTGCTGAAGCCGGAGTACAAGGGCAAGCTGCAGTACTCGACCCCCGGCCAGGCCGGTGACGGCACCGCGGTGCTGGTGCTGCTGCAGCAGTTGCGTGGCAAGCAGGGCGCCCTCGATTACCTGGCCGCGTTGCAGGCCAACAATGTCGGCCCGTCGTCCTCGACCGGCAAGCTGCAGGCCAAGGTCGACAAGGGCGAGCTGCTCATCGCCAACGGTGATGTGCAGATGAACCTGACGACGGTGAAGGAGAAGGGCTCCAAGTTCAACGTCTTCTTCCCGGCTGCCGGCGGTAAGCGCTCCACCGTGGCTGTCCCGTACATGATGGGCCTGGCCAAGGGCGCCCCGCACAAAGACGACGCCACCAAGCTGATGAGCTTCCTGATGGCCCCGGCCGCGCAGGCGAAGCTGGGCCCGGAGGCTTTCGCCGTATCGCCCCGCACCGATGTGCCCGCCCCGGCCGATGGTGGTCCGGCCGCCGCGCTGACCGGTGTCGAGGTGGTCCCGGTCGACTGGAACAAGGTGCTGACCGAGCTGGACGCCGATGTCGCGGCGTACCAGAAGGCAACCGGCAGCTGAATTCGGCTGTGATCCAAGGGAGTTGATGATGTCCGACGGTGACCTCCAGATGAAATCCGCGACCTCGGTGGCGGCAACCAACGAACCCGCGATCGTGTTCGACCGGGTCGGGGTCAGCTACGGCAGGGGCCGCAAGGCCGCCGTCGCGCTGGCCGATTTCACCCTGCGCGTCGCCGTCGGCGAGACCGTCGCGCTCCTCGGCCCGAGTGGGTCGGGCAAGTCGACCGCGCTGAAAGCGCTGGCAGGCTTCGTCCGGCCCACCTCGGGAACGGTCCGCCTCGCGGGCCGCGATGTCACCGATCTCTCGCCCGCCAAGCGCGGCATCGGTGTGGTGGTGCAGTCCTACGCGCTGTTCCCGCACATGAACGTGCACAGCAATGTGGCATTCGGCTTGAAATCGCATCGGGTGGCGCGTGCGGAGATCGCCGCGCGGGTCACCGAGGCGCTCGAGATGGTCGGCATGGGTGGGTACGCCGAGCGGCTGCCGCGTGAACTGTCCGGCGGTCAGCAGCAGCGTGTGGCGATCGCTCGCGCGTTGGCGATCAAGCCCAGCGTGCTGTTGCTCGACGAGCCACTCGCGGCACTCGACGCGCAACTGCGACATTCGATGCTCGGCGAGTTGCAGGCACTGCGAAAAGCGTTGCCCGACACCGCGATGCTGTACGTCACCCACGATCAGGCCGAGGCATTGGCGCTGGCTGACCGGATCGCGGTGATGCGCGATTCCAGGCTCGTCGACATCGACACGGCCGAAAACCTCTGGCAGTGCCCGCCCTCCGACTTCACCGCCGGTTTCCTCGGCGGCGCGAACCTGGTGCCCTGCGCGGTCAACCACGTCACGGGCACCGCCGCTCTGGTGACCGCGGGCACCAAGACGCTGCGCGCTCGAGCGCCGCAACCCGGTGTGGGACTGGCGGAGTGGGCGCCCGACGACGATGCCCTGCTGTGCATCCGCCCGCACACGATCACCCTCGGCAAGACCGGTGATCGAGATGCCTTGCGCGCCACCGTACTCACCTCGGTGTGGCGTGGTGCTACGACTCGCGTCGAACTGGCTGTCGACGGTCTTCCCGGCGAACTCGCCGCCGACGTGTCGGGCCACTTCACCACCGAGGTCGGATCTGTGGTCGGCGTGCGGTTGCCGGATCCGGCGGGAGTGCTGATTCCGCGCGCGGTCGGTGGCGGGGAGGTGTCGCGGTGAGCGCACCGGTTCTCGATCCGCCCGTCCCGGCGGCGAAAGTCGCTGGGGCGCCTCGCTCGTGGTTGCCGATTCTGTGGACGCTGCCGCCGGTGCTGGTGGTGCTCGGGATCGCGGGTTATCCGATTCTGCGGGTGCTCACCGAATCGACCAGGACGCCGACCGGGCGTGGTACCGAGGTGTGGACCTCGGTGCTCGGGTCCGAGGCGTTCCGGGAAGCGTTGTGGCGCACCGTGTCCATCGCGGTGTGTTCGACGGCGGGCTGCTTGGTCCTCGGTACGTTCCTGGCCGTCGTGCTCGCGTTCGTGCCGTTCCCCGGCTCGGGAGTGGTGGGTCGACTCATCGACACGATCCTGACGCTGCCCTCGTTCCTGATCACCCTCGCCTTCACGTTCCTCTACGGAACCGCGGGCGCGGTGAACGCCCTGATCGCCGAATTGACCGGTGCGACAACACCTGTCATCGATTTCCTCACCACCCCGCTCGGGGTGATCCTGGCCGAGATCACCTACTTCACGCCGTTCGTGGTGCGCCCGGTGCTCGCCGCGTTCGCGCAGATGCCGCGCGAACAACTCGATGTGGCGGCGAGTCTCGGCGCTTCGCCGTGGCGGGTGCTGCGCCAGGTGGTGCTGCCCGAAGCGTGGCCCGCGCTCGCGGCGGGCGGCAGTCTGGTGCTGCTGCTCACGCTCAACGAGTTCGGCATCGTGTTGTTCACCGGCGCCAAGGGTGTCATCACCCTGCCCGCGCTGATCTACACCCGCGGCATCGTCACCTTCGACCTGCCCGGCGCGGCCGTGCTGGCCTCGGTGCAAGTGCTGCTCTCGCTGAGCCTCTATCTCGTCTACCGGTTCGTCTTCGCCCGGTTCATCGCCCGCCCGAAGGGGGAATGATCGTGCTCGTCTGGACTCCTCGCGGAAAAACGCTGGTACTCGGGGTTTTCGCGCTGGTCGTCGCGGTGGTCTTCGTCGCCCCGATCGCCACCGTGGTCGCCGCCGCCCTGGCAGGGAGCTGGACCGGCCCACTGCCCTCGGACCTCGGCTTCACCAATATCGGCAACGCGCTCAGTGGCGAGCAGGCCGCCAGCCTCTCGGTGAGCCTGCAAACCGCCCTGCTCGCCGGCGCGATCTCCCTCGTGCTCGGCACCTGGGCGGCCTTGGCCTCGCGGGAAGCCCCCACCTGGTTGCGCCGGCTCACCGACACAGTCTTCCACCTCCCGGTCGCGGTCCCCTCGGTGGCGGTCGGCCTCGGCGTTCTCATCGCCTTCAACGAGCGTCCGCTCCTGCTCGGCGGCACCAAGTGGATCGTGATCCTCGCCCACGCGGTCCTGGTCCTGGCCTACGCCTTCAGCGCCGTCTCCGCCGCCCTCGACCGCCTCGACCCCGCCTACCGCCAAGCCGCCGAATCTCTCGGCGCGGGCCCGATCCGAGTTCTCTGCCAGATCACCCTCCCGCTGCTGTTGCCCGCTCTCGGCGCCGCCGCCGGTCTGGCCGTGGCGCTGTCGATGGGCGAACTCGGCGCGACCATCATGGTCTACCCCGCCACCTGGAAGACGTTGCCCGTCAGCATCTTCGCGCAGACCGACCGCGGTGAAGTGTTCGACGCCGCAGCCGGAACCACCGTCCTCGTGGTGGTCACGCTGGTGGTTCTCGTGGTCCTCGGCCGCATTCGAGGACGCGCGGCTCTGCGCTGAGGTGGTGCGCTGCGCACGATCCCGGTGACTCTGGCCGGCACCAGGTGAAATCGGTCGGCATGCGCGCGGCCGGTGGTTACGCGGATTCGGATAGACGCAGTCGGGGGAGTCCAGCCAGGCGGTCTGCCGTGTCGGTGTTCGGTCTCGGGTTGTAGAGCACCAGTGACCAATTCGGGTGGTCGGCGACGGTGAGCGTGGTGGCGTCGAAGTACAGATCACCGACCTCTGGGTGGTGCAGGGCATTCACGGCTTCGATGCACCGCCTTTCGTGGCGTTCCCAGAGTTCGGCGAACTCTGGATCCGAAGCAGCGAGTTCGCTTGCTACACGCTGACATTCGTTGTCGTGTGGCACGAGCGTCGCGTCCAGTGATAGGCGGCGACCACGTCAGATGCGGCATCGGGCCACAGCTCGAGCAGTCCCCGGTAGCGGGGGCTGGTGAAGAACGTGACCAGGCAGTTGTGCGGCTCGCCGTCGTCGCACCCGAACACCCGCCCCGCAAGCGCGTTGAACGCCAAGATGTTCCAGTACCGATTGGCTGGTCGGTTCGGCCGCGTTGGAAACGGGAGGAGCGGCGCTGCTGTGTGGATCAACCGGTGTGCTTGTTCGATGCTGGGTGGGCCGTCGATTCCCGGTTCGGTCGGTCGAGGGCGGCATTACGGAGTGTGAGTGCAGGCTCGATCGCGCCGGAGAAGGCACCGAGGCAGATTCGGGTGAGTTCGGCCCGTGAGATCGATTGCGACTGTATCCATTCGACACATACTGTGCGCCCGAAGACGAGCCAGCCGTGTACGGCGACAGCAGCGACGGTGCGGGCGTGCCCTGTCATTTCGAGTTTGTCGAGCAGGCGCTGACCGACAGTGTCGAGTTCCTTGGCGATGATCGCTTGGATTACCGGATCGTCGGCAAGCGCCCCGCGGTTCACAGTCCTACCGGCACGCCGGTTGTCGATGAAGTACTGAATATGGGCGTCGACGGCCGCCTCCAACATCTCGGCGAACGAGCGATCGTCATCGACATCGGTGCTTGCGAGCAACTGGTCACTGGCGCGTTGAAAGATCGCCGCGTAGAAGTCCCGCTTGTTGGAGAAGTAGTGGTACACGAGCGCGCGCGTGACGCCGGCGCGTTCGGCGACCTCTTCCATGAGCACGTCCTCATAGGTCTTCTCTGCGAACAGCGCGGCACCGATATCCAGCAGTTGGTCGTGCCTTTGCTGCGGAGTCAGTCGTCGTTCTGCCATCTCGCCAATCTTACTTGACACGTGTATAACAACCGGTAGCCTTGGCCTTATTGTACGTTCGTCAAATAAGGACGGAGTTCGACGATGACCGCCTCTACCACCACTCCACCCACCGTGCCCGGCTATGTGAACTGGGTTGTGAAGCGTCTACTGCGGTCACCAGCGCACCGGGTGATGAGCAAAACGACGATGCTGCTGACCTTCGCCGGTCGACAGACCGGCAACCGATACGTGGCTGTCGTTCGATATCTCCGACAGGGCGAGTTGGTGTCCTGTTACACCGACAGCAAGTGGTGGATCAACCTGCGCGACGAACCGGCCGTCGAGCTCCTGATCGCCGGACGAAGGATGACCGGAATCGCTACTGTCGTCGAGGATCCCGCAGTCATCGCTGACAGCTTGTCCGAATTCCTGCACACGATGCCCGGCGATTCGAAGTACTACGGCGTGCGCCGGAACGCCCAAGGGCTGCCTCGCGCCGACGACATCGCCGAAGCGGCCAAGCACACCAGACTGATTCGGATTCAACTCGCCTCCGGGAGATAGGTCCCAGTGCTCGAATGTTCAAGGTCCGCAGACGCTGCATTCGGCTCGGCCGGGGTTGGCAAGGCGGGTGCTCACCCAGCTCGCCTGGTGGTCTCGTCACCTCCGCGCTGCCGAGCCTTGTCAGGGTTGATGAAGAGCCGAACGCCCTTATACACCACTGTGTTCGGCACATCGTCGTCGTTGTCCGGGTCGCCGGAGTCCGCAGGATCCGGCAGTTCCGCGATCTCCTCGATGACGATCTGTGCGCGCGCCGCGCCGGGATCGAACATCTCCTGAAACGGCCCGACGAACGAACCCCCGAGGCCGCGGCGCTTCGCCCGAACAGCCGCCCACCCGAACAGTGCCAACGGGCCGATGGTGGCGATCAGCAGTAACAAGTCCCCGCCCATGCCGACGAGCGTACCGATGAGGGACGGACTTTCCGTTGATCACCGAACCTCCGTGGCCTCCGCGAACGCGGAGCGACCCGACCTCCCATTCGGGGCGACCGGGTCGTACGCGTTATTCGGTTCGGGATGCCTTCGGGCTAGCCGCTGAGGCTGGACGAGGCGGTGCTCAGCAGTTGCAGGATGTTCTGGAAGAAGTCGCACCCGCCCGGCGCGCCGATGGGGAACTCGACGCATCCAGCGACCGGGGCAACCTGTTCTGTGGCGGCCTGGGCGGTGGCCATCGGGGCCAGCATCAGCGCACCGGCCAGGGTGGCCGCGCCGAGTGATCGTTTCATCGAAATTCCTTACTGCTCTGCGTTTTCGAACTGTCCAATTGCCCCCGAGCGGCGAAGATCACGCTATTGGGGCATCAGCTCAGCTACTAGACCCCGGTTCCGCGGCCCACGGATCCGGGGGCACTATCCGGGCATTCGCGCCCATCACAACGCACTGCTGGTCGAGGCGTCCGCACCTGCCGCCTATCGTGGGTGGTCGAGACTCGCGCTCCCTCTCACGCTCGGTCGGCTCAGTACCTGGGCTACACCCGGGCCCGATGCCCGGTTTCGGTGAGCCGTCGGTTTCGCAGGTCAGTGGTGACTGGTCGTTGAACCTTGTTGTCGGGCCCGTCCACCAATTGGTAGTCGCGCACGATCAGCGCGGCTCGAAGCATCCAGATGACTTTCGGATCGTGCGCGCTGAGTCCCACGAGTTCGTAGATGCGTCGGAGCCGGTAGTCGACGGTGTTCATGTGGATGTGGGTTTCGCGTGATGTGAGCCGGCGGTTGAGGCCGTTGTTGATATGTGCGCGCAGCGTGCTGATCAAATCCGGAAACTCGGCCACCGGATCGAGGAACACCTCGAGACGATCCCGTCCAGGCCCCGGCCGGGTCAGCTGATACTCGATAGCGAGGTCTTCGATCTGGTAAAGGCCCGGTGGGTAGTGGAGTCTTATTGCCACGTCCAGCAATTCGTGGACCTCCTCGGCCGCCGAGGGAATCCGATCCCTGTCGACGGTGACCCCGACAACGGTGAGTGAGGTCAGCCCGACCATGCCGCGGATCTTCTCGGTGCCGAACGAGTCCGGCACCAGAATTGTCGCGCCGAATTCGGACTCCAACCCCGGCACGGGCTGCCCGAAGCTCCTCGACAGCATCGCCCGGAAGTCGCGCGGCGCTACCGCATCACGCGCGGACCGATCTCCGGCCACCGCGAGCACGGTGTACCGCTCATCTAGCGGTGCACCGTGCTCACGGGTAGCTCTCGTCGTGTGGCGGCCGCTGAGCAGAGCGTGCGCCACATACCCACCGCGATCGCCACCAGGCGGTGCGATCTCCATGTATATCGTCGACACCGTCGCGGTCACCGCGCTCAATGCATCCATCAGCCGGCGAACTTCGTCGAAGGGCGCCGAGCGCGCTTCGAGATCGTCCAGGTGGAGCCGGAACCCCGCGTGAACATGTTGCTGCACAGTGTCGATCGGTACGCCGATGCTCGCCCAGCGCGCAGCGGCCGGACGAATGCGCGACATCCGGGCGCCGCGGTGTGTCCGCTTCGCGTCGGACACCAGTGCCAGACAATCGGCAACGACGGCGCTGATTTCCTCGCGCAGCACGTTTCCTCGTCGGCTGCGGCGCGGGATGGTCTCGAGAATCTTGTGCGCGATGCGGTCGGTCGCCCGCGCGAGCTGCACGGGCGACTCGAGTTCGAGGTGGCTGGTCATCGGGGGTTCACAGTGTGCCGCCGCCACCGATCAACCACGGGTTGAACGTGCAGTTCATGGCCGGGTGGTTGACGGGGTCGAGGGCGTTGAGGGCGATGGAGGCCGCGCGCGGCGAGTACATGAGGGTCAGGTGATCGGACAGGTCCTGTTCGCACCCTTCCTGCAGGGTGATGTTGCGGACCGTCGCACCTTCACCGGCGCGCAGGAACGCCCAGTCATAGGGGTTGGAGACCTCGTCGTAGCGCGATGCCACCGCGGTGTAGTCGACGCCGGGAACGGTGTCGCCCTTCGCGTTCAGTGTGGCGTAGAACGGGGACCCGACCGCCTGCTGGATGTTCGATATTCCGACGATCGGCTCGTTGAAACCGAGGATGTCGATGCCGAGGTTGTTGATGGCCCGGCCGAGCGTGGCGATGCCCATCAGGGTGGTGCCGTGGTGGGTGGCACCGTAGGTCACCACCTTCTCGACCTTGCCCGCGCCGCCTTCGAACTTCAGGTAGTGGTTCGCGATCGTGCCGCCCTGTGAGTGACCCACGATGTCGACCTTGTCGGCGCCGGTGGTTGTGCGCACCCGCTCGATGAAATCGGCGACCTGGCGCGACGATTCCTCCATCGGGCCCACGCCGTAGCGACCGGGCAGAACGGCACCGAGGCCACCGCCCTCGAGGAGCCCGGAGCGACCGAAATTGAGGGCGAACACGCAGAATCCGGCGCGGGCGAGCTGCGGTGAGAGGTAGCTGAAGGTGTCGAAGGCGTTGAGCCAGGTGCCGTGTAGCAGGACCACCGGGTTGGGATGCTCAGCGCTCGGCTTGCAATCCCATTTGTTCGCACCGGCGGGGGCCACGTCCGGACTGGCGAGGCCATAGGCGAATGCGGCCAGCGGGGCGGTGAGTTCCGGGCCCTGGCCGACAGGGGCAGCGGCCGTGCTGTGTCCGTATCCCGAGCTGCTGCCCGAGGCGCTACCTGAACTACCGCCGGATCCGCTTCCCGAGCTACCGCCCGAGTCGACGATCGCCTTGGGCTGCCTGCCGTCCGGCGACGGCCTCAGCCCAGCGGTGATCGTATCGGCGAACGACTGCAAGTCCGAGGGGATGACGGGCTCCGCACCGGCGGACGTGGCTCCGAGCCCGTGCCCGACGGCGACTCCCACGATGAGCGCGGCGGCCACCACGGACCGGCGCATGTGCTGCTTCATTGCAAGCATCTTCAACAATTCCTATCTGATCGACCGCTCACCCCGATCCCAGTGACTCAGAGCACAATCGAATGACACTGTGATGCACATCGCTGCATGGTGGCGGCAAGGAAAAGTCTGTACCGATCGGTATGCGACGTCACTGCACTCACGTCCAGAGTCGTCGGACAGGACCTTGTAGCCAGCGCCAAACTCCGAATTTGCCAGGGGCGCCTGCGGACGAGCGACGTTGTTCGCCAGCTCAACCGTCCAGCCGGATGCGGATGCCCACCATGCGCTCGGAGCCTCCGCGTAGCCTGCTGCCCAGCAGGCCGATCCGGGCGACCAGCCCGTACTTGCGCTTCATCAGGGTGGTGAAGTGTGCGCTCGCGTCCGGGGTCAGCACCTCGGCGAAGCCGGGAAGTGGGGCGCCGAGCGGCTTTCCGCGCCAGTCGCAGGGGGTGGCCGTTACCCGGCTCTCGTTGCGGATGCGCTTCACCTTGCCTGCGTCCGCCGCGCTCCACACCGCCAGCGTTTGATCGTCGCGCATCACCCAGACGGGTGTGGGGACTGCCCTGCCGTCTCGGCGGAAGGTGGTGAGGAGCAGGTACTTTCCGGCCGCCAGCTCGCCGAGCGCCGTGTCGCTGTGTTTCATGGCAAGATACTAACCAGTTAGTTAGTTTGTGGTCGTTGGATCCACCCAGCGCTCACGACGCGGCTGAGAGGAATCTGCATGGGGCGATTTGTCGGGACGTTGCTCGCGGGCTTCGTGCTGGGCACCCCGGCGGTCCCCGTCGGCCTCTCACTGTCCCTGTCGGGCCCGGTCGCGCTGGTCGCGGTCTTGCTGGGCGCGGCCTGCTGTGTGGTCTTCGCGGTGTTCGCTATGGAACGTGCCCGGCTGCGCTGGCAGTCCTGGCGCGTCCGCCGGAAGTCGGCTGCCGCACGGGCCGATTCGGCGACGGAGGCCGATGGTGCAGCCGTCATCGATGCCGCCGGCGAAAAGGCGCCCGCAGCGGACAGCCGACTCTCCGGCGCCACGGGGCGGCGGGCTCGGCGGGTCCTCGACCGATACGGCGTGGCGGGCTTCGGCCTCGTAGGGCCTGCGCTTTTCGGCACCTGGGGCTCGGCCCTGCTCGGGGCGGCGCTCGGCATCCCCAGCTGGCGGCTGATCCGCTGGCTGATGACCGGGGTCGCCCTGTGGTGCACGGTGCTGCTCGTCGCATCGGACGCGGCCTTCGCCGTCTTCGGAATCGGGTGACGCAGCGGATGTCCCGAGCCGACGCCACCAAGGCCCGCATTCTGCGAGCCGCCACCGATGAGTTCGCCACGTACGGTATCGCCGGAGCCCGCGTGGACCGGATCGCCAAGACAGCGGCGGCCAACAAGAACCTCATCTACGTCTACTTCTGCAGCAAGGACCAACTCTTCGACGCGGTCTTCGACGCCCACGTCACCCACGGCCTGGATTCGGTCCCCTTCACCCCGGGCGACCTCCCCGGGTACGCCGGACAGCTGTTCGACTACTGCCGCCGGAATCCCGAAGTCATCCGGTTGGCCACCTGGCACCGCCTGGAGCGTGGCGACCTGGCCTTCGCGGCACCTGCGCGCGACGCGAAGCTGGACGCACTTGCCGCAGCACAGAAACAGGACGGTATCGGCTCCGTATTCTCACCCACGACGCTGCTCACTCTCGTCCTGAGCATCGCTCTCGCGTGGAACCCGAGCAACGTCACCAGCATTCCCGCCTCGTCCTCCGAGGCTGAGAGTGCCGATGATCGACGCCGCGCGATCGTCGAGGCCGTTCGTCGACTCCTATGAGCGGCGCTCGTATGTCTCCCAAACGGTAAATCCCTCGGCGAATTCCGTGGTCCCATCAATGAATCCGGCAGCGGCGCGGCACAAACCGATCGAATCGAAATCAACCCCGATGCGTCCTTTACTTTTTCATCCTCGACGGCGTACTGAGCGCACGCTAAAGGTGTTGCTGCTTGTCGATGGAAGCGCTATACGGATGTATCGAGTAGCTCGTAGCCCAGCGTTCGAGGAGGCCTGCAATTCGAAGGCCTGTATTAATGTTTGTAGGTCCTCGCTGGTAGTGGTACCGGCGCACATCTGCTTCCCGATCTCCGATTATTAAGGATCGAATTGCGCAATAGTGGCCGGTAACATTTGCACACCGAATGTTCTTTTTACTGGTTTGAGAGTGTCGCGACGGTCAAAATCGTCAATGTTGATCAGCACGTACCACTTCCATTTCGAGAAGGGATACAGATGCATCACACGATCAAAACCACTCTCATGGCCGCGCTCGTCGCCCCAACAGCCCTCGGGTTGTTCGGCGTCGGCCCGGCAACTGCGGACACCGGCGTGCAGTCCGGTGATACCGGGCTGTCTGCCGCCCAGGACGACGGGGCTGAAAATGGCGCCGCTGAAGAAGGCGACGCTGTGGATAGCGGCGCTGAGGATGGCAACGCTGAAGACGGCGACGCGGTAGACGCCAGTGCTGATGACGGCGACGCCGGCGATGCCGAGGACAACACCGCTGAAGATGGCGACGCTGAGGACAGCAACGCTGAAGATGGCGACGCTGATGCGGGTGGCGGCGCTGAAGCGGGTGGCGGCGACGCCGGATAGGGCGGGTACGTCCTGGGACTCGCCGTAGGTAGCTGGCGAAGCCCGACGACTTCGTAGTAGCAATCACGGCCGCGGGGGGGGGGGGGGGCGCCCAGCCGCGCGGCCGGCGGCGGCGCGCGCCAGTCCGGCGAGACCACCCGCCCGGC
>NZ_JBHXNJ010000010.1:113264-135129 GCF_042719655.1 Nocardia sp. NPDC058518
TCTTTTTTCTTCTACACCCCCCCGCCCTGCCGGGCCGCCCGTCCCCCCCGCCCCCCCGCGCGGCGATTCCTATCCGACTGACTGACTGACCGGCCATCGCTGGGTGGGGCGGCGGGTTTCCGGGCGGTGTCGGTGTGCGGGCTTAGGCTGAGCGAGTGTCGGTACTACCTCTGATCTTCACCGCGGGCTGGGCCAGCGGGATCAACGCGTACGCGGTGGTATTTCTGCTCGGGTTGTTCGGGCGCATCGGCTGGGCCGGTGACGTGCCGCCGGGGCTGCAACGCACCGATGTGCTCGTCGCCGCCGGTGTGTTGTTCCTGATCGAGGCAGTCGCGGACAAGATCCCGTACCTGGACTCGTTCTGGGATGCGGTGCACACGGTGGTGCGGCCTGCCTCCGGTGCGATCGTCTCGGCGCTGATCGCGGGCCAGGATGATTCGCTGCCGACGATGTTCGCGGCGGCAGTCGGCGGAACAACCGCGTTGCTCAGCCATATCGTCAAAGCGGGCACGCGGATGGCGATCAACACCTCCCCGGAACCGGTCACCAATATCGCGATGAGTACCGCCGAAGACGTCACTGTCGGCGGTGTACTCACCCTGGCGGTGTTCTTCCCGGTGCTGGCGGCGGTGATCGCCGCGGTCCTGTTGGCTATCGGCCTGTGGGTGGTCTACCTGTGCGCCAGCCGAATCCGCCGTTATCTCCGACGGCGGCGAGAAGGCCGCGCCGCGCGGACCACCGGCATCGACGCGAGCCTCGAATAGAACTCCGCCTGCCGTGAATCCTCACCGTACCTGCGGCGCCACCTTCGTCCCGAGCAGGTCGATGCTGTGCAGAACCTGCGCCGGCGGCAGTGTTCCCACGCTGGTGTGCAGCATGAAGCGGTCGAGGCCGAGGGTGTCGCGGACCTCGGCGATCTTGCCCGCCACGTAGTCGGGGGTGCCGACGAACAGCGAACCACGCTGCGAGCGCAGGGCGTCGAACTGTTCGTGTGTCATCGGACCCCAGCCGCGTTCCCGGCCGATGGTCGACATCGCCAGGGCGTACGGCTCGTAGAACTCGGCAACGGCGCGCGCGTCGGTGTCGGCGACATAGCCGTGCGCGTGCACGGCCACCGGCTGCTGCTCGTGACCGCCCTCGGCGAGCGCCCGGTGATACAGCTCGACCAGCGGCTTGAACCGTGCGGGCTCACCGCCGATGATCGCGATGGCGAGCGGCAGACCGAGCAGGCCTGCGCGAATCACCGATTCGGGGCTGCCGCCGACCGCGATCCACACCGGCAGCGGGCGATCGTCGGTGCGCGGATACACCGTCGCGTCGTGCAGCGGCGCCCGGAATCGGCCCGTCCAAGTAACCGGACCTTCCTCGCGCACACGCAGCAGCAGTGCCAGCTTCTCCTCGAACAGCGCGTCGTAATCGGCCAGGTCGTACCCGAACAGGGGGAATGATTCCGTGAACGACCCACGCCCTGCCATCAACTCCGCGCGCCCGTTCGACAACCCGTCCAGCGTCGCGAAGTCCTGGTACACCCGTACCGGATCGTCGGAGCTGAGTACCGTCACCGCGCTGGTCAACTGGATGCGCTCGGTTCGCGCGGCAGCGGCGGCGAGCACGACCGCGGGGGAGGACGCGGCGAAATCCTGGCGATGATGTTCGCCGACGCCGTACACATCGAGCCCCGCCGCCTCGGTCGCGACGGCCTCGTCGACCACCTGACGCAGCCGCTCGGCAGCGGTCGGCGCAGGCCGGTCGCCGGTGGGGTACAGCTCGGCGAAGGTGGTGAGCCCCAGTTCCATGTGAACCTCTCTTCGGGATGCGGTCCTCTTCTAAACGGACCGCAGTCCGATAACATTCCCCGGTTTATGGATGGATGCGGATTATCTATGACAAAACTATAGTGAGCGGTATGACCGCACTGGCGACGACGCGCACCGAACCCGACCTGTCCTTCCTGCTCGACCGCACCAGTCACGTCCTGCGCACGCAGATGGCCGCGGCGCTGGCCGAGATCGGGCTGACGGCCCGCATGCACTGCGTGCTGGTCCACGCACTGGAAGCCGAACGCACGCAGGCCCAGCTCGCCGAGCTCGGTGACATGGACAAGACGACCATGGTGGTCACCGTCGACGCGCTGGAGAAGGCCGGTCTGGCCGAACGTCAACCGTCGAGCACCGACCGCCGCGCTCGCATCATCTCCGTGACGCCCGCGGGCGCGGAGCTCGCCGCGCGCAGCACCGAAATCGTCGACGGCGTCCATCAGTGCGCGCTCGGTTCGCTGTCGAAGGCGGAGCGGGAATCTTTGGTGCGGGCGCTGAATCACCTGGCGGAGGGGCATCTGTCGACGGTGGTGGAAGCTGCGCCCGCGCGTCGCGCCAGGCAATAGTCCGTTATAGATTGTCTATTACGGAACTATCTAGTACGGTCTCTCTTGTTCGCTTCTAGCAGGAGATGACCCATGACCAAGTCCCAGCGCACCGCCCTCGCGGTGCTGTCGGCCGCCATGCTGATGACCATCCTCGACGGCAGCATCGTCACCGTCGCCATGCCGGCGATCCAAGAGGACCTCGGCTTCTCGCCCGCCGGTCTGAGCTGGACCGTGAACGCCTACCTGATCGCTTTCGGCGGTCTGCTCCTGCTGGCCGGCCGCCTCGGCGACCTGATCGGCCGCAAGACGATGTTCGTCACCGGCAATATCGTCTTCACCGCCGCCTCGGTGCTGGCAGGCGTGGCGACCACCCCCGCCGTGCTGGTCGCGGCCCGATTCCTGCAGGGCGTCGGCAGCGCGATCGCCGCTTCGGTGGTGCTCGGCATCCTGGTGACGATCTTCACCGAACCACGTCAGCGAGCCACGGCCATCGGTGTTTTCAGCTTCACCGGGGCCGCGGGCGCCTCCATCGGGCAGGTGCTCGGCGGCGTGCTCACCGACGCGCTGAACTGGCACTGGATCTTCCTGATCAATGTGCCGATCGGCGTGCTCACCGTGCTCGTCGCCAGCAAGGCGCTGCCCGCCGACCGTGGACTCGGCTGGTCCGCCGGTGCCGATGTGCTCGGCGCCGCCCTGGTCACCGCCGGTCTGATGCTGGGCATCTACACCGTCGTCGAGGTCGAACGCTACGGCTGGGTCTCGGCACACACCCTCGGCCTCGGCGCGCTGGCCGCCGCACTGCTCGCCGCCTTCGTCATCCGGCAGGCCACCGCGGCCGACCCGCTGTTGCCGCTGCGAATCTTCCGTTCCCGCACGGTCTCCGGCGCCAATGTGGTCCAGATGCTCACCCTGGCAGCCATGTTCGCCTTCCAGATCATCGTCGCGCTCTACTTGCAGAAGGTGCTGGGCTACAACGCATTGCAGACCGGCTTGGCCATGCTGCCCGCCGCCGTCGCGATCGGCGGGGTGTCACTGTTCGCCTCGGCTCGTCTGATCACCCGCTTCGGCGAGCGGACCGTGCTGATCGCCGGTCTCGCCCTGCTGCTGGCCGGGATGTCGTGGCTGATGCGGCTGCCCGTCGACGCCGGTTACCTCACCGACGTGCTGCCGGTGATGGTGGCCATCTCCGGTGGCGGGCTGGTGCTGCCCGCACTCACCGCGCTCGGCATGTCGGGCGCCGAAGCCGACGACGCGGGTCTGGCCTCAGGGCTGTTCAACACCACCCAGCAGGTCGGCATGGCGATCGGCGTCGCGGTCCTTTCCACCCTCGCCGCCGCGCGGACCGGTACCGAGCTGGTGGCCGGTGCCTCCGATCCCGTTGCCCTGACCAGTGGTTATCGGCTGGCGTTCACCGTTGCGGCCGGCCTGCTCGCGGCGGCCCTGGTCATCAGCGCCACCGTGCTGCGCAAGCAGCACACGGCCGAGGACGCACCGGTCGCGCAGGCGGTCCCGGCCCTCTGACGCGATGAATCGCCGGGAACTACCCCTGCGATTCACCCCCCGGGTGGATGTCCGCCCGGGGGGTTCGGTGGTGTCCTCGAAGGATGCTGACCGATCGCACGACGTTGACCAAATTCCTCATCGAAGAGCGCCGCCGCCATCCCGGTTCCAGCGGTGAACTCAATTCCCTGATCCTCGACGTCGCGTTGGCCTGCAAGGCGATCTCCAAGCGCATCGCCTCGGGTGCGCTCACCGGCGTCCTCGGTGGCGCCGGCGTGGTGAACGTGCAGGGTGAGCAGCAGCAGAAGCTCGATGTGGTCGCCAACGACCTCTTCCTCCGCGCCAACGAATGGGGCGGTCAACTGGCGGGCATGGTGTCGGAGGAACTCGACGACCCCTACCCGATCCCGCCGGACTACCCGCGCGGCAAATATCTACTGGCCTTCGATCCCCTCGACGGCTCGTCCAATATCGACGTGAATGTCGCTGTGGGCAGCATCTTCTCGATCCTGCGCGCACCGAACCCCGGCGTGCACGCGACGACGGCGGACTTCCTCCAGCCCGGCACCGAGCAGGTCGCCGCGGGCTATGCGATCTACGGCCCCGCGACGCAACTCGTGCTCACCGTCGGTACCGGCGTGCACGCCTTCACCCTCGATCCCGAGCTCGGCGAGTTCTTCCTGACCGGACAGAACCTGCGACTGCCGGAGTCGACGTCGGAGTACGCGGTCAACAGTTCGAACCGCCGCTTCTGGGAACCGGCCGTGCGCCGCTACATCGATGAATGCCTGGCGGGCGCGACGGGCCCGCGCGAGAAGGACTTCAACATGCGCTGGGTGGCGTCGCTGGTGGTCGAGACCCACCGCATCCTGACCCGCGGCGGCGTGTTCCTGTACCCGCGCGATTCGAAGGACCAGGCCAAAGCGGGCAGGTTGCGACTGCTCTACGAGGCCAATCCCATCGCGTTTCTGATCGAGCAGGCAGGCGGGCTCGCCTCGACCGGCCGTGACCGGATCCTCGAGGTCGCCCCCACCGAGCTGCATCAGCGGATCGCGTTCATTTTCGGTTCTCGCGACGAGGTAGCCCGCATCGTGAGTTACCACGCCGAAGCGGCCGAGGAGCCCGACGGCCCGTGGAGTCCGCTGTTCGGTTTGCGCGGTCTCTACCGGTCGACCACCTGAGGAGGAGATTCATGTCCGCCAAGCACCCTGTCGTCGCCATCACCGGATCATCCGGTGCCGGAACAACTTCGGTGATGCGCACGTTCGATCAGATCTTCCGCAGGGAAGGCATCGATGCCGCGTACGTCGAAGGCGACAGCTTCCACAAGTTCGACCGGGTCGGCATGAAGGAGGAGCTGGCGCGGGCACTGTCGGACGGCGACCACACCTTCAGTCATTTCGGGCCGGAGGCGAACCTCTTCGAAGAGCTCGAGAAGCTGTTCCGTGGCTACGGTGAGACAGGAACGGGCCGGGTACGAAAGTACCTGCACGACAAGGAAGAAGCCGCTCCCTACGATCAGGACCCCGGCACGTTCACGCCATGGGAGGAGATCCCTGCCGGCACCGACCTGCTGTTCTACGAGGGTCTACACGGCGCGGTGGCCAACGAGCAGGTCGACGTGGCGCAGTACGCCGACCTGCTCATCGGGGTGGTGCCGGTGATCAATCTCGAGTGGACCCAGAAGCTGCACCGCGACAAGGACAAACGCGGCTACTCCACCGAGGCGGTGACCGAGACGATCCTGCGTCGCATGCACGACTACGTGAACTTCATGTGCCCGCAGTTCTCCCGCACCCACGTGAACTTCCAGCGGGTGCCGGTGGTGGATACGTCGAATCCGTTCGTCGCTCGCACGATTCCGACCCCGGACGAATCGATGCTGGTGATCCGCTTCGCCGATCCGCACGGTATCGACTTCCCGTATCTGCTGTCGATGCTGCACGATTCGTTCATGTCCCGCCCGAACACGATCGTGTGCCCGGGCGGGAAGATGGACCTGGCGATGCAGCTGATCTTCACGCCGATGCTGTTGCGGCTCATGGAACGTCGCGGCCGCACACGCTGACCGGATTCGGCGACCACCTCACGCGAGGTGGTCGTCGAACCATGTCACCAGCTCCGGATCGTCGAGCCCGTCGGCGACGAGCACCGCCGCCGACAGGTCGTCGGTGCGCGTGTAGGCGTTCTGCGCGGCCACGCACCGCAGCCCGGCGGCCACCGCGGACCGCACGCCGTTCGCCGAATCCTCCACGGCCACCGCCTGATCGGCGGACAGGCCGGTTTGGATCAGCACGTCCAGGTACACCGCGGGGCTCGGTTTCAGCACGGGCACTTCGGTTCCGGTGGTCACGGTGTCGAACGGCTCGCCGAAAGCGTGCTTCAGCAGGGGTTCGACCCACGCACGGGTGCCGGTGGTCGCCACATGCAGGCGAACACCCCGCGATCGGAGCCGTTCGATCAGCTCCAGCGCGCCCGGACGGGCACGAATCTGCCCGTCCGAGGCCATCTGCCGCATGATGCGGGTCTTGCTGCGGTGCACCTTGTGCGCGAGTTCGCGCGCTTCCTCGGCGGACACGGCGTGCTGTTCGAACCAGAACGCCAGCCGCTGCGCGCCACCGGCGACCTTCAGTAACCGCCCGTATTCCTCGACATCCCAGCGGTCGGGGAGCCCCGCCTCGGCGAATGCCGTGTTGAAGGCCACCCGATGGCCGTCTCGCTCGCTGTCGACGAGGGTGCCGTCGACATCGAAGATCACCGCGTGGAGCTGAGTCATCGTGCGCCGTCGAGATATTCGCGGATCCGGTCGAGCACGACGCCGACGGTGAACCCGTGGTGGGCCATGACCTCGCCGCCCGGGCCGCTGTGCCCGAACTCGTCGATACCGATCGCCAGGTCGACCAGCCCCGCCCAGCCCGCGGTACTGCCCGCCTCGATGCTGACGGTGTGCGCCGATGAGTCCGCGGTGAAGCGCGAACGATCCAGTGCCGATACCACCCGCACGTCGCAACCTTCGGCCCGCAACTGATCGGCGGCAGCTGCCGCCAGCGCGACTTCCGAACCGGTAGCGACGATTTCGATCACGCGTGCGGTCGCAGACGATGGTTCACGCGCCGTCGCGCCGAGCGCTCGGGCTGCGGGGGTAGGGCGGGCCGCTGCGCCTTCGTCTCCGGTGGTTCGTGCGCCGTTGGCGTCCAACTGGGGGAGCGACTGCCGGGAGAGGATCAGTGCGGTCGGCCCATCGACGCGGGTCAGCGCGAGTTCCCAAGCGAGAGCCGTCTCCACATCATTCGCCGGTCGCAACACCTGCACCCCGGGAATCACCCGCAGCGACTCGACATGCTCGACGGGCTGGTGGGTCGGCCCGTCCTCGCCGACCGCGATCGAATCATGGGTCAGCACATAGATCACCGGCTGCCCCATCAACGCCGACAATCGCAGCGCGGGCCGCAGATAGTCGGCGAACACCAGGAAGGTGCTGCCGAAAACCCGGAACCCACCGTGCAGGCTCATCCCGTTCAGAACGGCCGCCATCCCGAATTCGCGAACGCCGAAAGCGATAGCGCCTGCGGTGAAGTCGTCGCGCCTCACCACATCGCCACACAGGGTGCCTGTCGACCCGGCGAGGTCGGCCGACCCGCCGACCAATTCCGGCATCGTCGACAGAGCCGCGGTCAGACACGCCTGTGAGGACTGCCGAGTGGCCCGGGGTGCCTGCGCCGCAACGGCTTCCAGCGCCGCAGGCAATTCCGCAGGCAGCAGTCGCGCACGGGCACGCCGGAACTCGGCGGCACGCTCGGGCGCGACAGCGTCGAACGCCGCGAATTCCTCGAGCCAGGTCGCATGCTGCTCGCTACCGACCGCGGCAAGCACGGCACACGCCGCGCCGACCTGATCCGGCACCGCGAACGGCGGAAGAGTCCACCCCGCGAGCTCTTTGGCCTGCGCGAGCCGTTGCTCACCCAGCGGCGAACCATGCGCCTTCGAGGTGCCGGCGACACCGGGCGCACCATGACCGATCACCGTGCGCACCGCGAGAAGACTCGGCCGAGGATCATCCTTCGCCCGGGTGAGCGCAGCGTCGATCGCCGCGATGTCGGTCCCGTCGGCCACCACCTCGGTATGCCACCCGTAGGCCGCGAACCGTGCCACCTGATCGTCACCGCACGAGCGCCCGACGGCGCCGTCGATGGTGATCTCGTTGTCGTCCCAGAGCACGATCAACCCGCCGAGCCCCAAATGTCCCGCGAACGAGGCGACTTCGTGACTGACGCCCTCCATCAAACATCCGTCGCCGACGATCGCGTACGTGCGATGCCCGGTGATCTCGGGGTACCGGGCGGCGGTCATCCGTTCGGCGAGGGCCATCCCCACCGCCATCGCCAGCCCCTGACCCAACGGCCCCGTGGTGCATTCCACGCCGGGTGTGTCACCGAACTCGGGATGACCCGGCGTCCGCGACCCCAACTGCCGGAACCGCCGCAGCTCCTCGACGGGCAGGTCGTACCCGAACAGGTGCAACAGCCCGTACAGCAGTGCGGAGCCGTGCCCGGCCGAGAGTACGAACCGGTCCCGATCGGCCCACTCGGGGTCGGCCGGATCATGGCGCAGGTGTCTGCTCCACAGCGTCCACGCCATCGGCGCCGCCCCCATCGGCATGCCGGGGTGGCCCGACTGCGCGGCCTCCACCATGTCGGCCGCGAGGAAGCGCAGGGTGTCGACGGCGAGCAGGTCGGTCTCCGCCGACGGCACGAAAGCCGGTGGCGCGACGTCGGTCAGCAGGCTTCCGCTCGCTGAATCGGCGGGCACGCTGAGCGGCCGACGAACTGAGAACTCCGGCATGGCGCGGCCTTTCTGATCGGTCCGTTCATCGGACCGCATCAGCGCCCCCGCCGCACTCCCCCTCGGGGGTGGGGACCCGGGTGAGATCTCGTCAATGCCGGTAACCCGGGTGCGGGTCGCCGTAGGGTGGAGGGATGCCGGAGTTACCTCCGACCCCGTTGAGGCTTGCGCTCGTCGACGATCACGAGATGGTGCTGCACGGGCTCGACGCCATGCTCGGTCACTTTCCCGACGAGGTCGTGATCGTCGGCCAGTCCACCACCGACACCGCCGCGCTGCGGATGGTCGCCGAACATCGGCCCGATATCGTCCTGTGCGATGTGCGCATCGGCAAGGCCAGCGGCCTCGACCTGTGCCGTCAGATCACCCTGCAATATCCCGAGACCAAGGTCGTACTGCTCACTGTGTACGACGACGAGCACTACCTGTATCAGGCGTTGCGCGTCGGGGCGTCGGGTTACATTCTCAAGCGGGTCGACGGGCGTGAACTCGTCGCCCAGCTGCGGCGGGTCCGTGAGGGCGAGACGGTGGTCGACGCCGCACTGGCCGGGCGGGTGGCGCTGGCCGCGGCCCGGCTCAGCGCGGGCCAGTTCTGGTCCGGTGCGCACCTGGGACTGACCCAGCGTGAATCAGAAGTGCTGGGGTTGTTGGTATCCGGTCACTCCAATCGAGCGGTCGCGAGCAAGCTGGTGGTCAGCGAGGACACCGTGAAAACCCATATTCGCGGTCTGTATCGCAAGCTCGGGGTCTCCGATCGCAGCGCGGCGATCGCGGTCGCGTTGCGCGAGGGGCTGTTTCGATGAGCATCGCGGGCGGCGCGGTCCCCACGGCGGCGGAGCTCGCCCCACTGCTCGGCGCCGACGGTGTGCTGCTCTACGCCATCGACGGCCAGGACCTGAGCATCGCGGATATGTGGCCCGCGCATCCCTCGGCGAGCTCGCTGCGGCTACAGGTCGGATTCGGGGTGACCGGGCTGGTGGCCCGCACCCGCAAACCGGTGCTGCTCGACAACGACTCACCACGTAATGCCCTGCACCGCAGACTCTTACGTTTGGAAGCCCAGCAGACGGTCGCGCGGATGTGCCTGCCGCTGCCGGGACTGGAAGGTGACGTGGTCGGCGTGCTCGCCGCGCACCGTGCGCCACGGAACCCGTTCGGACAGCTTGACCTCGACGGCGCGCGACAGTACGCCGCCGTGCTCGGTCTGTGGCTGCACGCGCAGCGCTTGTTCCGCACCGTCAACCGGCAGCGCACCGAGCGGGATCGCCTGGTCGAGCAGGCGATCACCGCCCAGGAAGCCGAACGAAGGCGCATCGCCTTCGACCTGCACGACGGCGTCACCACCGCACTGGCTTCGATGTCGTTCCACCTGTCCGCCGCCGACCTCACCGTCTCCGAACTCCTCGCCCACATCGACGTCACCGACGAGGCCAGCCTGCGCGACCTCGCCAGGGCCCGCGCCGAACTCGTCAGCGCCCGCGAGCTGGCCGACTTCGCTTACAACGAGACCAGGGCGGCGATCTCGGGCCTGCACAGTCTCGTCCTCGACGACCTGGGCCTGGTCGCCGCGATCGAATCGCTGGTGCGCAGTGTGAGCGGCGACGGGCCGCCGGCGATCGAGTTCCTCGTCGACCACGCCGCCGCCATCGACGAGATCCCCGACCACGCCGCGGCCACCCTGTACCGAATCGCCCAGGAATCCCTGGCCAATGCCGTGAAACATGCTGGGGCGCAACGGATCGTGCTGTCGCTGCGCCGGGTCGGCGACTCGGTGATCCTCGGATGTTCCGATGACGGTGAGGGTTTCGACCCGGCCCAGCGTCGCGCGAACCGCGCCGCCGACGCCGACGGCGAACAGCACTTCGGCCTCACCTCGATCGCCGAGCGCTGCGCCATCATCGAAGCCTCGCTGCGCGTGGAGTCGATGCAGGGCCGCGGAACCACCTTGCTGGTGGACCTACCGCTGAGGTAGCGGCTGCCGACGGGCACTGGCCAACGAACGCAGCAGCGGTGCCCGAGGGGTGGCGCCGCTGCTGCGCGTTGCCGCCGCGCTCACCGAGGCGCTGCCGAGTACATCGCGCCTAGGCGGTGTGCTCGGCGGCATCGGCGGCGTTGCGGCAGTTCTCGAGCAGAACCTGTTGTGCTACGGCAACTTCGGAGTCTGATCCACCCCAAGTGTGCAGGGCCGCGCTCACGAGCGCACGTCCGAAGGAGAATGTCACAGGCCACGGCCGCTCGTCGATGGTGGCGAGATCGTTCAGGAACGCACACGCCCGTGCGGTCGGATGCCCACCGGACAGGAACGCGATCCCCGCCACCTCGGCGGGCACCAGGTCACGCAATACCGCGAAGGTGGCGGCCGCGACCTCGGCGGGCGGGACGGCCGCGGCATCCAGGCCGGGGGTGACGAAGTTCGGCTTGAGCACGATGCCGGTGAGATCCACCCCGGCATCGACGAGTTCGGTGAACACCGCGCTCAGGGCCAGACGCGTCGCCTTCTCCGCGGCCGCCAGGTCGTGGTCACCGGTGCACAGCACCTCGGGCTCGACGATCGGGACGATGCCGTGCTGCTGACACAGCGCCGCGTAGCGGGCCAGCGCGTGCCCGTTGGCGTCGGCGGCGTAAGGGGTGATCGTGTGCACGTCGAACACCGCGCGCCACTTGGCGAACGCGGCACCGCGATCGGCATAGGCGGCCAGCCGCCCGCCGAGTCCGTCGAGCCCTTCGGTGATCAGCGCACCACCATAGCCGGGCAGCGCGGTGGTGCCGGTGTCGACCTTGATGCCGGGCAGGATGCCGCGTTCGCGCGCCGCGATCGGGAACGAGCGCCCGTCGGCGAGATCCTGGCCGAAGGTCTCGTCGCACAGGATGATTCCGCTGATCCACTCCGACAGACCGTCGGCGGTGAGCAGCAGTTCGCGATAGTCGCGACGGCTGGTCGCGCTCGCGGGCACCCCTTCCTGTTCCAGGCGCGATGACATGGTTTTGATCGACTCGTCGGCGGCGAGAATGCCGCGGCCGCCGCTGGTGAGCTGCTGGGCGACGTCGGCGAGGGCGGTGGCGGGGAGTGTCGTCATGACCAACAGCATGTGAGCACCCCGCACCGCCGTCCTCACCCCTTCGGGCGAGACCGGGTGTGAAATGCCGCCGCGCCCACCTGCTCCGGATCGCACAGGTGGGCCACGAACAACCGGGTCGCCGAGGTGGGTTCCTGGGTCGTGCAGACGTGCCACGGCCGGTCGAGAGGTGTGCCCGGCACGCCGTAGGAGACCAGTTCCCCCGAGGCGAGCTGTTCGCGCGCCGCTTCCTCGTGCACGAGGGTGACCCCGAGCCCTTCCCGTGCGGCGGCCACGGCGGCGCCCGAGGTGCCGAGGGTGAGCAGCGGCGGCGCGGCTTGCAACCGGCTCAGCAACGACAGCGTGGTATCGCGGGTGCCGGAGCCGATCCCGGTGAGTAGCCATGGCGTGGTGAGCGGGTCGGCGACCAGTCCGGGCCGTCCGACCAGCAGCAGCCGGTTCGCCCGCTGGGCCGCGGTGACCAGACCGGACCCACGCGGTGGTCGACCGGCCAGGGCGATATCGAAGACGTGGTCGGCGGCACGGGCGAACAGCTCGCCGCGCGTCAGGACCGACAGCGACAGTTCGACCTGCGGATGAGCTTGCGCGAACGTGGCCATCAGCACCGGGAGCACGTATTCACTGGCCGTCGCGACCGCGCCGATCCGCACCCGCCCACGGTCGGCATCGTGCACCGCCCCCGCCGCTTCGGCGAGCAACCCGAGCAATTTGCGCACATAACCGGCGAAGATCTCACCCGAATCCGTCGCCACGATGCCACGGCCGGACTTCCCGAACAGCCGGGTGCCAAGCGCGTCTTCCAGCGCGGCGAGCGCCGCCGACACGGCGGGCGGCGTCACGTGCAAGGTCTCGGCCGCGGCCCGCACGCTGCCGGTCTCGTACACGGCGAGGAAGGTGCGCAGCCGACCCCAGGTGGCGGCGGCCGGCAGGTCGGGGCTGGCGAACATCGTTCAATTATGTCTTAACAATGCTCAGGAAAGATTCCATTGTCGTTGAACAGTTTTCGCCCACACACTGAGAGAGCTTCGTAGGCGTGACCCGAAAGGAACGGCGATGACGACGATCGACAACGACGGCACGGCGACCAAAGAGCGTTGGGATCCGGGCGTACAGAGCTACGCCGGAATGGGTTACTGGAACCCCGATTACATCCCCAAGGACACCGACGTTCTCGCCGTCTTCCGGGTCACCCCACAGGACGGCGTCGACCCCATCGAGGCCGCGGCCGCCGTCGCGGGCGAATCGTCCACCGCCACCTGGACTGTCGTGTGGACCGACCGGCTCACCGCCAACAGCCACTACCAGGCCAAGGCGTACCAGGTCGACGAGGTTCCCGGCAGGCCAGGCGAGTACTTCGCCTACATCGCCTACGACATCGACCTTTTCGAGGAAGGCTCCATCGCGAACCTGACCTCCTCGATCATCGGCAACGTCTTCGGCTTCAAGCCGCTCAAGGCCCTTCGCCTGGAAGACATGCGCATCCCCGTCGCCTACACCAAGACCTTCCAGGGCCCCGCCCACGGCATCGTCATGGAACGGGAGATGCTCAACAAGTACGGTCGCCCGCTGCTCGGCGCCACCATCAAGCCCAAGCTCGGCCTGTCGGCCCGCAACTACGGGCGCGTGGTCTACGAGGCCTGTCGCGGCGGACTGGACTTCACCAAGGACGACGAGAACATCAACTCCCAGCCGTTCATGCGCTGGCGTGACCGCTTCCTCTACGCGATGGAGGGGGTGAACCGGGCGATGGCCGAAACCGGCGAGATCAAGGGCCATTACCTCAATGTCACCGCGGGCACGATGGAGGAGATGTACCGGCGGGCGAACCTCGCCAAGGAAATCGGCAGCGTGGTGGTGATGGTCGACCTCACCATCGGCTACACCGCCATCCAGTCGATGGCGCACTGGGCCCGCGAGAACGGCGTCCTGCTGCACCTGCACCGCGCCGGGCACTCGACCTACACCCGGCAGAAGACGCATGGCGTGAGCTTCCGGGTGATCGGGAAGTGGTGCAGGCTGATGGGTGTCGATCACGTCCACGCGGGCACCGTCGTCGGCAAGCTCGAGGGCGACCCGGCCACCACCCGCGGCTTCTATGATTCGTTGCGCGAGAACACCGTTCCGAGGAACCTCGGCAACGGCATCTTCTTCGACCAGGACTGGATCTCGATGCCCGGCGTGATGCCGGTGGCCTCCGGTGGCATCCACGCCGGCCAGATGCACCAGCTGCTCGCTCTCTTCGGCGATGACGTGATCCTGCAGTTCGGTGGCGGCACCATCGGCCACCCATACGGCATCGCCGCGGGCGCCGAAGCCAATCGGGTGGCGCTCGAGGCGGTTGTCAAGGCGCGCAACGAAGGTCGCGATCTGCTGATCGAAGGACCCGACGTGCTGCGCAGGGCGGCCAAGCACTGCACACCCCTGGAAGCGGCCCTGAACACCTGGGGCGACGTCACTTTCGACTACACCAGCACCGACGCGCCCGATGTGGTGGCGACCGCGGTGCCCTCGATCTGACCAGGAGCACCTGATGAGACTTCGCTACGGAACCTTCTCCTACCTGCCCGATCTCACCGACGACGAGATCGCGGCCCAGGTGAAATACGCCCTCGATCACGGCTGGCCGGTATCGCTGGAGTACACCGACGACCCGCACCCGCGCAATGTCTACTGGGAGATGTGGGGGCTGCCGATGTTCGACCTGGTCGAACCCGACGGCGTGCTCGCCCAGCTCGACGCCTGCCGGGCCACCTTCCCCCAGCACTACATCCGGCTGCTGGCCTACGACGCGACCCTGGGCAGACAGTCCACCGCGATGTCGTTCCTCGTCCAGCGCCCGGCCGAAGAACCCGGGTTCCTGCTCGAACGCGTCGAGGGCCCCGACCGCACCCAGCGGTACTCGGTGAAGTCCTACGCCACCACCCGTCCGGCCGGCGATCGGTACGCGGGCGAGTGAACTGATGGACACACCAAAGGGATTCGGGTTCCATCGGCCGTCGGCAGGCGGCTCGGCACAGACCACGGCAGTCGAGGAACAGCCGCCAGAGCCCGCGATTCTCGGCGACGACGAGGTGCTCGATCTCTCGGCCGACGAGGCCGCGGCCAGGGTGGGCGACACCCTGGCCGCACTCGACGCCGAACTGGTCGGGCTGGCCGCGGTGAAGCGCCGTGTCCACGAGGTCGCCTCGCTGCTCCAGGTCGACCGGGCGCGGCGCCGGTTCGGGCTCACCACCACCCGACCCACCTTGCACATGAGCTTCACCGGTGGCCCCGGCACCGGCAAGACCACGGTCGCCCTGCGGATGGCCGCGATCCTGCACGCGCTCGGCTATATCAGGGCGTCACGGGTGCACACCGTCACCCGCGACGACCTGGTCGGCCAGTTCATCGGCCACACCGCGCCAAAGACCAAGGAGGCGATCGCCCGCGCGGCCGGGGGAGTGCTGTTCATCGACGAGGCCTATTACCTGTTCCGGCCGGAGAACGAGCGGGACTACGGGCAGGAGGTCATCGAGATCCTGCTCACCGAGATGGAGAACGAGCGCGGCGATCTGGTGGTGATCTTCGCCGGCTACCCCGATCGGATGGCGACGTTCTTCGCCGCCAACCCGGGCCTCAGCTCTCGGGTGCCGCACCACCTCACCTTCGAGGACTACGACCACGCGGAGCTGACCCAGATCGCGGGCCTGATGGTGGAGTCGGAAGGGTTCGCTTTCGACGATGACGCCCACAAGGCGTTCGCCGAGTACCTCACGCTGCGCATGGGCCAGCCCCGCTTCTCCAACGCACGCAGCGTGCGCAACGCCATCGAACGCTGCCGGCTGCGGCAGGCCCGCCGATTGGTCGCGCTCGACCGGCCACTGGGCAAAACCGACCTCATCACCCTCACCGCCGAGGACGTTTACGGCAGCAGTGTGTTCGAGCCGGACTGAGGCATCGCAGGCCGAGCAGGAAGCCCGATAACCGAGATCTATCAGGTGATCGGGTTTCCTGCTTTGACAAGGGTGGACAATATGAGAAGCCTTTTGTCACAGATGTCGGCGCGCGGTGCCGCAGAACTGAAAAGAAGCTGATACATGACCTCGATCGAGGACCCGGAAGACGATCTGAGCGTGACCCCGCCCAAGACCTGGGCGGTCGGCGTTCCCGCGGTGGTGCACGCGATCGAGTACTCGCTCTCGCAGAACTCCCCGGTTCGCACCGCGCTCACCTTGCTGAACATCAATCAGACGAAGGGCTTCGACTGCCCGGGGTGTGCGTGGCCGGAGCCGAAGCACCGGGTCATGAACGAGTACTGCGAAAACGGTGCCAAGCACATCAATGACGAGGCCACCACCCGCCGCGTGACCAGGCAGTTCTTCGCCGAGCACCCGGTCGCCGAACTCGACACCATGTCGGACTACTGGCTAAATCAGCAGGGCAGGCTCACCGAGCCGATGGTGAAGCGCCCCGGCGCCACCCACTACGAGCCCATCGCCTGGGACGACGCCTTCGACTTGATGGCACGCGAACTGCGCGGCCTGGCCACCCCCGACGAGGCCCTGTTCTACACCTCGGGGCGGCTCAACAACGAGGCCGCGTTCCTGCTGCAACTGTTCGCCCGCGCCTACGGCACCAACAACCTGCCCGACTGCTCGAACATGTGCCACGAGTCGAGCGGTTCCGCGCTGACCCAGACCATCGGCGTCGGCAAGGGCACCGTGTCGCTCGATGACATCTACGAAGCCGACCTGATCTTCGTCGTCGGCCAGAACCCGGGCACGAACCATCCGCGGATGCTGACGGCGCTGGAGCAGACCAAGCGCAACGGCGGCAAGATCGTCGCGGTGAACCCGCTGCCCGAGGCCGGGTTGATCCGGTTCAAGAATCCGCAGAAGGCGCGCGGCGTGGTCGGGCGTGGCACCGAGATCGCCGATATCTTCCTCAAGATCCGCCCCGGTGGCGACCTCGCCCTGTTCCAGATGCTGAACAAACTGCTCCTCGACGCCGAGGACGCGGCACCGGGCACGGTGCTCGATCACGAGTTCATCGCCGCGCGGACCACCGGTTTCGACACCTTCGCCGAGCATGCGAGGACGGTGAGCTGGGACCACGCGCTCACCGCGACCGGGCTGGCGCGCGAGGAGATCGAGGCCGTCCACCAGCAGGTGCTCGGGAGCAAGAAGATCATCGTGTGCTGGGCGATGGGGTTGACCCAGCACAAACACGGCGTCCCGACCATTCGCGAGATCGTCGACTTCCTGCTGCTGCGCGGCAATCTCGGTCGCCGGGGAGCCGGGGTGTGCCCGGTGCGCGGGCACAGCAATGTCCAGGGCGACCGCACCATGGGTATCTGGGAGCGGATGCCGCAGTGGTTCATGGACGCGCTCGGCAAGGAATTCGATTTCACCCCGCCCGTCGAACACGGCCTCGACTCGGTCGGTTCCATCCGGGCCATGCGTGACGGCAAGGCGAAGGTATTCGTCGGTGTCGCAGGCAATTTCGCGCGTGCGACACCCGACAGTGAGGTCACCGAGGCGGCGCTGCGCCAGTGCTCACTGACCGTGCAGATCTCCACCAAGCTCAACCGCTCCCACACGGTCTGCGGCGAGACGGCGCTGATCCTGCCGACCCTCGGCCGCAGCGACCGCGATATCCAGGCCACCGGCGAGCAGTTCTACACCGTCGAGGACTCGATGAGCGAAGTCCACGCCTCGCGCGGGCGCCTCGACCCGGCCTCACCCGATCTGCTGAGCGAGGTGGCGATCATCTCCCGGCTGGCGCGCGCCACGCTGGGGGCGGAGTCCGCGATTCCGTGGGAGGAGTTCATCGCCGACTACGGCACCGTGCGCGACCGCATCTCCCGGGTCGTGCCCGGTTTCGAGAACTTCAACGAACGCGTCGCCGAGCCGGGCGGGATGCTGCTGGTCAATCCGGTCAACCAGGGCATCTACCGCACCGCGAGCGGCAAGGCCGAGTTCACCCGCAACGACTTCGACATGATCGACGCACCGCCGGGATACCTTGTGCTGCAGTCGCTTCGGTCCCACGATCAGTGGAACACCATTCCCTACGCCGCCAACGACCGCTATCGGGGCATCCACAACGCGCGACGGGTGGTGATGGTGAACCCCGACGACCTGGCCGAGCGTGGGATCGCCGACGGTGATGTGGTCGACATCGTGAGCATCTGGCACGACGGCACCGAACGGCGGGCGGAGAAATTCGTCGCCGTCGGGTATCCGGCCAGCCGTGGGTCGGCGGCCGCGTACTACCCGGAGACCAATGTGCTGGTTCCACTCGACAGCACTGCCGACATCAGCAACACGCCGACGTCGAAAGGCATCATCGTGCGTTTGGAGCCTGTGGTCTGACGCACAGCCGCTCCCCAGCAGGCGCGGTGCCCGCCGCGAGCACGGGCTGTGACGCACGGCAACGTGGGCGCATAGATACACTGCCCTTATGTCCGTGCGCACGCGTCAGCCACTAGTTCCCGGCACCCAGTCGCCGATCCGGGAAGTTCCCCGCTCCATCGAGCGCCCCGAATACGTGTGGAAGAAGACCGCGAACGAGGGCAACGAGCCCTGGGTGCAGACCGCCGAGACCATCGAGAAGATGCGGATCGCGGGCAGGATCGCGGCGCGGGCACTCGAAGAGGCGGGCAAGGCAGTCGTGCCCGGTGTCACCACCGACGAGCTCGACCGGATCGCCCACGAGTACATGTGCGACCACGGCGCCTACCCGTCGACGCTGGGCTACAAGGGTTTTCCCAAGTCCTGCTGCACCTCGCTCAACGAGGTCATCTGCCACGGCATCCCCGACTCGACGGTGGTCGAAGACGGTGACATCGTCAATATCGACGTCACCGCGTTCATCCACGGCGTGCACGGCGACACCAACAGGACCTTCCTCGCCGGCGATGTCGACGAGGAGGTGCGGCTGCTGGTCGAGCGCACCGAAGAGGCCACCAACCGGGCGATCAAGGCGGTCAAGCCGGGTCGCGCCCTGAACGTGGTCGGTCGTGTCATCGAGGCGTACGCCAACCGCTTCGGCTACGGCGTCGTGCGCGACTTCACCGGCCACGGCGTCGGCCCCACCTTCCACAGCGGTCTGGTGGTCCTGCACTACGACCAGCCCAACATCGAGTCGGTGATCGAGCCCGGCATGACCTTCACGATCGAGCCGATGATCAACCTCGGCGGCATCGACTACGACATCTGGGACGACGGCTGGACCGTGGTCACCCAGGACCGCAAATGGACCGCGCAGTTCGAACACACGCTGGTCGTCACCGAGACAGGCGCGGAAATCCTGACATTGCCGTGAGTGGGCGCAGTTCGAAGCTCGTGCGGTTGGGTCGTCACCGAGACAGGCGCGGAAATCCTGACTCTGCCGTGAGTCCGGCGGGCACTCGCGCTGATCCGGCCGTTGTGGGTGGCGTAGCGCTGCGCGGGGCGCTGCTCGTCGCGGGCACCACCTCCGACGCCGGGAAGAGCGTGGTCGTGGCGGGCATCTGCCGGATGCTGGCGCGGCGTGGGGTGCGGGTGGCGCCGTTCAAGGCGCAGAACATGTCGAACAACTCGGTCGTCACCCTTGACGGCGGGGAGATCGGGCGTGCGCAGGCGTTGCAGGCGCGGGCCTGCGGGCTCGAACCGAGTGTGCGGTTCAACCCGGTGCTGTTGAAGCCCGGTAGCGATCGCCGCTCGCAGTTGGTGGTTCGGGGCAAGGCTGTCGGAACTGTCGGTGCGCGTGACTATTTCACGCGTCGGCAGGAATTGCGCGAAGTCGTCGCGGCCGAATTGGCCTCGTTACGTGACGAATTCGATGTGGTGATCTGTGAGGGGGCTGGCTCACCGGCCGAAATCAACCTCCGGGCCACCGATCTCGCGAATATGGGGTTGGCGCGCGCCGCCGATATTCCGGTCCTGGTGGTCGGCGACATCGACCGGGGTGGCGTTCTCGCTCACCTGTTCGGCACCGTCGCGGTACTGGAACCCGAAGACCAGCAGCTCATCTCGGGCTTCGTCATCAACAAGTTCCGCGGTGATGTGTCCCTGTTGCAACCCGGACTGGACCAACTCGTCTCCCTGACCGGCCGCCCCACCCTCGGTGTCATTCCGTTCGCCGAAGACCTCTGGCTGGACGCCGAAGACTCCCTCGGCACCATCTCCGGCGCCCCCGTGGGCCGACCGGCCCCACCCCACGGCACCGACTGGCTTACCGTAGCCGCCATCCGCCTGCCCCGAATCTCCAACTCCACCGACATCGAAGCCCTGGCCTGTGAACCCGGCGTAGCGGTCCGCTGGGCCGACAGCCCCCACCAACTGGCCACCGCCGACCTGGTGGTCGTGCCGGGTTCGAAAGCGACCGTCTCGGACCTGGAGTGGCTGCGCGCCAACGGAATAGGCGAAGCCCTGCGCGCCCGCGCCGCGGCGGGCCGCCCCATCCTCGGCATCTGCGGTGGCTACCAGATGCTCGGCCGACGCATTGTCGACGGCGTCGAGTACCGGGCCGTGGAAGCGCCGGCGCCCCCGGCACAGGATCACGCGGGTGTCGAGATCCCGGCGAGCGCGCGACCATGTGTGGTGGTCGGCCTCGGTCTCCTCGACCTCGACATCGAATTCGCGGACCCGAAGATCGCCCGCCAGGTGACCGGCATCGCGGGCCCGATTCCCGTGCACGGCTACGAGATCCACCACGGCAGAGTCGCCCACACCGCCGATCCCGCCTGGCTGACCATCGAAGGCACTCCTGAAGGTAGTGCGCGAGAAGCGATCTGGGGCACCCACGTCCACGGACTGCTCGAATCCGACGACTTCCGTCGTAGCTGGCTCACCGAAGTCGCCGCCCGAGCCGGGCGCACCGGCTTCACCGTCGCCCCCGACATCTCGGTCGCGGCCGTCAGATCCGCCCAGCTCGATCTGCTCGCCGACCTCATCGAGCAACACCTCGACCTCGCCGCGCTGGATGACCTGATCCGCGACGGTGCCCCGGCCGACATCCCGGTGATCCACACCGCCCGATGACCGGCAGGGCGGAATCGCCGCCGATGGTGGGCGCTCGGTGATCACGTCGTGGCGCCGGTCGCTGCGGACACGGTGGTGTGCGGCCCGTCTCGCCTCACAGTTCGCGGTGCGCCGTTGTGACAGGTTCGGCAATTTCGGTGTCACCGGCAGTGAAAGCCCAGTACACGGAGGTAGGGCGATCGGCAGGGCGCGCCGGAACAGTCCGCGTTGTTCAGTCCGGCCGTGTACCGTAACCCGGCATGAAATCTCGGCAGATCACGGTCGGTGACCAGGCCTGGACGGTGCGGGTCGACGGGCCCTCTTCGCGGCACAATGTGCTGCTGCTTCCCGATGCGGACGACCCTGCCGATGTGTTCGACACGGTGTGCACGCGGCTGCACGAGTCCGATTTGCAGACCATCGTCGTGGAGTCGGTCGAGGGGCTCGATCCGGCGGGTGTGCTCACGATTCTCGACGAGCTCGAACTGCCCTACGTGAATGTCGCGGGGCGTGGGTCGGGCGCGGAGCTGGCGTGGCGGGTGTGCGCGGGCCGGTTCGGGCGGTTCATGAGCCTGGTCGTCGCCGACCATGGGCATCCGGCGGTTCCCGACGCCGACGGCAAGGTCCCCGACCCGTCCTGCCCGCCGCTGGAGCTGCCCGTCACCATGCTGGTCACCAAGAGCCTGCCCCGCGCCACCGCCGACGCCTCCGGTCGCTATGTCTACGGCGAATTCCGGGTCGTCCCATTGGAAGTCGACAACATCGCGACCGAGGCGGGCCACGAATTCGCTACTGAAATCGTCCTGCGCACCAGCCTCTGGTAGACGCGGATCGTTCACCAGGCTCTCACGCAGATCGCCACTCGCGATGGGTGCCCGAGAGCCTGGTGAACGTCGGTCGAAGATCAGGACTTGCGGTAGGCCGCCAACCAGTCGAGCCAGCTGTCGGTTTCCTGGAAAGCGTTGGCGCGCACGGCTTCCGAGGACAGGAACACGTCGTGGCGGGCGCCCTCGATCGGGACGATCGCGGTTGGCTCGCCCAGGCCGCCCCCCCCGCGCTGGTGCTGCGTGACATAGAGCTCGGCATAGGGCGCGGCG
>NZ_JBHXNJ010000010.1:135139-258602 GCF_042719655.1 Nocardia sp. NPDC058518
CCCTTTTTACTCCCCCGCCCCCCACCTATATAAACACCTCTCTTTCCGTCGGCTGCTTATTTTTTTATTAAGACACAGCACCGCAACCCGGGGGGGGGGGCGCCCCCGACGGGCACTATGGCGGTGCGCTCGCCCAGGCAGCCCGCCCAGCGCTGGATCTGCTTCACATCGAGCACGGCATCGGCCACGTCGACGGCGGGGGAGTGCTCGCGGGCGAACTTGGTGATCCGTGAGCGCAGGATCAGCGCGGGCACACCGATGGTCAGGCCCTGGTGCAGGCGCGCTTGTCCTCGGCGAATGGCGCGCAGCCAACCCAGCCGCACCGGTTCACCGCTGAGCGGCTTCCAGTCCAGGTTGTAATCCCACTCACCCGCGCGGCTGTTGTGCAGGCTGTCGCCGTAAGCGGTGCTGACACCGGCGGGCAGCTGGGCGAAGGCGCGGAACCGGCCGACCGTGTTGATGACGGGGGTGCCGACGGTGCGGTAGAACGACGGTCCTTGCAGGTCGAACCAGGGACTGTTGAGGACGACCCCGACCACACCCGCCGCCGCGCTGCCACCCGCCGCCTCGAGCCGGTCCAGCCACAGCGGCACGATCAACCCACCGGTCGAATGCGCGACGATCAGCACATCGTTGCCGGTCTCCTCGCGCGCGATCCGCAGCGCCTCGCTCAGCTCGTCGTCGTAGAAAGCCAGGTCGCTGACGTAGTGCGCGCTCTGCCCGGCCCGCCGCGAACGTCCGCATTTACGCAGGTCGAGCGCATAGAACCGGTGCCCGCGCGCCGCGAAGTGCTCGGCCAGGTGCTCCTGGAAGAAGTAGTCGGTGAACCCGTGCACATAGAGCACGGTCGGCTCGACGGCCGGTGCCGTGGCATCGGGCAGATAGCGCACGAGCGTGGCCACCACCTCGCCCTCACCGTCGGGGTCGATACCGAGTGGGAGGGTCCGCTGTTGATAGGCGGTCCCGAGAACATCGGGCTGCCACTGCTCGTCGGTCCGGTCGGCGAGGGTTTCGTTCGTCACACTGCTCAATCTATCCCGGGGTCGCGGTGACGTGCAGGCTTGGTTTTCATCACATTCGGGAGGTCCGTTGCAGAAGTGTGCTCGGCTGAGGTGCACAATTGGCATCAGGTGAACGACGGGTAACCTACCTCCCGGCGATTCACCGCGAGTCGCATGAACACCGCCAAAGCGCCCGCGCCAAGCGAACTCACCCGCCGGTGGGTAGCTGAGAAGGACAAGGAAGTCGATCTACCCGTGCCGAACGCTGCGAAGAGTGAAAAGACCGATGTAGTTCTCATCGGCGCAGGCATCATGAGTGCCACGCTGGGCGCGCTGCTGCGGCAGCTACAGCCGGACTGGACGATCTCGGTGTTCGAGCGGCTCGACGCCGCCGCCGCGGAGAGCAGCGACCCGTGGAACAACGCGGGTACCGGCCACTCGGCGCTGTGCGAGCTCAACTACAGCCCCCAGAACGCCGATGGCTCGGTCGACGTGAGCAAGGCCGTCGACATCAACGAGCGCTTCCAGGTCTCGCGCCAGTTCTGGGCCTCCGCCGTCGACACCGGCGTGCTGGACGACCCCGCGGGCTTCATCAACCCCATCCCGCACGTCAGCTTCGTGCACGGCGCCGACAACGTCGACTACCTGCGCAAGCGCTACGAGGCGCTGGCGCCGCACCCGCTGTTCCGCGGGATGGAGTACATCGACACCCCCGACGAGTTCGCCGCGCGCCTGCCGCTGATGGCCAAGGGCCGCGATTTCAGCGACCCGATCGCGCTGAACTGGTCCGACGGCGGCACCGATATCGACTTCGGCGCGCTCACCAAGCAGCTGCTCGCCTACATCGGCTACTCCGGCGGCGAGATCGCCTTCGGCACCGAGGTCCGCAATCTCGACAAGCAGTCCGACGGTTCCTGGAACGTCACCGTCCGCAACCTGCGCACCTACCAGTCGCGCACCATCAACGCGAAGTTCGTCTTCGTCGGCGCCGGTGGTGGCGCGCTGCCGCTGCTGCAGAAGGCCGGCATCAAAGAGGCCAAGGGCTTCGGTGGCTTCCCGATCAGCGGCCAGTTCCTGCGCTCCACCAACCCCGAGCTGATCGCCGCCCACGAGGCCAAGGTCTACGGCAAGGCCGCAGTCGGCGCGCCGCCCATGTCGGTGCCGCACCTCGACACCCGCGTGATCAACGGCAAGAAGGGCCTGCTGTTCGGCCCGTACGCCGGCTGGACCCCCAAGTTCCTCAAGGACGGCTCCAACGCCGACCTGTTCAAGTCGATCAAGCCGAACAACATCGGTTCGCTCGTCGGCGTCGGTCTCACCGAGCTGGGTCTGACCAAGTACCTGGTCGAAGAGCTGCTCAAGTCGCAGAACGGCAAGGTGGGCGTGCTCGGGGAGTTCCTGCCGCGCGCGCAGGGCCGCGACTGGGAGCTGATCACCGCCGGGCAGCGTGTGCAGGTCATCCGTCGCAAGGGCATCGGTGGCGTGCTCGAGTTCGGCACCGCGGTCATCTCCGCAGAGGACGGCTCCATCGCCGGTCTGCTCGGTGCGTCGCCGGGTGCGTCGACCTGTGTCACCGCCATGCTCGACGTGATGCAGCGTTGCTTCCCGCAGCAGTACGCGGGCTGGACGCCGCAGCTGCAGCAGATGATCCCCTCGCTCGGACAGAAGCTGTCGGAGAACCAGGCCCTGTTCCAGGAAGTGTGGGACTGGACCAGCAAGTCGCTGAAGCTGGACGGCCACAACGCGCCCGCGCACGAGCAGATCGTGAGCTACGCGTAGGTGTGAGCGTCGAACTGAGACGGTCGTGGGCGGCGGATCTCGACGCCGCCACCCCCTACCGGCTGTTGCGACTTCGCGTTGATGTGTTCGTCGTCGAGCAAGAATGCGCCTATCCGGAGCTGGACGGGCGTGACCTGCTGGCGTCGACCCGGCATTTCTGGCTCGATGACGGCTCGGTTCTCGGCACCCTGCGCCTGCTCGAAGAGGTCGTCGACGGTGCGACCAGCTACCGCATCGGCCGGGTGTGTATCGCGCCGCTCGCTCGCAAACACGGGTACACCACCCGGCTGATGCGGGCCGCGCTGGCCGAAACCGGTTCGGCCACCGTGCGATTGGATGCCCAGTCGCACCTGGTCGATATGTACGCGAAGTTCGGTTTCGCCGTCGACGGGCCGGAGTACGACGACGACGGCATCATGCACACGCCGATGCGGCGCGGTTAGAACTCTTTCGCCGGGGTCGGCGTCCACGGGGTGCTGATGCCCGGGGGCAGGAGCCGATCACGGCCCGCATAGAGTTGGTGTGTGCCTGGTTTTGCTGATGTTGCCGCTGGTCCGCACACCGTCGCGCGTGCGGCGGGTGAGGCGGGGTTCCCGTTCTCCGCTGTGGTGGGGCAGGAGCGGCTGCAGCTGGCGTTGATCTTGTCGGCCGTGCACCCCGGGATCGGTGGGGTGCTGGTGCGGGGTGAGAAGGGCACGGCGAAGTCGACCGTGGTGCGCGCGCTCGCGCAGTTGCTGCCACCCGTGGTCGACGAGACCGGAGCCAGGCCCGCGCGGTTGGTGGAACTGCCGGTCGGCGCCACCGAGGACCGGGTCGTCGGCTCGCTGGATCTCGAGCGGGTGCTGCGCGACGGGGAACAGGCGTTCCGTCCCGGGTTGCTGGCCGCGGCCCACCACGGCGTGCTCTACGTGGACGAAGTGAACCTGCTGCACGACCATCTGGTGGACGTGCTGCTCGACGCGGCGGCGATGGGGCGGGTGCACGTCGAGCGTGACGGTGTCTCGCACTCGCATCCGGCGCGATTCGTTCTGGTCGGGACGATGAACCCCGAAGAGGGGGAGTTGCGGCCGCAGTTGCTCGACCGGTTCGGGCTCACCGTCGACGTGGCGGCCTCGCGCGAGGTCGACGTGCGGATGGCGGTGGTGCGCCGCCGCCTGGACTACGAGGCCGACCCCGCCGCGTTCGCCGCCCGCTATGTCGACGCCGATCAGGTGGTGGCCGAACGCATTCTGACCGCGCGGGACCGGTTGCCCGAAGTCGCGCTGGACAATTCGGAGCTACGCCGGATCGCGGCGCTGTGCGCGTCCTTCGATGTCGACGGGATGCGCGCCGACCTGGTTGTCGCCAGGACCGCTACCGCGCACGCGGCGTGGCGTGGACGGGATCGGGTCACCGAGGACGATGTGCGGATCGCGGCGGAACTCGCACTGCCGCATCGTCGTCGGCGAGATCCGTTCGACGAGCCGGGGATCAGCGAGCAGCAGCTCGATGAGGCGATGGACGCCGCGGCCGCTGAGGTCGAAAAGGCTTCGGGGGACCAGGAATTCGACGGTCCGCGTGGATCGGGCGATCAGGGGAGCGGCCGCAGGGTCGAGGAAGAACTCCAGGCCGACGGCAGTGATTCGGGCCGCCAAGATGGGGTGGACCCCAGTGACCCGGACGATGAGAGGTCGCGGGGCAGTGGCGGCCCGGATGGCGAAGGTCCGGATGACGAGGGGCCTGATGGTGGCCCCGACGGCGGTGGTCCCGGCGGCGGACCCGACGGATCGGGCCCGGACGGTGGGGGACCGAACGGTGCCGGTTCCGGCGACCGGTCGGACGGCTCCAGCCATGACGGCACCGGGAACGGTTCGCGACCCGGGCCCGAAAGGTTATCGGGCACACCGACTTCGGCAGCCAAGCCTGCCCCGCGCTGGGAGGTCCCCGGTATCGGCGAGGGTGCCCCCGGCCGACGTTCGCGCGCCCGGACCCGCACCGGCCGCACCGTCCGCCCCGACGCCGACCCGTCCACGGGCCTGCACCTGCTCGGCACGGTGTTCGCGGCCGCGCCGAAGCAGTTCGAGCGCGGCAGGTTCAGCGGCCCACTCGCCCTGGCGGCCGAAGACCTACGGGGCGCGTATCGCGAAGGCAGAGAAGGCAATCTGGTCGTTTTCGTCGTCGACGCGTCCGGCTCGATGGCCGCCCGTGACCGCCTCACCGCCGTGACCGGCGCCATCGTCACCCTGCTGCGCGACGCCTACCAGCGCCGCGACAAGGTGGCGGTGATCAGTGTCCGCGGCAGTGAAGCCGAACTCGTCCTGCCGCCCACCTCCTCGGTCGACATCGCCGTCCGTCGGCTTGCCGGGATGCGCACCGGCGGCAAAACGCCGCTCGCCGCGGGCCTGCTGAAGGCGCGCGAGGTGATCGCCCGCGAACATGTCCGCGACCCCCGCCGCCGCCCCATGCTGGTCCTGCTCACCGACGGCCGCGCCACCGGCGGCATCGATCCCCTCCCGCGCGCCCGCACCGCCGCCGCACTGCTGGCCGCCGAAGGCCACACCGCGATGGTCATCGACTGCGAACGCGGCATGATCCGCCTCGGCCTGGCCGCCGAACTGGCCCGCGACCTGCGCGCCCGCTACCTGCGCTTGAACGAACTCACCGGCGAGACGGTCGCCGACGTGGTCCGGGCCACCGGCCTACCCGCCCGCGCGGCGTAGAGCGTGTGAGCGCCACGGGCGCGCCCTGATAGAAATGGTGACGAACTGGCCCCGCGGCCACCGTGCGCCGCGAACACGCGCGTCAGTGCGAAAGATGACGAGGAGTGACCAGTGCCCAAAGGTGTTCCCGAGAGTGTGCCCGAGGACGGCATGACGACCCGTCAGCGGCGCAATCAGCCGGTCCTGGCCGTGCACACGGGACCGGGTAAGGGCAAGTCCACCGCGGCGTTCGGGATGGCGTTGCGAGCCTGGAATCAGGGCTTCGACGTGGCGGTCTTCCAGTTCGTGAAGAGCGCCAAGTGGAAGGTCGGCGAAGAAGCCGCGTTCCGCACCCTCGGCACCCTGCACGAGGAGACCGGTGTGGGTGGCGCGGTCGAGTGGCACAAGATGGGCGAAGGCTGGTCCTGGACCCGCAAGCACGGCACCGAGGAAGACCACGCGGCCGCCGCCCTGTCCGGCTGGCAGGAGATCTCCCGCCGCCTCGCCGCCGAACAGCACCGCTTCTACGTCCTCGACGAGTTCACCTACCCCCTCAAATGGGGCTGGGTCGACATCGACGAGGTCGTCGAAACCCTCACCAATCGTCCCGGTAACCAGCACGTGGTCATCACCGGTCGCGACGCACCCCAGGCCCTGATCGAGGCCGCCGATCTCGTCACCGAGATGACGAAGGTGAAGCACCCCATGGACGCGGGCCGCAAGGGCCAGCGCGGTATCGAATGGTGAGCGCCCCCGCCGTGGTGATCGCTGCTCCGGCATCGGGAAGCGGGAAGACCACGCTGGCCACCGGGCTGATCGGTGCGCTGCGGCGGGCCGGGCATCAGGTGGCGCCGTTCAAGGTGGGGCCCGATTACATCGATCCCGGCTATCACGGGCTCGCGGCCGGGCGGCCGGGGCGAAATCTGGATCCCGTTCTGGTGGGCGAGGATCGGGTGGTGCCGCTGTATCGGCACGGCGCGCAGGGCTGCGATATCGCGATCGTCGAGGGCGTGATGGGCCTGTTCGACGGCCGGATCGACGAGAACCGGAGCGACGCGATCGCCGAGGGTTCCACCGCACAGGTGGCCGGGCTGCTCGGGGCACCGGTGGTTCTGGTGGTCGACGCCCGCGGTCACTCCCAGAGTCTCGCAGCGCTCCTGCACGGTTTCGCCACCTACGACTCCTCGGTCCGCCTCGGCGGTGTGATCCTCAACCGCGTCGGCAGCGAACGCCACGAACAAGTCCTGCGTGCGGCCTGCGACCGCGTCGGCCTCCCTGTCCTCGGCGCCCTGCCCCGCATGGCCGAACTGGAAGTCCCCTCACGCCATCTCGGCCTCATCCCCGCCGTCGAACACGGCACCGCCGCCACCGCCGCCGTCGACGCGATGACCGAACTCGTTGCCGCTCACGTGGATCTGCGCGCGATCGTTGCCCTGGCGGGTGGCTCGGTGCAGGGTCCCGCGTGGGACCCGCAGGTCGAACTCGCCGACGCCCACCATCAATCGATCTCGTTCGATACCGCGCCGGAATCCGCTGCCGAGCCGTCGACCGCGCGCTCGGATGTTGTCTCGGGCAGGGATCCATTGATCGCGATGGCGGGCGGTCCGGCATTCACCTTCGGCTATGCCGAGCATCGAGAACTCCTGGCCGCGGCCGGCGCCCGAGTGGCGGTTTTCGATCCGCTCTCCGACGAACTCCCTTCAGAAACAGCGGGATTGGTACTTCCCGGCGGCTTTCCGGAAGAGCATGCCGGGCAGCTTTCCGCCAACGAACGCCTGCGCACCGCAGTGGCCGACGGTGCCGCGAGGGGCCTGCCGATCCACGCCGAATGCGCGGGACTGCTCTACCTCACCCGCTCCCTCGACGGCCACCAGATGGCAGGGGTCATCGACGCCGACGCCGAATTCGGCCCGCGCCTGACGCTCGGCTACCGCGACGCCGTCGCCCTGCACGACTCGGCACTGTGGCGTGCAGGGGACCGGGTGCGTGGTCACGAATTCCACCGCACCCGCCTGTCCCGCACCGGCGCGGAGAACGCTGCCTGGGGTTGGCGGACAACAAGTTCCATGACCGAAGGTGCCGTGATTCGCCAGGTGCACGCCTCCTACCTACACACCCATCCGGCGGGAAATCCCGTCGCCATCGCCCGATTCGTCAGCGCCGCAAGACGATTCGACCGCTGACGGCACACGGCGACGATGACGACCTCCGACGGCGAGCGACAACCGGCGACCGGTGATGCGCCGTCGGGTTCGGCGTCGGCCGTCGGCATCGGCGTACGGCCGGGAACCGAGGCGGAGCGGATCGTTCGCGCGGTGCGGGCGGTCGTCGGCGACACCACCATCGCCTGCTTGGCGACACTCGATCGGCGAGCGAGGGAACCCGGCATTCTTTCCGCCGCAGCGACTCTCGGTGTGGCAGTCGTGGCGTTCACCGCCGAGCAGCTGGCCGAGGTCGACACCGAGCACAGTTCGGACCGTGTATCGGCAGCGGTCGGCACCCCCAATGTCGCGGAAGCGGCGGCGCTGCTCGCGGGCGGCGGTGAACTCGTCCGAGGGAGAACAATCGTCGATGGGATAGTCGTCGCAGCGGCATCGCTATCGCGTCGACCCTGATGCCCGAATCACTTCGCTGGGCAAGATCGACCGACCGCAGTGCTGGATCCGCTAGGACCGCGCACGGCCGCGATCTGCGCGAAGCTCGCCGACCCGACCCGACCCGACCCGACCCGACCCGACCCGACCCGGCGCGGCTGCGCAAGGCTCGGGTGCACCCGGTGCGGCCGCATAAGAAAATCGGAGCCGCCGCGACCTCGTTGTCGCGGCGGCGCCTTTTCTTCTCGCGCGAAAGTCCGTCAAGGGGCGACGGAGGACCAATCGGCGAAACCTGTGGGGTCGTGGCGGCCCATGGAGGCGTGTTCGAACAGGCCCCACCCTTCGGCGTCACCGCAGCGGGCGTGGCCGATGTGGTCGATCACGCCGTAGGGGGTGCGGCCCTTGATCGCGGGGTCGGTGAGGTCGTAGGCGCTCGACAGCGACCAGTTCTCGCCCATCCAGCGGCCGTGGGTCCAGTCGGGGTCGGCGCCGTAACCACAGCCGACGTGCAGGGCGATGCCGGGACGGGATTCGACCTCGACCTCGAGCGGTTTCCCGTCGGGCGTGGTCATGTCGAGGCGCACCGACTTCGGGTGCCGGGTGCCCGGCTCGTAGGTCCAGTGCATGCGGGGCCAGCCGAGCTGTTCCTTGCGGCCGTCGTTCCAGATCCGGACGGCGTTGTTGAGCGTGCGAGTGCCGTCGGGTTCTTCCTGCACGATCACCACGATCGAGAAGTCCTGGAACCGCAGCGGCGCGTAAAGCCACCAGAAACCGTCCATGCCGGTCGGCCGACCGGCGGGATCCGGCTCACCGGAGGGCCGGATGCCCCATGACCGGTCGCGACTGCCCGTCCAGACCGCCGGGTCGACCGTGTAGTCGATGCCGTCGACGGCGAGAGTGCCCTCCCACGAGCCCAATTGGGCGAAGCGTGAGGCCTCGATGATCGGTCGCGTGCCGGACAGGATCAGGTGTGGCTGCTCCTGCACCGCGCGCTGCGCGCCGGTCCAGGTCAGGTCGAAACCGAGGTCGTCGTGCTCACAGACCACACGCAGTTTCTGCAGCGGCTCGATCACCTCGATCCGGTACCCACCGACGGCGGTGTTCAGATCCCGCGAGGTGAGCGCGTCGGAGAACCGCACGCTGCGCTGGGCGTCACCGTGGCGCACCGTCGCGAACGCGTCGACGACACCCAGATTCGGGTACACGCCGAAACCGGTGATCAGCATCGCCTCGCCCGCGGGGTCGAAGGCGTTGAAGTAGTAGCGGTCGTAGAAGTTCCGGTCGCTGGTGGCCACCCTGGCCAGCGACAACGGGGTCTGATGGACCGGGTATTCGTCCAGCGGGACGGGCATGATCGCGCTCATAGTCAGTCCCACTCGTAGGTGCCGTCGAGCAGCGCCTCGAGGCTGAGGCGATGCATCACGTAGTCGTCGAGGTCGTCGGGCACGGTGTCCTCACCGAAGTGGATCATCCGGCGCTTGATCCGTCCCATCACGATCGCGTGCCGCAGCGCGGCGTAGATGATGTAGAAGTCGAGATTCTGAACCGAATGCCCGGTCAGCTCTTCGTATTTCGCCACCACCGCGTCGCGGCGCAGGAAGTCGGGCAGGCCGGGCTGATCGAAGCGGGTGGCGATGTCCTGGAAGAAGCGGTGGATGAAGATCACCCAGCCCAGATCCAGCTCGCGCGGGCCGAAGGTGGCCATCTCCCAGTCCAGGACCGCGGCGGGGGTGAAGCCGTCGAACAGGATGTTGCCGGGGCGGGCGTCGCCCCAGTTGAGCACCTCGGGGCCGGTCTCGGCGGGCCAGTTCGCTTCCAGCCACTCGAAAGTCCGCTCGATCAGCGGGATCTCGACACCGTCGTCGGTGAGCGCCCACTTGTACCAGGCGCGCTGGGCCTCGAAATGCCTGCGCAGCGCGGAACCTTCGCCGTCGAGCGACGGGAACCGGGCAGCGATGTCGTCGATCGCGTGCACCTGCGCGATCACCTCGACGGTGGAGTCGGCGATCTGCTCGCGCTCGGCCACGGTCGCGTCGAAAACCCAGCCGAAGAACACGTACGGCGGATTGTCGGCAGGCACGCGGCCCTCGACCTTGTCCATCACGAAAAAGGGTGTGCCGAAGAGGGATTCGTCGAGTTCGAGCCAGCGCAGCGGCGGTACCGCGACATCCGACCCCGCGGCCACACCGGCCATCACCTGGTGCTGCAGCGACAGGTCATAGGACTGGAACACCGGGAACGAACCGTCCTCGGGGGCCATCCGCGCGACGAACGAACCGCTCTCGACCACACCGCCCACCGACCACTCGGCATCGAAGAGGATGGTGGTGCTCGACATGCCGCCGGTGGTCGGCTTGCTCAGGTCGGTGACCTTCGCGGGTGTGTCGGCGCCGACCCTGCCCGACAACCACTGCGACAACTGCTCGGCGAGCTCGTCGAGATCACGCTCGGTGACGGTGAGCGAGTGTTGTGCGGTGTGGTCCGGATCGTCGGACATAAGTGCGTTCCCCTTTTCGACGATTTATAACGCGTTGCAGTACTGGCGTACCGGAAGACCGTCCGGAATGTAAGCCTGGCGTCGGTGAGTGAGATTCAGGGTTGACAGGGTAAAGATCGGGGTTTTCCCGGAAGCGTCCGGAGAGGGCGCCGATTAGCTTCGGTATCAAACGATCTCGATGGGGAGGCACGGGTGTCCGCAGTGACCACGGAGCGTACGCACGACGAAATAGCGAGCGCACCGCCACCGGCTCCGACCTGGCATCCGGTCACCCGGCTCGCGTTCCGTTTCAGTGTCGCCTACCTCGGTCTGTTCTGTTTGTGGATGGCCCAGATCACCTTCGTCTTCCTCGGCGTCTTCGCGCTGTGGTTGCCCGAGGAGGTCATGCTCTGGCAGATGATCGCGCTCGAGCCGGTGAGCGGCTGGATCGGCGAGCATGTGTTCGGGGTGCAGGCCGAGCTGGCCATGAACGGCAGCGGTGACCAGGCGGCGATCTGGATTCAGTGCGGACTGCTCCTGGTGGTCGCGGTGCTGATCACGGTGGTGTGGTCGGTGCTGGACCGGCGCAGGCGCGCGTATCCACGGCTGCTGAGCTGGTTTCTCACCGCGATGAGGTTGTTCGCGGGCGGGCAGATGCTGTTCTACGGTTTCGCGAAGCTGATCCCGACGCAGATGCCGGAACCCTCGCTGATCGTCCTGCTCACTCGCGTCGGTGATCTGACACCGATGGCGATGTTGTGGACGCAAGTCGGATCCTCACCCGCCTACGAGATCGCGCTTGGCGCGGCCGAAGTACTCGCGGGGCTGCTGCTGTTCTGGCCGCGCACGGCGACGCTGGGCGCCATGCTGAGCGTGATCAGCATGGCGCAGGTGTTCCTGCTCAACCTCGCCTTCGACGTCCCGGTGAAGATGCTGGCCGGGCACCTGCTGCTGATCGGGCTGGTGCTGCTCGCCCCGCAAGCCCGCAGGCTGGCGAATGTTCTCGTGCTGGAACGAGATTCGGGACCGGCTGTGCAACCACCGCTGTTCTCGTCCCGGCGGGCGAACCGGTGGGCCGCCGTGGTGCAAGTCGCGGTCGGGCTGTGGATCACCGTGGGGATGATCTATGCCGGGACGGAGAGCTGGCGCGAATACGGCGGCGGCGCACCGAAACCCGAGCTCTACGGCATCTGGGAAGTCGGCGAGTTCAGCGTCGAAGGGGCCCCGGTCCCGCCGCTCACCACCGATCCGGTGCGCTGGCAACGCCTCGTCATCGACGTGGGCTCGGCGGGCTACCAGCGGATGGACGACACCATCGTGCCGGTGCTGGCCACGACCGACTCGGCGGCGAACACGATGACGCTCGCCGCGGCACCCACCGGCCCCGATGAAACCCCCGCGCCCTACGCGACATTCACCATCGAGCGGGCCTCCGACGACATGCTGACCCTTCGCGGTGAACTCGACGGCCGCCCCGCCGCGGTCACCCTCACCCGTACCGACCTCGAGCGCTTCCCGTTGCGCGGCACGGAATTCCGCTGGGTACAGAACCAGCCGTACTTCGGATGATCTCGCGCCCGGGGTGTCAGCCGATGGTGATGGCGTCCAACCGGATACGCAGGAAATCGGCCGATACCACCGGCGGCCCCTGCTCCACCAGCCCGATCGGCGGGGCGAGCGGAGTCACCACCGCGTCGTGGTCGAGCTCGTAGAAGTAGATGAGCGAGACCAGGTCCTCCTCGGGTGCGTCGGGCTGCGGCGGCAGCACGCGATGGCGGCCCGACGGCCAGCGCGCACCGCTCCAATAGGCGAGCAGGTCACCGATATTCACGGTCAGCGCCGCCGGATCGTAGGGAGCGTCGGCCCACCCTTCGGCCTCGGTGTACACCTGCAACCCGCCCGCGCCGGGCTCGCGGTCCAGCACGGTGACGGTGCCGAAATCGGTGTGCGGGCCGATCCGGAACTGGCCGGGCTCCGGCGCGCCGACGTCGGTCAGCGGGGGATAGTGGTTGATATTGCAGGTCCAGGTCGGCAGTGCGGCCAGGTCGGCGAACGGGTTGGCCGGTAGGGCGAGTGCCGCGGCGAACAGGGCGAGCAGTTCGTCGGACAGGGTGCGCATGGCGGCGGTGTACTCGGTGAGCAGTGCGCGCAGCTCCACCACCTCGGCGGGCCAGACATTGGGCAGGAACCACATCCGGTCGACCGCCGGATCGCCCGTCGCGGTGTCGGCGCCGACGGCGAAGGTCTCCTTGAGATCGGGCGGGGTCTCGGTGCCCTCGGCGTAACCGTTGGCCTCGCGCCCGGGACCGATCCAGCCGCGGCCGCCGACCGTCACCGCGTACCGCTGCTTCACCTCGTCGGGCAGCGCGAAGAACCGGCGTGCGGCCGCCCGGACCGCGCCGGGCAACGCGGGATCGATGCCGTGACCGTGGACCAGGAGGAACCCCGCCCGGCGCAGGCCTTCGTCGACCTCGTGTTCCACGGCCCGCGCCGCGTCGCCGCCCGCGCGCCAGCTGGCCAGATCGACCGAGGCGATGCCGCTCATGCGGGTGTCTCCTTCGTCGGTGCGACACCGATGTCCTCGAACCACAGGTCGGGGCGCTCGGCGATGAAGTCGGTCATCAGCGACACACAGCGCGGGTCGTCGAGGACGATCACCTTCACCCCGTGTTCGGCCAGCCAGTCGTGGCCGCCGTGGAAGGTCCGCGCCTCGCCGATGATCACGGTGCCGATCCCGAACTGGCGGACCAGCCCGCTGCAGTACCAGCACGGGGACAGCGTGGTGACCATGATCGTCGGCCGGTAGTCGCGGCGGCGGCCCGCGGCGCGGAAGGCATCGGTTTCGGCGTGCACGCTCGGGTCGTCGTTCTGGACGCGGCGATTGTGGCCGCGGCCGAGCAGGGTGCCGTCGGCGTCGAACAGGGCGGCGCCGATGGGGACACCACCCTCGGCCAGCCCGAGCAGGGCTTCGTCGTAGGCCACGTCCAGGAGTGCGTGCGGCTGGGTCATGGCCTCCACTGTCCTACCTGCCGGCACTGAGCGCACACCGCGCCGCGACATGATGAGCGGAAGCGGGGGCTGCACCGTCGATCCGCGATGTGTCTGTCGGCGGGTGCGTTCGGGCCGCGGCGAGCCAGGAACTAGGCTGGGACACTGTGCCGAACACCGCTGACACCGCATCGACCCCGCCCGCAGGCGACCCGAACTACCTGGTCGGGCTCGATCTTCGTGGACGCAGAGTAGTCGTGGTCGGCGGCGGCACCGTTGCCCAGCGCCGACTCGGGCTGCTCGTGGCCGCCGGTGCGGATGTGCACGTGATCAGCCGCGCGGTCACTCCGGCTGTCGAGGGCATGGCTACGGCGGGGCAACTCGGCGTCGAACTGCGCGCCTACGCCGACGGCGATCTCGACGGCGCCTGGTACGCGATGGCCTGCACCGACGAACCAGAGACCAACGCCGCCGTGGTTGCCGAAGCCACCGCAAAGCGCATCTTCTGCGTCCGCGCCGACATCGCCCGTGACGGCACCGCGGTCACCCCCGCGACCGCCCGCTACGACGGGCTGTCGCTCGGCGTACTCGCCGGCGGCGCGCACCGTCGCTCGGCCGCGGTGCGCAACGGTCTGCTCGAAGCGCTGCAATCCGGTGTGGTGACCGATGATTCGGAACCCGTGCCCCCCGGCGTCGCGCTCGTCGGCGGCGGCCCCGGCGATCCCGACCTGATCACCGTGCGTGGTCGCAGGCTGCTCGCGCGCGCCGATCTGGTCGTCGCCGATCGGCTCGCCCCGCCGGAGCTGCTCGCCGAACTCGGCCCGCACGTCGAGGTGATCGACGCCGCCAAGATCCCGTACGGCCGGTCGATGGCGCAGGAGGCGATCAATCTCGCGCTCGTGGAGGGTTTCAAGGCGGGCAAGTTCGTGGTCCGGCTCAAGGGCGGCGACCCGTATGTGTTCGGCCGTGGGTACGAGGAACTCGAGGCGTGCACCGCGGCCGGTATCCCGGTGACGGTGGTGCCCGGCGTGACCAGTCCGATCTCGGTCCCCGGCGCGGCAGGTATCCCGGTGACCCATCGCGGGGTGACCCACGAGTTCGTCGTCGTGAGCGGACACGTCGCCCCCGAGCACCCCGATTCGCTCGTCGACTGGTCGGCGCTGGCCAAACTGCGCGGCACCATCGTGCTGATGATGGCGGTCGAGCGGATCGACAAGTTCGCCGCCGCCCTGCTCGAAGGCGGTCGCCCGGCCGATACACCCGCCGCGGTCATCCAGGAGGGCACACTGCGCACCCAGCGCGTGGTGCGTGCCGACCTCGCCACGGTCGCCGACCGGGTCAAGGAAGAGGGCATCCGCCCGCCAGCGATCATCGTCATCGGTCCCACGGCGGGCTTCGGCCTCGACTAGCTTCACCGACGGCGCGCCCACTCGTTGCCGGTGCGCCAATTACACTGCCTGACTGTGCTCGATAAACCCGCTGCGACGATGCAGTATCCGGTGAAGCAGCGGGCGTTCGGCCTGGCCATCCTCGTGCTGAGCGGTCTGCAGTTCATGGTTGTGCTGGACGGCACCGTCGTGATCTTCGCGCTGCCGCGCCTGCAGCAGGACATGGGGCTGTCCAGTTCGGGTAGCGCTTGGACGGTGACTGCCTACGGTCTCACCTTCGCGGGGTTGATGCTGCTCGGCGGCAGGCTCGGCGACGCGTTCGGCCGCAAACGCATGCTGATCTACGGCGTCGGCCTGTTCACCGCGGCCTCGCTGGCGTGCGGTCTGGCCAACGGCGAGGCGATGCTGCTGATCTCGCGCGCCCTCCAGGGCGCGGGCGCCGCGATCGCGGCACCGACCGCGTTCGCATTGGTCGCGACGACATTCGCACCCGGACCTGCCAGGAATCAGGCGATCGCGATCGTCGGCTCGATGGCCGGCATCGGTTCGGTCGGTGGTCTCATCGTCGGTGGTGCGCTGACCGAGGTCGGGTGGCGTTGGATCTTCCTGATCAACGTCCCGATCGGCGCGCTCATCGTGCTCGGCGCGATCTACACGCTCACCGACACCGCCCACCACCGCACCCCGCTCGACATCAAGGGCGCGATCCTGGGCACCCTGGCCTGCGCGACGATCGTGTTCGGCGCTACCGAAGGCCCGGCCATGGGCTGGACGAGCCCACTGATCCTCGGTTCGCTGATCGGCGGTTTCGTCCTGCTGGTGGTCTTCGTCCTCGCCGAGCGCCGCGAATCCGATCCGCTGCTGCCGTGGTCGCTGTTCGACAGCCGCGACCGGGTCGCCACCTTCGTCCTGATCTTCCTGGCCGGTGCGGTGCTCGGCGCGATGACGTTCTTCGTCGCCCAACTGCTGCAGAACGTGCTCGGCTACAGCCCGCTGCTGGCCGGTGTCGCCTCGATCCCGTTCACCATCGGCATCGGCGTCGGCGGTGCCGTGGCGTCCAAGGCCGCGTTGGTGATCGCGCCGCGCTGGTTGCTCGCTGCCGCGGCGGTGGTGCTCGCCGCGGGCCTGCTGTTCGGGTCGACGCTGGACCGGCACGTGCAGTACCTGCCGACCCTGTTGCCGCTGCTGCTGGTGATCGGCTTCGGCGTCGGGGTGGCGATCGTGCTCGCTCCGCTCTGCGTGCTGGTCGGGGTTCCGCCGTCGAACATCGGCCCGCTCTCGGCGGTGGGCCAGATGTTCATGAGCTTGGCGACGCCGATCGCGATCGGTCTGCTCAGCCCGATCGCGGCGTCGCGCACGCTGTCTCTCGGTGGCAGCGACGCCCCCGGTGCGAACAAGACGCCCGCTCAGATCGAGGCCCTCAACAGCGGCTATACGCTGGTGCTGTTCATCTGCGCGGTCATTGCCGCCGCCGCCGCGCTCGTCGCACTCACCGTGCGCTACAGCCCGCAACAGCTGGTGCAGGCGCAGCACGCGCAGGAAGAGGCCCAGCGGAGCTGACCTCCGCCGGGCGCGCGACTCACAAGCGTCCGGTGATCTTGGTCGGGGTGACGCGGATGACGACTCGTTCGGCATCGTTCACCGATGCCGGGTTGAACTCGCGATACGGCTTGCCGGTGTATTTGAGCGACATCTCGTCCGGCAGCGCCCGTTCGGGATCCGGTGTGGTGGTAGCGGTTCCGCGGACCTCGGCATAGAGGAACGGCCGTTCCGGCGGGTTCACCATCACGGTGATCCGCGGGTCGCGCACCAGGTTCCTGGCCTGCTGCCGTGAGACGGTGGTGGAGAACAGCAGATCATCGCCCTCGCGTTTGATCCAGACCACGGTCAGATGCGGATGCCCGTTGGGCCCGACCGTGGCGACGGTCGCGTAGACCTTCTCCTCGTCGAGGTAGGACTTCAGCTCGTCGGAAAGCACTGCGGTATCGGTCACGCTCTTCGACAACGCCTGGTCCGGTCCGGGAATTCCGGCGCCGATCCGATCCGGTAGCCGGGCGGCGTCTCTCGTTCAGGTGGGTCGATGCCGACTTCCCCGGCGGCGCGGTGTCGGTGGGTCCGCGTCGCGGCGTGGTAGACGTTGCGGCCATGAGTCGCACGGTGGTGTGGGTACTGGAACTGGGGCTGACCGCCCTCGGCGTCGTCTGGCTGCTGCTGTTCTCGTGGACCAGCGGCGGGATCGGCCTGCTGCTGGTCTGGAATCTCTTCGCGGTGGCCTATGTCGCGGCAGGATGGCTGCTGCTGCACCGCGACCTGCCCGACGACTCCGTCGAGTGGATCGGTCCACGCTGGTACACAACCACTTTCGCGATGGTGGCCAGCGGCGCCGGGCTGGCGGCGGGGATGATCATGATCGGTTCCCGCGACAGCGAGGCCGACAATGCTGTCGCGGCGGCCACGGTGCTGATGTCGTGGTTGCTCCTGCACACCGCGTTCGCGCAGATCTACGCGCAGGCCCAGTTCGCCGACGGGGGACTGCGGTTCCCGGAGTGCCCGGTGCCGCAGCTGGCGGAGTTCGTGTACTTCTCGTTCACCATCGGCACCTCGTTCGCGGTGTCGGATGTGACGGTGGTGAATCGGTCGATGCGTCGGCGCGTCACCGCTCACGCCGTGCTGAGCTTCTTCTTCAACGCTGCCGTCGTCGCCATCGCGATCGACTGGCTGAAGGGGTAGCGACGGGGAATCACGCACGCGGCGGGCGCATTACGCCCGCCGCGTGCCGGGTCAGACTGTGTGCGCGTCGGCGACGGTGAGTGCCTGGTCGAGGATGGCGAGCCCTTCCTTGGTCTCGGCTTCGGTGATCACACAGGGCGGGACCACGTGCAGGCGGTTGAAGTTGACGAACGGCAGCAGGCCGCCGGCGCGGCAGGCGGCGACCAGTTCGTTCATCGCGGGGCTGGTGCCGCCGTAGGGGGCGAGCGGTTCGCGGGTGGTGCGGTCGCGGACCAGTTCCAGTGCCCAGAAGACGCCGAGCCCGCGGACTTCACCGATGCTCGGATGCCGTTGCGCCAGTTCGCGAAGGCCGGGTCCGATGACCTTCGCCCCGATGTCGGCGGCGTTCTCGACGATGCGCTCTTCGGTCATCGCGTTGATCGTCGCGACGGCCGCGGCGGTGGCGAGGGGATGGCCCGAGTAGGTGAGCCCGCCGGGATATGCCCGGTTGGCGAAGGTCGCCGCGATGGCCGCGCTGATCGCCACGCCACCGAGCGGGACATAACCGGAGTTCACACCCTTGGCGAAGGTGATCAGATCGGGCACGACATCGAAATTGTCGATGGCGAACCACTTTCCGGTCCGCCCGAAGCCCGACATCACCTCATCGGCGATGAACACGATGCCGTGCTTGTCGCACAGTTCGCGCACCCCACGCATGTACTCCGGGGTCGGCACCATGATGCCCGCGGTGCCCGGCACCGACTCCAGGACGATCGCGGCGATGGTGGCCGGACCTTCCATCTCGATGGTGCGCGAAAGGTGCTCCAGTGCGCGCTCGGTTTCCTGCGCCTCGTCGGTGGCATGGAATTCCGAGCGGTACAGGAACGGACCGAAGAAGTGCACGGTGCCGGTGTTGCCGTGGTCGTTGGGCCAGCGGCGCGGGTCGCCGGTGAGGTTCACCGCGGTCTCGGTGCCGCCGTGGTAGGAGCGGTAACGCGAGAGCACCTTGTAGCGGCCGGTGTGCAGTCGCGCCATCCGGACGGCGTGCTCGACCGCGTCGGCGCCGCCGTTGGTGAAGAAGATCGTGTCGAGGTCACCGGGAGTGCGTTCGCTGATCAGGCGGGCGGCCTCGGAGCGCGCGTCGTTGGCGAAGTGCGGTGCGACAGTACACAGTGTGGCCGCCTGCTCCTGGATCGCGGCGACGACCTTCGGATGCTGGTGGCCGATATTGGTGTTCACCATCATCGAGGAGAAGTCGAGCAGGCGATTGCCCTCACCGTCCCACACGTAGCAACCCTCGGCGGCGGTGAGCACCGTCGGTGTGAGAGCCGCTTGCGCGGACCAGGAATGGAAGACATGGCGGCGGTCGAGTTCGTAGGCGCGAGCGGCCTCGTCGGAAAGCGTCATCGTGAGTCTCCTGTTTTCTTGGCGGCTGGCGCCGCAGTTCCCGACCCTGTAACCCCGACTCTTCCCTCCCTACGGGTACTCCTTCGTCGCACCCTCCGGTCAGTCCAGAGTCGGGGGCGGGTCGAGAACGGTTACTTGTTCTGCGGGAAGCCGAGTTCCAGCCCACCGTGGCTGGGGTCGAGCCAGCGGGCGGTGACCGCCTTGGTGCGGGTGAAGAAGTGCACGCCGTCGGTGCCGTGCGCGTGCGAGTCGCCGAACAGGGAGTTCTTCCAGCCGCCGAAACTGAAGTAGGCCATCGGCACCGGGATCGGGACGTTGATGCCGACCATACCCACCTCCACCTCGTGCTGGAATCGGCGTCCCGCGCCGCCGTCGTTGGTGAAGATGGCGGTGCCGTTGCCGTAGCGGTTCGCGTTGATCAGTGCCACCGCCTCCTCGTAGGTGCCGACCCGCACGACCGACAGCACAGGGCCGAAGATCTCGTCGGTGTAGACGCTCATGGTGGGCGTGACTTCGTCGAGAATCGTCGGGCCGAGCCAGAATCCGTCCGGCGCACCGTCGACGGTGAGGTTGCGACCGTCGAGAACCACACGGGCACCGGCGCTTTCGCCCGCGTCGATATACTCGGCCACCCGGTCCCGGTGCGCGCGGGTGATCAGCGGGCCCATCTCGGCACCGCTGGTGCCGTCGCCGGTGACGATGCTCGCGGCCCGCTCACTGATCTTGGCGATCAGTTCGTCGGCCACCCCACCGACGGCCACGACCACGCTGATCGCCATGCACCGCTCACCCGCCGATCCGAAACCGGCATTCACGGCGGCATCGGCGGCCAGGTCGAGATCGGCGTCGGGCAGCACCACCATGTGGTTCTTCGCGCCGCCGAGCGCCTGCACCCGCTTGCCCGCCACGGTTCCGCGCTGGTAGACGTACTTGGCGATCGGGGTAGAGCCGACGAACGACACCGCCTTGATCCCCGGGTTGTCCAGGAGTTCGTCGACGGCGACCTTGTCACCCTGCACGACGTTGAACACACCGTCGGGCAGCCCGGCCTCCTGCCACAGCCGCGCCAGCCACAGCGCCGCCGACGGATCCTTCTCGCTCGGCTTGAGCACCACCGTGTTGCCCGCGCCGATCGCGAGGGGGAAGAACCACATCGGCACCATGGCGGGGAAATTGAACGGTGCGATGATCGCGACCGGGCCGAGCGGCTGACGGATCGAGTAGATGTCGACCTCGGTCGAGGCGTTCTCGGTGAACCCGCCCTTGAGCAGATGCGGAATGCCACAGGCGAATTCGACGACCTCGAGACCACGGGTCACCTCGCCGAGCGCGTCGGCGGCCACTTTGCCGTGTTCGGCCGTGACGATCGCGGCCAGTTCCGTTCGGCGTTCGGCGAGCAGCTCACGGAACCGGAACAGCACCTGGGTGCGGCGCGTGAGCGAGGTGTCACGCCAGGACGCGAAGGCCACCGTCGCGGCGTCGATCGCGGCGCGGGTATCGGCCACATTCGCCAGCGCCAGCTCCCCGGTGACGACACCGGTGGCGGGATTGGTCACCGGCGCGGTGGACTCGCTGGTACCGCTCACCGATTTGCCGTCTATCCAATGGCCGATGGACTGCATGGATGCCTCGTTTCGCCCCAGTGGTGTGATGCTTCCACCCTGGTCTATCCCGAGGTCGGTGCGGGGCGACGATTTGTACACAATTCCGGGATTCGTATTACGATTCGTCAGTGCTGTTGACCGTGTCCGATGTGCTCGCGACGCCGGTGATGCAAGCCGGGCAACCCGAGGTCATCTGTGCCGCGAACCTGGACCGGCCGGTGCGCTGGGTGCATGTCAGCGACCAGGCCTCGGTGGCCGACCTCCTGGTCGGCTCGGAGTTGATCCTGACCACCGGGCAGGCACTCGCCGCTCCCGAGCAGGCGCGGATCGCCTACCTGCGATCCCTGTCCGCCGCCGGTATCGCGGGACTGGTCGTGGAACTCGGCAGCTATGTGAGTGAACTCGGTCCTGTCGTCGCCGCCACGGCCGCCGAACTCGGGCTGCCGGTGATCGTGCTGCATCGGGTGACCCGCTTCGTGGAGATCACCGAAGCCGTCCACCGGGCGATCGTCGCCGACCAGTACGCCGAACTCGAGTTCGCGCGCACGGTGCACGAGACCTTCACCGAGCTGAGTGTGCGCCGCGCCGCGCTGGCCGAGATCGTGCAGACCGCCGCGAGCATGCTCGACGCGTCGGTGGTGCTGGAAGACCTCTCGCATCGAGTGCTGGCAGCCACTGCCCGCCACATCAGTTCGGCTGCGCTGCTCGAGGATTGGGAGTCGATGTCGCGGCTGCTGCCCGACGGGTCCGGCGTGGTCGGCGTCGGCCCGCACACACAGCGCTGGGGCAGGCTGATCCTGCGCACCGGCCGTGCCCATACCGCGCGGGTCGCCATGGTGCTCGAACGCGCCGCGCAAACCATCACCCTGCACCGGATGATCGACAAGGACCGCTTCGGGCTGCACCGGCAGGCACAGACCGGCCTGATCGCCGACCTGGTGGAAGGGCGGGTCACCGACGAGCGCGACGCACAGGCGCGCGCTGCCGCCCTCGGGCTGCACCGGCGTGCCCGCTACGTGCCGCTGGCGATCGAGATCGACACCGAGTCGACGACGGATCCGGTGGCGGCGCAACGACGGAGCGAGTCGATCGTCGAAGCGGTGACGCACGCTCTCGGCCTGGCCGACGCGTCGGCGCTCAGCGCGGCCGAACACCGGCGAACGCGCGGTGGTACCGACGGGGAGCAGGTCACCGTCATCCTCGCGGTGTCGCGCGGCGGCGATGTCGATGATCGTCTGGTACCGGTGTGTTCCGCGGTACTGGCCGAGATCCGCCGGGTCGAGGGCGTGCGTCGTGCGGTCATCGGTGCCGGCGCCGATTCCGATTCTCTGCTCGATACCGCGGGCAGGCTCGCGCACGCGGCGGGTGTTGCCGAGGTGGCCAAGTCGATGACGACGGTGCCGAGCCGAATGTTCTTCCGCAGCGCCGATATTCGCCTGCGCGGCCTGCTCTCGTCGATCCGCGACGAGCCGGGCGTGCAGAGCTTCGCCGAGGCCGAACTCGGCGCGCTCCTGCGCTACGACATCCGCCACACCGCCGACCTCACCGGCACCCTGCGCCGCTTCCTCGACCTGGCGGGCAACAAGACCGAACTCGCCAAGGCACTCGCGATCAGCCGACCCACCCTCTACGACCGTCTCGACCGCATCGAACGCATCCTCGCTGTCGACCTCGACGACGGTGAATCGCGCACCTCCCTGCACGCCGCGCTGCTCGTGCGCGACCTCACCGCGGGCGGCGACAAGCTCTAGACCGCGGCGAGGTCAGCGGGCGAGGACTCCGGCCGATTCGACGGCGGCGACGATCAGGTCCGCGACGCCGCGCTGCCCGGCGAGGGTGGGGTGATAGGGGAGCAGGGTCTGATCGGCCAGAATCGGATCGAACCAGCGGGTCGCCGGGGCGGCGCACATCCCGAACTCGCGCGAGGCGGCGACGGTATCGATGTACACGGCGCCGTGGGCGGCGGCCGCCCGCGCGACGACGGTGTTGAGGCGTTCGAACTTGGACTGGATGTAGGCGGCATCGGCGGGGAGCAGGCCGAGCATGGCCGGGCAGCTGGTGTTCGTGAGGTAGGTGGGCCAGCCGTCGACGAAGACGGTCGCGTTGGGCGCGAGCCGGGTGATGTCGGCCAGTGCGGCGGCGTAGGCGGGCGCGATCGCGTCGATCTTGTTGTCCCACTCCGGATCCGCTTCGGCGGCGCACCCACCGCTGAGTGCTCCCGCATGACAATGGCCGAGGATGTATTCGGTCATGTCGGCATCGTTGGCGCCCATGTGCAGCGTGACGATCTCGGTGGCGGGACCGAGCGCGTCGAACTGCGGGGCGATCCCCGCGCCCTGCGAGGTGTACAGATCAGGAATCTTCGCCGAGCTGCAGGTCCGGTCGTCCAGCGCCAGCCCGAGCCTCTCGGCGACCAGTTTCGGTGCGTTGGAGGTGGAACGGACGCAGCGCAGCGGTGCGGCGAGGTCGAGATCGACCGCACCCGTCGTGGCCGCCCCGGAATCACCGAGCGCGACGTAGACGGCACCCGGTCGCGGCTCGGCCTGCGCCACGGCGTGCGTCGACACCGAGAACATCAGCGCTACAGCACCGGCGAGCAGCAAGCTCTTCATCGAACATCCTGACGGTCGTAGTTCAGTCTTTGCGGCCGGTGAGAGCCAGCGACGTGCCGAGCCCGATCATAACCAGGCCACTGGTACCGCCGACGGCGGCGAGGCGGCGCGGTGACCGGGCGAACCAGGACCGCGCCGACCCCGCCACGAGCGCCCAGAGCGAGTCGAAGATCAGGCCGAACACCGGGATGCAGAGCCCGAGGATCAGCATCTGTTGTGGCACCGAACCGCGTGTGGTGTCCACGAACTGGGGCAGCAGCGCCGCCAGGAAGACAATGGTTTTCGGGTTGGCGGCGCCGACGATCAAACCGTCCCGGAACGCCGTCATCGGACTGTGGAAATCCACGTTCTGTTCGGCATGAAAGGCCGTCCGCAGCGCGCCGCGATGCCGAATCGCCTGCACACCGAGATAGACCAGATAGGCGGCCCCGACGAGTTTGATCGCGGTGAACACCGCCGCCGACGCGGCCACCACCGCGCCCAATCCGAACGCGACAGCGACAACCTGTCCGTACACCCCGACCGAATTGCCCAGCACGGTCATCAGCGCCGATCGCCGTCCGACGGTGAGCGCACGGCCGATAGTGAACAAGACGCTCGGCCCTGGCACGATCACCAGCAGAAACGCCAAACCCGCGAACGACGCCAGATGAGCCGAAGACACCATCGCCCCACGTTATCCGGCGGCTCGAGCGGTGACAATGGTCCACATGAGCCGGGAACAACCGCGCGGTGGTGGCGGTTGTTCCGCGCATGACGACACTCGGATTGATCGGTAGCGGACATATCGGTTCCACCGTGGCGCGGCTGGCGGTGGACGCGGGCTATGACGTGGTGCTCAGCAACTCGCGCGGACCGGAGACCTTGGCGGATCTGGTCGCCGAGCTGGGTCCGCGGGCACGGGCGGCCACCCCGGCCGAGGCGGCGGCCGCCGGTGATCTCGTGGTGGTGACCGTGCCGTTGAAGGCGTATCGGGAGGTGCCGGTCGCACCGCTCGCGGGCAAGGTCGTGGTCGACACCAACAACTACTATCCCGACCGCGACGGTGCGTTCCCGGAACTCGACGCCGACGAGACCACCACCAGCGAACTGCTGCAACAACACCTTCCCGAATCGAAGGTGGTCAAGGCGTTCAACAACATCGTCTACGCCAACCTCGCTGAACTCGCCCGGCCCGCGGGCGCCGCGGACCGCTCCGCCTTGCCCATCTTCGGCGACGACCCCGACGCCAAGAAGCTGGCAGCCGACCTCATCGACACCATCGGCTACGACGTGGTCGACGGTGGCTCCCTCGCCGAAAGTCGCCGCTCCCAACGGGATACACCGGTCTACATCCACCCCTACGCCGTCGCCGACGGCAACTGGCCGCCCGCCTCGAAGCGTGGCAGCGCCGAGGAGGTACGTGCGGCCCTCGCCGCTGCCGAGGTCTGAGCCCTTTCGGGTGCGTACCAGGTAGGAATCGGGGGTTGTGGGCGTCGGTGCCGACGACGAAACTTGTTGTATGAGTGCGTTGTCGCAGAACCTGATCGACCGGTGGATCGCGTTGGCCGGGGTCGGAGCCGAACAAATCGGTGCCGGGGTGGTGGGGCGGTACGGCGAGCCGCACCGCCGCTACCACACCGGCACGCACCTGGCGGTGATGCTCGCGGCCATCGACGAATTCGCCGGTGCCGCAGCTGATATCGATGCCGTGCGGTACGCGGCGTTCTTCCACGACGCGATCTACGCCGTCGCTCGGGCCGACAACGAGGAGCGCAGCGCCGACCTGGGTCGCGACATCCTCGAATCACTCGGTGCCGCAACGGCATTGGTCGAGGAGGTGGTGCGGCTCGTGGTACTGACCCGTGGGCACAACCCGCAGCCGGGCGATGCGAACGGCGCGGTGCTCTGTGATGCCGACCTGGTCGTTCTCGGTGGCACACCAGAGGAATACACCGCCTACACCACCGCGATCCGGGCCGAATACGCCCATGTCCCCGACGATCTGTTCCGGGCAGGCCGCGCGTCGGTACTGCGCAATCTCGCCAACCAGCCCCGACTGTTCCGCACCGACCTCGCCCACGACCGCTACGAGGCGATCGCCCGTGCCAACCTGGCGGCCGAACTCGCCGAACTCACCGCGGTGATCAGCTGAGGTAACCGTCCGGTCGGTACAGCCTGTGCGACTTGTCAGAGAGCGGTGAGCATTTCGGCGGCCAGTGGGCTCGCGGAGGCGGGGTTCTGGCCGGTGTAGAGATTGCGGTCGACCTCGATGTGCGGGGCCCACGGTTCGCCTTCGCGGTAGTCGACACCCAGTGCGACCAGCCGGTCCTGGAGCAGCCACTTCGCCTTGTCGGCGAAGCCTGCCTGGGTCTCCTCGGCATTGCTGAACGCGGTGAGCCGGTAGCCGGCGAAGGGGGAGCTGCCCGACTCCGCGGTGGCGAGCAGCGCGGCGGGGGCGTGGCAGACGATGCCGAGCGGTTTGCCGGAGGCGAGGGCGTCGTTGAGGAGCGTGCCCGAGACATGGTCGACGGCCAGATCTTGCATCGGGCCGTGACCGCCGGGGTAGAAGACGGCGTCGTAGTCGGCGAGGTCGACCTTGTCGAGAGCGAGCGGACTCCGCAACGCGGTGGCGCCGGAGATGATCTCGGCGACCGCTGCCGCGCCGTCGGCGCCACCGTTGACCTCGGGGGCCAGGCTGGCCTGGTCGACGGCCGCGATCACGCCGTCCGGGGTGGCCACGGTGACGGTGTGGCCCGCCCCGGTGAAGGCCGCATAGGGCGCCGTGAATTCCTCCGCCCAGTAGCCGGTGGGATGTTCGGTGCCGTCGGCCAGTGTCCAATGATCGGCGCCGGTGAGAACGAACAGGATGTTTGCCATGGGAACAACGCTAGGGTCGATGACATCTCCTGACCAATAGGATTGTCTATATGAGACATAGGTCAGCCGATGGCTCGATGGATCTGGTGCAACTGCGGACCTTCCTGGCCGTCTTCCGCACCGGATCGCTCACCGCGGGCGCGGCCCAGGTGGGGCTGTCCCAGCCGACCGTGACCACGCAGATCCGGGCGCTCGAACGGCACCTCGGCAGGCCGCTGTTCGAACGACTGCCCCGCGGGGTGTCGCCGACTGCCGCCGGTCACGAGCTCGCGGCCAGGGTGAGCGGCCCACTCGAGGCGCTGGAAACGGTCGTGAGCGGTGCGACGGCCGACCGTGCGGCGCCGCCCGAGCCGCCGGTGCTGCTCGGCGGACCGGCGGAGATGCTCGCCGCCAAGGTCGTGCCCGCGCTCGCACCACTGGTCGCCGACGGCGTACGGCTCACCGTCAGCACCGGGCTCACCGACGACCTGCTCGCCCGATTACAGTCGGGCGCGCTGGATCTGGTGTTCGCCACCACTCGCCCGCGGGGGCGGACCGTACTGGCCGAACCGCTCGTCGACGAAGAATTCCTCCTTGTCGCCGCACCCTCGATAGCCGAGCGCATCGACACCGAACGCCTGCGCGCCGACGGCCCGATCGCGCTGGCTGGCATCCCGCTCGTCAGCTACGCCGCGGATCTGCCGATCCTGCGCCGCTACTGGCGCCACGTCTTCGAGACCCGCCTGGAAACCGAGCCGGCTCTGATCGTCGGCGACCTCCGCGCGGTGCTCGCCGCGATCGTCGCGGAGGCGGGGATCAGTGTGCTTCCGCACTACCTGTGCGGCCGGGAACTGGCCGACGGAACGCTGGTGACGCTGCTCGATCCCGTCGACCCGCCGATCAACACCGGATTCCTCGCTCGCCGGGTCGGCGCGCCGTCGCGACCACACGTCGACCTGGTTCACGCCCGATTGGTGGAGGCGGCCCGAGGGTGGCGGGCGGGGTGCGGCGCATGACAGGCAAGCCACTGCTTGCGCTTGACAGGCAAGTGTGGGCTTGCCTATGGTTCGAGGGGAGTGAACGGAGCGTGCCGAGTGACCGATATTTTCACCGCACTGGCGGACTCGACACGACGCGCGCTTCTCGACGAACTGGCCGATCGCGACGGGCAAACCCTGTTCGAACTGTGCGCCCGCCTCGTGAGCAAGCACGACATCAGCTCGTCCCGCCAGGCGATCACCCAGCACCTCGGCGTGCTCGAGGACGCCGGTCTCGTACATACCCGCCGACAAGGCCGATACAAGTTCCATCACGCCGATTTCACGCCGCTGCGGGCGGTGTCGGCGCGATGGCCGATCTCTCAGGAGGACCCATGATCCGCATCGGAGTGACCAGCGTCTTCGTCGACGACCAGGCCAAGGCCGAGGCCTTCTACACCGACGTGCTCGGCTTCCAGGTCAAAGACAAGGTCCCGGTCGGTGAATACGACTGGCTCACCCTCGTCTCGCCCGCCGACGTGGACGGCATCCAGCTGCTGCTCGAGCCCGACCAGCACCCGGCGGCCAAGGCCTACAAAACGGCACTGAGCGCCGAGGGCATCCCCGTCATCGTCTTCACCGTCGACGACCTCGACGCCGAATACCGCCGTCTGCTCGACCGCGGCGTCTTCTTCACCCAGGCCCCCGCCCCCATGGGCCCGGTCAGCACCGCGGTCTTCGACGACACCTGCGGCAACCTCATCCAGCTCATGGCCTCCGTCAGCCAGTGATGATCAGAAGTTCGGTGGGGGAGGCGATTTCGGCTCGCAGGCCCGCTTTGGTGGCTACCCGGGCGACGCCGCGGATGTCGGTGGGATCGGCGCGGGTGAGGACGAGGGCGCGGGCGAGCAGGCCCTTGTGATGCTTGTTGAAGTGGCTGACGACGGTACGTGAGCCGTCGGGGTGTTCGGTGAGGACATTGGCGGTGATGGCGTCGGGGACTCGGCCGAGCTGCTGGTAGGTGCCCGAGCGAAGGTCGATCACGAGCTCGCCCGCGGCTTCCGCGTAGAGGGCGTCGGGCAACACATCGCGCCATACCGCCGAAAGTGTCGGCAGTCCTGGGAGTTTGGTGCCGCCGGAGAGGCGGTAGGCGGGAATGGGGTCCGCCGCGCGGACTGCGCCGAATAGGGCCGAACCGATCCCCAGCCGCGCGTAGGCCTTGGCGCGCTGCACCTTGGTGAACGATGTCGCGTCCAGCGCGTCGTAGAGGACACCGGTGTAGCGCTCCAAGGCCGGGCGCGTCGCCGACGTGCGCAGGCTCGCATTGCGGGCAACCTCGGCGTCCGCGCCCTTGCCCAATCCGAGTACGGCCGCCGACTGCGCGGGGTCGGCCGCCAGCTGCACCACTTCGGTGATCAATTTGTCGCGGACCGCGCTGAGCTGCGGCATCGCGAGATCGTCGAGGTTCAACGGCGCGCCCGATCCGCCGTCGGATTTGGTTTCGGAGGGAGGCAGCAGCACCAGCACGATCGTCAACGGTAATCGCCGGAGAAACTGCCACCTCGCCCCGCCCCGCCCTGGACCGAGCTGCCGCTGTCGGCAGCCTCGCCCAGGGCAGGCAGAGGCACCGGCACCCGCCTCGAGTTGTGTTCAGCTGCGGCCGAGTTCAGCGCACCGCCTCCAAGAACTTACGAGTGCGCTCGTTGGTCGGCGCCTCGAAGATCTGTTCCGGTGGCCCTTGCTCGATGATCCGGCCGGAGTCGAACATCAGCACCCGGTCCGACACCTCGCGGGCGAAGCGCATCTCGTGGGTGACGATCAGCATGGTGATATCGGTGGTCTCGGCGATCGTGCGCAACACGTCGAGGACGTCACCGACCAGTTCCGGGTCCAAAGCCGAAGTCACCTCGTCGAGCAGCATGACCTTCGGGTCCATCGCGCAACACCGCGCGATCGCGACCCGCTGCTGTTGCCCGCCCGACAGCTGCGAGGGATGCGCGTCCGCCTTGTCCGACAGCCCGACCACGTCGAGCAGATGCCGAGCACGTTCGCGCGCTTCGTCTTTCGACTTGCCGAGCACATGAATCGGCGCCTCGGTGATGTTCTCCAGCACCGTCATATTCGGGAACAGGTTGAACTGCTGGAACACCATGCCGATCTTGGTGCGTACCGCGCGCAGGTGTTTCTCCTTGGCGGGCACCAGTTTTCCGCCGCGCTCGGTATGGGTGAGCGGTGCACCGTCGACCCAGATCACGCCGTCGGTGATCGTCTCCAGGGTCATCAGCAGCCGCAGGATGGTGGTCTTGCCGGACCCGGACGGCCCGATCAGGGTGACCTTCTCCCCGCGCCGGACGCTGAAATCGAGTTCGTCCAGCACGGTGAGCGCGCCGAAGCGTTTGACCACCTGATCGAATCGAATCATCTCGTCATCAGTAGTAGGCAAGTCGCTTCTCCAGTCTTCTGATCAGCACAGACGTCGGGTAGCTGGCGACGAGGAAGAACACCCCGGCCATCGTGATCGACTCCAGGTACGCGAAGTTGCGTGCGCCGAATTGCTGTGCGGCGGTCACCAATTCGACGACCGAGATGGCGAACAGGAACGGTGTGTCCTTGAACATCGAGACGGCGTTGGTGCCGAGCGCGGGCAGGCTCGCCCGGATCGCCTGCGGCAGCACCACCGCACCCCAGGTGCGTGTCGGCGGCAGCGACAGCGCGCGCGCCGCCTCCCACTGCCCCTTCGGCACCGCCTCGATCCCGGCCCGGTACACCTCGGCCAGGTAGCTCGAATAGTGGATGCCGAGCACGACGACGCCGATCTGCAACGCCGAGAACTGCGTGAGCAGCGTGTAGGCGAACAGCAACTGCACGACCAGCGGGGTGAGGCGGATGAACTCGCTCACCGCGTGCACCGGTGCGGCGATCGGGCGCGGCATCGTGCGCCGGATCATCGCGATCGCCAGCCCGAGCACCGCGGCCAGCGCGAAGCCGAGCACCGTCGCCAGCAGCGTGATCTGGAAGCCGTCCCAGAGCACCGGTAGCGCCTCGCGGGCGCGCTCCCAACTCCATTCCGCGGTCATGGCGCCACCTTCGTGTCATCGGGGGCGAGGCTCAGCACTTCTTTGAGCGAGGCCCCGCGACCCAGCTTGGTCTTGGCACGGGTTTCGAGCAGGTTCATGCCGAGGGTGAGCAGGTAGCCCAGGACGAAGTAGATGACCAGGCCGACACCGAAGGAGAACAGGGTGTCGCTGGTGGTCTTGCGCAGGTCACCGATCTCGTAGGTCAGGTCGTGCAGGGTGATGTAGGACGCCACCGCGGTGCCCTTGAGCAGGTGGACCAGCAGATTGGTCAACGAAGGCAGCATCAGCGCCCACGCCTGCGGGAACAGCACCCTGCGCATCCGCTGCCACGGACTGAAATTCAGCGCGACCGCCGCCTCGAACTGCGCGCGCGGCACCGCGTTGAGTGCGCCACGCACCACTTCGGCACCGTAGGCGCCGTAGTTCAGGCCAAGCGCCAGGATGCCGCAGAAGAGCGGGTCGAGCTTGTAGCCGAGTAGCGGCAGCACATAGAACAGCCAGAAGATCTGCACCAGAAGTGAAGTGCCGCGGAAGAATTCGATCATGACCCGGGCACTGCCGCGCGCCGCGAGATTGCGCACGCGGGCGGTGGTGCCGAGGGCGAGGGCGAGGACGAACGCGAGGAGCGCGCCGCCGATGGTCAGCTCCAGCGTGACGACGATGCCCTTCCACAGCGCGGGAAGGGCATCGCGTACCGCGTCGAAATTGCTCATGCGTGGATCAGATTTCGCCCTTGCACAGCTTGGCCGTCGTGTACTTCGGATCCGGCAGCTCACGTTCGGTGAACCCGAACTTCCCGACGATCGACAGGTACTTGTCCTTGTCGCCGGTGATCTTGGTCAGCTCGGCGTTGTAGGCGGCGAGCAGATCGGGATCGGTGGTGCGGAACACGGTGCCACCGGCGCCGACCTGCGGCTTGCCGTCGATGACGGCCACGAACGACGGTGTCACGTCGACCGCGGCGTTGGGGGTGTGGCTCTTGAGCCAGTTCAGCGAGATCGCGGTGAGCGCGAACACGTCGGCGCGCCCGGAGGTGACCGCGTCCATGCCGTCCTGGGGGGTACCGACCTGGGTGGCGTCGATGCCGAGCGAGCTGGCGTAATCGGATTCGATGGCGCCGGTCATCGCGGCCATCTTCGCGCCGCTCGACTTGATCGATTGCATATCCGTCAAATTCATCGGATTACCGGGTTTCACCATCAGCGCGGTGGTGTACATGAATTCCGGTTCGCTGAAAGATGCCTGTTCACAGCGTTTCGGCAAGATCGACATACCGGCGCTGACCGCATCGAATCGATTGGCCTGCAAGCCGGGGATCAGGGCGCCGAACTCGGTCTGCACACCGTCGACGGTCTTGATGCCGAGGTTGGCGAAGATCTCCTTGTGCAGGGCCACGGTCGCGCCGGTGAGCTGGCCTCCGTCTTCGAACGAATAGGGCGCCTCACCGGCGAAACCCACGGTGATCGTGCCCTTGTCCTTCAGTGACTGCAGGAGCTGACCGCTCTCGGTGGTCTCGGTCTTGGTGCATCCGGCGAGGGCCGCGGCCACCAACGCGGCACCGGCGAACACTGCTGTACAGCGCTTCGACATGGATTTCGTCTCAGCCATTGTGACCTCTCGCAAGGGTAGCGTCGCCGCCACCAATTTTCTGTTGTAAGTGCGTAATTGACTTATAGGGAAAATCTAGTCATCTCGGAATTGCGATATGCGGTTACGTTATCAGGTTGTTATCTGATGATTGAAATAGATTTGCAATGGGTAACCTGATATGCGCTCATTTGCCGGAACCGGTTTTCGGGGTCTGGCGCAGCGCCCAGGTGGTAATCGGCTGTCGCCCGGCCCGGACCAGGGACTACCCTGTGCATCCGTGATCACCCGCCTCTCCCGCCTGTTCCTGCGCACCCTGCGAGACGATCCCGCCGACGCCGAGGTGCCCAGCCACAAACTGCTCGTTCGCGCCGGCTACGTCCGCCGGGTCGCCCCCGGCGTGTACTCGTGGCTGCCGCTCGGTCTGCGCACGCTGCGCAAGATCGAGGACGTGGTGCGCCAGGAGATGGACGCCACCGGCGCCCAGGAGATCTCGCTGCCCGCGCTGCTGCCGCGCGAGCCCTACGAGACCACCAACCGGTGGACCGAGTACGGCCCCGGCCTGTTCCGGCTCAAGGACCGCAAGGGCGGCGACTACCTGCTCGGGCCCACCCACGAGGAGCTGTTCGCGCTCACCGTGAAGGGTGAGTACAACTCCTACAAAGATCTGCCGGTCACCCTCTACCAGATCCAGACCAAGTACCGCGACGAGGAACGGCCCCGCGCGGGCATCCTGCGCGGCCGCGAGTTCGTGATGAAGGACTCCTACTCCTTCGACATCGACGACGACGGTCTGACCAACAGCTACGCCACCCATCGCAAGGCCTACGAGGCGATCTTCGAGCGGCTCGGGGTCGAGTACGTGATCGTGGCCGCCACCTCCGGTGCCATGGGCGGCAGTGCGTCCGAGGAGTTCCTCGCCGCCAGCCCCGTCGGTGAGGACACCTACGTGCGCTGCGTCGAGTCCGGCTACGCGGCGAACGTGGAAGCCGTGGTCACGCGCGCGCCCGCGCCGCTGCCCATCGAGGGCCAGGCCGACGCGGTCGAGTACGACACCCCGAACACTCCCACCATCGCGACGCTGGTCGACTGGGCCAACGAGGCGAAGGTCCTCGACCGCACCGTGACCGCCGCCGACACGTTGAAGAACGTGATGGTGAAGCTGCGCCACCCCGACGGCAAGACCGAGATCCTCGGCATCGGCGTCCCCGGCGACCGCGAGGTCGACGACAAGCGTCTCGGCGCCGCCGTCGAGCCCGCCGAGGTGGAGATGCTCACCGAGGCCGACTTCGTCGCCAACCCGTTCCTCGTGAAGGGCTACATCGGCCCGAAGGGTCTGGCCGCCAACGGTGTTCGCTACCTCGTCGACCCCCGCGTCGTCGACGGCACCGCCTGGATCACCGGCGCCGACGTCAACGGCAAGCACGTGGTCGGCCTGGTCGCCGGTCGTGACTTCACCCCCGACGGCACCATCGAGGCCGCCGAGGTCCGCGACGGCGATCCCTCGCCCGACGGCGCCGGCCCGCTGGTGTCCGCGCGCGGCATCGAGATCGGTCACATCTTCCAGCTCGGCCGCAAGTACACCGACGCCTTCGACGTCGACGTGCTCGGCGAGAACGGCAAGCCGGTCCGCCTCACCATGGGCTCCTACGGCATCGGCGTGTCCCGCATGGTCGCGGTGATCGCCGAACAGCAGCACGACGAGAAGGGCCTGCGCTGGCCCGCCGAGGTCGCCCCGTTCGACGTGCACGTGGTGATCGCCAACAAGGACGCCGCCGCCCGCGACGGCGCCGAACACGTCGTCGCCGGCCTGGACGCCGAGGGCCTCGAGGTCCTCTTCGACGACCGCACCGCCTCACCCGGCGTGAAGTTCAAGGACGCCGAACTGCTCGGCATGCCCTGGATTCTCGTCATCGGCCGCGGCTGGGCCGAGGGCAAGGTGGAACTGCGCAACCGCTTCACCGGCGAAGCCGAGGAGATCCCGGCCGAAGACGCCGTCAGCGCGGTCACCGCCAAGATCCGCGGCTGACCTCGCTCTGAGACGCGCCGTCCCATTTCCGGGGCGGCGCGTTTTGTCGTAGTTGCTATTAGTGGCCGGAATCAGATCCGCGACCGCGTAGGCGTGCTGGATCGTAGTGGGGGGCATTGTGGGTAGGTATCGGAGTACGTCTGATTTGCCGCTTCCGGAGGAGTGGAAGCGGAAGGCATTCGGCGCGTATCGGTATGTGGTGTTGCCGTTCGCGTGTGCGCTGGTTTTGTGGCCGATGGTGTTCGGCCTGATCTTGACGATGGTGACAGAGCCGGAATCGGTGGCGATAGGACTCTTCGGGCTCTCGCTGGTCGGCACCCTGGCCGCCGTGTTCACCGGCTGGGGATGGTCGGAGCTGCCCCGAACCGCTCCGGTGGTCGCTGACATTCGTGCCACCGATGCGGGCCCCGCACTCGTGCTGCCCGTGACGCGCCCGTCCTCGACCGGAAGTTTGTTGGGATGTATAGCGTTCGCAGTGGTCCTGCTGGGGGCTGGGTTTTGGCAATTCATCGCATCCTTGAACGATGACTGGTCGACCGGAGCCGCGTTCTTCTTCCTCACTTCCCTTCCCGCATTGTTCGCCCTCCTCCTCGGCTTCGCCACATACCACCCTCGCAAGACCCTCGGTAACGTCGGCATCGTGCTGACGCCAAAGGGCATCGCGATCGACTATGGCAAGGGGCCGACCAGCGTTGCCTGGCCGGATGTCACGGCGGTCGGCGCCCAAAGCCGCAAGGAAGGGCTCAGATTCGGAAGCGCCACCAACGTGATCTCCCTCGTCACCGGCGATGCCGACACCGGCTACCGAACCATCGACATCGTCCACACCGACCTCGAGACCGACCCGACCCGGGTCTACCACCTGTTCGTCTTCTACGTGCGCAACCCTGGGATGCGAGCGGAGCTCGGGAGCGAACTCGGGCTGGATCGATTCCGGCGCGCCGGATATGTCGGGGAACAACCGACCCCGGCGACGCTGTGATCGCCCCAGCGCTGGGTGTCGCCGAACAGGAGCCGGGCGGCTCGAACTTACGGCTACGTAGGCGAAAGTGCTGGTAGCGGGTGCGAGGGTCGGCGTGGCGAGTGGGCGGCGCTGATAAGTTAACGGCATGACGAGTTCGCCCAGCCTGCTGTTCAACCCGGCCACCTACGACCCGCAGCATTTCGATGCCGAGACGCGGCGGCTGCTGCGCGCCACCATCGAGTGGTTCGAGTCCAAGGGCAAGGCGCAGCTGCTGGTCGAGGATCGCGACGCGGTGTGGACCTCGGAGTTCCTCGAGTTCGTGGGCAAGGAAAAGCTGTTCGCGACCTTCCTGACCCCGGCCGCCTACGCCGACGGCGACCCGAACAAGCGCTGGGACGCGGCACGCAACGCGGCCCTGGCGGAGATCTTCGGGTTCTACGGGCTGGCGTACTGGTACGCCGAGCAGGTCACCATCCTGGGCCTGGGCCCGATCTGGCAGAGCGGCAACGAGATCGCCAAGCGCAAGGCCGCCGCCGACCTCGACGACGGTCAGGTGATGGCGTTCGCGCTGTCCGAGCGCGACCACGGCGCCGATATCTACAACACCGACCTGATCCTCACCCCGAGCGAGCCGGGCAGCGCCGACGCCGAGGCGGGCATCCTGTTCCGGGCGAGCGGCGAGAAGTACTACATCGGCAACGGCAACGTCGCCTCGATGGTGTCGGTGTTCTCCCGACGCGCTGACGTCGAGGGCCCCGAAGGCTACATCTGGTTCGCCGCCGACAGCCGCCACGACGACTACCACCTGATCGAGAGCGTCATCCACGGTCAGATGTATGTCAGCCACTTCCGGCTGGAGAACTACCCGGTGACCGCCGCCGACCTGCTCCACGAAGGGCCCGAGGCCTTCTCGGCCGCGCTCAACACCGTCAATGTCGGCAAGTTCAACCTCTGCCACGGTGGCATCGGCATGGTCGAGCACTCGTTCTTCGAGGCCATCACCCACGCCAACAACCGCATCCTCTACGGCAACCCGGTCACCGACTTCGCCCATGTGCGTGGCAATTTCGTCGACGCCTACTCGCGGTTGATCGCGATGAAGCTGTTCAGCGACCGCGCCGTCGACTACTTCCGCAGCGCCTCGCTCGAGGATCGCCGCTACCTGCTGTTCAACCCGATGACCAAGTCCAAGGTCACCTCCGAGGCCGAGGTCGCGATGACCCTGCTGCTGGATGTGCTGGCGGCCAAGGGTTTCGAGAAGGCCACCTACTTCGCACAGGCCTCGCGCTACATCAACCACCTGCCGCGCCTCGAGGGCACCGTGCACGTGAACGTGGGCCAGATCCTGAAGTTCATGCCGAACTACCTGCTCAACCCGAAGGAATACCCGGCGATCGGCACCAACCTCGAAGCCGGCGACCAGCCGTTCTTCTGGCAGCAGGGTCCGGCACGCGGCGCGGGCAAGGTGCAGTTCGCCGACTGGACCCCCGCCTACGAGCAGGCAGCCGAGGTCCCGAATGTCGGCCGGTTCTACGAGCAGGCTCGAGCGCTGCGCAGCCTGCTGCTCACCGCGGCCCCCGACGCGGCCCAGCAGAAGGACCTGGACTTCATGCTGACCATCGGCCACCTGTTCTCCACGGTGGTCTACGGCCAGCTGATCCTCGAGCAGGCCGAGCTCACCGGCCTCGACCGCGATGTGCTCGACCAGATCTTCGACTTCCAGATCCGCGACTTCAACACCCACGCCACGGCGGTGCTCGGCAAGCCGTCGGTCACCGAGGCGCAGCGTGCATGGGCGATCGGGGCACTGCGCAGCCCGGTCGCCGACGCCGAACGGTTCGACCGGGTGTGGCAGCAGGTAGCGGCCTACGACGGCGCGTACGCGATGCGCCCGTAGCAGGCGGCCGGTCCCGGGTGGGTCGCTGGATCCACCCGGGACTTCTGTCCGAACCGGCGGACATCGATGAGCGGTGGCCGTCCAAGCCGGGCGCCCGCGAGGGGAGCCGGCGCCTAGGCCCGGCCGGGGAAAGTGACCGTGACCGGCGTCGCCCCCAGAATCGTCTGCCAGCGGGCGCGGCGGACGGCGGCTTCGGTGAGCGCTTCCGTCGCGGTGGCGCGCACCGATTCGTCGGTCGCGTTCTCGACCACCGCGTACCACGCTGCGGCGCAATCGGATTCGACGCTCACCGCCAGATGTGCCGCCGGGATCGGGTCGTCGACCGGTGCGGGTGGGGTATAGGCGGCGCCGGGGGCGCCCGGTGCCGTGCCGTCAGCTTCGAGCAGCTCGACGGTGGCGTCGCGGCGTGCTCGATGCGCGGCGCTGAACTCCGCGACCAGGCGGGCCCGGTCGGAATTGGCGTACGCGGCGATCAGGCCGTAGGAGTAGACGGCGGCGTACTCGGCATCGAGCGCGTTCTGCAGGAACTTTCGCTGTTCGGTCATGTCAGCAGGACTCCTGCCTGGGTGGCGCAGGCCGCACTGATCGACGCGAGAAGTCCTGCGCGATAACCGGATTCGGTGCGGGCCAGGGCGGCGGCGGACTGTTGGGAGCGGACCAGCTGATCACGCAGCTGTGCGACGGTGGCAGGCTGCGCGGCCGCTGTCTCGACTTCCGAGGCGGGCACCGGGGAACCGTCGGGACCGGGCACGGTCAGCGACCCCGTGCGATGGACGGGGGTGGTGCCGTCGCCGTAGACGCCGATCACCCGGTCGATTTCGGTGCGCAACGCGTCGGCATGGGCGGTGCGCTCGGTGGCGATCGTGCTCAGCGCGGCGTTCGACTGCGGCGCCAGCGCGATCGCGGCCGTCGCGGCGGCGGCATCGGCTCGGGCCAGAACCTCTTGCGCGGCAAGAGGATCCGGCGCGTGCACGGTATCGTCCTCGGCGCAGGCGGCCAGCGCGGCCACCGCGGGAATGCCGATCGCGCTCGCGCCGACCAGTCGGAGCAGTGTGCGGCGGCGCCAGGTCGACCGTGTGTCGACCGGAGCGGGCGCCGATGATGAAAACTGCTGCACCGGTGTGGGATGCGGCACTATGGCGGATAGGTGCGACGGGGTCGCGCCGGCGGGAGCCGACGTCGACCCGGCGAGGTGCGCGGTGGCAGGCTCGACCCGTAACTGATGGGGTTCGTGCCGGTCGGAGCGCATGCCGGAAGGTCGCCCGGCTCTCGGCGGGACGGTATGGCGGTGGGGCACGTGCACCATCGTGCCAGATCGCGCGCGGGTAGCTCGCGCGCGCGGCGACACACCTCGGGCACGCCGAGCCGGACCGGTGCGCAGCGCCCAGCGCCTGGTCCTTTACACTCTCTGAGCGCGTTACGCTAGACCTTCGGCGTAGATATTTCCGATCGCGTCACAACTGAACCAGGAGCCGCCCATATGCCGATGCCCACCGAGGAAAGGGTGAGCCAGCTTGTCGCTGAGCTCGTCGCACGCCGGGGATTCGACCTCGAGGGCGTCGCGATCGTGGCTGCGGGCAACGGCGAGTTGGCTCCGGTTCGGGTGAAGGTCACCGTCGACAGCGACGGCACGGCGAACCTGGACGCCATCGCCGCGCTCAGCCGCGAGATGTCCGAACTTCTCGATGCCGCAGGCGATTTCGGCGAATCCGCCTATCTGCTCGAAGTGACGACGCCCGGCGTGGAGCGCCCGCTCACCACCGAACGGCACTGGCGGCGCGCACAGGGCCGCAAGGTCCGCGTCAAGCTGGCCGACGGTGCCGAGCGGATCGAGGGCAAGGCCCGTTTCGACGCGCGCGTCGGCCTGCTCGCCGACGACGCCACCACCATCGCACTCGTCATCGGCGGCAAGGCGAAGCCGCATCGCGTTCCTGTTCGGATCGCCGATATCGCCGAGGCCGTCGTCCAGGTCGAATTCAACGCACCGGGCGCCGCCGAACTCGAACTCGCCGGCGGCATCGCGCCGGGCCGCCCGGTACCGGGCGAAGAGCCCGCCGACCTGGCCGCGCCAGGACAACACCTTGACACTCCCACCGAAGGGGTTGCGGAATGAATATTGAAATCGAAGCCTTGCGGGCGATTGTCGCCGACAAAGGCATCTCGATCGAGACCGTGATCTCGGCGATCGAGTCGGCGCTGCTCACCGCCTACCGGCACACCGACGGCCACGAGGCCAACGCGCGCATCGACATCAACCAGAAGACCGGTGTGGTGCGGGTGATGGCGCGCGAACTCGACGCCGACGGCAACCTCGTCTCCGAATGGGACGACACCCCGGAGGGGTTCGGCCGCATCGCCGCGACCACCGCCCGCCAAGTGGTGCTGCAGCGGCTGCGTGACGCCGAGAACGAGAAGTCCTTCGGTGATTTCGCCACCCATGAGGGCGAGATCGTCGGCGGTGTGGTCCAGCGCGACGCCAGGGCCAACGCCCGCGGCATCGTGGTGGTTCGCATCGGCAGCGAGGCCAACGGCGCCGAGGGGCTGATCCCGCCCGCCGAACAGGTGCCGGGGGAGACCTACGAGCACGGCGACCGGATCAAGTGCTACGTCTACGGCGTCTCGCGTGGCCCGCGTGGCCCGCAGATCCAGCTCTCGCGTACCCACCCGAACCTGGTGCGGCGGCTGTTCTCGCTCGAGGTGCCCGAGATCGCCGACGGCTCCGTCGAGATCGTCGCGGTGGCCCGCGAGTCGGGACACCGTTCCAAGATCGCCGTGCAGTCCACCGTGCCCGGCGTGAACGCCAAGGGCGCGTGCATCGGCCCGATGGGCCAGCGCGTGCGCAACGTGATGAGCGAACTGGCGGGCGAGAAGATCGATATCATCGACTACGCCGAGGATCCGGCGACCTTCGTCGGCAATGCGCTCTCGCCGTCGAAGGTGGTATCGGTCACTGTCGTCGATCCCGACGCCAGGGCTGCCCGCGTGATCGTGCCGGACTTCCAGCTCTCCCTCGCCATCGGCAAGGAGGGCCAGAATGCCCGCCTGGCCGCCCGTCTGACGGGCTGGCGCATCGATATCCGCAGCGACGCGGCTCCGCAACCGGACGACTCCACCCGGCCGGAAGCGCACCGTAGTTGATCCAGGCACATCGAATCCCTGCCTGCGGATGACATGTTGGTAACTTCCGGAGGGGAGGGGTTCGTCGTTATGACCGGGTCACCGGTAGAGTGGGTACAGGACCGGCCCGCGCAATCCGTTCGCACCTGTATCGGATGCCGTCAGCGTGAGCCATCTGCCGACCTGTTGCGGATCGTTGCGCAGCATCGGAACACCGATGTCGCGATTGTTCCCGATCCGCGGCGCAGACTTCCCGGACGGGGTGCCTGGCTGCACCCCGTTTCAGCTTGTTTGCGTTCCGCAGAGCGGCGCCGAGCATTCGGCAGAGCCCTACGAGTGTCCGGAAATCTGGATATCTCAGCCCTGGAGCAGTACCTCGAGAACAGGCACGAGCACTCATGAGCACACCGTGAAGCACCAACGATGAACGTCCGTCGGAGATAACCCGAGGTCGTGCGGGCCCGCCTTACCTAGGCGGCGTCACTGCTCGGCCTCTCAGTGAGGAGAGCAGTGGCAGGCAAGGCCCGCGTGCACGAGTTGGCTAAAGAGCTCGGTGTCACAAGCAAGGAACTACTCGCGAAGCTCAAGGAGCAAGGCGAGTTCGTGAAGTCGGCGTCCTCGACGGTGGAAGCACCCGTCGCACGTCGTCTGCGCGAATCTCTGGCGTCGAAGTCCGCTCCGGCGGCCGATGCCAAGTCGGCGGCCCGTCCCGGCCCGTCGTCGGCAGCAGCAGCCCGTCCGGCTGCCAAGCCCACCCCCGGTGGCCCCCGCCCCGGTCCGCGTCCGGCTCCGGCCGCTCCCGCCCCGGCAGCTGCTGCTGCCGCGTCGGCTGCGCCGAAGGCCGAACCGGCCGCTCCGGTCGAGGCGAAGCCTGCTGCTCCGGCACCCGCGAGCCCCGCTCCGGCCGCCGCGCAGTCGGCTCCGGCCGCCAAGCCCGCAGGCGCCCCCGCGCCCGGTCCGCGTCCGGCTCCCGCCGCGCCGCGTCCGGCACAGGCTCCCGCCGCGGGCCAGACCCGTCCGGGTCAGGCAACCCCCGGTGCGGCCGCACCGGGTCCGCGTCCGGCAGGTCCCGGCCCGAAGCCGGGGCCCAAGGCTCCGCGCGTCGGCAACAACCCGTTCAGCTCGGCGCCCGATCGTGAGCGTCCGGCACCGCGTCCCGCCCCGCAGGGTGGTCCGCGGCCGACTCCGGGTCAGGGCGGTCCCCGTCCGGCTCCCGGTCAGGGTGGCCCGCGTCCGGCTCCCGGTCAGGGCGGTCCCCGCCCCGGTCAGGGTGGCGGCCAGGGTCAGCGTCCGGCCGCCGCGCAGGGCGGTGCCCCGCGTCCCGGTGGTCCCCGTCCCAACCCGGGTTCGATGCCTCCGCGTCCGAACCCCGGTGCCATGCCCGCGCGCTCCGCACGTCCCGGCCCCGCGGCCGGTGGCCGTCCGGGTCGTCCCGGTGGCGCTCCCGGCGGTGGCGGCGCAGGCCGTCCCGGTGGTGGCGGCGGCGGTGGCGGCTACCGCGGTGGCGGTGGCGGTGCCCCCGGCGCTCCCGGCGCCGGTGCCGGTGCTCCCGCGGCCGGTGGTTTCCGTGGTCGTCCCGGTGGCGGCGGCGGTCGTCCCGGTGGTCCCGGTGGCCGTGGTGGCGCGGCAGGCGCGTTCGGTCGTCCCGGCGGCGCTGTCCGTCGTGGTCGCAAGTCGAAGCGGGCCAAGCGCGCCGAGTACGAGAACATGCAGGCTCCCGCCGTCGGTGGCGTGCGGCTGCCCCGCGGCAACGGCGAGATCATCCGTCTCGCCCGCGGCGCGTCGCTGTCGGACTTCGCCGAGAAGATCGACGCGAACCCCGCTGCTCTCGTGCAGGCACTGTTCAACCTCGGCGAGATGGTCACCGCGACCCAGTCGGTGAACGACGAGACCCTCGAGCTGCTCGGCGGCGAGATGAACTACGTCGTCCACGTGGTCAGCCCCGAGGACGAAGACCGCGAACTGCTGCAGTCGTTCGACCTCACCTACGGCGAGGACGCCGGCGGCGAGGACGACCTCGAACACCGTCCGCCGGTCGTGACCGTCATGGGTCACGTCGACCACGGTAAGACCCGACTGCTCGACACGATCCGTAAGGCCAACGTCGCCGAGGGCGAGGCCGGTGGCATCACCCAGCACATCGGTGCCTACCAGGTGCTCACCAACCTCAACGAGGAAGAGCGCCTGATCACCTTCATCGACACCCCGGGTCACGAGGCGTTCACCGCCATGCGTGCTCGTGGTGCGAAGGCCACCGATATCGCGATCCTCGTGGTCGCGGCCGACGACGGCGTCATGCCGCAGACGGTGGAAGCGATCAACCACGCGCAGGCCGCTGATGTGCCGATCGTCGTCGCGATCAACAAGATCGACAAAGAGGGTGCGAACCCGGACAAGATCAAGCAGCAGCTCACCGAGTACGGCCTGGTCACCGAGGAGTACGGCGGCGACACCATGTTCGTCAACATCTCGGCCAAGCAGGGCACCAACATCGATCAGCTGCTCGAAGCGGTGCTGCTGACCGCGGATGCCTCGCTCGACCTGCGGGCCAACCCGGACATGGACGCCCAGGGTGTCGCCATCGAGGCGCACCTCGACCGCGGCCGTGGCCCCGTGGCCACCGTGCTCATCCAGCGCGGCACGCTGCACGTCGGTGACTCGATCGTGGCGGGCGACGCCTACGGTCGCGTCCGTCGCATGGTCGACGAGCACGGCGAGGACGTCCACGCGGCGACCCCGTCGCGCCCGGTCCAGGTCATCGGTTTCACCTCCGTCCCCGGCGCTGGTGACAACCTGATCGTGGTCGAGGAAGACCGCATCGCCCGTCAGATCGCCGACCGCCGCAATGCGCGCAAGCGCAACGCGCTGGCCGCTCGCAGCCGCAAGCGGATCAGCCTGGAAGATCTGGATGCCGCCCTGAAGGAGACTTCGGAGCTCAACCTGATCCTCAAGGGCGACAACTCCGGTACCGTCGAGGCCCTCGAAGAGGCGCTGCTCGGTATCGAGATCGACGACGAGGTGCGTCTGCGCGTCATCGACCGCGGTGTCGGTGGCGTCACCGAGACCAACGTCAACCTGGCGTCGGCCTCCAACGCGATCATCATCGGCTTCAACGTGCGCGCGGAGGGCAAGGCCACTGAGCTGGCCAACCGCGAAGGCGTGGATATCCGGTACTACTCGGTGATCTACCAGGCGATCGACGAGATCGAGAAGGCCCTCAAGGGCATGCTCAAGCCGATCTACGAAGAGGTCGAGCTGGGCCGCGCCGAGATCCGCGCGATCTTCCGTTCGTCGAAGATCGGCAACATCGCCGGTTGCATGGTCACCTCCGGCTCGGTCAAGCGCAACGCCAAGGCGCGCCTGATCCGTGACGGTCGAGTGGTCGCGGAGACGATGACCATCTCCTCGCTCAAGCGGGAGAAGGACGACGCTCCTGAGGTTCGCGAAGGTTTCGAGTGCGGTATGACCGTCACCTACAGCGACATCAAGGACGGCGACATCATCGAGGCTTACGAGCTTCGTGAAAAGCCGCGCGACTGATCAACGCAATATCGCCGCACCCACGCCGCATCCGATTCCTCGGGTGCGGCGTGGGGTCTTGCGGTAACCCCATCTACCAGGAGGTGAGCACCGCTGTTCATCGGTGCGCTCGAATTCGATCTACTGCTCGGTGACGTGCATTCGCTCAAGGAGAAGCGGTCGGTGATCCGGCCGATCCTCGCTGAGCTGGGAAAGCGCTTCGGCGTGAATGCCGCCGAAGCCGGAGATCAGGACCTGCACCGCCGGGCACTGCTCGGGGTGGCCATGGTCAGTGCGGAAGCGGGACACCTGAACGAGGTGCTCGACAAGTGTGAGCGGCACGTTGCCGCGCGTCCGGAGATAGAGTTGCTGGCAGTACGCCGCCGGATCTTCGGACCCGAAGACTAGAGGCAGCGGCACGGGTGTCAAGGCCCGGAGGCGGAAGCCTGCGTAACCACGTAGGGCCTCACCCGTGCCGCCGAAGAGAGGAGCACTCCCATGGTGGATCAAGCCAGGGCACGCCGACTCGCCAAGCGGATTTCCGCGATCGTGGCTACCGCGATCGAATACGAGATCAAGGATCCGCGGTTGCGGTTCGTCACCGTCACCGATGCCAAGGTGACCGGCGATCTGCGCGAGGCGAACGTGTATTACACGGTGATGGGCGAGACCATCGACGCCGAACCCGACTACGTCGAAGCCGCCGCCGGGCTGGACGCGGCCAAGGGTGTATTGCGGTCCAAGGTGGGCGCGGGTACCGGAGTGAAGTTCACCCCGATCCTGTCTTTCACTCTCGATAAGGTGCCCGAGGTGGCCCGCGAGATGGAAGAGTTGCTCGCCAGGGCTCGCGCCATCGACGACGAGGTGGCCAAGGTCGCCGCCAACGCCAAGCACGCGGGCGAGGCCGACCCGTACAAGGCCGATCGCGACGACGAAGACGAGTAGGCAGGCATGTCCGGTCATCGCCCGGGGGCGGTAGCCCGAGTGACCACGCGGGGCGCCGAGTCCTGCCCGGCGGGCACCGCCGTGTCCGGCCGAGGACCGGCCGACGTGGACGCCGGATGACCAGCGTCCGCGATGGGATCGAACTGGGCGCAGCCGTCGCCGCTTTGGCGGCGGCGCGTTCGGTGACGATCCTGTGCCACGTGCAGCCCGATGCCGACACCGTCGGTAGCGGGCTCGCGCTGGCGTTGGCGCTGCACCGGCGCGACGTGCCGGTGTGCGTGTCCTTCGCCGAGCCCGCCGAGCTGCCCGCTTCGCTGCGCACGCTGCCCGGGGTGCGGCTGATCGTGCCACCGGCGCAGGTGCCGCACGAAGTAGATCTGCTGATCGTCGTCGACTGCGGCGCTCGCAACCGTCTCGGTGCTCTCGCGGACCGATTACCCGGTGCGGCAACCACATTGGTGATCGATCACCATCGCGCCAACGACGGGTTCGGCACCGTCGACCTGATCGACGAATCCGCGGCCTCGACCACCGAATTGGTGACCCGGCTACTCGATGCCTGGGGCGCGGAGATCGACGCCGATATCGCGCACTGTCTGTTCGCGGGCCTGGTCACCGATACCGGCTCGTTCCGCTGGGCCCGCCCCGGCAGCCACGCCATGGCCGAGCGACTGCTCGCCACCGGCATCGATGGCACCGAGATCACCCGTGTCCTGCTCGACACCCACCCCTACGCCTGGCTCCCGATGCTGGCGAAGGTGCTGTCCACCGCCGTGGTCGTACCATCCGCCGCCGGTGTCGGCCTCGTCTACGCGCTGGTCCGCGCCGCCGACACCCACGACGTGGGCCCCGAAGAGGTCGAAAGCGTCATCGACGTCATCCGCACCACCGCCGAAGCGGGCATCGCCGCGGTCTTCAAGGAAGCCCGCGGCCACAACGACCGCTGGACCGTCTCCCTGCGTTCGCGCGACTCCGCCCCCGGCCGCACCGACGGCGTCGACGTCGCCGCGGTCGCCAGCGGTTTCGGCGGTGGCGGCCACCGCTTCGCCGCCGGCTACACCACCTACGGCAATGCCGAAGACGTTGTGCGCGCGCTGATTACCGCGCTGGGCTGATCCTCGTGCCAGGTCGCGGCTCGTCGCGGCGTAGGCGCAGCGCGAGGAGGACGCCGAGGATCGTGGTGACGGCGCAGAGGGTGAAGGCCAGGGACGGGTCGTCTACGAGGAGGCCGGTGAGACCTGCCACGACGAGGCCGCCGAGGTTGCCGGTCATCCAGATGAGGCCCGCGGCGGTGCCGTCGGCGGCGCCGGTGTGGCGTTCGGCCATGGCCAGGACGATCGGAAGGGCGGGGAGCAGGGTCAGGCCGATGAGGACGAAGGCCAGGAAACCCGTTGCCAGGCCTGGGGCGAGGGCGACGAGCAGACAGGCGGCGGCGCTGGCGGTGAGGCCGACCATCACGGCGGGCAGTTCGATGCCGCGGCGCAGGACCGCGACCGGTATCACCGCGCAGCCGACCACACCGGCGAGAACATTCACCAGCAGCACGATGCTCGCCGCGTCGGCGCTGACACCGGACGGTTCGAGCAAGGCCTGGCCGAAGGTCGCCAGCGCGACGAAAGTGCCGAAGGGGAAGAACACGGCGACGCAGAGTCGGCGCACATACCGGTCGCCGACGGTCGCTCGCAGCGCGGTGAGCGAGGTCGAGGTGCTCGCCGCGGGCCCGGTGCCCGCGCGCATCAACTCGATGGTGAGCGCGATCGCGGCCAGCGCCGCGAAGATCGTGCCGACCGCGGTGAGTGTGGTGAGCTGGCTTTCCGCGGGGAGCGCGGCGCCGAGCACGAACGCCGCCGCCATACCGGCGAAGGTGCTCGCGGTGCCCACCGCGATGCCGGTCGGCCGGTCCTTCTCGTCGAGATAGTGCCCGGAGATGCCGGTGATCGCGTTGAGCACCAGCGGTTGCGCGATCGCGACGACGGTCTGACCGATGAGCACGATCGCGAAACCACCGTCGAGCAGGCGCAGCGCCGCACCGATCGCGGTGAGTGCCGCGCCTGCGATCAAGCTGGGCCGGAACCAGCGATCCAGCGCGATTCCAGCGGGAACGGCCAGCACGACGTAGAGCAGCGGGAACATGTTCGCCAGCCACCCGACCGCGGACTCGGAGACACCGAAGTGCTCCGCCGCCACGGTCGTCACCGGCGCGTAGGTGAGCCACACCAGCTGGGTCGCCGCGCCGACCAGGGCGAACGCCGTGATCACCCGCCATCGCTGCACAAACACCATGGTCGATCCTGAGTTGTTCGGGCGAACCGGGCGTCCGCGGTGTGATGTCGTCCCGCCCGAGCTGGGCGAACGACCAGTATCGCTGCTCATCCTGCCCGCCGCCCACGCTTCGTACCTGCGATTTCGTGCTGATCGGTGGGGAGTGTCCGCACGGGTGATCTGGGTTGTCGGTGGCGTGTGCCACCATCGGCGGGGTCGGCAGCATTCGCGCCAATGGTTCGTAGTGCATGTGGGAGGTCGGTGTGGGGTCTGCTGAACCGGTGGATGAAACCGTGCCCGACAGCGAGGTCGACCGGGCCGGGCCACGGCGCATTCTCGGCATCGCCGTGCCCACACTGGGTGTGCTGGTTGCCGAGCCGTTGTATCTGCTCTTCGACATCGCCGTGGTCGGCAGGCTGGGGGCCCTGGCCCTGGCCGGGCTGGCGGTCGGCGCGGTGATCCTCGGAACGGTGAGCACCCAGCTGACGTTCCTGTCCTACGGGACAACCGCGCGCGCGGCCCGCAGACACGGTGCGGGGGACCGGACGGGCGCGGTCGAGGAAGGCGTGCAGGCCAGTTGGGTGGGTGTCGCGGTCGGTCTGGTGATCGTGGCGGTGATCCAGTTGTTCGCGGTGCCGTTGTGTTCGGTGCTGTCCGGCGGTGGTGAGATCGCCGACGAGGCGCTCAGCTGGGTACGGATCGCGCTGTTCGGCGTGCCGTTGATCCTGCTGTCGATGGCGGGCAACGGGTGGATGCGCGGCGTGCAGGACGTTCGCCGACCGCTGACCTATGTGGTTGTGGGACTGGCACTCTCGGCGGTGCTGTGTCCGGTCCTGGTGTACGGACTGCTCGGTGCGCCGCGGATGGAACTGGCCGGTTCCGCGGTGGCCAATCTCGTCGGCCAATCGGTCTCCGGCGTCCTGTTCGCCTATGCCCTGCTGCGTGAACATGTTTCGCTGCGCCCGCGACTCGCGGTGATGCGCGCTCAACTCGTGCTCGGCCGCGATCTCATCGTCCGCAGCTTGTCCTTCCAGATCTGCTTCGTCTCCGCCGCCGCGGTGGCCGCCCGTTTCGGCGCCGCGTCCGTCGCTGCCCACCAGCTGGTCCTGCAACTCTGGAATTTCCTTGCCCTGACCCTGGATTCGCTCGCCATCGCCGCCCAGACCCTGGTCGGCGCGGCCCTCGGGGCGGGAAACGCGCACGGCGCCAAGGGCATCGCGCGTCGGGTCACCGGCTGGTCGGAGATCTTCGCCCTGGTCCTTGCCGGAGCGTTCGCCGCGGGCTACGGAGTGATTCCGCTCCTGTTCACCGACGACCCGGAAGTCCTCGACCGCACCCACATCATCTGGTGGTTCTTCGTCGCCATGATCCCGGTCGCGGGCGCGGTCTTCGCCCTCGACGGCGTTCTGCTCGGCGCGGGCGACGCCGCCTTCCTGCGCACCGCCACCCTCGTCGCCGCACTGGGCGGCTTCCTTCCCCTGATCTGGCTCTCCCTCGTCTTCGACTGGGGAGTGGCCGGGATCTGGTCGGGGCTGGTCGTCTTCATGCTGGCACGGCTGGTCGCGGTGGTCCTGCGAGCGCGGTCGGGGAAGTGGGCGCAGGTCGGGTCCGAGGTGCCAGGGAAACTGGCCTGACCCGCTAGTCGGGATCCTTCTTCACCGAGCCGTAGATGATCGCGGCCCCGACCAGGGCGAGCGGGACGAAGCAGAAGAGCCCGAGGAAGTCGCCGCGCTCGTTGATATCCGCCTGTTCGTCCCGGGTATGGCGGAGTGTGTGGTCGGTGACGCAGACGTCGTCGGCATCCATCACCTCGGTGCCGCATTTGACCGCGGAATCTCCGGACTCGGGGAGGCTGATGAGCGCGAGGGCACCGAAGAACAGCAAGATCGCGAGACCCATCAGGACACCGGCGATCCGACTACCCGGACTCAGCGATTCGTCGCCGCCGGTCGGCGCGGGCGCTCCAGCTGGTCCGGGAGTACGCGGGCGGCCGAAGTCGTGTGCTGAACCGGTCGTCTCGTCGGCCGATCCATTGCCGGGGTCAGGCGGCGTCGGCAGCGAGAGTCCGATGTCGTGCGCGAGGCCGACGATCCCGTTCGCATAGCCTTCGCCGAGGTGTCGAATCTTCCATCGCCCCTGATGGCGATACAGCTCGACCGCCATGACCAGCTTCTCGGCGGAGAATCCACTGCTCACCGCGACGATCTCCTCGCCATCGTCGCGCACGACGGTCCGGATCTCGGTGCCCGCGAACCCGCGGTCACCCGCGCTGACGACGGCGACCACCCGTGCGATTCCGGGGTCGACCCGGGTGGGGTCGATCCGCACCGCACCATCCACGACCTCGACCGCGCCGTCGGCCGAGCGTTCGCTGGGGACGACCAGGTCAGGCCCTGCGCGCAGTCGACCGGTGTCGTCGAGGCACACCGCGAACAGCTGCGGAAGCGGGCCGTTCAGCAGGCCGAGGTGAACCTCGACCCGTCCGCCGGACAGCACACGATTGCCCCCTTTTGCCAGCAACACAAGATCCCCCGAAATTGAAGTGACGCAACGCTATCAGGAAAACCCTAGCCGCTGCATCGTGCCCTGGCATGGCGTGCGGTCGCCACCTCGTTCACGGTGCTCGGTCGCCGCTGACCGACCGGAACGGACCGGCGGCGAACTGCCCGGCGGTGCGTGTGCCACTGTGGACAGGTGATTCCGAAGTTGATGGCGGTCAGCGATGTGCATGTGGGGCATCAGGGGAACAAGCCTGTGGTGGAACAGATCGTTCCCGATTCGCCCGAGGACTGGTTGATCGTCGCCGGTGATGTGGGGGAGAAGGCCGAGGAGGTGCGGTGGGCGCTGGAGTTGTTGCGCGGCCGCTTCGCCAAGGTCATCTGGGTGCCGGGCAACCACGAGCTGTGGACCACGCCGAAGGACCCGGTGCAGATGCACGGCGCCGCCCGCTACGACTATCTGGTGGCGATGTGCCGTGACCTCGATGTCGTCACCCCGGAGGACCCGTTCCCGGTGTGGACGGGTTCGGGTGCCGAGAAATATGGCGGCCGGGTCACCCTGGCGCCGATGTTCCTGCTCTACGACTACTCGTGGCGACCGGCGGGCACGAAAACCAAGGCGGAGGGTTTGGCGCTGGCGCGCGAACGCAATGTCGTCGCCACCGACGAGTTCCTGCTGACCCCGGACCCGTACCTCACCCGCGATGCCTGGTGCCACGCCCGCGTCCAGTACACCCAGCGCCGCCTCGACGCGCTGCCCCCGGAAACCCCGCTGGTGATGATCAACCACTTCCCCTTGGTCCGCCAGCCCACCGACATCCTGTTCTACCCGGAGTTCTCGCTGTGGTGCGGCACCGACCTGACCGCCGACTGGCACACCAGCTACAACGTGGTCTGCTCGGTCTACGGCCACCTCCACATCCCCCGCACCACCTACTACGACGGCGTCCGCTTCGAAGAGGTGTCCCTCGGCTACCCCCGCGAATGGAAACGCCGAGGTATGCCGAACCCGCTCCTGCGCCAGATCCTGCCCGACCCGGTCTACGCCGAAGGCGACCTGAACGCCTGGGGCGGCCACTTCAAGGTAACCCCGGAGATGGAAGCCGCAGCAGCGGAGATGCGCGAAAAAGCCGAACGCAGACGAGGCATCTGACCAGCAAATTTGCAAGAAGACAAGCCGCCTGATTTCGTAAGAACATTGGTAACTCACCGGGCACGAGCAAACTCGCCCATCCCGGTACCACCAGACGCCAACGCTGAACGACCAGCGCCTAGATCTGGCCAAAATACGCGGAGAGGCGGAACAGCACTTGCTGGAGAGGATATTGCCGAGGAGTGTGGCTTCGGCGGAGTTGCTGGTGTTTCCGGAGGACATGACGGCGCATCCGGCCGAGGAGCACCTCATCGCCAAATCCGTGGAGAAGCGCCGCCGCGATTTCATCGGTGCCCGGCACTGTGCTCGCCTCGCCCTCGAACAGCTCGGTGAGCCGCCCGTCGCGATCGGCAAGGGGGAGCGCGGAATGCCGCTGTTCCCGCGCGGCATCGTCGGCAGCCTCACCCATTGCGACGGCTATCGTGCCGCGGCGATGGCGCACGCGCTGCGTTTCCGTTCGGTCGGCATCGACGCCGAACCGCACGACACCCTGCCCGAAGGCGTGCTCGATTCGGTCAGTCTGCCCGCCGAACGCGAGTGGCTGTCCGACACGCCCGGCGAGGGCCTGCACCTGGATCGGCTGCTGTTCTGCGCCAAAGAGGCCACCTACAAGGCCTGGTTCCCGCTGACATTGCGCTGGCTCGGTTTCGAGGACGCGCATATCACCTTCGAGATCGACTCCCGCACAGACGATTCGGGCTCGGGTACTTTCCACACGAAGCTGCTCGTGCCCGGCCTGACGAACGACGGCGGCGCCGCGCTGACAGAGTTCGACGGCACCTGGCTGATCGCCGACGGGCTGATCCTGACCGCGATCGCGCACGTCTGATGGCGGCACGGGTGTCGCGGGTCGGCGAGCTCGGCGGTCTCGTGATCGTCGACAAGGACAGCGGGCTCACCAGCCACGATGTCGTGGCGCGCAGCCGGAAGCTGTTGCAGACCAAGAAGGTCGGTCACGCGGGCACCCTCGACCCGATGGCCACCGGTGTGCTGGTGCTCGGGGTGGAGCGGGCCACCAAACTGCTCGGTCAGCTGCTCCTCACCACCAAGGCCTACACCGCGACGATCCGCCTCGGTCAGGCCACGAACACCGACGACGCCGAGGGTGACGTCATCGAGACCACCTCCGCGTTGCACGTCACCGACGACGAGATCGCGGCCGGTGTCGCGGCGCTGACCGGTGACATCGAGCAGGTTCCCGCCACGGTGAGCGCCATCAAGGTCGACGGTGAACGTGCCTACGCGCGCGTGCGTGCCGGCGAGGAGGTGCAACTGGCCGCCCGCCCGGTGACGGTGTCGCGCTTCGAGGTTCTCGCCCGCCGCGACATCGCCGACGGCGAATTCGTCGATCTCGACGTCGCGGTCGAATGCACCTCCGGCACCTACATCCGCGCCCTGGCTCGCGACCTGGGCGCGGCCCTCGGCGTGGGTGGTCACCTGACAGCCTTGCGCCGCACCAGGGTTGGTCCCTTCACCCTCGAACACGCCCGCACCCTCGAAGAACTCGCGGCGGCCGCCGAAGCCGAGCAGCCCCTGCTCAGCCTCGATATCGACACCGCCGTCCGTACCGCCTTCCCGCTCCGCGACATCGACGAATCGCAGGCCACCGACCTGCGCACCGGTCGCTGGCTCGAACCTGTCGGTATCAAGGGCGTCTACGCCGCCATCGACCCACGGGGCCGGGCCATCGCACTTCTCGAGGAGAGCGGCAAACGCGCGGGCTCTGTCATGGTGGTGCGCCCGAGGGGAATCGGCGACTGACCGGTGAGCCTGTCGCCTGCCGATGCGGCGACGGGCGATTCCCGCTTCGGGCTACCGTGACCGGGCGCGGTCAGGGTCCTTGGCCGCGAATTCGCCGCTGGCAGAGGTCAGATGCTCATCGTCGCGGACGCTGCCTCTCGTCGGAGTTCCGGATTCCTTCGTCAGGTGCTCGGCCAGCATCGCCGCTTCGGCGGCGAGGCCGGGTGGATTCGTGGCGATGAACATCGAATCCGCTGCCAGGTTGCCGAGGACGCGCCAGGTGTCGGTGTGCAGTGCGCGGGTACGTGGTTCGGTGCGCAGGCCACCGGTGGGTGCGAATTCCGCTGTGCCGTCGTCGAGTAGGCGTGCCATCAGTGTTTCGGTGTCCTGTGGGGTGACGTAGGCGGGTGGGTTCACGGCGTTGATCACGACGTCTGCCGGCCAGGTGGCTTCGTCGGTCACCGTGAACGCGGTGTTGTCCGCGGTGATCGTGGTGATTCCGGTTCGCAACCTGACCTGACCCGAATCCAGCAGGCGCAGCAGGATCTGCGCGTTGTGCGGGACCATCGGTGAGCTGAGGCTGCTGATCGTGCGGTGATGATCGGTGCGCAACATCGTCCGGTCGCCGTCGTTCATGGCGGGCCACAGGATCGGGCCCATCGTGCGAATCGCCATGGTGAGCAGACGCCGGCCGAGCAGTGTGGAATCGACATCGGTGAGCTGGCGGCGCAGTCGGTGCGTCGGGTCCTCGGTGCCGGTGGCGCGGATCTCGGCGGCGAACTCGTCGAAATCCTCACCCAGGTCAGCCAGTTCGGCCCGCAGCAGCGCGACCACGTCGGCGAACTCGACCGGACCGCGTGCTGCCAGGTCGAGCGCGGCGGCCGGGGTGAGGTATCGGGGTGTGAGTGGTCGTGGACGTTGCTGGACGAACGGCAGGATGCCGCTGCGCGACAACAACGTGATCGGACCTCGATGGCCGTTCGCGCTCAGCGCCGCGGTGATGTCGACGGCGGTCAGGCCGCTGCCGATCACGGCTACCCGAGCCTCGGGGTCCACCTCGGTGAGGGTGTGCGCCAGTGGATACGGCTCGTCGATGTAGCCGGGTGCGCCGGTCAGCCCGTACTGGTCACGGGGGCGGCCGCTGCCGACACAGAGCACCACGCGATCTACCGGATGCGTCGACCCGCCCTCGGTGCGCAATACCACCGGCTGCTCTGGGGCGAGGCCGCTCACCCGGTCGTTCACGACGCTGACCTGCCATCCGTCGCGGCGCAACCGGTCGATCGACGCCCGCGCCGATTGTTCCAGGTACTCCCCGTACATCGCGCGGGGCACGATCGGCTGTCCCAGCCCATGGTCCAGGAAGCGCACCGCATCCGGGTGCTGCATCACCCACCGCTCGAAATGCCCACGATCGTTCGCCCGGACCGACATCAACCCCGGCGGGGCGTTCACCCGCACAGCGGGCACGTCGTGCTGGTAGGCACGGCCGCGCCACAGCGCCGACGTCCCCTCGAACACCGTGATCGTGCCCGGTTCCCGGTCGGCGGACGCGAGCGCGTCGAGCAGTCCGACCGCGGCAACTCCCGCACCGATGATCCCGATTCGCATATCGACTCCTGACGTCAGACGGCATTGCCGCACAAGCTCATTCGACGGCGTGACGACGGGTAGCCGATTGTCGTGCACGCCCCTCGATCAGCGTGGGCGTGCGCGGACCGCTGCGAAATCCCACGTTTGCGGGATGCGCCCACCGAATCCCCGCTTCCCCCTCGATTGCGGGATGGCCCCGAGTGCGGAACCCGATGACAATGGGGTGCATGACCGCCTCGGCTTCGCCCTCGATGACCGCCCTGCTGACCGGGATCGCGGCCGCGCAGGACGCGCACGAGTTGTTCGCGCAGACCTCTACCCGGTTGCGCCGGACGGTGGGATTCGACGCCGCGGTGTGGGTGGCCACCGATCCGGTCAATGGGCTCACCACCGCGCCGGTGCGGGTGGAGAACCTGCACGAGGGTGGCTGCGGGATCTACTGGGAGTCGGAGCTGTTCGCCGAGCACGTCAACTTGTTCCGCGATCTCGCGCTGGCACCGGTACCGGTCGCCGGATTGCGCGCGGTGACAGGCGACCGGCCGACACTGAGCCCGCTGTATCGAAACTTCATGCGGCCGCGTGGTTTCGGTGACGAGTTGCGGGCCGTGCTCCGGGTGGACGGGCAAGGCTGGGGGCAGGTGAGTCTGTTCCGGGAACGCGGCAGGAAGGCGTTCGCCGCCGCCGATATCGCTGTGCTGCAGGCACTGTCGGCCCCGATGGCGCGTCGGCTGCGAGGCTTCGCGCGACCGGCGACCGCGGGCTCGGACGGCATCCACGCGCCCGGCCTGCTGCTGTTCGGCGCCGACGGCGCATTGCTCTCGGTCAACGACGAAGCACGTGCGCTGCTCGCGCTGATGCCGCCCGGCCCGGCCACGACGACCGACTCCGGCCTCGAATTGCCGTTGCCTGTCTGGATTCTCAGTACGGCGGGCCGCGCGCGGCTCACCGGCGACAGCGCCCGCATCCGCATTCGCACGCTGACCGGGCAGTGGCTCGTCTGCCACGCCTCGTGCCTGCGTGACTCGAACGGCGAACCGAGTACGACGGCGCTGGTGATCCAACACGCGACCCCGTCGGACGTCGCCGCCCTCGTCGTCGCGGCCTATGAACTGACCCGGCGCGAACTCGAGGTCACCGAACTCATCGCGGCGGGACTGTCCACGGCCGCCATCGCCCGGCACCTGCTGGTCTCCGCCCACACCGTGCGCGACCATGTGAAGTCCATCTTCGACAAGACGGGCGTCACCAGTCGTGGTGAGCTCGTCGCTGCCCTGTTCACCGAATTCCGGCAACCGGTGGCCGAATCGGTCACGCTGCGTGTGCTCGACGGGCACGCGAGCTGAGCCGCGCCCACCGAATCCGTGGAGTCGTCGGTGACGCCGGCTGTCAGTGGCACTGGACGCGCGGCTAACGCCCTGTCCGAAACAGGCGATAGCGAAGATATACAGCTTTCGCGGCGGAGGGGCAGACCATGACTGCGATCAGGAAGACCTGGATCGGTGTCGTCGCCGGTGTGACGGTGGTGCTCGCGGGCTGTGGCAGCGGTGATCCGCAGGGGCAGGGATCGCCGCGTCCGACGACCACGATCGCCGCGCCGAAATCGCTCGCCACTCCCAGCGCCGCTCCAGCGGTCACCCAGGCCGGGCCGCCGGTCGCCGCTTCTCCGGTCGGACCGTCGAATTCCGTGGGTGCCTCCACTGCCCCCGCGGTGACCGCGAGGCCACCCGAACCCGCGACCGGCACTGTCGTCCTGCGCACCGTGACCCTGTCCGGCATCCCCGTTCCCGGTGTGCCGGTTCACCTTTCGCTGCAGCAGCCGTGCGATCCGTCGAGCAACGACATCCCCGTCGGAGAAACGGTGGAAACGGTGCGCCGCGACGGTGTCACCGACGAGCAGGGCCGGGCGGCCTTCATCACCGAAATCGGTTGCTATCGCTTCGGGATGACCGCGCCCTCGGGAACGAATCCGGTCCCCGAGGGCATGCACACACTGTTCCTGGTCACCCCGGGTGGCACGGCCACCGGCCAACTGCGCTTCCAGGACACTGCACCCGAACCAGCCCCTGCCTGCGCCGAATCCACCATCGAATCCGAACTCGGCGTCGATCCAGGACCCACCGCGACCATCCCGGACTGCGACGGGCAGTGGGCTGTCATCCGCTGGGATACCCCCGGCGACAACCAGCGCCTCATCACCCGCACATCAGGAACCTGGACCACCTACGTCAGGTTCCCCCATGACACTTGCTGGTCCAAGGCCTCCGCCGACGGCGTACCGGACCGCCTCCGCACCTACTTCAACTGCTGATCCAGGGAACTACGCCGTGAGCCAAATGGCTTCGGCGGCAAGTGTTCCCAGCTCGGTAGGGGTTTCGGCCGAGGCGATGCGGACGGCGATGGTGCCGGCGAAATCGCGGCGTTCGGCTACCTCGATCGTGGTGTCGAGGGCGATGCCGACGGAGTCGAAATAGCGCAGCATGGCGGGGTCGGAATCGGAGATGCGGGCCACCCGGCCGAATTCGCCCGCGGCGAAGTCGCTGAGCTGGCGGGCGGGGGGAGTGGGGACGGCGCCGTCGGCGGAGGGGATGGGGTCGCCGTGTGGGTCGCGGTCGGGGTAGCCGAGTTTCGCGTCGATGCGGGTCATGAGCAGGTCCGAGACGGCGTGTTCGAGGACCTCGGCCTCGTCGTGCACCTCGTCCCAGCCGTAGCCGAGTTCGTTCACCAGGAACGTCTCGATCAGGCGGTGCCTGCGCACCATCGCGACCGCGGCGCGACGGCCGTGTTCGGTCAGGGTGATCGCGCCGTAGCGGGCGTGTTCGACCAGTCCCTGATCGGTGAGCTTGCGCACCGCCTCCGACACCGTCGAAGCCGACACGCCGATCCGCTCGGCCAGCAGCTTGGTCGACACCTTCTCCTGCGACCACTCCTGGGCGGTCCAGATGACCTTCAGATAATCCTGTGCCACCGCCGATAGTTCGGGCGCGATGGTGGCGGCGAGTTCGGCCTGCTCGGCGGGCTGCGTCAGCGCGCTACGGGTCGCGACATCTCGTTTAGCTGGCACATCACCAATGTTAGGCATCCCTGGCCGGAATGACACATCGGCGAACCGGCACGGCGCGCACCGGTGATCCGGTCAGACCGGAATTCTGTTCGGGCACCGCTTTGCGTAGGCTTCGCTCTGTGCAGAGATGGCGAAGTCTCGACGACGTGCCCGCGGACTGGGGGCGTTGCGTTCTCACGATCGGCGTGTTCGACGGGGTACATCGGGGGCACGCGCAGCTGATCAGCCGCGCGGTCGCCGCGGCGGGCAAGCGTGGGGTTCCCTCGGTTCTGATGACCTTCGATCCGCACCCGATGGAAGTGGTGCGACCCGGTTCGCATCCCGCACAGCTCACCACGCTGACCCGCCGCGCGGAGCTGGCCGCCGAACTCGGGATCGACGTGTTCTGCGTGATGCCGTTCACGCAGGATTTCATGAAGCTCACCCCGTCCGAGTACGTGCACGACCTGCTGGTGGAACGTCTGCATGTCACCGAGGTCGTGGTCGGCGACAACTTCACCTTCGGCAAGAAGGCCGCGGGCACCGTCGACACGATGCGCGACCTCGGTGCGCGGTTCGGCTTCGAGGTCGACGGGGTGACCCTGCTCGGCGAACACGCCGTCACTTTCTCCTCCACCTATATCCGCGCCTGTGTCGACGCGGGCGATATGGCCGCGGCGGCCGAGGCGCTCGGGCGCCCGCATCGTGTCGAGGGTGTCGTCGTGCACGGCGACGGCCGTGGTCGCGGGCTCGGCTTCCCGACCGCCAACGTCGCCCCGCCGATGCACGCCGCTATCCCGGCCGACGGGGTGTACGCGGGCTGGTTCACCGTGCTCGGGTCGGGCCCGACCATCGGTCGGGCCGCACCCGGTGAGCGCGCGATGGCCGCGATCTCGGTCGGCACCAACCCCACGTTCTCCGGCCGCTCCCGCACCGTCGAAGCGTTCGTTCTCGACGGTGAGGCCGACCTCTACGGCCAGCATGTCGGTGTCGATTTCGTCGAACAATTGCGCGGGATGCGCAAATTCGACTCCATCGACGATCTGGTCGAGGCCATGGGCCGCGATGTCGAGGCCGCGCGCAAAATCCTCACCGCCGCCGACGCCTGAGCCCGGATTCACCTCGCCACCACGTGTCGAGTAAAGTGGCTCCTCGGGTTTGCTGCGGTCCGCGGTGGCGCCCATCCCGGGTAACCGGACCTTCGAGCGCGGAACTGAAAATAGGAGTCGAGCCACATGGCGCTGACCACTGAGCAGAAGTCGGCAATTCTCGCCGAATACGGCCTGCACCCCACCGACACCGGCTCGCCGGAGGCGCAGATCGCGCTGCTGTCGAAGCGGATCTCGGACCTGACCGAGCACCTGAAGCAGCACAAGCACGATCACCACACCCGTCACGGCCTGCTGGCCCTGATCGGTCGTCGTCGCCGCCTGTCGAAGTACCTGCAGGCCAACGACATCAACCGCTACCGCTCGCTCATCGAGCGCTTGGGTCTGCGTCGCTGATCTGAATCAGACACGCCTCCTCGTCGAGGCGGTCGACACCTGGCCAACGGGAAGAAGTACACTTCTTCTCGTTGGCTATTCGTGTATTCGGGGACCATCGGGTTCCCGGCTGCATTACAACATGTGACAGCCGTATGCATTCGTCCGCGTGGCGTCGGTCTTCGGTAGTGGCCTTTCGGCAGGCGTTTGTCTCGCCGCCGTCGGGCTTCGATCGATGACCGCCTCCGCGTCGCCGCTTCCAAGGGGATACGGCCGGGTGCTGCGCGTGGACGCCAGGAGGGTTTCCACGTGTCCGTGTCCGGTACGGCTGACGACAGCTGGGTTCGCGCCCACCAGGGGACAAAGTACGCCTGGAAACGGCAGCGCGACCAGCGAGACGAGAGGTCGAGAGAAGAGAATATGACGCAGACAACTGAACGCCCTTCGACTGCGGTCGAGGTCGAGCCCGGAGTTTTCGAGTCGGTCGCGCTGATCGACAACGGTAGCTTCGGCACCCGCACCATCCGCTTCGAGACCGGCCGTCTGGCCAAGCAGGCCGCGGGTTCCGTCGCCGCCTACCTCGACGACGAGACCATGCTGCTGTCGGCGACCACCGCAGGCAAGTACCCCAAGGACCAGTTCGACTTCTTCCCGCTGACGGTCGATGTCGAAGAGCGCATGTACGCCGCGGGTCGCATCCCCGGCTCGTTCTTCCGTCGTGAGGGCCGCCCCTCCACCGACGCGATCCTGACCTGCCGCCTGATCGACCGGCCGCTGCGCCCGACCTTCATCGACGGTCTGCGCAACGAGATCCAGGTCGTCGTCACGGTCCTGAGCCTCAACCCGGCCGACCTCTACGACGTGGTGGCCATCAACGCCGCCTCGGCGTCGACTCAGCTGTCCGGCATCCCGTTCTCCGGCCCGATCGGTGGCGTCCGCGTCGCCCTCATCGGTGGCCAGTGGGTCGCGTTCCCGACCGTCGAGCAGCTCGAAGGCGCCGTGTTCGACATGGTCGTCGCGGGCCGCGTCACCGACACCGGCGACGTCGCCATCATGATGGTCGAGGCCGAGGCCACCGACAAGGTCATCGCGCTGATCGAAGACGGTGCGCAGGCCCCGACCGAGGCCGTGGTGGCCGAGGGTCTCGAAGCCGCCAAGCCGTTCATCGCGCGTCTGGTCCGCGCCCAGGCCGACCTGGCCGCGCTGGCCGCCAAGCCGACCCAGGAGTTCCCGCTCTTCCCGCCGTACGGCCCCGACGTGTTCGAGGCTGTCGAGGGCACCTCGAAGGTCGAGCTGAACCAGGCGCTGAGCATCGCCGACAAGCAGGCCCGCGAGGCCCGCATCGACGAGATCAAGGCCGAGGTGCTCGCCCGTCTGGGTGATGACTTCGTCGGTCGCGAGAAGGAACTGGGTGCCGCGTTCCGCTCGGTCACCAAGAAGCTGGTGCGTCAGCGCATCCTCACCGACGGTTTCCGCATCGACGGCCGCGGCCTGGCCGACATCCGTCAGCTCTCCGCCGAGGTCGACGTGATCCCGCGCGCCCACGGTTCGGCGATCTTCGAGCGTGGCGAGACCCAGATCATGGGTGTCACCACCCTCGACATGGTGAAGATGGCGCAGCAGGTCGACTCGCTCGGCCCGGAGACCTCCAAGCGCTACATGCACCACTACAACTTCCCGCCGTTCTCCACCGGCGAGACCGGTCGCGTCGGTTCGCCGAAGCGTCGCGAGATCGGCCACGGCGCGCTCGCCGAGCGTGCGCTGATGCCGGTGCTGCCTTCGCAGGAGGAGTTCCCCTACGCCATCCGTCAGGTCTCGGAGGCGCTGAGCTCCAACGGCTCCACCTCGATGGGTTCGGTCTGTGCCTCGACGCTGTCGCTGCTCAACGCCGGTGTGCCGCTGAAGGCACCGGTCGCGGGTATCGCCATGGGCCTGGTCTCCGACACCATCACCAACGACAAGGGTGAGGACGAGGTCCGCTACGTCGCGCTCACCGACATCCTCGGCGCCGAGGATGCCTTCGGCGACATGGACTTCAAGGTCGCGGGTACCCGTGACTTCGTCACCGCCCTGCAGCTCGACACCAAGCTCGACGGCATCCCCTCGCAGGTGCTCGCCGGTGCGCTGAACCAGGCGCACGACGCCCGCACCACCATCCTGGATGTGATGGCCGAGGCCATCACCGATCCGGACGAGATGAGCCCCTACGCCCCGCGCGTGACGGCCATCAAGATCCCGGTCGACAAGATCGGCGAGGTCATCGGGCCCAAGGGCAAGATGATCAACCAGATCACCGAGGAAACCGGCGCCAACATCTCCATCGAGGATGACGGCACCGTGTTCGTCGGTGCGACCGATGGGCCGTCGGCCCAGGCCGCGATCGACATGATCAACGCCATCGCCAACCCGCAGCTGCCCAAGGTCGGCGAGCGCTTCCTCGGCACGGTCGTCAAGACCACCGCCTTCGGTGCGTTCGTCTCGCTCCTGCCGGGCCGCGACGGTCTGGTGCACATCTCCAAGCTGGGCAGCGGCAAGCGCGTCGCCAAGGTCGAAGACGTGGTCAACGTCGGCGACAAGCTGCGCGTGGAGATCGCCGATATCGACAACCGCGGCAAGATCTCGCTGATCCCGGTCGAGGACGAGGCCGCTGCCGCCGAGCCGGCCGCCGTCGAGGAGACCACCGAAGCCGAGTAGGCCTCGCTCCAGCTGACTGACGAAACCCCCGCCGTTGTTCGGCGGGGGTTTTGTCGTTTCCGGCGCCGAACGTGTTCGTGATCTGGATCACGATGATGCAACGGTGATGCAACGTTGTCTCACTTAGTGTGTCCGGACACAGTAAGAATCTGTGTCGACAGCCGTGACGCCGCCCATCGGGAGCTGCGCGCCGACCGCTGTCGGCTCGGCGTACGCGGTCGGATCGCTGGACCGTTCTCGGCGTCGAAAAGGGGGTCGCCCAGCCGTGATTTTGACTGAATCTGGTCCGGTTTATTATTGAAACGAATACGCTTCTCCTCGTGTTCGGACGCGTGTTTCAGGTGTCGGGGTTGACGATGGAGGTCGGGAGATAACCGAGTCATTGCTGGTTGCGTGGCGGCGAACCGGATTGCCGCGATCGTGTCATAGCCGATCGCACTGAATCCGGTGTGAGCGGGTGGATTTCGGGCAGGGTGCCCGAGGTTGGCCACCCCCGCGCCGATCCACCTCACCCCAGGTGCGAGCCGGGGAGTTCCGAGAGTTTGTTGCGGCCGCGTGGCGTTACCCGCGGCCGGTAATGGAAGGCAGTGTGCGATGACCAACCCCACTCCGGCGCGCGCGGAAACAGAACAGCTGGCAGCGCTGGTGGCGACGGTCGCGGCGATGGATCCGGCGCGGATCGCGGTCGAGTTCGACGGCACCGCGGTGTCCTATGCCGATCTCGATGCCCAGCTCACGCTGATGGCCGAGCTCACCGGTGGGGCACTGGACGCGGACACGCTCGTGCAGGTGGTGCTCGCCGAGCTGTTCCCCGGCGTGGTCGATGCCGCCGAGGGGACCTTCGGTGTGCTGCTGGATTCGCTGGCCGGTGATGCGATGGCCGCGTTGGGGATGGAGGTGGTGGCCGCCGCGACGCTGGTCGATCGGTTCGCCGCGCAGGTGGCTCGGACGCCTGATCGGGTCGCGGTGCAGTTCGGTGACGATGTGCTGACCTACGCGGAATTCGATGCCAGGGTGCGGGTATTGGCGGCGCGGCTGGTCGAGTTGGGTGTCGGTCCCGAGACGCTGGTCGGACTGGCGCTGCGACGCAGCGTCGAATTGATCGTCGCGGTGCACGCGATCGTGCGGGCGGGTGGTGCGTATGTGCCGTTGGATCCCGATCATCCGGTGGACCGGCTGCGCTATGTGCTCGAGGTGGCGCGGCCGGTGGTGGTCGTGACGCGTGCCCGCGATGAACCGGATCTGAACGGCGCGCCGGTTCTGCGCACCGATGACATCGACTGGGACGCGGCGCCCGGCACAGTGGTTTCCGGGGTGCGCGCAGGCAATACGGCCTACGTCATCTTCACCTCCGGTTCCACGGGCCGTCCGAAGGGCGTGGCGGTGACCCACGCGGCGATCGTGGCGAACCTGGATTGGCGGCAGCGCTGCTACGGCATGACCGATGCCGACGTGGTGTTGCAGAAGACGCCCTACACCTTCGATGTGTCGGTGTGGGAACTGTTCTGGCCCTTGCAGATCGGCGCTCGGCTCGTTGTCGCCGAACCGGGTCGTCACGGTGATCCCGCGTATCTGGCGTCGTTGATCGCGGCGCATGGCGTCACTGTGACTCACTTCGTGCCGTCCATGCTGGCCGCGTTCGTCGGTGAACTGGGTCCCGAGGTGGATCTGTCGTCGTTGCGGATGGTGTTCGCCTCGGGCGAGGCGCTGCCCGCTGCCACCGCCGCGCGGCTGCGCAAGCTGTCGTCGACCGCGCTGCACAACCTGTACGGGCCCACCGAGACGGCGGTCGACGTCACCGCGCACGAGGTGACCGCGCTCGACGAGGTGTCGGTGCCGATCGGTGGCCCGGCCGATGACACCGGGCTGCTGGTGCTCGACGAGAACCTCGATCGGGTGCCCGTCGGGGTTGTCGGCGAGCTGTACCTGTCGGGTGTTCAGCTGGCGCGCGGTTATGTGGCGCGGCCGGGCCTGACCGCGGACCGGTTCGTCGCCAACCCTTACGGTGTGGCCGGTGAGCGCATGTATCGCACCGGTGACCTGGTGCGTGAGTCGCGTGGTGAGCTGGAATATTTGGGGCGCACCGACTTTCAGGTGAAACTGCGTGGTCTGCGGATCGAGCTGGGGGAGATCGAGGCCGTGTTGGCCGCCCATCCGCGGGTCGGCAATGCCGCGGTGGTGCTGCATCGGCACGCCGCGGGTGAGGCGCTGGTCGGCTATGTGGTGAGCGTCGACGGTGCGGCCATCGACGAGGCCGAGTTGATCGCGCACGCCAAGGCGTCGATGCCGGAGTACATGGTGCCGTCGCTGCTGGTGCGGCTGGACGCGATGCCGATCAATGCCAGCGGAAAGCTGGACCGGAAAGCGTTGCCGGAACCCGACTTCCGGGTTGCCGCCGCGGCATTCCGGGAGCCCCGCACGGCGACCGAGCGCTCGGTCGCCGCATTGTTCGCCGAGCTGCTCGGGGTGCAGACCGTCGGGTTGGACGACGACTTCTTCCGCCTCGGCGGCAACTCGCTGATCGCCACCAGGGCCATCGGCCGGTTGCAGGCGAATTTCGGTGTGCGTGTGGATGTTCGCGACTTCTTCGACAGCCCGACCGTCGCGGTACTCGCGAAGCTGGTCGAGGGTGGCGTGGTCGACGACCGGCCCGCGCTCGTCGTGGGCCCGCGTCCCGAGGTGGTGCCGCTCTCGCCTGCTCAGCAGCGGATGTGGTTCCTGAACCGGTTCGATCCCGAGGCCGGTGCCTACAACATCCCGATCGCGGTGCGGTTGTCGGGTGTACTGGATCAGGCGGCGTTGCGGGCGGCGGTCGGGGATCTGATCGCTCGGCACGAGGTGCTGCGCACGGTGTATCCCGAGGTCGACGGAGTGGGAACGCAGCAGGTGCTCACTTCCGCTGACGCACTCGACATGCTTGTCGCCGAGTCGAACTCGGAGCTCTTTGCGGCCGACGCCGGTGAGGCGGTCGGCGTGGGTGGTGGAGTCCGCGCTGCTGGCACGGGGGGCTTCGATGGTGAGGCAAACCTGCTGGTCAACGGTGTGGCGAGGTACCTGGCCCCGGTCAGCGTCGGTGCTCGAGAACTTCCGGGTGTGCTGGCCGCCGTGATCCTGCGCGGATTCGACGTCACTGCCGCACCGCCGATTCGGGCCAGGTTGTTCGAGGTCGACGGTGATCACGTATTGGTGCTGGTGGTGCATCACATCGCCTCCGACGGTTGGTCGGCCGGTCCGCTGGTGCGTGACACGATGGCTGCCTACTACGCGCGTACCGAAGGCGCGGCGCCGCAGTGGGCGCCGTTGCCGGTGCAGTACGCCGACTACACCCTGTGGCAGCGTGCTGTCCTCGGCGAGGAAGGCGATGCCGACTCGCGGGCCGGGCGGGAGATCGCGTTCTGGCGTGAGGCGCTGGCGGGGTTGCCGGACGAGTCGAGTCTGCCTACCGACCGGCCTCGCCCCGCCGTCGCGTCGATGCACGGGCGCCGGGTCGAGTTCGAGCTCGACGCCGAGGTGGTCACCGCGCTGAATGCTGTTGCGGCCGAACACGGTGCGACGCTGTTCATGGTGCTGCACGCGGCGCTGTCGGTGCTGATCGCGCGGCTGTCGGGCAATGCCGATGTGGCGATCGGCAGTCCGGTTGCCGGACGCGGTGCGGCGGAACTCGACGACGTCATCGGCATGTTCGTCAACACCGCTGTGCTGCGCACCCAGGTGCGCGGCGCGGAACCGTTCGCCGAGCTGCTCGGCCGCGTTCGCGCCGGGGATCTGGCCGCGTTCGACCACACCAGCCTGCCGTTCGAGCGGCTCGTCGAGGTGCTCACGCCGTCGCGTTCCGCTGGTCGCCATCCGCTGTTCCAGGTCGCGCTGTCGCTACAGAATCTGCCGTCGACGACCTTCGAACTGCCCGGTCTGCGCGCCGCCGCGGTCGACATGCCCTACGACATCGAGAAGTTCGATCTTTCGGTGACAGTGCGTGATTCCGCGGCCAACGGGCTGTCCGGCGAATTCTCCTACGCCACAGAACTATTCGACGAGCCGACCGTCATCGCCATGGTGCGCCGCTTCACCGGCCTGCTCGCCGCGATCGCCGCCGCCCCGCACACTCCCGTCGCCGATCTGCCCTTGCTGATCGACACCGAGCCCGATGAGCTGACCACCCGCTCCGGCGGCCCGTCGACGCCAGCCCCCTTGCTGCCGGAAGTGCTGTCTCGCGCCGCCGCCGACCCCACCGCTATCGCGATCCGTGACGGCGCCCGCACCCTGACCTACGGCGAGCTCGACGCCGTTTCCACACATCTGGCCGCCCGCCTCACCGATCTCGGCATCGGCGCCGGTGACCTTGTCGCCGTGAGTATTCCGCGTTCCGCTGACTCGGTCACCGCTGTCTGGGCTGTCGTGAAGTCCGGCGCGGGGTTCCTTCCGGTCGACCCGAACTACCCTGCTGACCGCATCGCGCACATGCTCGCCGATTCCGGCGCGGCGGCGGGCATCACCATCGATGCGGTGGTGGCGGATCTGCCCACCACGGTGAACTGGCTCGTGGTCGATCCGCTGGCACGCACTGCCGTGTGCGCTGGTGGTGATGCGGCGGAACACGTTGTCGGAGATGCTCATTCGGCGGGTTCAGATGGCGCCGATGCAGTAGTCGGTGATAGTCGCGACGCGGTCGATGGCATCGACGACGCGATCTCGCCAGGTGATGACACCTTCTCGAACGGCGTGGCGGGTGGACGTGCGGTGGATCCGCTCGATCCGGCATATGTCATCTACACCTCCGGAACCACCGGTCTGCCCAAGGGTGTCGTGATTCCGCACGGTGCGGTCGCGGCGTATCTGCCAGTGCAGGCGGGGCGGTATCTGGCGTCGGCGGACTCGCGAGTGCTGCATGTGGCGTCGCCGTCGTTCGACATCTCCGTAGCCGAGCTGCTGCTGACGGTGACCGAAGGGGCGACGATGGTTGTCGCGCCCGCCGGCGTGTTCGGTGGGGCGGAGCTGGGTGAACTCCTGCGGGTCGAGCGGGTGACCCACGTGGTCATCACGCCCTCGGCGCTGGCGACGGTGCACCCGGAGGGGCTCGACGAGCTGCGGGTGGTGGTGGTCGGTGGTGAGGCGTGCCCCGTGGAACTGGTGGCACGCTGGACCGCCGCGATTCCGGGACTGATCTTCCGCAACGGATACGGTCCGACCGAGACGACCATCGTCACCAATATCAGCGAACCGCTCAGCGCGACAACACCTGTCACCCTCGGCGCGCCCGTGGAGGGCACCACCGAACTGGTGCTCGACGAGCGGCTGCGACCGGTGCCGGTCGGCGTCGTCGGCGAGCTGTACATCGCCGGTGCGCAGCTCGCACGCGGCTACCACCGCAGGCCCGCGCTCACGGCGGGCCGGTTCGTCACGAATCCCTTCGGTGTGCCCGGTGATCGGATGTACCGCACGGGCGACACCGTGCGCTGGGTGCGCCTTGATGGTTCGCTCGACCTGGAATACCTGGGCCGCAACGACTTCCAGGTGAAGGTGCGCGGTTTCCGGATCGAGCTCGGCGAGATCGACGCGGTGCTCGCCCGCCACCGGGCCGTCGATTTCGCCGCGACCATCGGCCATCGCACCGATGCGGGCGCGACCCTGCTGGTGTCGTACGTCGTCCCCGTCGCCGGAGCCACGATCGACACCGCGACCCTCATCGCGCACACCGCCGCGCACCTGCCCGCGCACATGGTGCCCGCCGCGATCGTCGCCCTCGACGCCGTGCCGTTGACCCCGGTGGGCAAGCTCGACCGGTCCGCACTGCCCGCACCGGTCTTCGAAGCCGCCGTCTACCGCGCGCCCGAAACCGGCGCGGAGCAGGTCGTTGCGGCGGCCTTCGCCGAGGTACTCGGCCTGGACCGGGTCGGTCGCGACGACGACTTCTTCGACCTGGGCGGCAACTCGCTGCTCGCCACCCGGTTGATGGCACGCATCGGCACCGACCTCGACATCCGCATCCCGATCCGTCAGCTCTTCGACACCACGACCGTGCTGACCCTCGCCGCGGCGGCCGACCGTCTGCGTGGAACGGGCTCCGGCCCCGCGCTGGTGGCAGGGCGCTGCCCGGATCCGCTTCCGCTCTCGCCCGCCCAGCAGCGCATGTGGTTCCTGAACCGCTTCGACCCCGGCTCGGCCACCGACAACATCCCGATGGCCGTCCGCCTCACCGGCACCCTCGACATCGCCGCACTCCAGGCGGCGATCGTCGACGTGCTGGACCGGCACGAGGTCCTGCGCACCCGCTACCCGGAGCGCGACGGGAGCGCAATCGCCGAGATCCTCCCCGCGACCGGCCTCATCCCCGAGGTTCACCCCCACATCGTGGGCGCGGCCGAGCTGTCCGACGCCGTACGCACCTTCGCCGCCACCGGCTTCGACCTCACCGTCGATGCCCCGATCCGCGCGAACTTGCTCCGCGTTGCCGCGAACACAGTGGCAACACATGCTGATTCGGCGGGGAATTCGGCTGCGGAGTATGTGCTGGTCATCGTGTTGCATCACATCGCGGCCGATGGGTTCTCGTTCGGACCGTTGATCCGGGACGTGCTCACGGCCTACAGCACGCGAGCCGTCGGTGAGGTCCCGAGTTGGGTGCCGTTGGAGGTGCAGTACGCCGACTACGCCGTGTGGCAGCATGCCGTGCTCGGCGATGCGGCCGATCCGGAATCGGTGGCGGCGAAGCAGCTCTCGTTCTGGCGTGACGCGCTGGCCGGGGTGCCCGAGCAGCTGGAATTGCCCACCGACCGGACCCGTCCGGCGGTCGCTTCCCGGCGCGGTGCGATGCACGGCGTCGAGATCGATGCCGCGACCCATCGGGCACTGGCGGAATTCGCTCGCGCGCAGGGGATCACGGTGTTCATGGCCGCGCACGCTGTGTTCGCGGTGCTGCTGGCACGGCTGTCGGCGACCACCGACATCGCGATCGGCACGCCGGTGTCGGGGCGTGGTGAGCGCGCGCTCGATGATCTCGTCGGCATGTTCGTCAACACCCTCGTCCTGCGCACGGAGGTGACACCCGCGACTCCGTTCATCGAACTGATCGCCCAGGTCCGCGAGAAGGACCTCGCCGCCTTCGGCCACGCCGACGTGCCGTTCGAGCGCCTGGTCGAGGTCCTCGATCCGGTTCGCTCCACCGCCCGCAACCCCCTGTTCCAGGTGATGCTGTCCCTCGACGAGGACACCCGGAGCGCACTCGCGCTCCCCGGCCTCACCGTCGCCGGTTTCGACCTGCCCACCGGCGTCGCCAAGTTCGACCTGGAGCTCACCCTCACCGAATACCGCGACGACAACGGCACTCCCACCGGCATTTCCGGCGCCTTCCTCTACGCCACCGACCTGTTCGACGCCACCACCATCGCCACTTTCGGTACCCGCTTGGACCGCATCCTCACAGCCGTCCTCGCCGACCCGGCACGCGCTGTCGGCGACCTCGACTTCCTCGACGCCGCCGAGCAGACCCACATCCTGACCACGTGGAACGACACCGCCGCCGAGACCGACCACGCCGCGACTCTCGCCTCGCTTCTCGCTGACCGAGCTGCCGCAACGCCCGACGCGATCGCCGTGGTCGTCGACACCGACCCCACCGCGGCCGATGCCATCGCCGCACACCGCGCCGGGAGTGCAGTGCCCGAGATGCTGCGTGCCGCTGTCGATTCCATGGCAGCAGTGGAGCTTTCGTACGCGGAGTTCGGTGGTCGTGTCGCACGGCTGGCCCGCCATCTGATCGGGCTCGGGGCGGGTCCGGGCTCGCTGGTCGCGGTGGCGATGCGCCGTGGTGTGGAGCAGCTGGTCGCGGTGCATGCGGTGCTTGCGGCCGGTGCTGCGTATGTGCCCGTCGATCCGGATCATCCGGTCGAGCGGACCGCTGATGTGCTGGGGCAGACGGCACCGGTCTGTGTGCTGACATCGGCCGGAAGTGGTGTGGCCGATGGGGATTCGGTGCTGGAGGTCGACACGCTCGACCTGTCGGGACTGTCCGGTGATCCGATCACCGATGACGAGCGGGTGGCACCGCTGCGCCCCGAGCACCTCGCGTACGTGCTGTTCACGTCGGGTTCCACCGGCAGGCCGAAGGGCGTGGCCGTGCCGCACAAGGCCGCGGTGAACCAGTTGCTGTGGTTGCAGCGGGAATACCCGCTCGGTGTCGACGATGTGGTGCTGCAGAAGACACCGTTCACCTTCGACGCTTCGGTGTGGGAACTGCTGTGGCCGTTGCAGGTCGGTGCGCGGCTGGTGCTCGCCACCGCCGACGGGCATCGCGACCCGGCGTACCTGGCGGCAGCCACCGTGCGGCATCGGGTGAGCGTTGTCCAGTACGTGCCCTCGGTACTCGCCGCCGTCGTGGCGGAACCGGCCTCCGCGCAGGCGGATTCGCTGCGATTGGTGTTCGCGGGTGGTGAAGCGCTGACGGCAGACCTGGCAGGGCGGGTGCGCACGAGCACCGGCGCGACCGTGGTCAACCTGTACGGCCCCACCGAAACCGCCATCCAGGTCACCACGCACGAGGTCGGTGATGAGCGCAGTGCCACGGTGCCGATCGGTGTGCCTGTCACCGGTACCCGTGTGTACGTGCTGGATTCGCGCCTGCACCCCGTCCCCGCGGGTGTCCCGGGTGAGCTGTATGTGGCGGGCGCGCAGCTCGCCGACGGCTACCACGGCCGCACCGACCTCACCGCCGAACGCTTCGTCGCCGACCCCTTCGGCACGGGCGAACGCCTGTACCGCACCGGCGACCTCGTCGCCTGGCGCACGGGACCCGACGGCCCGGCGCTGCACTACCTGGGCCGTACCGACTTCCAGGTGAAGCTGCGCGGACTGCGCATCGAGCCCGCCGAGATCGAAGCCGCGATCGCCTCGGTGCCGGGCATCAGCCGTGTCGCCGTCCTGGTCCGCTCCGACGACGGCAGGCCCGACCAGCTCGTTGCCTATGTCGTCCGATCTGTCGGCGCACCCGAGGCCGACATCGCCGCCACGGTCAGCGGCACCGATTCCGACGGAGCCGATCCGGTTCGTGCGGTCGACGTCGCGCCAGCTGTTTCGGGGCCAGCCGCTTCGGCCGTCCCCACCACCGCCGACCTCGACTCCGCGATCGCCGCGACCCTGCCCTCCTACATGGTTCCGGGCGCCTACGTCTTCCTCGACGAGTTGCCCGTCAACGCTTCCGGCAAGCTCGATCGCCGGGCACTGCCCGCACCGGAATCTCGCCAGCTCGACTATCGGGAGCCTGCCTCCGCCACCGAGCGGGTCGTCGCCGCGACCTTCGCCGGGGTGCTCGACCTCGACCGGGTCGGTGCGGGGGACGACTTCTTCGCACTCGGAGGTAACTCCCTGCTGGCAACGCAGGTGGCGGCGAGGCTCGGTGCCGCGCTCGATGCTCGGGTGCCGGTGCGGGAACTGTTCGAGGCGAGCACCGTCGACGGACTCGCTGTGCGGCTGGACGCGTTGCGTGGCACCGGCAGCAGGCGTGGACCGGTGGCAGGTCAACGTCCGCAGCGGATTCCGCTCTCGCCCGCGCAGCAGCGGATGTGGTTCCTGCACCGCTTCGACCCGGACTCCGCCGCGTACCACATTCCGGTCGCGATCCGGCTCAGCGGCGAACTCGACGCGAACGCGCTGCGCGGTGCGCTGGGTGACCTGATCGCCCGGCACGAGACCTTGCGCACCACCTATCCCGAATTCGACGGGCAGGCAACGCAGCTCGTCGGATCACCGTTCGTGCCCGACCTCGCTGTCGCCGATGTCGACGCCGATGACGTGCCCGCGGCGGTGGTCGCCGTCCTCGCCGGTGGTTTCGATATCACCACCGAGGTGCCGGTGCGCGCGGCACTGCTCCGGGTGGCGGCGACCGAACACGTGTTGGTGCTCGTGGTGCACCACATCGCGGCCGACGGCTGGTCGATGGGCCCGCTGACTCGCGATCTGGTCACCGCCTACGCCGCCCGCGTGGCGGGTGCGCCACCGCGGCTGCCCGCGCTGGCCGTGCACTACGCCGACTACGCGCTCTGGCAGACCGAGGGACTCGGCAGTGCCGACGACCCGGACGCACCGCTGGCCCGCCAGCTCGGGTACTGGACCCACCGGCTCGCGGGCTTGCCCGATGTCTTGACGCTGCCCGCCGACCGGCGCAGGCCGCTGATCGCCTCCAACCGGGGCGCCACCTTCACCACCACCCTCGGCGCCGACCTGCATCGCGGGATCGAGGAGCTGGCTCGTGCGCACCGCGCCACCCCGTTCATGGTGCTGCACGCGGGCCTTTCGGTGCTGCTGGCGCGGCTCTCGGCCGGTGCCGACATCGTTGTCGGTACACCTGTGGCCGGTCGCGGCCATCGCGAGCTCGACGACATCGTCGGCATGTTCGTCAACACGCTGGTGCTGCGTGCGCGGGTCCGCGCCGATACCCGCTTCGGCGATCTGCTCGACGAGGTCCGCGCGGATGATCTCGATGCCTTCGACAATGCCGATGTGCCGTTCGAAAGCCTGGTCGACGCGCTGAATCCGGCTCGGTCACAGGGTTATTCGCCGCTGTATCAGATCTCGCTCGCACTGCAGAACCAGCGCAGGACCGCGTTCGAGCTGCCCGGTCTCACCCTGTCGGGGCTGGCGCTGCCGGACGCGCCGATCGAAGTGGATCTGGACTTCACCTTCGTCGACCGTTTCGCGCCCGACGGTGCGCCCGATGGCCTCGACCTCGAACTGCGCTACGCCACCGACCTTTTCGACGCCGAGACCGTCGCGACGATGGTGGGGATGCTCGAGCGGGTGTTGCGGGACGCGGTCACGGCGCCCGGCACCGCTGTCGGTGACCTCGCCCTGCTCGCGGACACCGACGAGATCACGCTGCCGGTGGGTCCCCACGGCGATGTGGTCGCACTCGAGGGTGCACTGGCTGAGCTGGGCGTGCGCGCCCCACTCGCGGCGCACCTGCTCGATGCGGCGGCCGCGCGTGATCCGCAGGCGGTCGCGGCGGTGTTCGAAGGTGTCGAGATCACCTACGGCGCGCTCGCCGCCAGGTCCAACCGGTTCGCCCGCCGGTTGATCGAATGCGGAGTCGGGCCGGAAACACCGGTGGCCGTCGCCGTTCCGCGCAGCATCGAACTGCTGGTGGTGCTGCACGGTGTGCTCGCCGCCGGTGGCGTGTACGTGCCGATCGACGCGGGCCAGCCCGCCGAACGCATCGGGCAGGTGCTGGCGACCGCTACGCCGCGACTCGTCGTTGTCGCGTCCGCCGGAGACCTCGACCATGTGGACAGTGGCATCCGATCCGCCACGGCCTCAGTACATTTCGCTGCCGCGTCGCGTACCGGGTTCCCGGTGCTCACCGTCGCCCAGCTCGAGGAATCAGTGCGTGGCACCGTCACCGGAGCTCCGCTGACCGACGCCGAACGTCTCGCGCCGCTGCACCCCGAGCACCCGGCGTATGTGCTGTTCACCTCCGGCTCCACCGGCACACCGAAGGGTGTGCTCATCTCGCATCGCGCCGTCGTCAATGAAATCTGCTGGCTGCGTGGCGAATACAATATGACAGCAGCGGACCGTTTCCTGCAGCGCGCGCCGCTCACCTTCGACGTCTCGCTCTGGGAACTGCTGGCTCCCGCCCTGCTCGGTGCCCCGCTGGTGCTGCTGCGTCCAGGCGGTCACCTCGACCTGGCGTATCAGGCGCGGGTGGTGCGTGAGCAGGGCATCACCATCATGGAGATCGTGCCGTCGGTGCTGGCCGCGATGCTGGCCGAAGGGCTCGGTGACGCGCTGAGTGGGCTGCGGATGCTGCACGTGGGTGGCGAGGAACTGCCCGCCCCGCTGGCTGCCACCGTGCTCGCCGCGATCCCCGGCGAGCTGCACAACACCTACGGCCCGACCGAAGTGGCGATCACCAGTACTTTCCAGCGGATCACGGCACCGGTCGAGCAGACCGAGCTGCCCATCGGCAGGCCCACCTGGAACGTGCGCGCCTACGTCCTCGACGAGCGTCTGCACCCGGTGCCCGGCGGTGTGGCGGGGGAGCTGTATCTCGCGGGTGACCAGCTGGCCCGCGGCTACCTCGGTAGGCCCGACCTGACCGCCGACCGCTTCGTCGCCGATCCGTTCGGGGCCGACGGTGCCCGCATGTACCGCACGGGCGACCTCGTTCGCCGTGATCGGACGGGTGCGCTGATCTACTTGGGCCGCAACGATTTCCAGGTGAAGATCCGTGGCCTGCGGATCGAGCTGGGCGAGATCGAGGCCGCGCTCGGCGACGCACCCGGCGTCACCCACGCGACCGTGCTGCCCGCCATCGACGATGCCGGGCGGCAGTGTCTGGTCGGGTACGTCGCGGGCGAGGTCGACAGCGTGGCGGTGCGTGCGCACGTCGCGGGCCGGGTGCCCGCGTACATGGTGCCCTCGCACCTGGTCGTGCTCGACACTGTTCCGCTCAACTCCGCGGGCAAACTCGACCGGGCTGCGCTGCCGGCCGCCGACCTGTCCACCACCACCGAATACGTGGCGCCGCGACCGGGTGCGCAGACCGCTCTCGCGGGCGTGATCGGGGAACTGCTCGGGGTGGCGCGCATCGGTGCCAACGACGACTTCTTCGCCGTCGGTGGCAATTCGCTGCTCGCGATGCGGCTCGTCGCCCGAGCCAACGCGGCCCTCGGCAGTGCGCTGGATGTGCGCGACGTGTTCGACGCACCGACCGTCGCCGGACTCGCCGAGCGGGCGGGCACCGGCCTCGAACAGTTGCCGCCGCTGACCGTCGTGGAACCACGCCCCGATCGAATCCCGCTGTCGCTGGCGCAGACTCGCCTGTGGCTGCTGAACCGGATCGATCCCGAATCGGCCGTCTACACCCTGCCGATCGCCCTGCGCCTGACCGGCGACCTCGACACCGCTGCCCTGTGGGCGGCGCTCGCCGATGTCCTCGACCGGCACGAATCACTGCGCACCGTCTTTCCAGAAGACGCCGACGGCCCGACCCAGGTCGTCCTGCCCGTCGAGGCGGTATTGCCCGCCACCGTCGTGCGCGAGATCGCCGAGGCCGATCTGGCCGACACCGTGCGGACCATCATCGGCGAGGGTTACGACCTGACCAGCCAGCCCCCGCTGCGCGCCGCGCTGCTGCGTCGCCAGGCGCGGGTCGCAGCTGCGGACCGCCGATCCGATGAGGCGGTGGGCGGTGCTGTTTCGCGTCCCGCTGCTGTGGCTTGTGCGGGTTCGCACGAGACCGAGCATGTGCTGGTGCTCGCGGTGCACCACATCGCCGCCGACGGTGTGTCGACGACGCCGCTGGCACGTGACCTGATCGCTGCCTACGCCGCGCGCGCCGCGGGGATCGCACCGGTGTGGGAGCCACTGCCGGTGCAGTATCCGGACTTCACCCTCTGGCAGCATGCCGTGCTCGGCGATGCGAGTGACCCGGAGTCGCGGCTGGCACGGCAGTTGGCGCACTGGCGTCACGAATTGGCCGGGATCGCACCGGTTCTCGAACTGGCCACCGACCGGCCCCGGCCACCGGTACGCACGGGTGTGGGTGGGGCTGTCGGGTTCGATGTGCCCGCCGATGTCGTCGCCGGGATCGAGGCGCTGGCTCGCCGACACGGGGTGTCCACGTTCATGGTGGTGCACGCGGCGTTCGCGGTGCTGCTGTCTCGTCAAGGTGCCGGTGCGGACGTTCTCGTCGGCACGCCGGTCGCCGGGCGGGCCGATGCCGCGCTCGACGATCTCGTCGGCATGTTCGTCAACACCCTCGTATTGCGGACGGCGGTCGATGCCGGTGCCGGGTTCGGTGAGCTGCTCGCCGAGGTGCGGGCGGCCGATCTGCGGGCCTTCGCGAATGCCGATCTGCCGTTCGAGCGGCTGGTCGACGAGCTGAATCCGGTTCGCTCCACGTCGTATTCGCCGATCGCGCAGGTGATGCTGGCGTTCGAGCATCGCGAGGACACCACCATCGAACTGCCCGGGTTACGGATCGACGAGTTCGCGCTGCCCGCCGCGACAACCCAGTTCGATCTGTCCCTGGCGATCACTGAGATCGTCGGTGCCGCAGGGGAACCCGGAATGCGCGGGTGGCTGCGTTACGCCACCGACCTGTTCGACGTCGACACGGTGGCGTCGTTCGGTGCGCGGTTCGTGCGCGTGCTGAGCGCTGTTGTCGCCGATGACACCGTCGCGGTCGGTGAGATCGAGTTGCTCGATGCCGCCGAGGCCGCGCAGCTCGCGGCGTGGAACGACACCGCGGCTGCGCTCGACACCGACGCCACGCTGGTCTCGTTGTTCGCGGCGCGGGCCGCGCGCACCCCCGACGCGATTGCTCTCGAGTTCGAGGGACAGCGGATCACCTACGGCGAGTTCGCGGTTCGTGTCGCCCGCCTCGCGCGGTGGCTGATCGCCGAGCAGGTCGGACCCGGCGCGGTCGTCGGTGTCGGGCTGCGGCGTGGCATCGATCTGCTGGTTGCCATCTACGCCGTGCAGGCCGCGGGCGCCGCGTACCTGCCGCTGGATCCCGACCATCCGGCCGACCGGATCGCCGATGTCCTGGCGACCGCGGCTCCCGTCTGCGTGCTGGCCGCCGCCGACTTCCCTGAAACCGGCTCGAGCCCAGCCCTGCCCGACACGACGCGCACTGTCGAGCCCGCCTCGCTCGACCTGTCCGGGTTCGCCGCTGACCCGGTGACCGATGCCGATCGGATCCGGCCGCTGCGCGGCGCCGACCTGGCGTATGTGCTGTTCACCTCCGGCTCGACGGGTAAGCCCAAGGGCGTCGCGGTTACCCACACCGCGATTGTCAACCGTCTGGACTGGATGCAGGATGCCTACCTGCTCGACGCCGCCGACACCGTGCTGCAGAAGACGCCGATCACCTTCGACGTCTCGGTGTGGGAACTGTTCTGGCCCTTGCAGATCGGTGCCACCCTCGTAGTCGCCCGGCCCGACGGGCACCGAGACCCGTCGTACCTGGCCGAGCTCATCACCCGCACCGGAGTCGGCGTCGTCCACTTCGTGCCGTCGATGCTGACGGCCTTCCTCGCCGAACCGCTTGCCGCCGAATGTGTTTCGCTGCGACAGGTGTTCGCTTCCGGTGAGGCTCTGCCCGCCGCCGATGCCCAGCGCCTGCGCGCGCTGATCCCCGGCATCGCCGTGCACAACCTGTACGGACCCACCGAGGCCGCTGTCGACGTCAGCTTCCACGAGGTCACCGACGCCGATATCGCCACGGTGCCGATCGGCGCCCCGGTCGCCAACACCGCCCTGCACGTGCTGGACGCGCGCCTGCGCCCCGTTCCTGTCGGCACACCGGGTGAGCTGTACCTGGCCGGCGTCCAGCTGGCGCGCGGGTACCTCGGCCGCCCCGACCTGTCCGCCGACCGCTTCGTCGCCAACCCGCTCGGCGCCCCCGGCGACCGCATGTACCGCACCGGCGACCTCGTGGTCCGCACCCGCTCGGGTGAACTGGAATACCTGGGCCGTACCGACTTCCAGGTGAAACTGCGCGGCCTTCGCATCGAGCTCGGCGAAATCGAAGCCGTACTCGCCGGACTCGACACCGTCGAACGTGCCGTGGTCACCGTCCGCGACGACGGCACCGGTGACTACCTCACCGCGTATCTCGTTCCCGTGCAACAGAGCCGGGAGAGCGGGTCTACCCGCACATCGGAATCCGGTGCGATGGCGACCGGTGCGATTTCGGATCTCGACGCTGTCGCGGTCGTCAGCTCGGAGCCGGCGGACGATGCTCCCGCTTCGTCCGCCGACACCACGTCGGTGGCCGCCGAATCTGTCTCCGGCGCTCGTGATGGCGCCCAGACCGTTCCGGTAATCGACATCGATGTGGTGAAAGTCGCATTGCAGCAAGCGCTTCCGGCCTACATGGTGCCGAGCGCATTCGTAGTGCTCGGTGAGTTCCCCGTGAACGCCTCCGGCAAGCTCGATCGGCGGGCGCTACCGGCACCCGCGCTGGTTGTGCGGGAATTCCGGGCACCCGCGACACCGTCGGAGCGACTGGTGGCCGCGGTGATCGCCGAAGTGCTCGGTGTCGAACTGGTCGGCGCCGATGACGATTTCTTCGATCTGGGCGGCAACTCGCTGATCGCGACCCGGGTCGCCGCGCGACTCGGGGCGGCGACGAACCGGCAGGTGCCCGTGGCGCGGATCTTCGAGACGCCGGTTGTTGCCGCGTTGGCCGCCGCGCTCGACGCCGACGGTGGCCTGGCCCGACTCGCGCTGGTGGCGGGGGAGCGCCCTGCTTCGCTTCCGCTCTCGCCCGCCCAGCAGCGCATGTGGTTCCTCAATCGGTTCGATCCGGATTCGGCCGGGTACAACGTGCCGATCGCGGTACGGCTCAGCGGCGTGCTCGACCTGGACGCGCTCGCCGCCGCGGTGGACGATCTCATCGGTCGCCACGAAGTGCTGCGAACCTTCTACCCCGAGACCGCCGCCGGACCGGAGCAACGGATCCTGTCCGCCGCCGAAGCCGGTGTCGCACTGCGGGTTCACGATGTCGACGCGGCCGAGATCATGGGAGCGGTGACGGCGCTGGCCGCCACCACCTTCGATGTCACCGCGGGTGTGCCGTGGCAGGTGGTGCTGTACCGGATCAGCGCCGACGAGGCGGTGCTGGCCATGGTGGTGCACCACATCAGCGCCGACGGTTCGTCGATGCCGCCGCTGGTGCGTGACCTGATGACGGCCTACCTCGCACGCCGCGACGGTGCGGCACCGCGGTGGACGCCGCTGCCGGTGCAGTACGCCGACTACGCGCTGTGGCAGCGCGCCGTGCTCGGCGACGAAGCCGACCCGGACTCGATGGCCGCCCGCCAGCTCGACTTCTGGCGCGGCGAACTCGCCGATCTGCCCGATGAGCTGGCATTGCCGCTGGATCGCCCACGCCCGGCGGTGCGCGATCTCGCCGGCGGGACCGTGCCGGTGACACTCGACGCGGATACGCACGCCCGACTCAGCGCGCTGGCTCGGGAATCCGGGGCCACGCTGTTCATGGTCGTGCACACCGCGTTCGCCGCCCTGCTCGGGCGACTCTCGGGCAGCGCCGACATCACCGTCGGCACACCGGTCGCCGGGCGTGGCGAGGCCGCGCTCGAAGACTTGATCGGCATGTTCGTCAATACACTGGTCTTCCGCACCCGCCTGCGGGCGGGAGAGTCGTTCCGGCAGTTGCTGATTCGCCAGCGCGCGACCGACCTCGCGGTGTACGCCAATGCCGAGGTGCCGTTCGAACGCCTCGTCGAGGTGCTCGATCCGACCCGCTCCACCGCCCGGCATCCGCTGTTCCAGGTCGGCTTCTCGTTCCAGAACTTCGAGCGGGCCGAACTGGCGCTGCCCGGGATCACCGTGTCGGGGCTGGATACCGAGAACGAGCTGTCGCAATTCGATCTGCACCTCATCGTCAGCGACGAGTACGCGGCTGACGGGACCGCCGCCGGTGTCACGGGCGTACTCACCTTCGCGCACGACGTTTTCGACATCGAGACCGCCGCGACGATCGGTGCCCGTCTGGAACGGCTGCTCACCGCCGTCGCCGCCGCACCGCACACTGCGCTGGATTCCCTGGATGTGCTCGAGCCCGCCGAGCGGCACCGCATTCTCGAGCAGTGGAATGCCACCGCCCATGAAATCGACCGCACCGAGACGCTGCTCACGCCCTTCCAGGCTCAGGTGGCGACCCATCCCGCTGCCACCGCGCTCGTCTTCGACGGCACGGAACTGACATACGCCGCCTTCGGCAAGCGGGTGAACCGGCTCGCCCGTCATCTGATCGCGGAGGGCGTCGGCCCCGATGTCCTCGTCGCTCTGGCGATGCGGCGTTCGATCGACCTCGTCGTCGCGATGTACGCGGTCCTCACCGCCGGTGGTGCCTACGTGCCCGTCGACCCCGACCACCCCGCCGAACGTATCGCGCAGGTCCTCGACACCGCCCGTCCCCACCTCGTACTGACCACGATTCGGGACCAGTTCGCTGCCGCTGCTGCGGTCGTCGGATCCGGCGCATCGGCGGGGGTGAGCTTCGACAACTCAGCCGGGGGCGTCCTCGCGGCCGACGGCTCGAACCCGCGGGTTGTCACGGTGGACGACCTCGACACCGACGGCTATGCCGACCACCCGGTCGCCGACGGCGAACGTCTTGCGCCGCTGCGTGATTCGAACCTCGCCTACGTGCTGTTCACGTCCGGATCGACCGGCAAGCCCAAGGGTGTGGCGATGAGCCATGCCGGGATTCGCAATCAGATCGCCTGGCTGATCGAACAGTACGGTCTCGACGGCGACGACGTGTACCTGCAGAAGTCGGCGGCCGGGTTCGACCTGTCCGTGTGGGGCTTCTTCGCTCCGCTCGCCGCCGGAGCGACCCTCGTGCTCGCCACACCCGACGGACACCGTGACCCGCTGTACCTGGCGGAACTGGTTGCCGCGCAGCGGATCACCGTCGTCGACTTCGTGCCGTCGATGCTGGCGATGTTCGCCGCGCACGCCGAGGCCGATCAGCTGCGGAGCCTGCGGCTGGTCTTCGCGATCGGCGAGGCACTCACCCCGGAGACGGTGGCGGCGCTGCGGGTGAAATCGGCTGCGGCCGTGCACAACCTGTACGGGCCCACCGAGGCCGCCGTATCGGTGACCGCCTGGCCTGCCGACGGCGCGACCGGGCAGACCGTGCCGATCGGTGTGCCCGAGTGGAACACCAGGGTCTATGTGCTCGACGAGCGGTTGCGGCCGGTGGCGCCAGGCGTCGCCGGTGAGCTGTACCTGGCCGGTGCGCAGTTGGCGCGCGGCTACCTCGGCCGACCCGACCTGTCGGCGGATCGCTTCGTCGCCGACCCGTTCGCGGGGTCCCGCACGGCGGGTGCCCGCATGTACCGCACCGGCGACCTCGTGCGCTGGACTCGCGACGGCGTGCTCGTCTACCTGGCACGCATCGACTTCCAGGTGAAGTTCCGTGGTCAGCGCATCGAGCTCGGCGAGATCGAGACCGCGTTGCAGGGGCTGGACGGGGTCAGTCAAGCGGCGGCGGTGGTCTCGCCGAGCGCGACCGGTGATCGGCTCGTCGGTTACGCGGTGCCGACGCCGGGCGCCGAGCTGGACCCGGCTGCCCTGCGGTCTGCCGTGGGCGCGGTGTTGCCGTCGTACATGGTGCCGTCGGTGATCGTCGTGCTCGACGCGTTCCCGCTCAACACCTCCGGCAAGCTCGACCGGAAAGCCTTGCCCACACCGGAATTCGTGGCAAGGCCGTTCCGGGCCCCGGTCAGTGCGGCGCAACGGGCGGTGGCCGAGGTGTTCGGTGCGGTGCTGGGGCGCGAGCAGGTGGGGCTCGACGACGACTTCTTCGAACTCGGCGGCAACTCGCTCATCGCGACCAGGGTCGCGGCCCGACTCGGCGCGGCATTGTCGACCCGGGTGCCGGTGCGGACCCTGTTCGAAGCGACCACCGTGGCCGACCTGGCCGCGGTGCTCGACGGCCGGGCAGGCAGTGGCGCGGGAATCGCGCTGATGTCGGGCCAACGACCGGCGCGGATTCCGCTGTCGGCGGCCCAGCAGCGCATGTGGCTGCTCAACCGCCTCGATCCCGCGTCCGCCGCCTACAACATCCCGATCGCGGTGCGGCTCACCGGCGATGTCGATGCCGGTGCGCTGGCCGCCGCGGTCACCGATGTGCTCGACCGGCACGAGGTGCTGCGCACGGCCTACCCCGCGATCGACGGGATCGGGCACCAGACGGTGTGGGAGTTCGTGCCTGCGCCGGTGGTGGAGACCGTCGATCCGATCGCGGTACCGGCGATCGTCGCGGCCGAGATCGGGCGTGGATTCGATGTCACCGTCGCACCGCCTGTGCGGGTGCGCGTACTGCGCTGTGCCACCGACGAAGTCGTGCTGGTCGTGGTGATCCATCACATCAGCGCCGACGGATTCTCCGCCGGGCCGCTGCTGCGCGACACCACCGCCGCCTACCTCGCCCGTCGTGTGGGCACCGAACCCGGTTGGGCGCCACTGGAAGTCCAGTACGCCGACTACACGCTGTGGCAGCGTGCGGTGCTGGGCAGCGAGGACGACGCGGAATCGGTCGCCGCACGGCAGCTGCGATTCTGGCGCGGCGAACTGGCCGGGCTGGCCGGGCTGCTCGAACTCCCCGTCGACCGGCCACGTCCGGCTGTCGCATCGCACCGTGGTGCGAGCATCGACACTGTTGTGCCGAAGTCTGTTTGGCAGCGGGTGGGGCAGTTGGCCCGTCGCAGCGACGTCAGCGAGTTCATGGTCGCCCACGCCGCGCTGGCCGCGTTGCTCGCACGGCTGAGCGGCACCGGCGACATCGCGATCGGCACCCCGGTGGCGGGTCGCGGTGAGCAGGCACTCGACGATCTCGTCGGCATGTTCGTCAACACGCTGGTGCTGCGAACCGATGTCGACCTTGCCGCCTCGTTCACCGCGCTGCTGCGCGAGACCAGGCGGGTGGACCTGGATGCCTTCGAGCATGCGGAGGTGCCGTTCGAGCGGCTCGTCGACGTGCTCGACCCGAACCGCTCCGCCGCGCACAGCCCACTGTTCCAGGTGATGCTGGCCTTCCAGAACCTGGCCGCGAGCCCGGTCGAGGTGGTCCTGCCCGACCTCACCGTGACCGGACTGGAAGCCGACGCCGCCATCGCCAAGTTCGACCTGGACCTGGTACTCACCGGCACCACCGACGGTGGTTGCGCCGTGAGCCTGACCTACGCCACCGATCTGTTCGACGCCGAGACGGCGACGCGCATCGCCGACGGCTACGTGCGGATGCTCGACGCGGTGACAGCGAACCCGGAGGAATCGGTCGGCGATGTCGACCTGCTCACCGACGACGACCATCGGATGCTCGACAGCTGGTGCGACACCGCGCATCCGGGTCGGATCTCCGACACGGCCGGTGCACGGATCGCAATGGCAGCCGACGCCCTCATCGAGAGCGCTCGCGGCTCAGCGGAATCCGACCGCAGAGTCGCCGCAGCGCCGAGCGAGATGACACTGCCGGACGTCACCCGGCGTGCCGACGTTCTGCCCACAGCGTTCGATCGCCAGGTCGCTGCGACACCGGACGCCCCCGCGCTCGTCGACGGTGACACGGTTCTCACCTACGCCGAGTTCGCGGCGCGGGTGAACCGGCTCGCCCGTCATCTGATCGAACACGGTGTGGGGCCGGACTCCGCGGTGGCCGTCGCCGTGCGCCGGTCGACAGAGCTGCTCGTCGGGGTGTACGCGGTGCTGGCGGCGGGTGGCACCTACGTGCCGGTGGATCCCGACCATCCGGCCGAGCGCGTCGCCCGCATCCTGCGGATCGCGCAACCGGCGTGCGTGCTCACCACCGGCCGCGACGGCGCCGAGCTCCCGCTGCGCGGGCTCGACGCGGTTTCCCTCGACACGGTGGACCTCACTGCCTACCCGGCGGGGCCGATCACCGACGCCGAGCGCGTGCAGCCGCTACTGCCCGAGCACACCGCGTACGTGATCTTCACGTCCGGATCGACCGGCCTGCCCAAGGGTGTCGGTGTGTCGCACCGCGCGATCGTCAACCAACTCGACTGGCTGGCACAGCGTTTCGAGTTCGCCGCCGGCGACACCGTGCTGCACAAGACACCGACGACCTTCGACGCCTCGATCTGGGAGCTGCTGCTGCCGCAGCGGGTGGGTGCCCGCACGGTGATCGCCCGCCCCGGCGGCCACGGCGATCCGGCCTACCTGGCCGAGCTGATCACCGAACACCGCATCGACACAGTGCAATTCGCGCCGACCCTGCTCGCGGCCTATGTCGCCGAGCCCGACGGCATCGCGAGCGGGTCGCTGCGACGGGTGTTCGCGGGCGGCGAGGCCCTGCCCGCGGCACTGGCTCAGCAGGTGCGGGCGCTGACCGGCGCGGACGTGGTGAACCTGTACGGGCCCACCGAGACCGCGGTGCAGGTGAGCAGTCACGTGGTGACCGACGACGACCTCGTCACGGTGCCGATCGGTGTGCCGGTGTGGAACACCGGGCTCTACGTGCTCGATGCCCGTTTGCGGCCTGTGCTGCCCGGGGTTACCGGCGAGCTGTATGTCGGCGGTGCGCAACTCGCACACGGGTACATCGGGTCCGCCGAACTCACCGCTGAGCGGTTCGTGCCGGATCCATTCGGAACGGGCGGTGCACGGATGTACCGCACCGGTGACCTTGTCCGGCTGCGCGGATCAAGCACTCCCGCATTGGAATACGTCGGTCGCGTCGATTCGCAGGTGAAGCTCAACGGGCAGCGCATCGAACTTGGCGAAGTCGAGGCCGCGCTCCAGCGGCAGTCGGGGGTCGCGCAGGCGGCGGCCGCCGTAATACCCGGGGTCGGCGCGGATCGGCTCGTCGCCTACGTCGTCGCGTCGCGCGGCCAGGCATTCGACGCTGCCGGTATCGCCGCCGGTACCAGCGCTGATGGCACCGCCGATATCACTGTGGCGCAGGGTGATTCGTTCCTCGACGGGGCGGCACTGCGTTCGACCCTGGCCGCGGAACTACCCGGTTACCTGGTGCCCGCGGTGGTACTCGAGCTGGACGCGTTGCCGGTCAACGCCTCCGGCAAACTCGACCGCGGCGCCCTCCCACGCCCGGAACTTCGCCAAGCGACCTATCGGGCACCGATCACCGAGACCGAGCGACTCGTGGCGGGCGCGTTCGCCAGGGTGCTCGGACTGGATCGAATCGGCATGGACGACAACTTCTTCGACCTCGGGGGCAACTCCCTCACCGCGGTCCAGCTGTCCTCGCGACTGAGTGACGCGCTGGGCGGCACGGTGCCGGTGGCGTGGTTCTTCACCGACCCCACTCCCGCCGTCGTCGTGGAACGGCTACGCGCCGAGGACGATTCGAGCGACGACGCGTTCGCGGTACTGCTACCGCTGCGTGCGGGCGGCACCGGCGCACCACTGTTCTGCATCCACCCCGTGGGCGGTGTGTCCTGGTCGTTCGCCGGACTGACCCGCCACCTCGACCCGCAGCGCCCGATCTACGGGTTGCAGTCGCCTGCCCTCACCGCCGACGAACCGCTGCCCGTCACCATCGATGCCTGGGCGCAGCGCTACATCGCCGCCATCCGAGCAGTGCAGCCGCAGGGTCCGTATCACCTGCTCGGCTGGTCGCTGGGTGGGCTACTGGCCCACGCCGTCGCCACCGGCCTGCAAGCCGACGGCGAGCAGGTGGCACAGCTGGCCATGATGGACAGCTGGCTCGGCGACGGACCCGAACAGACCCCGATGCCCACCGTCGGCGACCTGCTCGGCGGCCTCGCCGGTGCCGATCTCGCCTTCGACACCGACGGCCTCGCCGCCGCGGCCGCGGGCATCGGCGGACCACTGGCCGCACTCGACCGCGCCCGCATCGCCCGCATCATCGACGCCGCCACCGCCTCGATGCGGATGGTCGACGACTACCGCCCGCGTCGCTTCGACGGCGACCTCGTCTACTTCGCCGCCACCGTCGACGACCCGAGCGGATCGCGGGGCGCGGCGAGCTGGGCCACCGCTGTCGAGGGCACAGTGCACCGGCACGGCATCGACGCCACGCACTGGGCGATGGCGGGCGAGGCGGCGCTGGCCCGGATCGCGCAGGTCCTCGACGGGCGCGGATCCGGTGCCCGCGGGTTCGCGAGCGAGGACCCGGCGACGAGGGCCGATGCACGGGCGGGGGCGATGGGCGCATAGAATCGCGGAGTCGGCCTTCGTGCCTGCTGCCTGCGTAGTGAGGCATTTCGCGCACGTCGCCAGCTCCCATTCGAGAGGTTGAGGAACCATGCCAGAACAGCCGTCCGGTGGGATCGGGTGACGACGTCGAAGTTGACCGAATCGGATACCGCGCCCGATGTGGACGCCGCTATCGAGGATCGGGTGACGAAGCCGAAGCTGACAGAATCGGATACCGCGTCCGATGTAGACGCCGCAATTGGGGATCGGGTGACAGAGCCGAAGTTGACCGAGTCGAATACCGAATCCGCTGATGATGTCTCCACCGACGGTGGGGTTCGCCGCACCGTGCTACCCGGTGGTCTGCGAGTGGTCACCGAACACGTGCCCGGCGTGCGCTCCGCCTCCATCGGGGTGTGGGTAGGCGTCGGTTCGCGCGACGAGGGCCCCACCGTGGCAGGCGCCGCGCACTTCCTCGAACACCTGCTGTTCAAGGCGACACCGACGCGCACCGCCCTCGACATCGCGCAGTCCATGGACGCGGTCGGCGGCGAACTCAACGCCTTCACCGCCAAGGAACAGACCTGCTACTACGCCCACGTCATCGACGAGGACCTCCCACTGGCGGTCGACCTGGTCTCCGACGTGGTGCTCAACGGTCTGTGCCGCGCGGTCGACGTCGACGTGGAGCGCCAGGTGGTCCTGGAAGAGATCGCGATGCGCGACGACGACCCCGAAGACCTGGTCGCAGACTCCTTCCTCACCGCCATGTTCGGCGACCATCCCATCGGGCGCCCGGTGATCGGCAGCGTCGAATCCATCGAGAACATGCAGGCCGCCCAGCTGCGCGGCTTCCATCAGCGCCGCTACCGGCCCGAGCGCATGGTGGTCGCGGTAGCGGGCAATGTGGAGCACGAGCGCGTCGTGGAACTGGTGCACCGCGCGTTCGGGCCGCACCTCGACACCGCCGCCGAACCCGCGCCGCGTCGCGAGGGCAAGTTCCGCGCGCAGGGCGCACCCGGGCTGATCAGGATCAACCGCGACAGCGAACAGACCCACCTCGCCTTCGGTGTACGCGCGTTCGGCAGGCACGAAGGCCAGCAACGCTGGCCACTGTCGATCCTCAACACCATCGTCGGCGGAGGCCTGAGTTCCCGTCTGTTCCAACGCATCCGGGAAGAACGCGGCCTGGCCTACTCGGTGTACTCGAGCGTCGACACCTTCGCCGACACCGGCGCGTTCTCGGTCTCGCTCGGCTGCCAGCCCGAAAACCTCGGCCAGGTAACAACGTTGGCGCGTGACGTGCTCGACGAGATCGCGGTCAACGGTGTCACCGACGCCGAATGTGCCAGGGCCAAGGGCTCTTTGCGCGGCGGACTGGTTCTCGGTCTCGAGGACTCGGCCTCCCGGATGAACCGCATCGGCCGCAGCGAACTCAGCTACGGCAACCACCGCAGTGTGTCGGCCACCCTGGCCCGCATCGACGCCGTCACCACCGAGGAAGTCAGCGATATCGCCCGCACGCTGCTCGCCCGTCCCTACGGTGCGGCGGTGTCGGGCCCGTACCAGCGCACCCGCGATCTGCCAACCTCGGTACGAAAGCTCGTCGAACGCTGAGTAATTCGGCCTTGTCGCGATCCTGAGCGGTCGCACGCTCGGCTTCGGCGATTCCCGGCCGGTACTGTGCACTCGGATGTCGCACAGGGGGAGGGGATCGGTCATGCCGGTGCAGGTGGCGCTCGAGCGGGCTCGCGTGGCCAAGGAGATCGGGCGGATCGAGGAGGCGCGGCGGATTCTCGGGACGGCGTTGCTGGCGGCACCCGACGATCCGCGGGTGCTGGTCGCACTGGCGGACATCGCCTATGACCTGGACGAGTACGACGACGCGCTGCGCTTCGCCGGACAAGCGCTGCTCGCCGATCCCGATTCCGACCGCGCGCACGTCCTGGTGGCGATGGCGTACTCGATGCGCGAGGAGTGGGACCTTGCGCTCGAACACGGCTACACCGCGGCCAGGCTTCGACCGCACGACGCGGCGACACTGCTGTTGCTGGCATTGCTGCACACCAGCGGCCCACGCAAGGACAAGGACCGGGCGCGCGCGGCACTGGTAGAAGCGGTCGCGCTGGAGCCGAACGACGCCAACGTCCACTGCTCGGCGGCCGAGACCTATCAGCGGCTCGGCGATCCCGAAGCCGGGCGGCATCACGTCACCGCGGGGTTGGCGATCGACCCCCTGCACGTCGACCTGCTCCGCATGCAGGCGCGGGCGGAGTTCGCCGGCTTCGACGGTGGCCGCAACGCCGCCGTCGCGACCCTGCGCGGCCTGCTCGCGAACGCGCCGACCGATACCAGGGCGCGGCGCTTGCTCGCCGAAGTGCACTGGCGGGCACTGCTCCGACTGGCGGCGTGGGTCTGGGTGTTCGCGGGTTGCTATGCGGCCGTGGCGATGTGGGCGCCGCCGATCGTGTTGCGAGTGCTCTCCCCGATGATGTTCGCGGCGCTGCCGCTCGCCTGGTACGGGGTGTTTCGCAAGCTGCGCCGCCAACTTCCGCCGGGTTATCTGCGGGCCAGGGTGCTGCGGGCTCGGGTGTTGTTCGCGCTCGCCGCGCTGGCGATGTCGGGGCTGATCGTGGACCTGGGCGCGATCGTGATGCGGTCGGAATTCGCCGGGCTGGTGCGGGTGGGGTGCGTCCTGCTGGTGCTCGGTGCCCTCGGCGCGGCCGTCGGGCATGTGCTGCTGTTCACGGCGTGGATGCGGCGTGGTCTCGATGATCCGGATCCCGACGACGGTCTCGACTTCGCCGGTATCCAGGTCGTCGCACTCGGCGTGTGCGTGCTGCCGCTGGTCGTCGTCGCGGGGTTCGTGCGGGGATGGGCGCGCCAGCCCGCGGTGTTCGGCGCGCTGGCCGCGGTGTTCGGCATCGTGCTCGTCACCCTCCTGATCGAGGCGGCGATCACCGTCTGGCTCGACCGGCGCGCGTTCCGCCACACCTGGGGGATCGCGCTGTTATCGCTGTTCATCGCGGTGCCGCTGGTGGGGTCGGGTGTCGCTGTGTGGTGGAGCGGCGGCGAGATCGTCAGCGGCGAGGTACGCGGTCGAGAACTGGTGGAGGCCCCGGCGACACCGACGACCACGCGGCGACCGCTACCCACGATCCCGAGTCGGCTGTTGCAGACGCCGATCCGGCCACTACCGAGCGCGACGGCGCCACCACCCCCGACCGAACGCTAGCGAGCAGGCGCGGCATCGGCTTGGTTGGCGGCGTCGACGATCGAGGGGAGCAGGCCGGGGAGGGCGTGCTCGATGGCGTCGGTACGCAGGTTCTGGAAGGTCTGGCCGTCGATGGTCAGGCGCTCGATCAGGCCCGCTTCGCGCAGGATCTTGAAGTGGTGGGTCGCGGTGGACTTGTTGATCGCGTCGTAGAGGGCCGCGCAGCGGATAGGGGCGGCCGCGTTGCTCAGGCGCCGGACCATTTCCAGGCGGACAGGGTCGTGTAGGGCGCCGAGGACGGTGGGCAGCGCGGCGACGGGCATGGTCGGCGCCGGGGGTAGATCTTTAGCCTGTGTCATGAGTTACCTCACTCGGGGGTTTGATACTCATCATACTCGGCGTAGCCTGATGCTCGTTCGATGGTTATCAAACTCTGCTGATGGGGGCTGCTGTGGCGGCGACAACGATGGCGCCGGTCGAGGCCGGGCAGCGCTGGGCGTACGGGCTCGTCCTGGCCGCGAGTGCGGTGGCGCTCGGGGTTTCCGGGGCGCCCGCCCCGCTCTACGGGATCTATGAGACCGAGTGGCATCTGTCGCCGCTGACCACGACCATGGTTTTCGCCGTCTATGCCTTCGCGGCGCTCGGCGCGGTGCTGGTCTCCGGGCGGATCTCCGACGTGGTCGGCCGCAAGCCGGTGATGATCGGCGCCTTCGCGACCATGATTGCAGGGCTGGTCGTCTTCCTGCTCGCCGATTCGGTGCCGATGTTGTTGCTGGCCAGGGCATTGCACGGGGCGGCAGTCGGGGCCACCGTCGTCGCGGGTGCCGCGGCGCTGCTGGATCTGCGGCCCGAGCGTGGTGCGCGCTCCGGGCAGCTCAGCGGGGTGGCGTTCAACGTCGGCATCGCGATCGCTGTTCTCGGCACCGCGGTGCTCGCGCAGTACGCGCCGTCGCCGTTGCGCACGCCGTATGTGGTGATCACAGTCGTCTGTGTGGCCGCGGCGGCCGGCATTCTCGCCCTTCGTGAACCGCACACCGCTCGGGTGAAAGCACGCATCACTATCTCGAAACCGTCTGTGCCGCACGAGATCAGGGCCGACTTCTGGTTCTCCGCGATCGGCGTGATGGCCGCTTGGTCGGTGCTGGGTGTGCTGCTGTCGCTGTATCCGTCGCTGGCCGCGGCCGAAACCGGCGTGCACAACCTGGTGTTCGGTGGCGTCGTCGTCGCGAGCACCGCGCTGGCAGGCGCGTTGGCGCAGTTGCTGGCCACCCGTGTTCCGGCCCGTCGCGCCGCGGTGATCGGCGACCTCGGCATGGCGGCGGCACTACTCGCGACCATTCCGGCGCTGGCCACGAAAGAGCCCGCGGTAGTGGTCCTCGCGGGTCTGGTGCTCGGCGCCACCTTCGGTCTCGGTTTCGGTGGGTCGCTGCGGCACCTGTCCGAAGTCGTTCCGCCGCATCGCCGTGGCGAGACCATGTCGGCCTTCTACCTGCTGGCCTATTCGGCGATGGCATTGCCGACGCTGGCAGCGGGCTGGGCGGCGACGACCTGGGGACTCACGACGGTGTTCCCCTGGTTCATCGTGGGCGTCTCGGTGGCGTGTGTCGGCGCCGCGCTGCTGGGTCTGCGCGGCACCCGCGCGGCCGTGAAACTCGGGTAATCGCCGACAGGCCGGTCCCGGAAGGGACCGGCCTGCTGTGACTACTCGGGCCAGCCGCCGTACGGAACGGTGATCAGTTCCAGGAAGTGGCCGTTGGGGTCGAGGAAATAGACGCCGCGACCGCCGTCGTTGTGATTGATCTCGTTGACCCCGTGTTTCTGGGGGTCGGCCCAATGGTCCAGCTTGTAGCGCTGGATCTTGGCGTAGGCCGCATCGAACTCGGCCTCCGAGACCAGGAACGCGTAGTGCTGTGGCTGGATCTCGGAAACGAAGGGCGGAACCTTGGCGAAATCGAAGGCCGCGCCGTGATCGAGGGCGATCGGAATGAACGGCCCCCACTCTTTTCCTATGTCCAACCCGAGGATGTCCGCCCAGAACTCGGCGGTCTCCCGATTATCGTGACATCCGACAATGGTGTGATTGAACTGCACTGACAGGGGATTTCTCCTTGTTTCGTGATGGCACCGACCCTGGGCTCGGTACGAGGCGGCCAACAGGAGCACCATCACCGAGATCGAGGTTAGCGACAGATCCCGGAACCTGTAAAGGGCGCTCGCGGTAGCGTCGCGAGCATGAAGATTCGTGGAGCCGTTCTGGAACGGATCGCCGACCCGGCGCCGTTCGCCGATTCGCAGCCGATCACCGTGTGCGACCTCGAATTGGCCGAACCGGGTCCGGGCGAATTGCTGGTGCGGATCGAAGCGGCCGGGCTGTGCCATTCGGATCTGTCGGTGGTGGACGGCAATCGGGTGCGGCCGGTACCGATGCTGCTCGGCCACGAAGCCGCGGGCATCGTCGAGTCGGTGGGCGCCGGTGTCGACGATGTGACGCTCGGGCAGCGGGTCGTGATGACGTTCCTGCCGCGCTGCGGTGACTGCCCTGGCTGCGCGAGCAACGGGCGCACGCCGTGCGGTCCGGGCAGTGTGGCCAACAACGCGGGCGAGCTGCTCGGCGGCGGGCGGCGGCTCACCCGCGACGGCGAGCCGGTGCAGCACCACCTCGGAGTCTCCGGCTTCGCCACGCACGCGGTGGTGGACCGGCGTTCGGTGGTGCCGGTCGACGACGATGTGCCGCCCGAGGTGGCGGCGGTGCTCGGTTGCGCGGTGCTCACCGGCGGCGGTGCGCTGCTCAATGCGGCGAAACCCGGTGCGGGAGACCGGATCATGGTGGTCGGGCTCGGCGGGGTGGGGATGGCGGCCGTGCTCGTCGCGGTCTCGCTCGGCCTCGGTGAGGTGATCGCCGTCGATACCGTGCCCGAAAAGCTCGCGCTCGCACGCGAATTCGGTGCGACGGTGGCGTGCACACCGGGCGAGGTCGCCGAGCAAGGCGTGGTGGCGGACGTGGTGGTCGAAGCGGCGGGTAACGTGCGCGCGTTCGAAACCGCTGTCGCCGCAACGGCACCCGGTGGCGTCACCGTGACGGTCGGCCTGCCCGCGCCCACTGCCACCGCCACGATCTCGCCGCTGGCCTTGGTCGCGCAGGGTCGCACCATCATCGGCAGCTACCTCGGCTCCGCGGTCCCCGCCCGTGACATTCCCGAATATGTGCGGATGTGGCGAGAGGGCAAGCTGCCGTTGGAGCGGCTCGTCTCGGCCCGTATCGGCCTCGACCAGGTGAACCAGGCGATGGACGATCTCGCGGCCGGCGCGGCGCTTCGTCAGGTCATCGTCTTCGACTGACAACTGGATCGTCGGCTGAACTACGAGGTCGATCGCCGCGTGGTCGGCTCGGAACGGGTTCCGGCAAAGTGCGCAGCAGCAGCCAGCTCAGCGCGGGCATCAGGATCAGCGGTGTCAGAGCGGTTCGCAGGGAGGTCGCGTCGGCGATGCTTCCGATGACCGGCGTGGCCAGGCCGCCGACGCTGACCGTCAGTCCGAGGGTGATCCCGGCGGCGGTGCCCACGCGCGTGGGCAGGTAGTCCTGGCCGAGGGTGACGTGCAGGGAGAAGGGGACGTACAGCCCCACGGAAGCGAGCGCGATGAACATGTACAGCGCGGGGCCGGGTACGAACACGATCCCCGCGATGGCGGCGACGGTGCACAGGTAGGACCAGCCGGCGACGGTAACCCGATCCCAGCGGCCGGCCAGGCTGCCACCCAGCACGGAGCCCACCGCGCCGCCGAGATAGAGCACGAACAGTGCCGTGGTGCCTGCTGTTACGTTGCCGCCCATTCGTTGCTGGGCGTACAGCGCGATGAAGGTGCTCAGGCCGACGAAGGCGATGGACCGAAAGGCCACGGCCAGCGACAGTTTCACGAACGATGCCTTGTCGTCGATGTTCGTGCCGACAATGACGCCGTCGCCACCGAGGGCTGACTTGCGCACTGCGCGCAGGACGGGCAGGCACAGCACGCTGCCTGCCAGCGCCGGCACCATCAGCAGGGGCGAGAGGTGCAGGCCGTCGGTGGCGATGACGACGGTGACCATGAGCGGCGCCGCCGCGAATCCGAGATTGCCGCCGAGGGCGAACCAGCCCATCGCGCTGTGACTGCCCTGGCTGACGAGCCGCGCGACGCGAGCGGACTCGGGGTGGTAGGCGGCCACCCCGATCCCGGACACCGCCACGAACGCCAGGGTCATGGCGTAGGAGCCGCTCAGTCCGCTCAGCGCGATGCCGAGTCCGGCCAGGATCGTGCTGACCGGCAGGAGCCACGGCATCGCCCAGCGGTCGGTGAGCAGGCCGAACACCGGCTGGGCCACCGAGGACAGCAGTGACGCGGCGAGCACGATGCCCGATACCGCGGCATAGCTGTAGGCGTGCTCCGCGACGAAGAACGGGACGAGTGCGGCCACCGCGCCCTGATAGATGTCCACGCAGGAATGGCTGGTCGACAGCATGACGATCGCTCGGTTCTTTGCCACGTCACCATGCTCATCGACGAGCCATCTGTCGTGCTTCCGATAATCTGCCAACTGATGACGGAAATCCGCCACGTGCCGGTAGCGCCGACCCGCACCCAACCGATGATGCCCGGCGGCGCCATCGACGCGCACCGCCACGACGACCACCAGATCGTCTACGCGGGCCGCGGAGTGCTGGCCGTGACGACCAGCGCCGGTGTCTGGATCGCGCCGAGCACGCGCGCCATCTGGGTGCCCGCGGGCACCATGCACGCGCACCAGGCGCACGGCGAGCTCGAACTGCACCTGGTCGGCCTGCCCGCCGCCGACAATCCGCTCGGCCTCGACGCGCCGACCGTGCTCACCGTCGGTCCTCTCCTGCGGGAACTGATCCTCGCCTACACGCACAACCCGCACGACGACAGCCCGGAACGCGCACGACTGCGCGCGGTCCTGCTCGATCAACTGCGAGCCTCGGTCCAGCAGCCCCTGTATCTGCCCACACCGACCGCCCCGCTGCTGCGGGCAGTGTGCGAGATCCTGCACGCGAACCCGGCCGATGATCGCACCCTGGCCGCGCTGGGCAGGCAGGTCGGCGCCAGTGATCGCACGCTGTCGCGCCTCTTCAAAGCCGACCTCGGCATGAGCTTCCCGCAATGGCGCACCCAATTGCGCCTCTACCACGCCCTTGTCCTGCTGGCCGAGAACACTCCCGTGACCACGGTGGCGCACCTGTGCGGCTGGTCCTCGGCCAGTACGTTCATCGATGTCTTCCGCCGTACCTTCGGACACACTCCCGGAACACGCCGACCCCGCTAGTACCCCGACCGGCAGAGGTCGGCGCCGGTGTGTGCGCCGCTGCTCGATAGGCTTTCCGGGAAAGCTGAGTCGAGGACGAGGAGATGCGGTGACCATTCGGGTCGGAGTGCTCGGAGCACGCGGCAAGGTCGGGCAGGCGATCTGCGCGGCGGTGGAGGCGGCGCCCGATCTGGAGCTGGTGGCGCAGGTCGACAAGGGTGACGCGCTCGAGACGTTCACCGAGAACGGCACCCAGGTGGTCGTCGATTTCACCCACCCCGATGTGGTGATGGGCAACCTGAAGTTCCTGATCGAGAACGGCATCCACGCGGTCGTCGGCACCACCGGCTTCGACGAGGCCCGCCTCGCCGAGGTGCGCGGGCAGCTGGCGCAGCGGCCCGAGGTGGGGGTCCTGATCGCACCGAACTTCGCCATCGGCGCCGTGCTGTCGATGCGCTTCGCCGAGCAGGCGGCACGGTTCTTCGAATCGGTCGAGGTCATCGAGCTGCACCACCCGAACAAGGCCGACGCGCCCTCGGGCACCGCTTACCGCACCGCCGCGGTGATCGCCGCGGCCCGCGCCGAGGCCGGGGTGGGGATCAGCCCCGATGCCACCACCACCGAACTCGAGGGCGCGCGCGGCGCCGACGTCGACGGTGTGCGAGTGCATTCGGTGCGCCTGGCCGGGCTCGTCGCCCACCAGGAGGTGCTGTTCGGTACGCAGGGCGAGACCCTGACCATCCGCCACGATTCCATCGACCGGTCCTCGTTCGCGCCGGGTGTGCTGCTCGGGGTGCGCGAGATCGCCGGGCGGCCGGGTCTGACCGTCGGGCTCGACCCGTTCCTGGATCTGTGAGCACCTCCGACGCGCAGCGACCTGATCGGCAGGTCCTGAAAACCGTTGCGGTCGTGGCATTTCTGGTTGTCGCGCTGCTGTTCTATTTCGTCCGGCTCGGCGGGCTCGCCATCGCCTACATCGCCGACGGCACGTTCGCGGGTATCGCGATCGGCATCGGCATGCTGCTGCTGCCCGTGGTCGGCATCTGGATCCTGTGGGCGACCTTGAGCGCGGCGTTCGATCATCAACGGCTGGCCCGGCGTATTCACGAGGAGGGCCTCGAGGTCGACACCTCGGAACTGCCGCGCCGACCCTCCGGCCGGATCGAACGCGACGCGGCCGACGCCCTGTTCGCCCAGATCAAGACCGAGTGGGAAGCCGACCCGGACAACTGGCGCTCCTCCTACCGGCTGGCCCGCGCCTACGACTACGCCGGTGACCGTGGCCGCGCCCGCGACACCATGCGCCGCGCGGTGGCACTGGAAAAACTGGAACGCGACCCAGGAGAGTAGCGAGCCCATGGCCCGGTTGCTGATCATCCACCACACCCCCTCGCCGCACACCCAGGCGATGTTCGAAGCGGTCCTCGCCGGGGCCAGCGACCCGGAGATCGAGGGGGTCGAGGTGGTGCGCCGGGCCGCGCTCGCGGTCACCGCCGTCGACGTGCTCGAAGCCGACGGATACCTGCTCGGCACCCCGGCCAACCTCGGCTACATGAGCGGCGCGCTCAAGCACGCCTTCGACACGATCTACTACCCGTGTCTGGACTCCACCGGCGGCCGTCCCTATGGCCTCTACCTGCACGGCAACGAGGGCACCGAAGGCGCCGAGAGCAGCGTGGAGCGGATCACCACCGGGTTGGGTTGGCAGCGCGCCGCCGCGGCCGTGGTGGTCTCGGGACCGCCGAGCAAGGCGGATCTGGAGAAGTGCTGGGAACTCGGTGCGACCATCGCCGCTGGTCTGATGGACTGAATCGGGCCCGCCCCGAATTTTGGTGGGCTGACACGCGGGCTCGGGATGCGGTAGAACTCGAGACCGACGTGTTGCGGGCTGGCCGCGGTGGGTGTTCGAAGATGGGGAGTGGTCGGGTGAGCGAGTTGGAGCAGACGCGCACGGTGCGACGGGTCGGTCTGGTGGAGGACCACGAGTCCGTGGCGATCGGGTTGGCGGCCATGCTCGGTCCCGAAGCCGATCTGGAGCTGGTGGCGGTGGCGGAATCGGTCGCCGGGCTGCTCGCCGAGACCACCGACCTCGATCTCGTCGTCCTCGACCTGCGTCTGCCCGACGGGTCGGCGCCCGAGGACAATGTCACCGCACTGCGCGAACGCGGCATCGAGGTGCTGGTCTTCACCGGCGCCGACAACGCCTTTCTGGTCCGCTCCGCCGCCAAAGCGGGCGTGCTCGGGGTGCTGCGCAAGTCCGAGAGTGTGGCGACGGTGGTCGCGGCGGTGCGCCGGGCCGCGTCGGGGGAGCAGGTGGTGACCACCGACTGGGCCGCGGCCATCGACGGTGATCCGAAGCTCTCCGACGTCGGGCTCAGCCCGCGTCAGGAGGAAGTGCTGATGCTGTACGCCTCGGGGGAGAAGGCCTCGCGGGTGGCCCGGCTGACCGGGCTGTCGGAACAGACCGTCAACGACTACCTGGGCCGCATCCGGCAGAAGTACTCCGACGCGGGCAGGCCGGCCCCGACCAAGACCGATCTGTACAAACGGGCCGTCGAGGACGGGTGGCTGCCCGTGCCGGAGCGGCAGCAGCGCACGTGAGTGATCTCGCGGTCGCGACGGCGCCCGCACCGGTCGGTGACGTCGAATTCTCGCGGGCGGCGACCGAACAGATCCTGCGCAGACTCGGGCTGGTGATCGGGACCGGCGCCACGATCGTGATGGTGCTGGAACTGCCCGCGGTGCTGGTTCAGCCGATCAACCAGTCCCTCTGGCCGGAACTGCATCTGGTGGCCGCGTATCTGATGTTCGGGGCGCTGGCGATCGTGTCGGCGCGCGGCACCGCCCGCGCGATCCGGCACACCGCCGCCGCGGCCGCGGTGTGCTATCTCGCGGCGACCGTGGCGACGCCGCTGGTGTATTCGGTGGTGCACATCGGTTCGTTCGCGTCCTGGCCCTATCGCGGACTGGCCGTGGGTGTGATGGCCGCGGGGCTCGCGTGGCCGCGGCGCGTTGCGGCAGGCTTCGGGGCGGTGCTGGCGGTGGCGACCAGTGTGTCGAATGCTCTTGTCGTACCGGACAGTTCGATGGGGGCGCTGTTCGGCGACATCACCAGGGCGCTCGGCGTGGCAGCGCTGTTCCTGTGGTGTGTGGTGTACGCGCGCGCCGCCGCTGAACGTGTCGACCGGGAAGCGGTCCGGCAGCGCAGCCGGGCGGCGGCGGTCGCGGCGACGGCGGCCAGGGAACGCGAGGGCGCGCGTTTCGCGGCGCTCATCCACGACGCGGTGCTCTCGACGCTGCTGGAAGCCTCGCGTGCGCAACAGTCCTCGTCGGTGCTGCGCAACCAGGCCGGGCGCACCCTCGAACAGCTCGAGCAGTCGCGGACCGCGCCCGAGATCGACCACCTCGACGCCGCCGCGACGATCGAGTTCCTGCGCGAGGCGGTGCGCGAGGTGGAGTCCGAGATTCCGGTGCAGGTGTCCTCGCGGCGCACGGCCGATCTGTGTCTGCCGATCGAGGCCGCCCAGGTGCTCGGGGCCGCGCTCTCGGAGGCGGTGCGCAACAGCTTGCGCCATGCCGATGTCGCAGGCCGCACGGTGCGGCGCGGCGTGTCGGTCACTATCGCGACCGGGGGCATCCGGGTGGTGCTCTCCGATGACGGCGCCGGGTTCGACCCGGCGCGGGTGTCGGCCGATCGGATGGGCATCGCGGGCAGCATCCTGGGACGGATGCGCGCGCTCGCCGGTGGCGCGGCATTCGTGGAATCGGCGCCGGGCGCGGGGACCGTGGTGACTCTGGTGTGGGGTAGTTGATGGTCGAGCGTGATCTGCCGTTCGCGATGCGCGACCTGTTCGGCCTCAGCGACGGCACGGCATGGCTGTTCGTGGTGATCTTCGAAGCCACCATCGTGATGTATCTGCGGGTGAATTTCGATATCGCGCCGCCCGCGGCCGCGTTCGCCGCGCTGGTGCTGATGGCCGTGGCGGCACTGGTGGTGCTGGTGTTCCCGGTGGATCCCCTGCCATGGCCCGCCACGATCTTCGTGGCCTGCGCGGGGCCCGCGGCGATGGCGCTGACCGTGCCGTGGCTCGAGAGCGCGTCGGGGTTCTCCCATCAGCTGTGGACCGCCTATCCCACGTCGTATCTGCTGGCGATATTGGTCCTGCGCGGGCGGATAATCGCGGCCTGGCTCGGCGTGGCCGCCGCCGCGACGGTGCTGATCACGATGGGTGTGTTCACCACCTGGCATGCCGAAACCGTGGTGCGCGCGCTGACCCCGATCGCCACGGTCGGCGCGGTGACGGTGTTCATGTCGATCATCCGGCCCACCCAGCGTTCGCTGCGGGAACTGCGCAGCGAGGCCAATCGCCGGGCCGCGACCGAGGCCGCGCTGGCCGCGGCCAACGCCGAACGTGATCGTCAGCTGGGGGCGCTGGACCGGGTGGCGGGGCCACTGCTCGCCCGCATCGCCGCGGGGATCGAGCTCACCGACACCGAACGCGAACAGTGCAGGCTGCTCGAAGCCGAACTGCGCGACGGTCTTCGGGCGCCGCAACTGGTCACCGACCGGCTCAGCGCCGCGGCGCGCGGGGCGCGATCGCGCGGGGTCGAGGTCACCCTGCTCGATGACGGCGGCTTCCGCGGTGTGCCGGAATGGGTGCGCCACAACGTGATCGAAGCCGCGGTCGGCGAGCTCGACATGGCAGGAGCGGGCTCGGTGACCGTGCGGGTGCTGCCAGTCGGCAGGCGCTGGGTGGCGACCGTGCTGGCTGCCGCGCCGGGCGGGGACCGACGGACCGAGATCGACACCGCGGGCGAGGTCCGGGTCTCCACCTGAGCGCCGAAAACCTGTCGGACCCCTGTGTCAGGCTGAGGCAATGCAGCGGATGAATGCGGCGCAGGCCCGCCGAACGGCACTGGCCGCGCAGGGCTTCGGCAAGCGCAGGCCGACCAACCCGAAGCGTCGGGCCGTGCTCGATGTGGTCGCCAGAACCCGTCTGCTGCAAATAGATTCGGTCTCGGCGGTGGTGCGCGCGCATTACGCGCCGGTGTTCAGCCGGATCGGCCCCTACGATCGTGGCCTGCTCGACGGCGCCGCCTGGAGTGACAGCGCGAAGGCACGGCGGGGGCTGGTGGAGTACTGGGCCCACGAGGCCGCGCTGATCCCGGTCGCCGACTGGCCGTTGATGCGCTGGCGGATGGCGGAGTACCGGCACGGGCGCTGGTCGGGCATGCGCAAGGTCGTCGACCGCAATCCGACGCTGGGCAAGGACATTCTCGATGTCGTGACCGAGGTGGGTGCCGCTAGCGCGGGGGAGATCGAACGTCATCTGGAGCTGGACAAGCCGCGTCCGAAGGGGACCTGGTGGAACCTGAGCGATACCAAGATGATCTGTGAGCAGCTCTTCGCCGCGGGCGAGCTGGCCACCGCGCGCCGGGTCGGGTTCACCCGGCACTACGACCTCACCGAACGAGTCGTCCCCGCCGATGTGCTCGACCGGGAGATCGGCGAGGACGACGCCGTGCGCGAGCTGATCCGCCGGTCCAGCCGGGCCCTCGGCATCGGCACCGAGGCCGACCTGCGCGACTACTACCGTCTGGCCCGTCGTCAGAGTGCCCCGGCGATCGCCGACCTGGTCGACGCGGGCGAACTGCTGCCGGTCGACGTCGACGGCTGGGACGCGCCCGCCTACCTGCACCCGGAGGCCGCCACCCCGCGCCGGATCACCGGGACCGCGCTGCTGTGCCCGTTCGATCCGCTGATCTTCTTCCGCCCGCGCACCCAGCGCGTCTTCGACTTCCACTACCGGATCGAGATCTACACCCCCGAACCCAAACGGGTGCACGGCTATTACGTCTTCCCGCTGCTCGTCGACGGCAAGCTCGTCGGCCGGGTGGATCTGCGCGCCGAACGCGCCACCGGCCGATTACTCGCCCCCGCCGCTTTCGCCGAACCCGGCTACGCCACCGCCGAGACCGCCCAGGCATTGCGCGGGGCGCTGCGGGAAATGGCCGACTGGCTCGAACTCGACGAAGTCGTTATCGGCGAACGCGGCGACCTGGCCCCGCTGCTGTGAACGTGGCGCCTACCAGCCCTTGCCGCCGTATCCGCGCATCTGATCCTTCAGCGCGCCACTGACGGCACCGGAGAGCCAGGAGTTCAGCGACTGGCCGTTCTGCTGGGCCGCCTCCTCCGCGCGCGACTTGAGCTGTTCGACCAGTCGCAGGGTGACCCGGCTGATATCGCCGGTCATCTCCTCGAAAGTCTGGGGTTCCTCCGCCCCCGACGGCGTGTTCTTGCGCACGTCGGCTTTCGCCTCGGTGCCCTCCAGGCGGACGTGCACGGTGCGGTCACCGAGTTCGGTACTGATCTCGGCGGCCAGTTCCGACAGCGCCGAGAACAGCACCAGGCGGCTCGAGCTCTCCACTGCGGCGGCGAGGGCGGCGGCGGTGGCCTGCGTTTTCTCGTCGCCGAGCGCGGCGGCGGCGATCAGTTCCTCGCGCAACCGCGCGGTATGAGCATTCAGATCCATGACATCATTGTGACGTCATATCTGACATCACGCAAGGTGAAAAACACCCACCGGCAGCCGCTTCGGGCGCTAGGGTGTCGAGGCACATCCGGCGACCGGGTAGCCTTTCTGACCATGACGAACGGTGAATCGACGCCAACGGAGCTGCGCGCGTCCGGCACGGTAGGTGTCGCGATGGTGACCCCCTTCAGCGCTGCGGGCAAGCTCGACGTCGATGCCGGTGTCGCACTGGCGGCACACCTGGTCGACCGTGGGGTCGACCTGCTGATCATCTCGGGTACCACCGGCGAGTCGCCGACCACCAGCGAAACCGAGAAAGCAGACCTGCTGCGTGCGGTCGTCGACGGCGTCGGCGACCGGGCCACCGTGGTCGCCGGTGCGGGTACCTACGACACCGCGCATTCGATCGAACTGGCGCGTGCCGCGGAGAACGCGGGCGCGCACGGTCTGCTCGTTGTGACGCCGTATTACTCGCGGCCGACGCAGGAAGGCCTGATCGCGCACTTCACCGCGGTCGCCGACGCCACCGCCCTGCCGGTCACGCTCTACGACATTCCACCGAGGTCGGTGGTGCCTATCGCCATCGACACGATCCGGCGCCTTGCCGAGCATCCCAACATCGTCGCGGTGAAGGATGCCAAGGGCGATCTCGTCTCCGGAGCCGATCTCATCGCGACCACCGATCTGGATTTCTACTCCGGTGACGACGGACTGAATCTGCCCTGGCTCTCGGTCGGTGCGGTCGGATTCATCAGCGTCATCGGACACCTCGTGCCGGAACGACTGCGCGAGATCCACCAGGCCTACACCACCGGTGACGTGGCCAGGGCGCGAGAGATCAACGCGACACTACTGCCGCTGTACGCGGCCATGACCCGCCTGGGAGGTGTGGCGATGTGTAAGGGAGGACTCCGATTGCTCGGCATCGACGTAGGTGAGCCCCGGTTGCCCCAGCTGATGCCGACGCAGGCACAGCTGGAGGAACTGGCGTTGGACCTGCAGGCCGCGGGGGTGTCGGCATGACCGAACCCGTAGCCCGTAAGCCCCGTCGCCGTTCGGCATCGCGCGCCGCCGGTGCGCCAGAGCCGACACCGGTGGAGAGTGTGCAGGCCGCGGCGAAGAAGGTCGTCGCCCCCGAGCCCGCCCCCGCTGCGAAGGAACCGGCGATCGCCGAACCGATCGCCGAGGTCACCGCCGAGGCGAACCTGGTCGGTTCCGCCGAAGGGGGCACCGACCTGCAGAACGTCGCCGAGGAACGCGTCGCCGCGAAGAAGACCGCGCCGCGCCGCGCCAGGACCAAGCCGGCCACCGAAGCCAAGGGCAAGCAGGCCGAAGCCAAGACCAAGCCCGCCGCCGAGCAGTCGCGCGGCGGCGGTCGTGGCAGGCAGGGTGGCGGTCGCGGTCGAGGTGCGGCACCGGTCGCCGAGCCGCGCGAGAAGGCCGCCCACGACAAGCTGGGCCCGCCGCCGAAGCTGGTGAAGAACGGTCTTCGCCTGTTCGCACTGGGCGGTATCGGCGAAATCGGCCGCAACATGACCGTGTTCGAATACGGCGGCAAGCTGCTGATCGTCGACTGCGGTGTGCTGTTCCCCGAGGACCAGCAGCCCGGTGTCGACCTGATCCTGCCGGACTTCGGGCCCATCGAGGACCGGATGGCCGACGTCGAGGCGATCGTGCTGACCCACGGCCACGAGGACCACATCGGTGCCGTGCCGTTCCTGCTGCGCCTGCGCCAGGACATCCCGGTGATCGGCGCCAAGTTCACCCTCGCCCTGGTGGCGGCCAAGGCTCGCGAGCACCGCTTGCAGCCCAAGCTGCGCGAGGTCGCCGAGGGCGAGACCACCGTGCACGGCCCGTTCGAGCTCGAGTACTTCGCGGTCAACCACTCGATTCCCGACGCGCTGGCCGTGGCCATCCGCACCGGTGCGGGCGTGGTGCTGCACACCGGTGACATCAAGCTCGACCAGCTGCCCCTGGATGGCCGCCTCACCGACCTGGCCGGTTTCTCCCGCCTCGGCGACGAAGGTGTCGACCTGTTCCTGGTCGACTCCACCAACGCCGAGGTCCCCGGCTTCGTCACCCCCGAGCGCGAGATCGGTGGCGTGCTCGACAATGTCATCGGCAAGGCCACCAACCGCGTGATCGTGGCGTCGTTCGCCAGCCACGTGCACCGCATCCAGCAGGTTGTCGACGTCGCGCAGAAGTACAACCGCAAGGTCTGCTTCGTCGGTCGCTCGATGGTCCGCAACATGGAGATCGCGCAGGACCTCGGTTACCTGACGGTGCCCGACAATGTCGTGGTCACCCTCGATCAGGCCGCGAACCTGCCCGGCAACCGCCTGGTGCTGATCTCCACCGGTTCGCAGGGCGAGCCGCTGTCGGCGCTGTCACGGATGGCGCGTGGCGAGCACCGGCAGATCAATATCCGCGCCGACGACCTGGTCGTGCTGGCGTCCTCGCTGATCCCGGGCAACGAGAACTCGGTGTTCGCCGTGGTCAACGGCCTGGCCCGGCTCGGCGCGACCGTGATCACCCAGCAGAACGCGAAGGTGCACGTCTCCGGTCACGCCTCCGCGGGTGAGCTGCTGTACCTGTACAACGCGGTGCGCCCGACCAACGCCATGCCCGTGCACGGCGAATGGCGTCACCTGCGCGCCAACGCCGCACTGGCCGTGGCGACCGGTGTGCCCGAGGAGCGGGTCATGCTCGCCGAGGACGGCGTGGTGGTCGACCTGGTCGACGGCATCGCCTCCATCGTCGGCCGCGTGCCGGTCGGGCACGTCTACGTCGACGGCCTCTCGGTCGGTGACGTCGGCGAGTCGACCCTGTCGGACCGCCTGGTCCTCGGCGAGGGCGGTTTCATCTCGATCACCATCGTCATCGACTCGACCACCGGCAAGGCGGTCAGCACGCCCGAGCTCAACGGCCGCGGCTTCTCCGACGACCGGACCGCGCTCGACGGCGCGAACGAACTGGTCGAGGCGGAACTGCTGCGCCTGGCCGGTGAGGGCATCACCGACACCCACCGCATCGCCCAGGGCGTGCGCCGGGTGGTCGGCCGCTGGGTCGCCGACGTCTACCGTCGTCGCCCGATGATCGTGCCGACGGTCGTCGCCGTCTGATCTATGCGCTAACCGAAAACCGCCGGGCGACAACGTTGCTCGGCGGTTTTCGTTCGTTCTCAGGCCTGGCAGGCCGCGGAGTCGAGCTGGGCCGACTTCACGATATTGCAGGCGAACACGTGCGAGACCTTCCAGGAATCGTCCTCGGCGACGAAATCGACGAAGGCATCCTTGACCGGGGTGCCGTCGATCGTGACATCGGCATTCGCCTTGAGCTTGCCGTCGGCGGGGTCGCCGACGGTGGTGATGACGATCTTGACATTGTTCTGCTTTGCCGCCTCGACGAACTTGTCGACCAGCATCGGATCCTGGTCGGCGTCCTCGATGTAGGTCTTCTTCTCGTCGCCGGTTAGCTGACCGGCCAGGGCCTTGGTCAACCGGGCGTTGAGGTCGGCGGCGGTGGGCTTGGGCAGGTTGGGCACGGTGGTGGCCGCAGGCTCGCCACCCTCTTCCTTGCCCGACTTGGCGTCGCCCGATTCGAAGGCGCCGCCCTTACTGGTCGTCGTGCCCGCGCCATTGCTGGTCGAGCCCTCGTCGGAACTGCACGCGCTGAGGCCGAGCGCCGCGACGATCGCGACGAGAACGGCAGCGGTTTTCACTGGACGGATATTCACTACAACTCCCATGATCATGGTCGAAACGGTCGGGCTAGAGCTGGTAGCCGCTGGTGCAGTTCCAGTGCTTGATGTAGGCGTTGCCCGGATTGTTGTTCAGCGCTTCGCGTTTGGCGCCGCCGATCGTCGACGCGGAGCCGTAGCTCCACCACCCGCGCGAGATCGCGATGGCGCCACAGCCGTTGCGGTAGGACACCTTCACATCGCACCCGCCACCGCCACCGCCGCGGCGGCAGGCCGCCATGGCACCGGCTTCGGCATCGGCGTAGCTGCCGTAATCCGTTGCGTATCCGTAAACCCCCGGTTTGACCGACACCGCGATGGCGCCGTAATTGCCCGACTGCGCCTGGGCCGGTGCGATGTGCCCCGCGAAAATCGCGACTGCGGTGGCACCCAGCACGGCCGCGCTGGTGAGCATTCTCTTCACTTGTAGCGTCCCCTTCATATGCACGGGTCGACGACCCGATAGAGCGCTGTCAAAGTACCGAGCAGGCCGGTGCTCGCGCCAGCATCGCGAGCCCAGAACGGCCGAAATAGAGGAGTTCGGCAAGGATTCCATAAGTTCGGGCCCGCGAAACGCGGTTCCCGGCGAGATTTCCCCGCGCTGACCGGGGCGCCGCGACCTGCGCATCCGGGTCGGATCGGGCCCGTCAGCGGGGTGGGACCAGTGTTGCGGATGGTCTCGGAGGTGTTGGAGCGGCTAGCCTGATGGTCATGGCAGGTAAGTCCCGCAGCACCACGACCTCTCGTGCGCGGGCGGGATCGACCAGGGGGCAGACGCCGGCGGCGCGGTCTCGCTCGGCGACCCCGCGAGCGACGGCGGCTCCACGTGGGCGCACCACGCCCGTGCGCAGGCCGGTCAAACGCGCCTCCGACACCGCACCCCTGGCGGTGATCGGCCGCGGCATCGGGAGCAGCTGGACCATGCTGGCGCGTGGCCTCGGTGCCACCACCCGCACGCTGAGCCGGGCAGGCGACCTCGATCACGGGCACCGGCGCGACGGAATCGGGTTGGCGCTCATCGCGTTGAGCGCGATCATCGCCGCCGCGATGTGGCTCTCGGCGGGCGGACCGGTCGGGCGGTTCCTCGAAGACGTCGTGCGCGCGATCGCCGGTTCCGCGGCCGTGCTGGCGCCGATTCTGCTGGTCGCGCTCGCCGTGGTGCTGATGCGCACCGAACCACATCCGGAGATCCGGCCACGGCTGGTCCTCGGTGGGCTGCTCGTCGTGCTCCCCGCGCTGGGGGTGTGGCATCTTGCGGCCGGGTCCCCGACCGACGCGGACGGCCGCGCCACGGCGGCGGGCGCGTTGGGATACGCGATCGGTGGACCGCTCGGCCAGGGCCTCACACCCTGGCTCGCGCTGCCGCTGCTGTTGCTGGCCATGATGTTCGGCGTGCTGCTGCTCACCGGGACCACCGTGCGCGAGGTACCGGGCAAGCTGCGCGAATACTTCGGTCTCGGCGAATACGCCGACGACAGCGACCCCTATGATCCGGCCAATTATGACGCCGACGGATTCCCGGTGCACCGCAACCGAACCCGGCGCCGTGGCCGCAACCCCGACGACAACTACCCGCCCGACGAATTCGGCGGCTCCGACGCGGTCACCGAGTCACTGGGCGAACCGCCGCTGCGCGATGCCAAGCCGATCGAGGAACCGCCCGCGCCCGCACCCGCGCCGAAACCGGCGCGTAAGCGGCCTGCGGTCAAGCCGGTCGACCAGACCCCGCTGCCGCTACCGGAACCGGAGTTCGTCACCGACCGGGTCGTCGACGGCGACTACACGCTGCCCCCGCTCACCCTGCTGCTCGACGGCGACCCGCCCAAGAAGCGCTCCGCGGCCAACGAATCGATGATCGAGGCCATCACCGAGGTGCTGGTGCAGTTCAAGATCGACGCCGCGGTCACCGGCTTCGTGCGCGGCCCGACCGTCACCCGCTACGAGGTGGAACTGGGTCCCGGCGTCAAGGTCGAGAAGATCACCGCGCTGGCCCGCAACCTCGCCTACGCGGTCGCCACCGAGAACGTGCGCCTGCTCGCGCCCATCCCCGGTAAATCGGCGGTCGGCATCGAAGTGCCCAATGCCGACCGCGAATTGGTGCGCCTGGCCGATGTCCTGAAGTCGCCGCACACCCGCAACGACCACCATCCGCTGGTGATCGGCCTCGGCAAGAACATCGAGGGCGAGTTCGTCTCGGCGAACCTGGCCAAGATGCCGCACCTGCTGGTGGCCGGTTCCACCGGTTCGGGTAAGTCGAGCTTCGTGAACTCGATGCTGATCTCGCTGCTGCACCGGGCCACTCCCGAGGAGGTCAGGATGATCCTGATCGACCCGAAGATGGTGGAGCTCACGCCGTACGAGGGCATTCCGCACCTGATCACGCCCATCATCACCCAGCCGAAGAAGGCCGCCGCCGCGCTGGCCTGGCTGGTCGAGGAGATGGAACAGCGCTACCAGGACATGCAGGCCAACAAGGTTCGCCACATCGACGACTTCAACAAGAATGTGCGATCGGGCAAGATCACCGCCCCGCTGGGCAGCGAACGCGTCTACCGGCCCTACCCGTACATCCTGGCCATCGTCGACGAGCTCGCCGACCTGATGATGACCGCCCCGCGCGACGTCGAGGACGCGATCGTGCGGATCACCCAGAAGGCGCGTGCCGCCGGTATCCACCTGGTGCTGGCCACCCAGCGCCCCTCGGTGGACGTGGTGACCGGTCTGATCAAGACCAATGTGCCCTCGCGGCTGGCGTTCGCCACCTCCTCGCTCACCGACTCGCGCGTCATCCTGGATCAGCCGGGCGCGGAGAAACTGATCGGCATGGGCGATGGGCTGTTCCTGCCGATGGGCCAGGGCAAGCCGACCCGCCTGCAGGGCGCGTTCATCTCCGACGAGGAGATCCAGGCCGTCGTCGAGTTCAGCAAGACCCAGGCCGAACCCGAATACCAGGAGGGTGTCACCGCGGCCAAGGCCGGCGAGGTCAAGGACGTCGACCCCGATATCGGTGACGACATGGACGTGCTGCTGCAGGCCGTGGAGCTGGTGGTCACCTCGCAGTTCGGTTCGACCTCGATGTTGCAGCGCAAGCTGCGGGTCGGCTTCGCCAAGGCGGGCCGGTTGATGGATCTGATGGAGACACGCGGGGTGGTGGGTCCCAGCGAGGGCTCCAAGGCGCGCGACGTACTGGTCAAGCCCGATGAGCTCGATGGTTTGCTGTGGTCGATTCGTGGCGGCGATCCGGGCGCGTCCGAGGACGAGTAACGCCGTTCCCGGTTTGCTCTGACCGTGCCGGAAGCAGGCGGCGACGAACGAGGAGGGACCTGGCACGGCTCATGGTCGGGAAGGGTGCCCGGACACGGGGCCGGGCGGGAATCGCCTGGTCAGGCGGTGAAGCGGGCGCGCACGAGGCGGGTACCCGACATCAGAACACCGGGGCAGAGCCGGTGCTTCGCGGTGGGGCGCAGTAGTTGCGCGCTGGATTCGTACACGGCTCGCTCCTCTCGGGTCTGTATCGTTCGCCGATGATGCGGTGACGGTAGCAGCGGTCGTGAATCGGGCGAAAGGGCTTTTCCGCGTGCGCGGCGGTGGGGTGGCCCGCTGATGTGTGTGAAATCATGGCGGGCAATCGTTCTGCAAGCCAACTGAAACGGACAATTCGGGCATGATGGACGACATGAACTTCATCGATCGGACCACCACATGCAGGTGACCACGCTCGAGTGGGTGATCACCGGACTGGTGATCCTCGGCCTGTTCGTCTTCGACTTCTTCGCCCACGTGCGCACCCCGCACGAGCCCACCTTCAAGGAATCGGGCATCTGGTCGGCCGTCTACATCAGCTTGGCGCTGCTGTTCGGCCTGTTCGTCGCCTGGAAATGGGGCGGCACGTTCTCGGGGGAGTACTACGCGGGCTTCGTCACCGAGAAAGCGCTCTCGGTCGACAACCTGTTCATCTTCCTCATCATCATGAGCACCTTCGCGGTGCCGCGGATCTACCAGCAGAAGGTGCTGCTGATCGGCATCGTGCTGGCGCTGGCGATGCGCGGTGTGTTCATCGCGGTCGGCGCGGCCGCGATCAGCGCCTACAGCTGGGTGTTCTACCTGTTCGGCGCGTTCCTGATCTACACCGCGATCAACCTGCTGCGCGAGAGCGGGCACGAGGTCGAACACGAGCAGAAGCGCGACAGCTACATCGTCTCGCTGGCCAAGCGGGTCCTGCCGACCACCGACGAGTACGACGGCGACAAGCTCGTCACCCGGATCAACGGCAAACGCGTGGTGACTCCGCTCCTGCTCGCGCTGCTGGCCATCGGTTTCGCCGACCTGCTGTTCGCGCTGGACTCGATTCCGGCGATCTACGGTCTCACCGAGGAGCCGTACCTGGTGTTCACCGCCAACGCCTTCGCGCTGATGGGCCTGCGCCAGCTGTACTTCCTCATCGGTGGGCTGCTCGACCGCCTGGTGTACCTGTCCTACGGTCTGGCCGCGATCCTGGCGTTCATCGGCGTCAAGCTGGTGCTGCACGCGCTGCACGAGAACACGCTGGGGTTCATCAACGGTGGTGAGCACGTGAGCGTGCCGGAGATCTCCACGGCGTTCTCGCTGAGCGTGATCATCGGCATTCTGGTCATCGCGACGGTGGCGAGCCTGCTGCGCACCCGTAACACCGACAAAGCCTGACACCACCGCGGACGACGCTGCCCGGAACTCCAAGGGTTCCGGGCAGCTCTGTCTCCGGGCCGCGCTACTCGGCGAAGGCGCCCATCACCGGCAACCACTCGACCACGCGGACGGCGTCGATCAGGTCCAGCTTCGCGAACGGGTCGTTGCCGAGCAGTTCGGTCAGCGAGGGCGCGTCCTCGGCGCGGAACAGCAGCAGCGCCCCCGAACCGTCGGGGTAGGGGCCGCTACTGAGCACTGTGCCCGCGTCGACGAGAGCGTTCAGCCAGCCGCGGTGCTCGGGCCGGTTGGTCGCGCGGTCGGCCGCGGTGGACTCGGAGTAGGTGTAGTGGACAGCGAAGATCGGCACAGTCGATCACTTTCTGGCGATGGAGTTTCTACAGGGTCAGCAGCATGCGGGTGTTGCCGAGGGTGTTCGGCTTGACGAAGCTGAGATCGAGGAATTCGGCGACACCGGTGTCGTAGGAGCGGCACATCTCCGCGTACACCTCGGCGGTGACGGGCGTGCCGTCGATCTCGACGAACCCGTGCCTGCCGAAGAAGTCCACCTCGAAGGTCAGCACGAACACGCGCTGCAACTGCAGTTCGCGGGCGACGGTGACCAGATGCTCGACCACCGCGCCGCCGACTCCGCGGCCCTTGACGACGGGATCCACCGCGACAGTGCGTACTTCGCCCAGATCGGCCCACAGCACGTGCAGCGCACCGCAGCCGACGACCTGTCCGTCGAGCTCGGCGACCCAGAACTCCTGCACCGATTCGTACAGCGTGACCAGGTTCTTCTCCAGCAGGATGCGGCCGGCGTACTCGTCGACCAGGCGCTTGATCTCGGGGACATCGGAGGTTCTCGCTCGTCGCACGACCACGCCGGAAACAGGCGCCACAGTGGGCGCGACAACATGCGCGTCGCTGGTCGGACTACTCGAGGGTCCCCGTGAGGTCATGGGTGCACAGTAGTCGGCCGGGTTACCGATAGTCTGAACATGTGCCGCACATCCTGTCGTTCCGCTCCTCGCATCGCGCCGGGCTCGACGACCGGATCGGGTGGCACCGATCGTGCGGGCAAACAGCTCGCGAAACCGTTGGATTTCGGCGCAGTGCCGGTGAGTGCCGAGAGGGCAGGGCATGAGCGGTCAGCGGCCGGAGGCGGTTGCGAAGCGTCACCACGTAGGCCGTCCGAGCATGCCGGAGAGACACAGGATGAGCGTGCGACCCGAAGAGATCGATCGTGGGTCGAGTGCGCCGACACCGATGCACCCGGTGCCGGAGACCCAGGTTCCCCTGCTCAATATCGCCAATGTGCTGACAATCGCGCGCATCGTGCTGGTGCCCCTGTTCGTGCTGGCACTGTTCGCCGAGGGCGGGCACGACACCCGCTGGCGGGTCATCGCCGCGGCGGTCTTCGGGGTGGCCGCGATCACCGACCGCTTCGACGGGCAACTGGCCCGCAAATACGGGCTGGTCACCGATTTCGGGAAGCTCGCCGACCCCATCGCGGACAAGGCGCTGATCGGAGCGGCGCTGATCGGGCTGTCGGTGCTCGGCGATCTGCCGTGGTGGATCACCTTGGTCATCTGCGGCCGCGAAATCGGCATCACGCTGCTGCGGCTGGTGGTCGTGCGGCGCGGGGTGATCCCGGCGGGGCGCGGCGGCAAGCTGAAGACGCTGGTGCAGTCCGTGGCGATCGCGCTGCTGGTGCTGCCGCTCTCGGGTGTCTTCGCCACCGCGGGCATGTGGCTGATGTACCTGGCCGTGGCGCTGACGGTGGTCACCGGCCTGGACTACGTGGGGCAGGCGGCCAGAGTGTGGCTGGCGGGTGGACGGTCGCGCTCGTGAGCGATCCGCTCGTCGACGGTGCGCCGGTCGCCGAACTGGTCAGGGCCCTGAACGCGGCGGGTCAGACCGTCGCCACGGCCGAATCGCTCACCGCGGGTCTGCTGGCTGCCACCGTGGCGGGGGTCCCCGGTGCGAGCGCGGTGCTGCGGGGTGGGTTGATCGTCTACGCCACCGACCTCAAGAGCCGTCTGGCCTGCGTCGAAGACGACCTCCTTCGCACCGACGGACCGGTCGCCGCCTCGACCGCCGAACAGCTCGCCGTGGGGGCGCGGCAGCAGTGTGGCGCGGACTGGGGCGTGGGATTGACCGGGGTCGCCGGACCCGATTCCCAGGACGGGCATCCCGTCGGCACGGTATACCTCGGGTTGGCCGGTCCACGTCACAGCGAAGTGGTCCGGTTGAAACTGCACGGTGACCGGTGGACGATCAGACTCGGTGCGGTGCACAGTGCGGTGCGGGAGTTGCTGCGCTGTGTCAGTGTGAAGTAGCCGGGTTCGGGAACCACCGGTCCATGCTCGACGTTGTGCCAGAAAGAGGTGAGCACCGCTACGGCGGTGACACGAGGTGGAGGAGAACGAGATGACGCTGCTGCGGGAGGCAATCGGGGACAGTCTGCGGCGTGCGCGTCTCGCCCAGCATCGAACGCTGCGCGAGGTGTCGACCTCGGCGCGCGTGAGCCTCGGCTATCTGTCGGAAGTGGAGCGCGGCCGTAAGGAAGCCTCCAGTGAACTGCTCGCCAGCATCTGCGAGGCACTCGACGTGCCGCTCTCGCGCGTGCTGTGGGACGTGAGCACCCTGATGGCGGGCGCCGACGGCTCCGCGCCGCGCGAACCCGCGCTGACCGGCCCCGCCGCCGAGCGCGAGCCGACCGAAGCCGAGCCTGCGACTCTGCCCGAACCGGCCGCGGGCGAGGCATCCGCCTCCGCGAGCGCGGCGGCCGAGCAGGGCGCGCGCATCGGCATCGCCGAAGACACCCGCATCGTCATCCCGGCCCCGAGGGCCGAGATGCTGGTACTGGTGAAGGGAATGTGACGCGGCGAACCCTGCGCCCGGCGCGCGAGACGCTGCACACCGCTGATGAGAACGGATAGATTCTCATCAGGCGTCGATCGGTCCGGTCATTCCGGTTCGGGTGCCGCATGGTGAAGGATAAGCACGTATCTGGTGCGTGACGGTCGCGTACCACCAGTCGCACGAGCGACGCACAGATGGAGGCGGGATCAATCGATGGCTAATCCGTTCGTGAAGGCCTGGAAGTACATGATGGCCCTCTTCGACTCCAAGATCGAAGAGCATGCGGATCCGAAGGTCCAGATTCAGCAGGCTATCGAGGAGGCGCAGCGTCAGCACCAGGCGCTGTCGCAGCAGGCGGCGTCGGTGATCGGTAACCAGCGTCAGCTGGAGATGAAGCTGAACCGTCAGCTCGACGAGGTCGAGAAGCTCAACGCCAACGCCCGTCAGGCCGTCACCCTGGCCGATCAGGCGCAGGCGGCGGGCGACACCGAGAAGGCGATCCAGTACACCAACGCCGCCGAGGCGTTCGCCGCCCAGCTGGTCACCGCCGAGCAGTCGGTGGAGGACCTCAAGGTGTTGCACGATCAGTCCCTGCAGGCCGCCGCACAGGCCAAGAAGGCGGTCGAGCAGAACGCGATGATGTTGCAGCAGAAGGTCGCCGAGCGCACCAAGCTGCTCAGCCAGCTCGAGCAGGCCAAGATGCAGGAGCAGGTCTCGGCTTCGCTGCAGCAGATGGACTCCACCCTGTCCGCGCCGGGCTCCACGCCCAGCCTGGACGCCGTGCGCGACAAGATCGAGCGCCGCTACGCCAACGCGCTCGGTTCGGCCGAGCTGGCGCAGAACACGGTGCAGGGTCGCATGATGGAGGTGCAGCAGGCCAGCGTCCAGATGGCCGGGCACAGCAAGCTCGAGCAGATCCGCGCCTCGATGCGTGGTGACGCGTTGCCCACGGGCAACAACAACGCGGCGATCGACCCGGCGCAGCCACAGGCCGCACCGGCGCCGAATATCAACAAGGGCCAAGCGGCTCAGCAGTAAGCAGTACGTGGAGTCCGGCGAGGGCGCGGAAACCCGGCGGTGACGCCCGGTGGCCGCGCCATCAACGGTTTCCGCGACGACCGGCACCCGGGGGAAGGACAGGCGATGAGCGGGAAAATGCGGCGCGAACGTGCCGAGATCGTGGATCCGGCGGCGCTCGCGCAGGCCGCGATGACAGGCTCGGTGCCCGCGACCCTGCGCGGGGTCGGCGAGCAGGCCATGGTCGCGGTACGGCGCTGGGCCGACCCGCGTGAACGTGAGCTGCGCCGTCGGCGCCGGGTGCGCAGGCGCAGCTTCCAGCTGGGCACCGTTTCCGGCATCACCACGGTCGGCGCGGTCGGGCTGGCCGTGATCTCGGCGCCCGCCTGGGCGGTCATGGTGATCGGCGGTGGCGCCGTCGCGTTCGTCACCGGAACCGCGCTCACCGCCCGCCGCTATCTGGAATTGCGCGGCAAACCCCTGCCCCAGGCGGCGTTCGTCGCCCGCAAATCGCCCGGCCTGCGATCGGCCGCGCGCGCTCCCATCCAGCGCCTGATCCGCGCCGAACGGGCGCTCTACGACCTCGGTGCCCAGATCGCGCGCACCCGCCGTCTCCCCGAAGACGAACTGCGCGACCTGCTCGAGACGGCCCGCTCCGGTGCGGCCGCCCTGCACGCGCTCGCCGCCGACGTGGTCGCGATGGAACAGGCCGCCGACACCGTCGGCCGAGCCAACCCCGACACCGTCGCGGCCTTGAAAACCACGGTCCTCGGCGTGCTCACCCGCCTGGAAACCGGCGTGGTCGAATACGAACAGCTGGTCGCCGCCGCGGCCCGCATCCTGGCGGTCCCCGAGGACTCGGTCCTGGCCTACCAGTTCAACGGCATCGTCGCCGACCTGCGTGAAGCCGCCGACCGCCTCGACGGCTGGGCCCAGGCCCTGACCGAAATGGCCGACCAGGGCACAGACTTGTTCGCCGGCGGAACGGATTCCGTCCGCTAGAGCTCCTCGAGCCGCCGCGGCTTGCGGTCGACACACCGGTCCGAGACACGGCGTGCCGACCGGAGATCAGACCGAGGCGATGGCCTTGCGCAGGGCCGCGAGTTCTGTGGGGCGAGGATCGGTGACGGTGGCAGAGCCCGGGGCGTCGAAGATCCGGACGGTCTTCTCGTCGGACGTGAAGAGGGGCCAGCCGGGGGTGCCGTTGGTGGCGAAAGCGACCCAGGCAGCGTGGATTTCATCGGCGAGGGACTGTGGTGGGGTGGGCCCGGTGAGGGTGTGGGCGTCATCGATGGTGTCGAAGACGAACGGGATTTCCAGCACGTGGCAGGCGCCGAGGCTGGGAAGATCGGTGGGCCAGGCGAATTCGTAGACGTTGGTGGGGGCGGTGACGGCGTTGGCCTCGGCGAAGTCGTAGGTGCCCGCGCGGAAGCTCAAGTCGGTGAGGATGGCGTTGAAGATCTCTGCGGGGGTGGCGTCGGGGCGCTCGGTCGAATATGTCTGCGCGACTTCGGGATCGATGCCGTAGCGGGTGAGGACGAAGGGGAGAGTGTCGGCGGTGATGGCGGCGGCGAGGCCCGCGGGGACGGTGAAGAAGCGGAACTCGTCGGCCGTGGTGCCCGCGATGAGGGGTACCGCGCGGTCGGGGTGAGCGCGCAGGACCTCGGTCGGCGTGCCCTCGACGATGTCGTCGTCGACGACCGGGAACATGCTCATGATGCCCCCGCCCAGCTGGATGATCGACGGACCCCAACGCTGCGGATCGGGGTCGGTCATCACGGCCAGCGCGACGGCGTTCTGCGCGGCACGCAACTCGTCCGGGCCGAGTGCGCCGAAATCTTCGGCGGTAGGTGAGATTCCGAGCTCGGCGGCCAGTGCGGCGGACACTTTGCGCGCGTCTTCGGCATCGGCGGCGACGGCGCCGTTGCCACTCTGCATGATCGCCCGGTGGAACAGCCCGGCCGTCTGCGGCGCGGCGATCAGGGCCGCCACACTCATCGCGCCCGCGGACTCGCCGAAAATCGTCACATTGCCGGGATCGCCACCGAAGGCGGCGATGTTCTCGCGCACCCACCGGAGCGCGAAGATCTGGTCGTGCAGACCGCGATTCGACGGTGCGCCTTCGAGCACGGCGAAGCCCGACACCCCGAGGCGGTAGTTGATCCCCACCATGATCACGCCGTCGCGGGCGAACGCGGTCCCGTCGTAGATCGGCTTCGCGTTGCACCCTCGGGTGAACGCGCCACCGTGAATCCACACCAGCACCGGCAGCCCGGTGGCGCTGGGATCGGGCGTCCACACGTTCACATTGAGATACTCGTCGCCGGGAATGTGGTCGCTGCCGATCAGCGCGTCGGCATACGCGGGATACGGCGTCTGTGCGCAGGTGGCGCCCATTTCGGTCGCGTCTCGTACGCCCGCCCAGGCCGGGGCGGGTTCGGGGAGCTGGAAACGTTTCGGCCCGACCGGCGCCGCCGCGTACGGCACCCCGAGAAAGCGGGTGACCCCGGCCTCGGTGTGGCCGCGGATCGCGCCGCTCGTGGTCGTGACGATGGGTTCCATGAGAAGTCCTCCTACGCGCGGTGAGCCCCGATTATGGGCGCTTGTCCGGTTCGTCGTCAGTCGTTTGCCTATGGAACGAGCGGTCCGGCCAGCACTCGCTCGCCCGCCGCGCGGTCGCCGTCCCAGGTGAACTCCGGGTCGTCGCCGGATTTGCGGGCCCACAGGGCCAGGAGCAGGTCCGATGCGGTGCCCGCCAGGTCGGCGACGGACTCGCCCGGACCGTAGGTCCAGCTGCCGCCGGTGTCGGTGGCCCGCAGCCGCAGCGCCACCTCGGGTTCGACCGCGAGGCCGCGATGGATCATCCGGGGCGCGAACAGCTCGAAGACCTCGTCGATGCCGTCGACCGCGAGATCGGGGTCGAACGGGTCGGCCTTGCCGAGGGCGTTCTGACCGTCCCACAGGTGCATGAGCGTCTCGTGGGCGCGGCGGCGGCGCCAGAAACCGACAGTGCGAGGCATGGACCGGGTGAAGGTCCACGCCTCCTGGTCCTCGTCCGCGGACAGCGACGTCACCATGGCGTCGGCGGTCGACTCGTACCACTCCCGCAGGGCGGCGGGATCTTTCGGCGCCGGCTCGCCCTCGAAATCGCCGCGCAGCTCGGCCACCGCGGTGACCACCCACAGATTGCCGCGCCCGACATGGTCGACGAGGTCGTAGAACACCCAGTCGCCGCAGGATGGCACCGGCGCGGCGAGATCGGTGTCGGGAGTGATGAGCTCACCGAAGGCGGTGAGCTTCGCGCAGAGCAACGCCAAGTAATCCATGCCGATCACGGTAGCCCGGTACCCGACCCCGTGCCGGTCTCGGGGTGAACCCTGATCTACACCCGGATATCGGTGCTGACCTGGTGATCTATAGCTCGCGGGGTGGGAGCATCGAGATATCGGATCGCTGGACAGCGGTCGTAGAGCTGGCGAGGAGTCACATCATGGTTCTGAAAGTCATCGGCATCGTCGTGGTCGCGGTGATCGCGTTCTGGATTCTCGGCGCGCTGATCGAGGCGCTGATGCCCATCCTGGTGATCGGGGCGATCGGTACCGGCCTGTACCTGCTGTACAAGGCGATCTCGGGCAGCGACAAGACCCCGATCAGTTAGCCGTCTCTGGTTAGCATGGCGGGGTGGAACAGCTACCCGAGGACTGGCAGCGCGGACTTGTGATCGTCGCGCACCCCGACGACATCGAATACGGCGCCGCGGCGGCGGTGGCGCGATGGACGGGGCAGGGCAAGGACATTCGCTATCTGCTCGTCACGCGCGGTGAGGCGGGGATCGCCGGGATGCCGCCCGCGCAGGCCGCGCCGTTGCGGGAGATCGAGGAGATCTCCGGCGCCCGCGAAGTCGGCGTGCACACGGTCGAATTCCTCGACCATCCCGACGGCCGCATCGAGGAAGGTCTCCCCCTGCGCCGCGAACTGGCCGCCGCGCTGCGCAGGCATCGCCCGGAGATGGTGGTGCTGTTCAACTTCGGCGACACCTGGGCACCGGGGATGGTCAACAGCGCCGATCACCGGGCTGTCGGCCGATCGGCGATGGACGCGATCTCCGACGCGGGCAACGAATGGATTTTCCCCGAACTCGCCGACCTGCCGCCGTGGTCGGCGCGCTGGGCGGCCGTCGTGGGTCCGGTCGCCACCCACGCCGTCGATGTGGGCGCGCATCTGGAGCAGGCACGCGCATCGCTGTCGGCGCATCGGCGGTATCTGCAGGTGCTGAGCCCGGTGCCGGTGGCGGAGCAGGTGCGCGAAATCGTCACGTTCGCAACGGGTCCGAAGGAAGGGTTCCCCGCCGAGCACGCTGTCGGCTTCGAACTGTTCACCTTCGGCGGCTGATCGGCGGGTGCCGGTGTCAGAGCCCTCGGGCCGCGACACGTTCGACCAGCGGTCGCCACTCCTGCAGTGGCGCGACTCGTAGGCCGACCACCTTGCCCGCGTCATCAGCCCTGCGCAGCGCCGAGGCGGCGGTGAAGTCGGGGTCCGCGCGGAAGGAATCGGCCTCGGCGGGTGTCATCGGCCCGCCTTGCGCGGTGAGTGTGCGCTGACTCGACGCCGACAGTGCGGCCGCGTGTGCTGAATCCGTTGCCACCAGAAAACGTTTCGCGGTGACGTGCAGTTCGATCAGGCGGGCCACCCGGCTGCCGAGCAGTCCGCGCACCGCCTCGGCGCCGTGCCTGCCGTGGCCCGCGTCGTCGCCGGGGAACAGCACGTGGCCGATGTCGTGCAGCAGGCCCGCCACCTGGAGTTCTTCGTCATCGGGGAAGTCGCGGCGCAGCAACTGCGCGCACTGGCGATCGTGATCGAGGATGTCGACAGGGTCGCCGGTGCGGTCCGCGGTGTCCCAGGCGTCGGCGCACCGCTCGAGTAGCGCGAACAGGTCGTCGACGGTGTCGATGCTCGGGGGACGCACGTGCTCGCTCCGGTTTCGCTCGGTGCTGGGTGATGCGTCGGTCAACGTATCGCAGAAATCGTGGGTTCGCCTCGTCCGAGGTAGGCGCGGCCTGGGGATATGGCAGGGTGGGCGAATGCGAATAGCTGTGGTGGCCGGGCCCGATCCAGGGCATGCGTTTCCCGCGATCGCGTTGTGTCTGCGATTGCTGGCCGCGGGGGACGAGCCCGTGTTGTTCACCGGGCCGAGATGGCTGGACAAGGCACGCTCGGCGGGGATCAGCGTGCGCAAGCTCAAGGGGCTCGCGCCGCGCCCCACCGACGACGACGCCGACGCGGGTGCCCGAATCCACGATCGCGCCGCTCATATCGCCACCGAGAACCTGCCCGAACTCAGCGCGATGCTGCCGGACCTGATCGTCTCCGACATTCTCACCGCGGGTGGCGGGATGGCGGCCGAGCGGCTGGGGTTGCCATGGGTCGAATTGTCACCGCACCCGCTCTACCTGCCGTCGAAAGCCCTGCCGCCGATCGGTAGTGGCCTGGCACCGGGGGAGGGTGTGCGTGGCCGCATGCGCGATGGTGTCCTGCGCACGATGACCGCGCGCGCGGTCCGCAACGGTCACCGTCAGCGCTCCGCGGCCCGCGAGACCATCGGCCTGCCCGCCGAGGACCCCGGTCCCACCGCGCGCCTGGTCGCCACCCTGCCCGCGCTGGAGATGGACCGCCCCGACTGGCCCGCCGACACCCACGTCGTCGGACCGCTGCTGTGGGAACCCACCGACGCTGTCCTCCCGCTGCCCCCCGGCGACGCCCCGCTGGTGATGGTGGCGCCCTCGACCGCGCACACCGGCGTCGCCGACATGGTCGACGTGGTCGTGTCCGGCCTGGCCGAACTCGGTGTGCGTGTGGCCATCTCGACCCTGGACACCCCACCCGCGGACCTGCCCGACTGGGCTACCGCGGGCCTGGGCCGCCAGGACGAACTGCTCACCCACGCCGCGGTCGTCGTCGGGGGCGGCGGGCACGGCCTGCTGGCGAAATCCCTGGCCGCAGGCGTGCCGGTGGTGACCGTCCCCGGCGGCGGTGACCAGTGGGAGCTCGCCAATCGCGCGGTGCGGCAGGGAAGTTCGGTGCTCGTGCGGCCGCTCACGCCCGAGGCCGTCGGCGCCGCGGTGCGCAAGGTACTCGACGACCCCGCCTACGCCGAAGCGGCTCGCCACGCCTGCGCCGGTCTGTCGGACGTCGAGGACCCGGTCCAGGTCTGTCACGACGCCGCGAAGAAGGGGTGATCCGTCGCCGCGGACACCGTGGGCGCCGCCGGGTGCTGTGGAGATGGCTGAGCGGGGCCCTGTCGGCTGTCGCCCAGCGCGAGTATCTTTGGCAACGTGCGATTGACCGAATTCCAGGAGCTGATGCACACCGAGTTCGGCGTGGCGCGCGCCGACGCCATGCTGACCGATCACGTGATACCCCAGCTGGGGCGCACGGGCGCGGTAGCGATCGACAGCGGCGTCGACCCACGCGACGTCTGGCGGGCGCTGTGTGCCGACTTCGACGTCCCCCCGAACCGGTGGTGATCAGGCAATGGCCGTGACAGCGCAGAACTCGGAAACGCGACCGTATCGGTTCGACGAACGGCTGCGGATGATCCCGGTCGACCCCGAGACCCTCGCGGTTCGGGTCGCCCTCGCCGACCCGAACGATTTCCCCGGCCTGCGCAGGCTCGGCATCGCGTTGATGCTGCTCGGGCGGTACGACGAGGCCCTCGACCGGCTCGATCAGGCCCTCGAACTGGCCGACACCGAGCAGCGCCGGGTCACCGTCTGGATCAACCTGGCCGATGTCTACCGGTACCAGGGTGAACCGGGACACGCCGAGATCCTCTACCGCCGGGCTCTGCACGCCAGCCGTGTGCTCGACGACCCGGACCTCGTGTCCTTCGCCACCCACCACCTCGGCAAGTCGCTGGCCGAACAGCACCGGCCGCAGGAGGCGCGCCGGCTGCTCAACGAGGCCATGCGGCTGCGCGTGGCCGACGGCGATTCCGAGCTCATCGAGTCCACCCGGGCGGCCTTGGATCACCTCGACGAATTGGCGCTGCCGCTGCCGCCGGTGATCGAGGAGCTGCTCGGGCCGGTGCCGGAGTGGTCGGACGAGCACGAGGGCTGTGACGGGAATCTGGTGCGGTCGGGCATGTACTGGATCAAGCGTGGTCCGCGCGCGGTGGCCGAACACGCGCGGCTGAGCTGGTTGCGCGACAACGGGATCGCGGTGCCGGAGGTGGTCGCGTTCGCCGAGGACGTCCTCGTCCTCGCCGATGCGGGTGGATCGCTCGCCGGACAGGCTGACCCGGCCGAAGTCGGTGCGCAGATGGGCCGTGCCCTGCGGTCGCTGCACGATCTTCCGGTGGCGGACTGCCCCTTCGCCGGTGGTCTCGATGTCACCCTCGCCCGCGCCCACCGCCATGTGGTCGAAGGTTTCGTCGACACCGCGGATTTCGACGACGATCACCGTGATCTCTCGCCCGCCGCGATACTCGCCCGGCTCCGGGAGCGGCGCCCGGCCACCGAAGATCTCGTCGTCACGCACGGCGACTTCACACCGGGCAATGTGCTCACCGGTGGCCTGCTGATCGATGTCGCGGCACTCGGCCCCGGTGACCGTTATCACGACCTGGCGCTGGCCGAGCGCGACCTGGCCGGGGACTTCGGCGCCGCGGCGGTCGCGGCGTTCTACACCGCCTACGGCTTGACCGAACCCGATCGCGCCAAGCTCGACTACTACCGGCTGCTCGACGAACTGTTCTGAGGACCGCTGCTCAGCTGGTCTTGGCGTAGTGGCGCGCGGCCTTGGTGCGATTGCCGCAGGTCGCCATGGAATGCCAGCGCCGGGTGCCGTTCTTGGACGTGTCGTAGAAGAACAACACGCAATCGGGGTGCGCGCACTGGCGGATCCGATGCGGTGCCTCGGCGATCAGGTGGAGCAGATTGTCGGCGGCGAGCCAGCCGGGTAACCACACCGGGTCGTCGACCTCGGGGATGTCGCGGGGGCCCTCGTCGGTGAGTTCGCGGCGGATACGCCCGTGCTCGAGAACCCGGTTCAGTGCGGCGTGATCGGCACGGGTGACGGCGTCGCGCACGGCATCGCGCGCGGTGTGCAGTGCGGTGAGAGCGTGGTTGTCGACAGGTACCCGATCGGCGAGCCCGATGAGCTCCAGCCACGTGCGCAGCCCGTCGAGATCGGCGAGCAGATCGCCGGGTTCAGCGCCCGCCCACCGGGTGTTGAGCAGGTCGAGAGCGGGGGGTTCGCCGGTGTGCGGACGGGGATCGCGCATGCCCGAGGTTAACAACACGACCCTCCTAACTGTCTATCAATGTTTCAAGGGTTGACGAAGTGGGTGACCTCATCCTATGTTCTAACTGTTGAACATCGGATAAACGGTTAAGCATTCCAGGAGGAAACCATGACCACCGTCGCCGCGCCTGTGCTCACCACCGGCCACATCGGACTCAACGTCGCCGACCTCGACCGTTCCGTCGACTTCTACCGCCGTGGCCTCGGCTTCGAACAGCTCGGCAGCGGCGCCGACGGCGATCGGCGCTGGGCCTTCCTCGGCCGGGGCGGTGCGCTGGTGCTCACGTTGTGGCACCAGAGCAGCGGCGAATTCTCCACCAGCACACCGGGTCTGCATCACCTGTCGTTCCAGGTCGACGACCTCGACACGGTGCGCGCGGTCGAGTCGGCACTGCGTGCGGTCGATGCGGAGTTCTTCCACGACGGTGTGGTCGCCCACGGCGAGGGGGCGTCCTCCGGTGGCATCTTCTTCGCTGATCCCGATGGCATCCGGCTCGAGGTCTTCGCCCCGCTGGGCGCCGACACCGCACCCGCACCGGCCGGGCCTGCCCCGACGTGCGGATTCTTCTGACTCGCGGGCAATTTCCCGTCGTCGACCAGGAGGGCGAGGATGTTTCACTCCGGCGAGCTGGCCGTACAGCACCGCATGGGGCAGGCCGAGGCGGCTGCCAGGGTCGGCCGCTCGATCCGTACCGGGATTCCGGCGGTTGCCGCGTCCTTCCTTGCCGAGCAGTCGATGGTGGTGCTCGGCGCCGCCGATCCGGCAGGGCGCCTGTGGGCGAGTCCGCTCACCGGTCCCGCCGGATTCGTTCACGCGGTCGGTGACGCGAGCATCGACATCGACACGCTGCCCGAGGACGCTGATCCGCTGTCGGTGGCGCTGTCGCGTGAGATCGAGGTCGGGTTGATCGCGCTGCAGCCGCAGCGCCGTCGGCGGATGCGCGTCAACGGCATGTCGGCGGTGCGCGCGGGTGGGCTGCGGATCACCACCGAGCAGGTCTACGCGAACTGCCCGAAGTACATCTCGCGCAGGCAGATTCGGGAGGTGGCGGCGGTCGGTGCGCCCGGCCCGGTATGGCGCGGTACGGCGCTGACCACCGCCGCGGCCGAGATGATCGGTGCCGCCGATACGTTCTTCGTCGCCACCGCCGACGGCGACGGGCATGCCGACGCCTCGCACCGCGGCGGCAATCCCGGCTTCCTGCAGGTTCTTTCACCGACTGGATTGCGCTGGCCGGACTACCGCGGCAACTCGATGTTCATGACGCTGGGCAACCTCGCCGTGCAACCCCGCTGCGGGCTGCTCGTCGCCGACTGGTCGACCGGTGCGCTGCTCCAGCTCACCGGCCGTGCCGAATTAGTCTGGGATGCGGCGGCATTCACCCCTGGTGCGCAGTGCGCCGTCGATTTCACCGTCGAGCAGGTGGTGCAACGCCCCGGTGCGCTCCCTGTGCGCTGGGGGCCGCCCGAGCTCTCCCCGAACAACCCCTGATCACACCGAAAGGCTGCTCCCCATGCGACCACCGCTGCCACCCTTCGACCTCGATACCGCCCGCGCGAAGGTGCTCGCCGCCGAGAATGCCTGGAACACCAGGGACCCCGAACGGGTCGCCGCGGCGTATACCGAGGATTCGGTATGGCGCAACCGCGACGAGTTCTTCACCGGTCATGCCGCGATCGTCGACTTCCTGACCCGCAAATGGTCGGCCGAGAACGGCTACGTGCTGCGCAAGGATCTGTGGGCTTTCCACGACAACCGCATCGCCGTGCGCTTCCAGTACGAATGGCACGACGAGTCGGGGCAGTGGTGGCGCAGCTACGGCAACGAGCAGTGGGAGTTCGCGCCGGACGGGCGGATGGCGCGGCGTGAGGCCAGCATCAACGATGTGCCCATCGAACAATCGCAGCGGCGGATCTTCGGGCCACGCGCCGAGGGCGACGACTCGGTGCTGCCGCAGCACTGACCGCTGGTTTCGCTCCCGGATTGCCGGTCGGAGCGGCTGCTGCGCGTGTTGGTGGGCGCGTCGCTTGACTCGAATGGGTGTTCGACTAACCTGGGCGCCAGAACTTGTCGGTGCCGGCCTCTACTGTGGGCGCCAACCAGAGAGACACTCACCTCGAGAAGGGGCACACATCATGGCACCGCAGGCCTACGATCGCGACAAAGCGCTGGAACTGGCGCTGGCGCAGGTGGAGAAGAGCTTCGGCAAGGGCGCGGTCATGCGTCTCGGTGAAGAGACCCGTCAGCCGATCGCCGTCATCCCCACCGGCTCCATCGCGCTCGACGTCGCGCTCGGTATCGGCGGGTTGCCGCGGGGTCGCGTCGTGGAGATCTACGGCCCGGAATCCTCGGGTAAGACCACTGTCGCGCTGCATGCCGTCGCCAACGCCCAGGCCGCGGGCGGTGTCGCCGCCTTCATCGACGCCGAGCACGCCCTCGACCCCGATTACGCCCGCAAGCTGGGCGTCGACACCGACGCACTGCTGGTCTCCCAGCCCGATACCGGTGAGCAGGCCCTGGAGATCGCCGACATGCTGGTGCGCTCCGGCGCCATCGACATCCTCGTCATCGACTCCGTCGCCGCCCTGGTGCCGCGCGCGGAGATCGAAGGCGAGATGGGCGACAGCCACGTCGGCCTGCAGGCCCGCCTCATGAGCCAGGCACTGCGCAAGATGACCGGCGCGCTCAGCAACTCCGGCACCACCGCCATCTTCATCAACCAGCTGCGCGAGAAGATCGGCGTCATGTTCGGCTCGCCCGAGACCACCACCGGTGGTAAGGCGCTGAAGTTCTACGCCTCCGTGCGCCTGGACGTGCGCCGCATCGAAACCCTCAAGGACGGCAGCGACGCGGTCGGCAACCGCACCCGTGTGAAGGTCGTCAAGAACAAGGTCGCCCCGCCGTTCAAGCAGGCCGAGTTCGACATCCTCTACGGCCAGGGCATCTCCAAGGAGGGCTCGCTCATCGACATGGGTGTCGAGCACGGCTTCATCCGCAAGTCCGGCTCCTGGTACACCTACGAGGGCGACCAGCTGGGCCAGGGCAAGGAGAACGCCCGCAAGTTCCTGCTGGAGAACACCGACGTGCGCGACGAGGTCGAGAAGAAGATCAAGGAGAAGCTGGGCATCGGCGCCGTACTGACCGCCGAGGCCGACGCACCCGCCGACTTCTGAGCCGATGACCACGCCGAACCCCGGCGGCCACCGCGATTCGGCCGACCCGGTCGAACAGATGCGCAGGCAGCTGGCTCGCCTCGGAATCGAGGTCGAGCCGGAGCCGTTGCTGCCGCCCGCGGTGGGGCGCGGCAGGGGTGCGGCCGATGAACTCGTCCGGGGGGGGCCCGCCAAAGCTGCCCCCCCCCGCGCCCAGCTGTTTTTGGTGGGGGGGGGGCGGGACCCCCCCCGCCTCTGGGTCCTTACCCCGGCGGGGGGGGGGGGCGGCGCCGGGTGGGGCCGCTGGGTCGCGGCGGGGCTCTGGTAGAGGGGGTCTCGCGGTGCCTGGCA